>CAVVLC010000072.1:0-154059 GCA_963748885.1 uncultured Actinomycetota bacterium
GCGCGCCAGCCACACGGGCAGCACACCACCGTGGTGGTGCACCTCGACGTCGCCCAGGCGCCGCGGCACTGCACCTGGGGCCGCTGCTCACCAGGCCGAGCGCCGCGACCTGACTCGTCCACCTGCGAGGTGTGGGTCGAGCGCCATGGCGAGGTCCTCGGCTCGGGGCGGGCGACCCGTGCAATCAGCCGGGGGCTGCGCCGGGCGCTCGAGTACCGCCACCCGCGGTGGCTCCCGGCTGTGGCGCCACCCCGGCTGCAGCCCACCACGCGCGGCACTGGGAGGACGGCGGCCCACCCAACCCGACAACCTGTGCCGGCATGCCCCTATCACCACCGGTCGCACCATCGAGGCCTCATCACCATCACCGGACCTGCAGACGATCTCACGATCACCGACAGCTCCGCGCGGCCGCTGGCGCAGGATCACTCGCGCGTGCGCCCAAACGCCCCCCACCCGCGTCCGACCGCGCCCCGGGCCCACCGGCGAGCGCGCCGACTGGTGGTGGTACCAACCCTTCCAGCCCTCGGTCACTCCGGGCACCGTATCGAAGCCTTAACAGGTCGAGAGTTTCGTTTCCGCTCTACCCGCCACGCGCCCCATCAAGATCCCCGCTGACATGCACAAATTTGAGCCAAGTCGGGTTTCACGACCGGTTTGTGCAGGCGTTGAGGCGGGTGCGGCCTCGTATGCGAGCGCCGAGCTGGCCAACGCCACACCGATGCAGAGCCTGGAGCAGGATCTGCTCAGCGTGGTCAACGCTCCACCGAGGCGTTGCTGGGACGCCCGTTGATCGGCAACGGCATCGACGCCGCGGCGGGCAGCGGGCTGGCCGGCGGCGATAACGGGTTGTTGTACGACAACGGCGGGTCCGGCGCGGCCGGCTAGCCGGTGGACGGGGCGGCGCCGCCAGCTTCATCGGAAATGGCGGGCCCGGTGGCACCGGCGGGCGCGGCGGGGCGTTTTTCGGGGCCGGTGGGGCAGGCGGGACCGGCGGGCTCGCCGGTATCGGCGGTACCGGCGGCGCCGGTGGCCGGGTCAAGGGCGCGGACGGCACCACCGGGTAGCTCGCGTCGGACTCCGAATCGTTTTGCGCGACAAGATATTTAGTGATCACAGCGCGTCCACGGCTTGCTCGAGTTCGGCCAGCGCCGGCTCGATGGCGTCGGCCATCTCGTCGATGTCGTTTGCCACTTCGGGCGTGGTCACAAGGCCGAAGTCCAAATAGTCCTGGTAGGAGAAGCAGGTGATGTTCAGCGCGACGTCCATCACCGGCGGCCCAAGTGGCACCAGCGAATCCAATTTGGCGCCAGCCATATACAGCGGGAAGGGCGGACCGGGGACATTGGAAACGACCAGGTTGATGGGCGCCAGGTTGTGCGACAGCCCGGTGGCCGTGTAGGCACGCGCGGCCAGCTGCAGTAGCCCGGGCGGCGTCGTCTCGGTGAGCCCCATGATCTGATGCGCCGATAACGCCTTGGCCATTTCTTTGGCGCTTTGCGTGCTTTCGTGGATGGCGCGCAGCCGCTCGCCGGGGTCTTCCACGTCGGTGGCCAGGGATGCCGTCATCGAGCTGATCTTGTTGCCGACGTCACTGGCGGTCTCGTCGGTGCGCGTTGACACGGGGATCTGCGCAATGAGCGGTTTGGCCGGCAGTTCGCCACGCTTCTGCAGATATTCGCGGGCGGCCCCGGCCACGAGCGCGAGCACCACGTCGTTGAGCTTCACGCCGAAAGCGTCCTTGACCGCCTTGACCCGGGCCAGCTCGACGCGACAACCGGTGATCCGCCGGTGCGGCGAGACGCTCGCGTTGAATCGGGTCATGGGCGCTTCGAAATAACCCGTTGGCTTCGCGCTGACGCCCAATTTGGCGACCTGCTGACGCAAGGTCTGCTCGACCAGTCGGGTGATTCGGAAGGGCGTCATGATTCCGAGGTTGAACAGCGCGCCCAACGCGCGCCGCTCGAAGCCCGGGATCTGGATTCCCACCAGCGATCCCACCGTCTCCTCCTGCGGCGGCCGAGGTTCCGGCGTGACGTCCAAAAGGATTTCGCCCAGCCCGGCGCCAGAAACCCCGTCGACGATCGCGTGGTGCATCTTGGTCAGCGTCGCAATCCGGCCGCCACTGACGCCCTCGATGACCCACAGTTCCCACAGCGGCCGAGAGCGGTCCAGCTTGTAGGACATCAGGCGGCCAACGAGTTCCTCCACCTCGCGGCGCTCACCGGGACCGGGAACGCCGATGCGACGGACGTGGAAGTCGATATCGAGTTCCTCATCCTCGACGAACCACGGGCGGTCCAGCCCGAGCGGGGAACCGGTGACCCGCCAGCGCAACTGCGGCAACTCGGGCAGTCGCTCGATCAGCAGTTCCCGGAGTCGATGGAAGCTGTATTCGGGCGAGGTGCTGGGATCGCAGATCGCCAGCGCACCAACGTGCATGTGCCAGCCCGCGGTTTCCGCAGACCAAAACGCCGCATCGACACTCGAAAGCCGCTTCATGGGTTGACCGTAGCCCCCTCGTGCCGCTCACGACCAGAGGGTCACGCGTCTTCCAGAAGGTCCGGCGTCACCGCGGACTCGGTATCGGGGATGCCTTCAACCTTCGCCTTGCGATCGGCCATCGACAGCAAACGCCGAATGCGGCCTGCTACAGCGTCTTTGGTCATCGGCGGGTCGGCGAGCCGGCCCAGCTCTTCCAAGGAGGCCTGCCGGTGCTCGACGCGCAGTGTGCCGGCCGAGGCCAGATGCTCGGGCACGCCGTCACCGAGTATTTCCAGCGCCCGCTCCACCCGCGCGGCCGCGGCCACCGCAGCCCGCGCCGAGCGACGCAGGTTGGCGTCGTCGAAATTGGCGAGCCGGTTGGCGGTCGCGCGCACCTCGCGCCGTAGCCGGCGTTCCTCCCAGACCCCCCGGGTGTCCTGGGCTCCCATTCGGGTGAGCAACATGCCGATCGCCTCGCCGTCGCGCACCACCACGCGATCGGCGCCGCGCACCTCGCGGGCCTTTGCGCTAACCCCCAGCCGGCGCGCCGCGCCCACCAGCGCCAAGGCGGCTTCCGGGCCCGGGCAGCTGACCTCCAGCGCCGATGAACGCCCCGGCTCGGTCAGCGATCCGTGCGCCAAAAACGCTCCTCGCCACGCGGCTTCGGCGTCACCGATACTGCCGCCGACGACCTGGGCCGGCAGACCACGCACGGGACGACCACGCATGTCGAGCAGGCCGGTCTGGCGTGCCAGCGCCTCACCGTCGTTGGCGACCCGCAGCACGTACCGGGTGGTCTTGCGAATCCCGCTGGCCGACAGGACATGCACGACGGCGTTGTAGCCGTACAGCTCGAAGATGTCCTTGCGCAACCGCCGGGCGATGTTACCGAGGTCCACCTCGGCTTCGACGACCACCCGACCGGCCACAATGTGCAGCCCACCGGCGAACCTCAGCAGGGACGTGACTTCCGCCCGGCGCGCACTGACCGATTTGACCACCAGGCGGCTCAACTCGTCCTTGACTTCAGTCGTCATCGCCACGCGTCGTCACCCCTAGGTCCTTTGGGCGGCCCGTTCCCACCGCTCTGCGAAACCTCACCGTCGATACAAAGCTCTTCGGTTGCGGTCACCGGAGGCGACGAGTCCTTGCTACCTACCCGCACCCCATCCAGGGCAGCTGCCAACTTGCCCGGGTCATGTAACTGTGTACCAGGTCTGGCCACGTCGGCGAAGTGGACCTCGGCCTGTAGCAGTGTTGCGGTACGACGCAGCTGCTCCCGCTCCCGGTCGCTGGGCACCCTTTCGGCGTCGATGATGATGTCGTGCACGGTGAAACCGGGCGCATGCTGGGCCAGCACGTGCAGGTGACGCTCCACCGAGAAACCGGCCGTCTCCCCCAGTTCGGCCACCAGGTTGAGCACCAGCGCTCGCCGTGCGGTGGTGGCCCGCAGCGCCGCCGCCAGGCCCGGCACCAGCACGTGCGGGATCACGCTGGTGAACCACGACCCCGGCCCCAGGACCACTAGGTCGGCGGCCATGATGGCGTCGACGGCTTGCCGAGTCGCCGGCGGGTCGGGAGGCAGCAACCGCACCCGCCGCACCTTTCCCGGTGTGGTCGCGATCGCCACCTGCCCACGGATCAGCCGGAACATCCGCGGATCCGCCTCCAAACCAGACACGTCGGCCTCGATCTGCAGCGCGATCGGGCACATCGGCAACACCCTGCCTTTGACGCCGAGGATGCGTCCGAGCTCGTCGAGGGCGGCGACCGGATCGGCCAGCACCTCGTTGAGTCCCGCGAGCATCAGGTTGCCGATCGGATGTCCGGCCAGCGCGCCGCTGCCGCCGAACCGGTGCTGCAGGATGGTCGCCCAGAGTCGTCCGTATGGGCTATCGGATGCCAACGCCGCCAACGCCATTCGCAAGTCGCCCGGCGGAATGACGTCGAGTTCGCTGCGCAGCCGCCCCGACGAGCCCCCGTCGTCGGCGACCGTCACGATAGCGGTGACGTAGGGGGTGAGCCGACGCGCCGCGGACAGCGTCGCGTACAGGCCGTGCCCGCCGCCCATCGCGACGATGCCGTCACTCATTCGCGACCCAGATCCCGGTGCAGGACCCGCACCGACAGTTGCGCTCCACCCTCCCGGGACCCCAGCAGCTGCATCAACGTCTCCGCGATCGCGACACTGCGATGCTTTCCGCCGGTGCATCCGATGGCGACCGTCATATAACGCTTCCCCTCCCGGCGGTAGCCCTCGACAACAAGGGATAGCAACCGATGGTAAGTCTCGAGAAATTCTGCCGCGCCGGGCTGGCCCACCACGTAGTCACGCACCGCCGGATGCTGGCCGGTGAGTGGCCGCAACTCGTCCACCCAATGCGGGTTCGGCAGGAACCGCACATCCATGACCATGTCGGCGTCCATCGGCAAGCCGTACTTGAAACCGAAGGATTCGACGGTGACGCTGGTGGTCGCTGCCGCCTCGCCGCCGAACGCTCGCTCGATGCTTTCCCGTAGGCCCCGCACCGACAGCGTCGAAGTGTCGATGATCAGGTCGGCGGTGGCGCGCACCGGAGCCAGCATCCTGCGCTCGGCGGCAATGCCCTCGGCCAACGTCTGTTCGCCCTGCAGCGGATGGCTGCGGCGATTCTGTTCGTAGCGGCGCACCAGCATGTCGTCGGATGCCTCCATGAACACCACTCGTGGATAGATGCTGCGAGTGGCCAGTTCGTTGCGCACCTCGTCGAGGTCACCGGTGAAACCGCGCGACCGGACGTCCATCACCACCGCCAGCTGGGTGATCCGTGATCCGGCCGCCAGCCCGAAATCCACCATCCGGGTGATCAGCTGGGGCGGGAGGTTGTCGGCGACATACCAGCCGAGGTCCTCGAGCACTTTGGCCGCGGTGCCGCGCCCGGCCCCGGACAATCCGGTCACCAGGACGACGTCGATTCCTGCCGCGGCGTCGCCGTCATGACTTGTCATTCTTCAGACTCCGGGGGGCGCGAATGAATAGGCCGCAACGCCTCCAGCACGGCAGTGGCGGTGGCCACGCCGATACCCGGAACGGCGGTGATCTGGTCGACGGTGGCCTCCTTGAGGCGAGCTATCGATCCGAAATGGGTGACCAACGCCTTGCGGCGGTGCTCCCCCAATCCCGGCACCGAGTCCAGCGCCGAGGCCGTCATTCGTTTGGATCGCTTGCTGCGATGGTAGGTGATGGCGAACCGGTGCGCCTCGTCGCGCACCCGCTGGAGCAGATAGAGTCCCTCGCTGTTGCGCGGCATGATGATCGGGTCCGGCTCCGACGGCACCCACACCTCTTCGAGCCGCTTGGCCAGGCCGATCACCGCGACGTCGCGGACACCGAGCTCTTCGAGCGCGGCGCTGGCCGCATTGACCTGCGGGGCGCCCCCGTCGACCACGAACAGATTGGGCGGATAGGCGAACCGGCGCGATTTTCCTTCCGGGGAAAGCAGATTCGGATCGTTCTGATCACTCAGGTGCCGCAGGAACCGGCGGCGCGTCACCTCGGCGATGGAGGCGACGTCATCGGAACGCCCGTCGCCCGCGGCTTCCCGGATGCCGAAGTGCCGGTAGTCCGATTTGCGCGGCAGGCCGTCCTCGAAAACCACCAGGGAGCCCACCACGTCGGTGCCCTGCACGTGGCTGACGTCGACGCACTCTATGCGCAGCGGCGCCGCCGCCAGACCCAGGGCCTCCTGAATGTTCTGCAGCGCGGCCGACCTGGCGTTGAAGTCACCGGCACGCTTCAGCTTGTGTTGTTGCAGTGCCTCTTTCGCGTTGCGCTGCACCGTCTCCGCCAGCGCCCGCTTGTCGCCGCGGCGCGGCACTCTTAATGCGACGCGCGACCGGCGTAGACCCGACAGCCAACTGGCCAATTCCTCGGCGTTGGAGGGCAGGCATGGCACCAGCACCTCGCGGGGAACCGGGTTGGTGGATTCGTCTGTTTCATTCAAGCCGCCGTCGAGTTCCGCCTGGTCGCCGTAAAACTGTGTCAGGAACTGCTCGACCAACCGCTCCTCGCCGGAATCACCTGGATCTGAGGGCTTTTCGACGATCCAGCCGCGCTGGCCGCGAACCCGGCCACCACGGACATGGAACACTTGCACCGCCGCTTCTAGTTCGTCGGCGGCGAAGGCCACCACGTCGGCATCGGTGCCGTCGCCGAACACCACGGCCTGCTTTTCCATCGCTCGCTTCAGCGCGCCCAGGTCGTCGCGTAGCCGCGCGGCCCTTTCGAAGTCGAGCTGCTCGGCCGCGGCGTTCATCTGCTGCTCCAGCTCGCGGGCATACCGGTCGGTCTTGCCGGACAGGAAGTCGCAGAAGTCCATCACGATTTCGCGATGCTGCTCGGCGCTGACCCGGCCGACACACGGTGCCGAGCACTTGTCGATATAGCCGAGCAGGCATGGACGGTCGATCTGCTTGTGCCGCTTGAATACTCCAGCCGAGCACGTGCGCGCCGGAAAGACCCGGGTGAGCAGATCCAGAGTTTCCCGGATTGCCCACGCGTGCGAATACGGCCCGAAATAGCGCACACCCTTGCGCCGCGGGCCGCGATAGACCATCAGCCGGGGAAACTCCTCGTTGAGGGTCACGGCCAGCACCGGGTAGGACTTGTCGTCGCGATAGCGGACGTTGAAGCGCGGATCGAACTCCTTGATCCAGTTGTATTCCAGCTGCAGCGCCTCGACTTCGGTATTGACCACCGTCCACTCGACCTTGGCCGCGGTGGTCACCATCTGCCGGGTGCGAGGGTGCAGATTCGCGACGTCGGAGAAGTACGACGTCAGCCGGCTACGCAGGCTCTTGGCCTTGCCGACGTAGATAACTCGCCCGTGCGGGTCCCGGAATCGATAGACGCCCGGCTCGACCGGGATGGACCCGGGCGCGGGGCGATATGTCGCGGGATCTGGCACGTGTCCAGGCTAGTAGTAGCTAAAAAGGCGGTGGGTTGCCGGGATCTGCCGGCGCTCGTTGGGCTCGCCACCTGGCGGATCGCTCAGCCCTTGCTGTGTTGGCCCCACCAGTCGTCGACGTGGGTGAACCGGCTATCGAAACAACTTTCGCCGAAGCGGTAGGTAGACAGTGGTGCGCGCAGCGACCCCGGTCAAACCTCCAAGGCCCGCCGACACCATGGCCAGCAGCAGCGGTACCAAGAATCGGCGGGCCCGCTTTGCTGGAAGCCCACGGGTAGTCATATGACGAGGTGGAGTACTTGGTCTTGCCGGCCGCGATGCCGTAAGCGACGGCGTGGATGACCGCTAACGGGATGACGTCGATGAGCGCGGCCGCCACGCGGCGTCCCGGTGATGCCGGTGGCAACGTCTGGGCCCGTTGCCGCCGGGTCGCTGGCCTCACCGGTGACGGTGCTGACGGAAACCACCTGCTTCATCACTGGTGGTGGCCCCGCCGCATGAAAGGCCTTCCCGTTAGACCCGTTAGACCCGTTAGACCCGTTAGAGATGCCCCGCCACGAAAGTGGCGGCCTGACCGGGCATACCCGACCCCCTATAGGACAGGTGCGCCGCGGAGAACAGCTCGTCATGCGAAGGCAGCGCCAGGGCCCCGCCCGGGGTGCAAACCGGGTCGCCCGACGCGCACAAGTCAATGGCCTTGGCCCCGTACCACGGGCTGACCACACTCATCGGCGCCCCCAGGTACCTGTCGGACGGATTGCCGAAAGTGGCGACCGCGGCAACGTGATCAGCCTCGTTCGCCGACAGCGTCTGAGGAATCAAGCCCACAACCGGTGCTTGGGCGATGGTGATCAGATCGATCACCATCGCGCCCAGGGAATATCCACCGAGCACGAGCTTCGTGTTGGGACAGTACGCGACCATGGACACAACGTGAGCGTTCGCGTCGCCGGCGCCGGCGGACGCAGACGGGGCGAAATCGTCGCCGGCGGAATAGTTGACCGGATAGACGCCGAGGGACCGACCCCCAAGCTGGGAGCGCAGTGAATCGATAAATGCCTGTCCGACCCCACCGACACCGGGTGGCTCGCCGGTGCCACGGGCGAACGTCACCTCGACGTCGGGGCACGAAGCAGCGGACGCGGAGGCAATCAGGACCGGGGCGCTCAGCAGCGCCGCCGAGGTTGTCACCACCGCGGCACCCAGCAAACAAGCGAATTGGCGTGCGTTCACGTCCCAATGCTCACATATCGCGACTGCATCGGACCAGGTCGTTTTAACCCCTGGTGCAACCGGGTATAACCCAACATGTCCCCCGGGAAATTAGACACGCGCCAGTATAACCACGCCTATCTGCAGCGCCCGCCACGCGCACAGCGAACCAAGGTCGACGGTCGACGCACCATTCAGGCCGTTGCGACCGTGATGACGGTTGGCCTGGCCTCCTGGTGGGGCTCGGGCATCGCCCACGCCGACAGTAGCCATGAGCAGCAAGCGTGCGCGCTGATGAGCGATTACGGCACCGCGATCCACCTGGGCTACGGGTCGTCGACCGGGCAGTACGCGCTCGCGGTTCTTTCCACCGAGATGCCGACGGCGGAGGCGGACAACGTCCTGGTGGCTGCCACCCATAACCAATGCCCCAACCACGCAGCCGACCTGCCTTTCGGATGGCATTAGAAGTCCGATCCCGTCACGGCCGAGTCGCCCCTCAGGCGGCCCGGCCGTCTAATTGCGCCTTCCTTTTCGCCGCCCAGTCCGCCATCGGAAATCCGGGCGTGGCGTCACAGGCCGAAATCAACAGAACCACCAGCGAGACCACGGCCAACCCGTAGTCACAGGTCCAATCCGTACGGGTCATCGTCCAAACCAGCAGACCACCTGCCGGTGCGGCGTAGTGACTGAGCTTCATCGCCCGAAACTCTCCGGAGGGGGACACAGGGATGGCCTCGACATTGCACTCGGACAAGGCGCGGAAGCCATTCGACACCACATCGCGAATGTTCAGGGCGGCGTTGTAAACATCGACCGATTCGGCGTACAACGCCCGGCTGTCAAAGGTGTATGCGGACTCGGCATGGTCCGCTGCACCCGCGGGCCGCAGCGGCGAACCCTCGAACAACAGTGCCGCCGAGCATTGGGGTGGCCGAGCGCTGGTGAAGTAGTTGGTGCCCACCGTGGTCCGGATTGCCGGGCCCAGCGGAGTGCTATCCCCGTCCCGCAACAGCAACTCGCGCGCCGCAACCGGCCCAGGAGCCCGGACCGCCCGACCCGTTACCAAAGTGGTGCAGGCGCTCACCGTCACCGCGGCTATGACCAAAAGGACCAACGCGACGGCCGTCGGCACGCTGCCGCGCCTACGACCTGCCATCGGGCGATCGTACGGCAGCGGACCTAGCCGGCCAGCAGCTTCACAACCTGACCGCTGCCGTCGTCCGCGACGTAGACGCTGTCGGCGGCGTCCACCGCCACACCGGTTGGGTTGAGCAGGCCACCGAATTGCAACACCACCGGGGTGTCCGAGCCGGGCGCCAGCTTCACCACCCGCTGGTTCCCGGAGTCGGCGACGTAGACGTTGCCGGCGTTGTCGACCGCAACACCCTGGGGGTGGTTGAGGCCGGTGAAGGGCAGCTCGGTCGGGTTGTTCGGCCCCGGGGCCAACTTCAATACCCGGTTGTGGCTCTGGTCGGTGACGTAGACAGTGCCCCCTGCGTCCACCGCCAGACCGGTGGGGTCGGACAGGCCGGTAAAGGACATCACCCCCATGCCGTCCAGGCCTACCGGAATTTGCAGTACATGACCGTGCCCCTGGTCGGCGATGTAGACATTTCCAGCGCTGTCCACCGCCACCCCACGGGGCTTTGACAGCCGATGCCAATACATCTTCCCGACGAGCAGCTCGGTCGGGTTGCCCGCTCCGGCCGGCAGTTCCGCTATCCGACCGCCGTGCAGAACGTCGGTGACGAAGACATCCCCGGCGCTGTCTACGGCCACCCCGTAGGGAGACGTCAGCTCGGTAAACGGCAGCGCGGTCGGGGTACTCGACCCCACCGCCAGCCTCATCACCGATCCGCTGTCGCCGTTGGCGTAGACGACGTAAACGTTGCCGGAGCTGTCCACCGCCACACCCTGCGGGTGCTTGAGGCCGCTGAACGGCAGAACTTGCTGTTTGGGCGATGCGGGTTGCCCGGGTTGCCCGGGTTGCCCTTGTCCCGGTTGCCCCTGCCCGGGTTGCCCCTGTCCGGGATGTCCGGGTTGCCCGGAAGGCGCCGCGGATTGCGCGGCTTGTCCGGAAGGCGCTGCGGGGTGCTGGGTTTGGGATGCGGACCACAGGAAGTAGCCGATGACGCCGGCGGCGGCCAAGATCACGACGATCGCGATGATCAGGGCCCATTTCGCCGCGCTCCGCCGGGGAGGCCGCCACGGTTCCGGTGGCGGGCCACCCACCCGCGGTGGTGGGGGGCCGAGCTGTTGGGTCGGGGCGCCAGCCGAGGGACGCGGGGAACCCGACGGCGGGAGGCCCGGCGGTGGGGGGCCTGCGGGCGGGGTCGGTGGAACGGACGGCGACGGCCGCTCGCCTGAACGTCGTTGGGTCGCGGCGAGGTCCGCGCCGACGGGCTGTGGCTGCGCCGTAGGTGCGGGCAGGGTCGGGGGTGCGACCACGCGATCGGGGACGGTGGCCGCCGCCGCGGCCGGTGAGGTGGCCGGACCTTGGTCTGCGTTGACCAACACGACCGTGATGTTGTCGGGTCCCCCGCCATGGTTGGCGGCGTCAATCAGCACTCGGCAGGCGCCGGCCGGGTCGGGGTGGTCGGTGAGGATTGCGGCCAGCGTCGCATCATCGATGACACCGTGTAAACCGTCGCTGCACAACAGGATTCGATCACCCGGCTGCAGTTCCCGGAGAGACACATCCGGCTTCGCCGGCGGGGTCATCAGCACGTGGCGGGTCACCACCGAGCGATTCGGGTGATGCGCGGCCTCCTCCTCACTGAGTTCACCGGCATCCATCACCGCCTGCACGATGGTGTGGTCACTGGTCAGCCGCTGGACGCGGCGGTCTCGGTACAGGTAGGCGCGGCTGTCTCCGAGGTGAGCGATCAGCGCGCATGAGTCGCCGACCACCGCGGCCACCAGGGTGGTATCGGCGCTGCCGAGTTGGGAGTCGGTCTGGCTGCGGGCGTACAGGTCGTCGCACATCTCCACCACCGCGCTGCCCAACCGTGCGGTCGCCTGCGGATCACGGAGGTCCGCGCCGGCGAGGTGGCGCGCCACGTAGGCCGGCAGCATGTCGACGACCAGCGCGGCGGCCAAATCCCCGTGGCTGGTGCTGCCCACCCCGTCGGCGACCATGTAGAGCCCCTGCGCTGGATCCGCTCCCCACCGGTCGTCGTTGCGGGATCGTCTGCGGCCGACGTCGGTGTGGCCGGCAAAGGTCGTGGCGGTCATGGCTAGCTCGCTTCGCGCCGCGCGCAGGCGGAGTCGATGGCGCGGTGAATGTAGTTCACCGTTCGCACCGGCACACGGTCGCGAGTTCGTGCGCGGACGTCAGTCGAGCCCACTGTCGGCTGGTCATCACCATTGTCAATTCCCACCAGCCTCCGTCACTGTCAGTCGACCCTGGTGGCAGATGCTACCCATTCACGTCCCTCGCCACCATGCATTCTGCGGCGGGTCTGCGGAGGCCGGCTCGGGCGATTATCGCCGGTTAGCCTCCGTGCAGGTCTGGCCGATAGCGCGCCAGCAGCGACCGCACGGTGTCCATGGCGTGCACAGCGCGGTCCTTATCAACGGCCTGGATCGCCATCACGGGGACGTACTCATCGTCCGGCAGGTCGACGCGGGCCCACCGGCTGCCGCCGGGAAACGACACATCGACCACCTCTGACCACGGGACCAGCTTGTCGCCCAACAGATTACGCACTGACAGACCGGCGGCGCCGATCCGCAGCCGTGGCCGCGCGAACAGCAGCACCACGCCGGCGATGACCAGGCCGAGGGCGGCCATCGCCACTTGGTCGGCAGTCTGGAAGATCACGCCACTGGACCTGATCTTGAGCAGCAGGCCCACCACGATGTGGGCCGCCGCGATCAGAAACGCTGCGGCGTAGGCAAAAAGCGGTGTCAGGTGGGGACGTAGTTCCGCATCCCAGGCGGCCGATTTTGAATTCACGACCGAGCGCGTAGGTCATGCAGGGTCAGTGCGGCGGTCAACGCCGCCGCGGTCGCCTGGGCTCCCTTGTCCTCCGCCGACGTAGGAAGCCCGGCCCGGGCCAGCGCCTGCTGTTCGGTGTTCGTGGTCAGCACCCCGTTGGCGACCGGGGTCGAGGCGTCCAGCGACACGCGGGTGAGGCCCTGGGTTACCGCATCGCAGACATAGTCGAAATGTGGTGTCTCGCCGCGGATCACGACACCCAGCGCGACGACGGCATCGTGGTTGCGAGCCAACTCCTGAGCCACCACCGGAATCTCGATCGCGCCGAGCACGCGAACCACCGTCGGGCTGCCGACACCCGAATCTTCGGCTAATTTGCGAGCACCGGCGAGCAGCGCATCGCAGATTTTGCTGTGCCAGGTGCTAGCCACGATGGCGAGCCGCAGGCCGGACGCGTCGAGCGCAGAAATGTCCGGCACACCGGCGCCTCCGCTCATTTGCGCCACTCTCCCCCGCAAGCGGGTGGGGGTACCTCCCACTTGTGGGGGCGTGCCCCCACAGCATCGCTGCACTCTGCATCGTCGTGGACGCGGACACTCACAAAGCACCACCGAATTCACCTGGCAAATGGACGTTTTCATGGAAGTCATTGAAATCGTCCAGCCCCGCCAGGTCGTGGCCCATTTTGTCGCGCTTGGTCATCAGGTAGCGGATGTTATCGGCATTGGCCCGTACCGGCAGCGGTACCCGCTCGATGATGTGCAATCCGTACCCGTCCAGCCCGACCCGCTTGGCGGGGTTGTTGGTCAGCAGCCGCATGGAACGGACTCCGAGATCGACGAGGATCTGCGCGCCAGTTCCGTAGTCGCGTGCGTCGGCCGGTAATCCGAGCTTGAGGTTGGCGTCGACGGTGTCGGCTCCGGCGTCCTGCAGCTGGTAGGCCTGCAGTTTGTGCATCAGGCCGATGCCGCGGCCCTCGTGGCCCCGCATATAGAGCACGACGCCGCGTCCCTCCCGCGCGACCATCGCCATCGCGGCATCCAGCTGGGGCCCGCAGTCGCACCGACGGGAGCCGAACACGTCACCGGTCAGACACTCGGAGTGGACCCGGACCAACACGTCGTCGCCGTCGTAGTTCGGCCCGGCGATCTCGCCACGAACCAGCGCCACGTGTTCGACGTCTTCGTAGATGCTGGCGTAGCCGATGGCGCGAAACTCGCCATGCCTGGTCGGGATCCGGGCTTCGGCGATGCGCTCGATGTGCTTCTCATGTTTGCGCCGCCATTCGATGACGTCGGCGATGGTGATCAGCGCCAGGCCGTGCTCATCGGCGAAGACCCGCAACTCGTCGGTCTGGGCCATCGAGCCCTCGTCCTTTTGGCTGACGATCTCGCAGATCGCGCCCGCGGGTTGCAGCCCCGCCAGCCGGGCCAAGTCGACGGCGGCCTCGGTGTGGCCCGGGCGGCGCAACACACCGCCGTCCTTGGCGCGCAACGGAACCACATGACCGGGGCGGGTGAAATCGTCGGCGACACTGTTGGGGTCGGCCAGCAACCGCATTGTGGTAGCCCGATCGGAAGCCGAAATACCAGTTCCTACGCCGTGTTTCGCATCGACGGTGACGGTGTAGGCGGTCCCGTGCTTGTCCTGGTTCACCGCATACATGGGCAACAGGCCCAGCCGGTCGCAGATCGCGCCGTCCAGCGGTACGCACAGGTATCCCGACGTGTAGCGGACCATGAAGGCCACCATCTCCGGCGTCGCCTTTTCGGCGGCGAAGATCAGGTCGCCCTCGTTCTCGCGCTCCTCGTCGTCGATGACGATGACGGCCTTACCGGCGGCAATGTCGGCCACCGCGCGTTCGACGGAGTCCAACCTGGTCATCTTTGCCACCTTGCTGTCAGAACGGCCCAGTGCGTTGCGTTAAGTATGAACCACCGCGTCGGCGCGGTTATTGCAACTTCTTGATGAGCGGGAGGGGTCCCAGGCTGAGACGATCCAGGGCCCGGGCTCAGGCCCCCAGGAACCCGGCGATCGCCGGCCACGCGGCGGGATCCTGGAACAAGAGGAAATGGCCGCCCTCGCATACATGCAGCGTGGCGTCGGTGATCCTGTCGACGATGGCTTGGCCGTTGGCCACCGGCGCGATGTCGTCGTAGGCGCCGCTTGCCACGAGGGTCGGGCATGTCACCCGGTGCAGACGATCAAGTACATCGTGACCCTTGCGGGCTTCCAGCTCAAGGAGGCGCCCCTGGGCCTGAGCCGGGGTCTCCTCGGCGGGCGACACTGCGGCGAGGCCCTCCACGAGTGCAGCATCCTCGGGGTGCGCGAAGAACCACTCAAATGTCCAGCGCCGGTCCGCCAGACTGATCGACCGGGCTCCGCGCTCGAGGGCCGGCAGATCCGCCAGCGTTTCGACGGGGTAGGACGCGAAGGCACCGCCGGGTGAGGTGGCGATGAGGGCCAACCGATCGAGCCGCTCCGGGAAGGTCACCGCAAATTCCTGAGCGACCATGCCGCCGTAGCTCAGCCCGGCCAACGCCGTCCGGTCCCAACCGACGACGTCGAGCAGCGCGGCCACGTCGGCGGCGACGTCAGCCATTGCATACGGCTCGGTTACCGGCGCGCTGCGTCCCATGCCGCGGTAGTCGAAGGCCAGCAGATCGAATTGCGCCGACAACTTCTCAAGCAGCGGGCGGGTCGAATCTAGTGTGGTGCCAGATCCGTTGCAGTACAGCAGCCGAGGACCGTCACCGACGCGCTCGTAATGGAGTACGACCCCGTTGCAGCTGGCGGTGGGCATGGTCGGCGACGATACCAGCGGGGGGCCGCTATTTGAGGCCCGGCTCTTTAGGGATCAGTAACGGTGAGCCCGCCGCAACGACGGCGCGTTGTTTGCGTTGGGTGCTGACGCGGGCGACGTGGGCTACCGAAAGCCTCGCAATTCAGGACCAAATCGTGGTTACTATGGCTGTCTTCATATCTCGGTGTCGCCAACAATCCCACAGTTGGGCGGGAGGCAGTGATGTCGTACCTATTGGCGGCTCCGGAAATGTTGGCGGTGGCCGCAGCAGATGCGGCGGGCATCGGATCGTCGCTGAAAGCCGCCAACGCAACGGCGACGAGTCCGACCAGCGCGGTGGTGGCCGCCGCCCAGGACGACGTGTCGGCGGCCATTGCGTCGCTGTTTTCCGGCCACGCCCAGCGATTTCAGGCGCTCAGCGCTCAGGCGGCGGTGTTTCATGCCCAGTTCGTGCGGGCCCTGAACGGGGCGGCGGGCGCCTACGCCGCCGCGGAGGCGGCCAATGGAGGGCCGTTGCAGACGCTGCAGCAGGACCTGCAGAGCCTGGCGGTGTTTTCGCCGGTCAACGACCTGACGGGGCGCCCGCTGGTTGGCAACGGCGCCAACGGCACGACCAACGCGCAGGGGGTAGGGACAGCCGGCGGTGCCGGGGGCTGGCTGTACGGCAGCGGCGGTAACGGTGGGGATAGCACCGCTGGCGGAGCGCCCGGCGGGGCCGGCGGTGCGGCCAGTTTGATCGGCAACGGGGGCACCGGCGGGACAGGCGGGTGGGGCGCGCTCGGCGGTGCCGGGGGCACCGGCGGTGTGCTGTGTGGCAACGGTGCGGCCGGCGGTTCGGGCGGGCCTGTCGGCGTTGGTGGCGCCGGCGGGAACGCGGGTCTGTGGGGCAACGGCGGCGCCGGCGGGACCGGCGGGGAACTTGCGTCCGGCGGTGCCGGCGGGAATGGCGGTTCCCTGATCGGCAACGGCGGCACGGGCGGGACCGGCGGGGTTCTGGGTGACGGCGGACTCGGCGGGACAGCGGGCGCCGTAGGCACCGCCGGCGCCGTCGGCGGCGCCGGCGCTGCGCCCACCGTCGCGCTGTCATACATCACAGGAAACAATTACTCGACTGTAAATATCTCGGTGGGCGGCGGCGCGATGATTACCACGGAGATTGACACCGGATCCGGTGGTCTGGTTATCCCAATCACAGAACTCGATACACAGACCGTCCAGAACCTCGGCCCCTCAGTCGGGACGGGTGAAGTCGAATACGGCGATTGGGGAAAGTTTTACTATACCAAGTACGACACGCCGGTTAATTTCGGGAATGGAATCGTCACCGCGCCGACCACCACCATTGGGGTCTTCACCAAGGTAGAGGAATACGAAAGCGGAGCCTGGGTCAACATACCTCAATCCGAATGGTCGAATCCTCAGTATGCGGTAAGTGCAAATATGGGTGTCGGCGTGGGTGCCGCAGATGATCAGGGTCTCATCAGCCCCATAAGAACGCTGCCGAGCGGCCTCAACCAAGGTTTCCTCATGAACGAACCCGCGAGTCAGCTCCAGTTCGGTGCCAACCCCCTACCCGCTGTTACCTCCGTTTCAGGCGGATGGTATTCCACCGCTCTTAACGTACAGATCAGTTACGACGGTACCCAATCGGCAATCCAACCAATTGTTTATCAGGGCAGCGGGTACGCGACGATCGATTCCGGTGGTTTAAGCGGAAACTTCCCGCACTACGTACTCCCGTCGACCCTATCGAGCCTTTCCGACGGCGATAACCTGCCGGTGGGAACAACTATTTCGGTCTACAACACCGACGGTCAGACGTTACTGTACACGGAAACGGTTTCTCAGCCCATGTACAGTGCGGGCAACGAGCCATATGTTTCGGCCGTATCAGACGGCGCTAATACCGGGTTTTATCCCTTCCTGCAGGGGCCGCTCTACTTCTCGTACACCCCCGCCGATTTCGGGACGGCAACCTGGGATTACTCGCCAAACACCTGAGCGGACCTCACTCGTCACAGGCCTTTCAGCACGGCGTACGAGGGAAGCGTAGGACGCCGGACGGCTTGGCCGTAACCGCCGCGGGCTGCAGGGGCCCGGTCGGTATTCGGAGGTGTTGCGACCAAGGCCGGTCCTGCTATTTCCGCACCATTAACCGCTCAACATATTTCGCGATCACGTCAACCTCGAGGTTCACCTGCGTCCCCACCGGAGCGCTGCCCAGGGTGGTCAGTTCGCGGGTCGTTGGGATCAGCGACACCTCGAACCAGTCGCGGGGTTCGGCGCCCAGTCCGGAGACCGTGAGCGAAATGCCGTCGACGGTCATCGACCCCTTCTCGACGACATAGCGAGCCACCGCGGCGGGCACCTCGATGCGCACCACCTCCCAATGTTCGGCGGGTGTGCGCGCCACCACCTGGCCGGTACCGTCCACGTGCCCCTGCACGATGTGCCCGCCGAGCCGGCTGTTGAGCGCCGCGGCGCGCTCCAGGTTCACCCGGCTGCCGACCCGCAGTTCACCCAGGTTGGAGCGGTTCAGCGTTTCGGCCATCACATCGGCTTTGAATTGGCCGTCGGGCAGCACCTCCACGACCGTCAGGCACACTCCGTTGACGGCAATCGAGTCGCCGTGGCCGGCGTCCGAGGTCACGGTGGGGCCGCGAATGATCAGCCGCGCGGCATCGGCGAGGGCGTCCCGACCGGTCACCTCTCCGAGTTCCTCGACAATTCCGGTGAACATGGCACCAGGCTAGTTGGCCCATCGCTGGCCAATAACAAGAATCTGGCCAGTGCAAACACCATTTTTCCGCCGGACCCGCCCCAGCGTTCCAAAAGCCGGTCAACGGCACCCTCTACGATGCAGTGTATGCAGACCCCCAGACGTCACCGTCGGCTATTTGCCGTCCTCATAGCCCTGAGCGCCGCCACCGCCCTGATCGCCGGATGCTCGTCGGGCGGCACCAAGCAGAGCGGCCCACCACTGCCCGACGCGACGCCACTGGTCAAGCAGTCCGCCGACACAACCAAGGCCCTCAAGAGCGCGCACCTGGTGCTGACAGTGAACGGCAAGATCTCCGGGCTGCCCATCAAGGTCCTGACGGGTGACCTCACCACCACCCCGAGCACCGCCGCGTCGGGAAACACCACCATCACGTTCGGCGGCTCTGACATCCAGGCCAACTTCGTGGTCGTCGACGGAAACCTCTATGCCACCCTCACGCCGAACAAATGGAGCGATTTCGGTAAGGCGTCCGACATCTACGATGTGTCGGCACTGCTCAGCCCGGACGTCGGACTGGGCAACGTGCTGGCGAATTTCACCGACGCGAAGGCCGTGAGCCGCGACACCATCGACGGCCAGACCACTATCCAGATCAGCGGAAATATCACTGCGGATGCGGTGAACAAGATTGCGCCGCCGTTCAACGCGTCCAAACCGGTCGCGGCTACCGTATGGGTCCAGGAGACCGGTGATCACCAGCTGGTGCAGATCAAGATCGACAAGAGCTCTGGTAACTCGGTCCAGATGACCTTGTCGAATTGGAACCAGCCGGTCACCGTCACCAAGCCCCAGGTCTGATCGAAATGCGGGCAGGACGCGGAGTAGCGATCAGCGCAGGCAGCCTCGCCGTACTGCTGGGCGCCCTCGACACCTATGTCGTGATCACCATCATCCGCGACATCATGCATGACGTCGGGATCCCCGTTAACCAGCTACAACGGATCACCTGGATCATCACGCTGTACCTGCTGGGCTACATCGCGGCAATGCCGCTGCTGGGCCGGGCTTCCGACCGGTTCGGGCGCAAGGCATTGCTGCAATTCAGCCTCGGTTTGTTCATCGTCGGCTCGGTGGTCACCGCGCTGGCGGGCGAATTCGGCGATTTCCACATGCTGATCGTCGGCCGCGCCATCCAGGGCGTCGCCAGCGGTGCGTTGTTGCCCGTCACCCTGGCCCTGGGCGCCGACCTGTGGTCGCAACGCAACCGCGCCGGCGTGCTCGGCGGCATCGGCGCCGCGCAGGAACTCGGCAGCGTGCTCGGGCCGCTGTATGGCATCTTCATCGTCTGGCTGTGCCACGACTGGAAGTACGTCTTCTGGATCAACGTCCCGCTGACCCTGATCGCGATGGCGATGATCCAGTTCAGCCTGCCGTCGCATGACCGCAGCAAGGCACCGGAGAAGATCGACGTCGTCGGCGGGGTGCTGCTGGCCCTCGCGCTCGGTCTGGCGGTCATCGGGTTGTACAACCCCAACCCGGACGGCCAGCACGTGCTGCCGAGCTACGGGTTGCCTCTGGTCATCGGCGCCGTTGTCGTCGCGGTGGCGTTCGTGGTTTGGGAGCGCGTCTCCAGCACCCATCTGATCGAGCCCGCCGGGGTGCACTTCCGGCCGTTCCTGTGCGCGCTGGGCGCATCGGTCTGCGCGGGCGCGGCGTTGATGGTGACCCTCGTCGACGTGGAACTGTTCGGCCAAGGTGTGCTGCAAAAGGATCAGACCCAGGCGGCCGGGATGCTGCTCTGGTTTCTGATTGCCCTGCCGATCGGCGCGCTGCTGGGCGGATGGATAGCCACCCGGGTCGGCGATCGCACGATGGTCTTCATCGGGCTTCTCATCGCCGCCTATGGTTATTGGCTGATTCACTACTGGCGCGAGGACATCCTGGACCGCCAACACAGCGTTTTCGGGCTGCTCAGCCTGCCCGCGCTGCACACCGACCTGCTGGTGGCCGGTGTCGGCCTTGGCCTGGTGATCGGACCGCTGTCCTCGGCCGCCCTGCGGGTCGTCCCGTCGGCGGAGCACGGCATCGCCTCGGCGGCGGTGGTGGTGGCCCGGATGACCGGCATGCTGATCGGCGTCGCCGCGCTGACCGCGTGGGGCTTTTACGTGTTCAACCAGAAGATCGCTCAGTTGACGGCGGACATCCCGGCCAACGCCACCCTGATGCAACGACTCACCGCCCAAGCGCAGTTGTATCTGCATGCATTCGCGGAGATGTACGGCGACATCTTCAAAGTCACCGCCGTCATCTGTGTGGTGGGCGCGCTGCTCGGGCTGCTGATCAGCGGCCGCAAGGAACATGCCGACGAACCGGCGGTCGACGAGCACCGGGTCGCAGCGGACGCGGCGCCTACGGCGCCCACGGCGATCAGCGATTAGCGCTAGCGCCCGACCAGGCTGAGCACCAGATCCGGGCCACACTTTTCGACGCCGTCGAACTGCCAGCGCAACGCCTGCGCCATGCTGGACACCCCCACGTCGTCGACGGAGGTGACGGGGCCGCCGAGCAGAATCGGTGCGACGTAGGCCAAGATGCGGTTGATCGCCCCGGTGCGCAGGAAGGCGCCGGCGAGGGTGGGGCCACCCTCGAGCAGCACGTCGGTGCGGTCCAGCAGGGCCTTGAGCACCTCCCTGGGATCGCGGGTACGAATCACCATGGTGCGCGCGTCGTCGTTGAGAACCTTTGCTTCTGAAGGTATTTCACGCATTCCGACCACGACGCGCAGCGGCTGGCGGCTCGCCAGCGAGCCGTCCGGCAGCCTGGCGGTGAGCACCGGATTGTCCGCGAAGACGGTACCGGTACCGACCACGATCGCGTCTGCGGTCGCGCGGCGACGATGCAGGTCCATTCGTGACGCCTCACTGGAGATCCACTGGCTGCTGCCGTCGGCGGCGGCGCTGCGGCCGTCGATGCTGGTGGCGTATTTCCATGTCACGTGGGGCACTCCGGTGCGTTGCTTGTGCAGCCACTCCCGCAGCGGTCCGGCCGCCACCTCATTGGCCAACACGCCGGCTCGAACTTGCAGGCCCGCGGCCGACAGCCGGCCCGCGCCGCCGCCGGCTATCCCGTTCGGATCGGTGACGGCGTAGACCACTGTCCCCACCCTGGCTTCGATCAGGGCGTTCACGCACGGCGGGGTCTTGCCGAAGTGGTTACACGGTTCCAGGGTGACGACCGCGATCCCGCCGGCCGCCAAACCGCCGGCCCGGCGCAGCGCCAGCACCTCGGCGTGGTCGCCGCCCGCCGGCGCGGTGGCGCCGGCTCCGACAACCCGGCCTTCCTGGTCCACAATGACGGCCCCGACCGGCGGGTTCGGATACGTGGTGCCCTTGACCTGGTTGGCGTGGTCGATGGCGAGACGCATCGCGGCATCGATGCTGTTGACCTGTTCGACGCTCATCAGCAGCTCCCGGTGCCGCTCATAAGCCCAAGTGTGCTGACACGGCACCGGCCTGTCGCCGTAATGCCTCTACCGCCGCCTCCGGGTCCTCGGCGCCGTACACCGCCGATCCGGCGACGAAGCAATCGACACCGGCTTCGGCGGCCTGCTCGATGGTGTCCGCGTTGATGCCGCCGTCGATCTCGACGAGGATCGTCAGCTCGCCCGAATCGACCATCTTGCGCACGGTACGCACCTTGCCAAGCACCTCCACGATGAATTCCTGGCCGCCGAAGCCGGGCTCTACCGACATGACGAGAAAAGTATCGAAGTGCCGCAGGATCTCCAGGTAGGGATCCAGCGGGGTCTTCGGCTTGATGCTGATCCCAGCTTTGGCTCCGGCGGCCCTGATGTCGCGGGCCACCCCGACCGGATTGTCGGTTGCCTCGGCGTGGAAGGTGACGTTGTAGGCGCCCGCCTCGGCGTACGGGCGGTGCCCAGCGGTCCGGGTTGTCGATCATCAGATGGCAGTCCATCGGAATGTCCGTGGCGACCAGGCAGATCTTTCCACCACCGGCAGGCCGAGCGTCAGGTTCGGCACGAAGTGGCCGTCCATCACGTCGACATGCAACCAGTCGGCGCCTGCCACGGCGGCCGCTTCGTCGGCGAGCCGGGCGAAATCGGCGGACAGGATCGACGGCGCGATCAGTGGTCCGGCGCATTGCGCGCCAGGCATGAGCGACACATTACTAATGTTCACCGCAGGCGGCGCAGCGCGGCCGCGAACATCGCGTCGGTGCCGTGCCGGTGCGGCCACAGCTGCACGTAGGGACCGTCGCCCAGACCGTCCGCGACCGGCTCGAACAGCGGCCGAGTGTCCAAGCGCACTACACCGGATGGCGGCGCAGGGCGTCGGCGACCACCCCGACGGTTTCGGCCAGGTGCGGCGAGCAGGTGGCGTACAGCACCACCCCGCCGGGCCGGGTCAGCGCGATCGCGGCGCCCAGCAGCTCGCGTTGCAGCTTGGCCAGTACCGGTACATCGGCCGGCTGACGCCGCCAGCGGGCCTCGGGCCGGCGGCGCAACGCGCCCAGCCCGGTGCAGGGCGCGTCGACCAGCACCCGGTCGAAGCTCGGGTCC
Organism: uncultured Actinomycetota bacterium; assembly: GCA_963748885.1. Taxonomy (GTDB): domain Bacteria; phylum Actinomycetota; class Actinomycetes; order Mycobacteriales; family Mycobacteriaceae; genus Mycobacterium. The sequence continues at coordinate 22,690 of CAVVLC010000072.1, forward strand.
AGCCCGGTCTGCCGCCCGTCGACCCGCAGCACCTCGAACGCCAAGCCCGCGGGTGTTCTCGCGCGACCAGCTCGGCGCGGTGCGGCGCGGGCTCCACCGCGGTGACCCGGGCACCCGAGCTGCGCGCCGAGCGCGGCCAGCAGCGCGGTCTTGCCGCCGGGCCCCGCGCACAGGTCCAGCCACCGGCCGCCGTCGTCGCCGTCCAGCGGCGCCAGGGTCAGCGCCCGGGCCACCAGCTGGCTGCCCTCGTCCTGGACCAGGGCCTGGCCGTCGCGCACCGGCGCCAGCTGGCCGGGGTCGCCGCCCGGCAGGTACACCGCGTACGGCGAATAGCGGCCGACGGTGCCGTCGCACCGCGCCTCGGCCAGCTCGGCGGCGGTCAGCACCCCGGGCCGGGCCGCCAGGTGCACCTGAGGCCGTTCGTCGTCGCTGGCCAGCAGCGCGTCGAGCTCGCCGGCGGCGGCGCCCAGCGCGTCGGCGAAGGCCTGGGCGATCCAGCGCGGGTGGGCGTGCACGAACGCGGCGTGCCCGACCGGATCGGCCGCCGCGGTCGGGAGCCAGCTCGTCCACCCAGGACTGCTCGTCGCGCGCCGCGATGGTGCGCAGCACGCCGTTGACGAAACCCGCTCGCGCCGAGTCGAATTCGATATCCGGCCTGGTCGACGGTGGTGGCCACCGCGGCGTGCGCGTCGACCCGGGTGCGCAGCAGCTGGTAGGTGCCCAGCCGCAGCAGGTCGAGCAGCACCGGATCGATCGCGTCCGGCGGCCGTTCCGCGGCCGCACCGATCACGGCGTCGAGCAGGCCGCGGGTCCGGCAGGTGCCGTAGGTCAGCTCGGTGGCGAACGCCGCGTCGCGGCCGGTGATTCCGCGTTCGCGCAGCAGCGCGGGCAGCACCAGGTTCGCGTAAGCGTCGCGCTCGCTGACCGCGCGCAGCACATCGAACGCGGCGTGGCGTGCCGGGTCGAGCGGGTTGCGGCGCCGCGGTCGCGCGCTCGGTCCCTGCTTGGGCCGCGGTTGTTCGGTCGGGGCCGCGCTCATGATGCCCGTCTCGGCAGGGTCGAGCCGGGCGCCGCGGGCCCAGTCGGCGGCCTTCATCAGTTTCTTGCCGGGCGGCTGAATCTGGCCGAGCCGCACCGGATGCTGAGCCGGTGCCGACCCACACGCTTCGGCGGTCCACGTGAATACCGCCGGGCGGCAACGATTCTCGGCCTGCCTCGTCGAGATGCACCGGCCCGAGCTTGACCCGCAGGTCACCGATCATGCGTCCAGGCGCCCGGGTTGGGCGTGACGGCGCGGATCCGGCGCTCGACGACCTGGCGCCGGCAGGTCCCAGCGCACCCGGGCCTGCTCGACGGTGATCTTCGGCGCCACGGCTGACCCCGTCGGCCGGCTGCGGACGCGGCGCCAGCGTGCCGTCGGCGATGCCGTCCAGCGTGGTCTCCAGCAGCGCCGCCCCCGAAATCGACAGTCGGTCAAGCAGATCGCCGGCGGTATCGGTCGGCCGGATGGTCTCGGTCACGACGCCGTAGACCGGCCCGGAATCCAGGCTCGGCTCGATCTGGAACGTCGTCGCCCCGGTGACGGTGTCCCCCGCGGCGATCGCGGCCTGCACCGGCGCCGCGCCGCGCCAGGCGGGCAGCAGCGAGAAGTGCAGGTTGACCCAGCCGTGCGCGGGCACCGCGAGCAGGCCGTCGCGCGAGCAGGGCACCGTAGGCCACGACCGCGCAGCACTCCGGCGCCAGCTCGGCCAGCTCGCGCGACGAACTCCGGCGCAGTTCGGCCGCGCCGGCCGCAGCACCGGGATGCCGCGTTCGAGCGGCCATCGCGCGCCACCGGTGACGGCTCCGGCTTGCCCCGCCGGCCGGAGGCGGCGTCGGGCCGGGTCAGCACGGCGACCACCTCGTGGCCGCGGTGAGTCGATGAGGCGACGCAGCGACGGTAGCGCGGGTTCGGGGGTACCGGCGAAGACGAGGCGCACCGGCCCAGTCTATGAACGTGGCGCGGGACACATCCCCCGCACGGGCGCTAAGAACGCGTAAATAGAGTGGACATTCACTATTTCGCGTGCATACTGTTGCTTATGGCAATCATTGGCAAAAGGTCCCTAGCACGCAAAAGGTCCCTAGCACTACGCCGCCCGTTCCCCTACTTCGCCGGAGGCTCGATGACCATCGATACACCCGTCTACGAGGACCAGACCCTCGCCTCCACGCATCGAGCCATGTGGGCGCTGGGCGACTACGCCCTGATGGCCGAGGAGATCATGGCCCCGCTCAGCCGAATTCTGGTCGCCGCCACGGGCATTGGGCCGGGCGTTCGAGTTCTCGACGTCGCCGCCGGCTCGGGCAATATCTCGTTGCCCGCCGCCCAGACGGGTGCCAGCGTCGTTTCGACCGACCTCACCCCGGAGCTGTTGCAGCGGTCGAAGGCCAGAGCGGCCGAATTGGGCTTGAGGCTCGACTACCGCGAAGCCAACGCCCAGTCCCTGCCGTTCGAAGACGACGAGTTCGACGTTGTGATGTCGGCGATCGGTGTGATGTTCGCGCCGGACCACCAACGCGCGGCGCGCGAGCTGGTGCGGGTCTGCCGGCCGGGCGGGACGATCGGCGTGATCAGCTGGACCCACGAGGGATTCTTCGGCCGGATGCTGGCCACCCTCAGGCCCTACCGCCCGAGCCTGTCGGCGACGTTACCCCCGTCGGCGCTGTGGGGACGGGAGGCCTATGTCGGTGGGCTGCTGGGAGAACGAATCACCGCCACCACCACTCTGCGCGGACTGCTTGACGTGGACCGGTTCGGTACCGCCCAGGCCGTCCACGACTACTTCAAGACGCACTACGGCCCGACGATCGAGGCCTTCGCGAACATCGGCGCCAACCGGGTACTGGCCGCCGAGCTCGACGCCCAATTGATCGAGCTCGCGGATGATTACCTGAGCAACGGCATTATGGAGTGGGAGTACCTGCTGCTCACCGCGCAAAAGCTATGAGACCGGCCGCCCTGAGCTCGGCACTCCGGCCCCTGCCGGGCTCGGGGCGGCACCACACCCGACAGACCCGACAGATGCAGATCCCTACAGATCTAGATCGTGCTGCACATCGGGTTCACCACCGGCGGCGGTGAACGCCTTCAGGGCCCCCACCAGCCCGTGGCGCTCGGGTGGCGGCATTTTTTCCACTATCTGGGCGATTTCATCGCGTCGACGCGCGGTGACCTGCCGGACGACCTCCCGCCCCCGCTCGGTCAGCGCGGCGAGCAGTTCGCGCCGCGAGGTCGGGTGCGGTAGCCGGTCTATCAGCCCGGCGGCGACGAGCCGGTCGACCATCCGGCCGGTGGCCGACGGCTGCACGCCCAACAAACCCGCCAGCGTGGCCAGGTTGATCGGACCCGCATTGGACAGGATCACCAACGCCCGGAACTGCGGAAAGGTGATGTCCCCGTCTACCGCGGAGATTGAATGAGCCGAGATCGCGACCAGCAGGCGCGACGCCGTCAGCAACGCGTCGGTGATCACATCCACCGACTCGTCGGCTTCCGTCGCGTTTTCCGATGCCATAGGTCCCCCCTACTCCCGGGCCGTCACCGGCCGTCAACGTCGTCGTCCCGCGGGCTGCAACAGGGAAAGTGTAACAGCCCACTAGTGTGGTAGCCATAGACTATTACCTATGTATACTATTGCTTACGGGCATGGTTGGTTAGGTCGGAATTCCTGCCCCGTCCGACGATGAGGTCGGAGTTGATAGCCCCCCTTTCTTCCCCAGGAGATCCGATGACCCTCTACCTCCCCACTACCACGCCCACAACCACGCCCCCCGCCCCCGCGACCACGCACCGGGAACTGTGGGCGCTGGGCGACTACGCCGCCATGGCCAGCGAGGTGCTGGCCCCGTTGGGCCCAATACTATTGTCGGCGAGTGTTGTTCGTTCCGGCGACCGCGTGCTTGATGTAGCGGCCGGATCGGGCAACGTCGCGATCCCCGCTGCCGTGGCGGGCGCCCACGTCGTTGCCAGTGACCTGACACCGGAGCTGCTGCGCCGCGCCCAGGCACGGGCGGCAATGGAGGGTCTGGAGCTGGACTGGCGGGAAGCCAACGCGGAAGCTCTGCCTTTTGGCCGCGGCGAATTCGACGCGGTGCTGTCGGCGATCGGGCTGATGTTCGCTCCGCGCCATCAACGCGGCGCCGACGAAGTGGCCCGGGTCTGCCGGAGCCGCGGGACGATCGGCCTGATCAGCTGGACACCCGAGGGTTTCTACGGCCAGATGCTCTCCGCCATCAGGCCCTACCGCCCGACCCTTCCGGCGGGAGCGCCGCACGAGGTGTGGTGGGGACGCGAGGACTATGTGAGCGACCTGTTTCGCGACCACGCCAGCGATATCCGCACCCGGCGCGACACGTTGAAGGTGGACCGGTTCCCCTCCCCCGAGGCGTGCCGCGACTATTTCAAGGGCTTTTACGGCCCGGTGATCAACGCCTATCGCAATATCGCCGACGACCCCGTCCTGTTAACCGCGCTGGACGGCGCGCTCACCGAGCTGTGCCGGGAATACCTGAAGGACGGCGTGATGGAGTGGGAATATCTGATATTCGTCGCCCGCAAGGCGTGACGCGCGCGATAACTATCTGCAGCGGCTGATTGGGCGCGGGTCAGTACTGGTAGATGGCGATTTTCTGGCGATCACCGCCCGGTGAGACGAACAGCCGGCGTCCCGCCGTGTCGACCTCGATCCACCTGCTATCGCTGGGCGCCCACCCGGGAATATCGCTGAGTGACACGAATTTCGTCAGCGTGCTCGCCCCGTCGGCGAGCACGTACAGATCGGTCGCGTTGAAAAATATGGCAAACAATCGCCCGTCGCCGGTAGCCGCAAACCCCTGACACCGTCCCGGCCCGGTGAACTCCCCTTTTGGCTCGCCGGTGCCGGCGTCAAATAAGGAAATCCTCGACGGCGAGACGACCGGGTCAGCCCCGACTTCGACGTAGACGCTATTTGTCTTCGGCTCGAACCCCATTTCCATCGGCGAGCCCGGGCCGTCGACTCGCGTGCGCCATTTCTCCTTCAACGTCTTGTCCGCACGCGCGAGACCGAACGCATTCACGTACAGAAGGTCACCACTCACCGAGTCGACCGCCATCGATCCAATCATCGGGCTCTTGCCCTCCACCTTTTGCCCGACAACACTCTCTCGGAGGACATGGCCGTCGGCATCGAACTGGACGAGGCACCCGCCCCCACTGTCGAGTCCACCGCCATACACGACGCCGGTCGCCTGGTTGATCGCAAGCCTTTGTACGTAGCACGACGGCTTCTGCGCGGTCGACACGAGCGTGTCCGAGTCCGTGCTGAACACGTTGATACCCCCCGCCATCATGAGCGCGTACCCACGCCTGAGCTTGTCATTGACCACGAGGTCTTGCTGCAGGCCCTCGATCGACGTGTCGAACCGCTCAATTGGCCCGGTCGGTGCGGACAGCGAGACGACATACTCTCGCCATCGTGGCGGCGCCGCCCCCCGTGCCGTTCCACCCTCGATGCCGCTCGTATACAACTTGTTGGCCGAGGCGCTAAACCTCAGCGACATAGGCTCAAACGGCAGCGCTATGGCGGACGTCAGCGGCGGCGGGCCGGTTGCGGAAATCGTTGCGGGTTGGGACATTCGCTGGGGTTGTGGCGGCGTCTTGGCCAACGAGCAGCCAACCAAGATTGCGGTCAGCGCGATCGCTACGGGCCAGCACAACCGCCGGTTTCGCATGGCGGCAATTGTTGCAGAACTAACACATCAGCAACGACAAGAAGACGAAGCACAGCAGCCCAAGGACAATCAGCGCTACGCCGGCCTTGATGAACGTCGCCCCCTGGGCTTCTTCCGTGCTCTAACCGATTTGCAGCGGGTCGATCTGCACCCGGACCGGTTCGCGGGTTTGCCGCGCGCTGAGCACCCCCACACCGCGCCGCAGGCTCGCCGTCAGCGCCAGGCCCTGCTCACGGGGGACCCGCACCAACATCCTCGTGACTGGGACACCGGCGGGGGTGCCCGCCGGGCGCCGCGCGCCCGGCGGCAGCTCCACCGGGCCGAGCAGCTCGGCTTGGAAGCGCTCCGGGTCGGGTAGCCGCGCCGCGTCAAGCAACGCGGCGACCGCCTCGGCGCTGCCGTCGACGGCCGCGATGTGCACGCTGGGCGGCAGGCCGACTTCGGTTCGCGCCGCCAGTTCGGCCTCCGCATGTCCCACCGGATCCCAGCGGATCAGCGATTGCACTGTGGGAATGGATGATTCGGCGACTATCGTCACGACGCCCCCGTCCCCGCGAGCGCGCACCAGCGCGGCAGCGGTCATCCAGCGCCACAGGGCGTCCTCGGCCGCGCGCAGATCTTGCCGGCCCAGTAGCGCCCAGGTGTCCAGCAGCAGCGCTGCCCCGTACCCGCCCGGCGCGTGGGGCTCGGCTCCCGGGGTGGCCACCACCAGTGCGGGGCGATCGGCGACTTCCGGCACGATGGCGTCGCCCGACGAGGTGACGACCGGCGTGCCGGCGAAGGCCCGACCCAGCTCTTCTGCGGTGCGCCGGGCCCCGACGACCAGCGCGCGCACCGAGTCCGACCCGCAGCGCGCGCACCGCAGCGCCGGCTCGGCGCGCCCGCACCAGCGACAAACCGCACCAGCTTCAGCGCGGTCCTGCAACTGCAGCGGCCCCGTGCAGTGCCGGCACCGGGCGATGGTGCGGCAGCGCCCGCAGGCCAGCGACGGCACGTACCCGCGCCGCGGCACCTGCACCAGCACGGGCGCCCCGGCCTCCAGCGCCGAGCGGGCGGCGCGCAGCGCCACCGACGGCAGCCGCGCGGTGCGCGCCGCCGGGTCGCGTTCCTCGGCGTATCCGCTGTCGTCCAGGGCAACCACCCGCGGCGTGCGGGCGCGAACCACCGGCCGCGCCGCGACCACGTCGTGTGCCCATCCGCTGCGCACCAACGCGTGGGCTTCGGCGGTGCGGGCATAGCCGCCGATCAGCACCGCGCAGCGCGCCTGATGAGCGCGCAGCATCGCCACCTCACGGGCGTGCGGATACGGTGCCCGCGGCTCGGCGAGCGTGTCGTCGGCGTCGGCCCAGACCATGACCAGGCCCAGGTCGTTCAACGGCGCGAACACCGCACTGCGGGTGCCGATCACCAGCCGCGCGCTGCCCCGCAGCGCCGCCAACCAACGCCGGTAGCGCGCTGCCGGGCCCAGGCCGGCCGAGAGCGCCACCACGCCGCGCTCGTCGATCCGGGCCGTCGCGGCCTGCCACAGCGTGTCCAAATCTCGCTGATCGGGCACGATCGCCAGGGCCGATCGTCCCGCGCGGACGGTTTGCGCGGCGGCCTCGGCGAATCGTTCGGCCCACCGCTCCCCCGGCAGCGCCTGCCAGACCGCGCGCGCGGCACGCGACTCGGCCAGGGCCGAAAGGAACTGCTCACCGCGGCGCCCGTAAACCTCCCAGCCCGATGGGTCCACCGGAGCCACCAAGGGCAGCACGGGGTCCGGTGCGGCTTCGCGCTCCACCCTGGCGTGCCGGGCGGGCACCGCCAGCCGCAGCACGTCGGGGCGGGTGCCCGCATAACGCGCGGCCACCGCATCGACCAGCCGGCGGATTTCCGGGGTGAGTACCGGTTCGGCGGACACCACCCGCTCCAGCCAGCCCAGCTTCCCGGTGTGATCGGTGTCGTTGCGGCGCTCCAGCACAAAGCCGTCGACCAGCCGGCCGTGGAACCGCACCCGCACCCGCACCCCCGGCTGAGCGTCGTCGGACTGGGCGGCGGACACCAGGTAGTCGAACTCGCGGTCCAGGTGCGGCACCGACAGCATCGGCAGCACCCGTGCGATCGGCTCCACCTCCACCGGCGTACGGCCGGCGCTGGTCCGGGTCACGACCTCGAGCCCCGAGATACGTTGCTAACCAACATGCTTCCAGGGCCCGCGCAGCGACTAGCCTTCCTCAGGCCTAGCCTCGGCGTCGTAGTCCGCCACCTGGTCCTGGCGACCGAAGAAGAACCCGGCCGTGATCAGGATCTCGGCCGCCGCGTACGACCACCAGATCGGCACCGCCAATGCGTCGTTGCCCAGGATGAACCGGCCGATGGCGATCATGCTGTCCGAGGCCGCGAAACACACGGCGCCCACCGCGGTCCAGATCGTCGGGAGCCGCGCCAACAGCGCCGTGCAGACCATTGCGGTGATCACGAAGATATAGACGGTCACCGGAATAGTCAGCTTTTCAGCGCTCAGGTGGGGCCAGAACCAGACCAGCAGAACGAAGGTCGCCAAGCACATCAACACAATGCCCGCGAGCTGCGCTTTCGACGGCCGCGATCTGATCGCCAATGGCAACATCGCGCCCAGGAAACACAAGTGCGCCAACATGAATGACCCCAGGCCGAACACGAACGACTGCGTCCACCACGGGATCGCCAGCAGCCAGTCGCCGAGGGCGGAGAACAGCAGCGCCGGCACCAGCCAGCGGCGCTCGCGGACGATGGGGTGCGCAAGGGCGGCGAGGGTAAGCAGCAATGCCATCGACGCCTTGAACGGCGGCTGCAGAATCCAGTGCCCGGTCAGCACGGTGCCCGGCGGCGACCGCAACGCGATCACGGTCAAGTACACACCGTAGGCCAGAGCCGCCCAACCAGCGACGACCCAGCCACTGGACACCAGCCGAGGTGCGTACGGTACCTCCATGCCGAGTTTGGACAAAACAGCCGACGAGAAACCTGATATCGACCCCATTCTGCTGAAGGTACTGGATGCGGTTCCCTTCCGGCTATTAGCCGACGACGGGATCGATGCGGCGCGGCAGCGGTTGCGCGACCTGCCGCGTCGCGCGGTGCACCCCGAGCTGCGGGTCGAGGATCGCGACATTGACGGACCGGCGGGCCCCCTCGGCATCCGGATCTATTGGCCAACAAACGATTACGAGCGAAATGCCGTGAGCCACCCGCCGCCCGTGGTGGTGTTTTTTCACGGCGGCGGTTTCGTGCTGGGCGATCTCGACACGCACGACGGCACCTCGCGCCAGCATGCCGTCGGTGCCGACGCCGTCGTGGTTTCCGTCGACTACCGGTTGGCGCCGGAGCATCCCTACCCCGCTGCCGTCGAAGACGCCTGGGCGGCAACGCTATGGGTCGCCGCACACGGCCCCCAGATCGGTGCCGACGTGACGCGCATGGCGGTGGCCGGGGATTCGGCGGGCGCAAACATCGCCGCGGTGATCGCGCAACGCGCCCGAGACGAGGCCCCGAAGGCCGGCGGTGGCGGCCCGTCGATCGCGTTCCAGCTGCTGTGGTATCCCTCGACGCTGTGGGACACGTCGCTTCCGTCGTTCACCGAGAACGCCGACGCACCGATCCTGGACACCAAGGCCGTCGCCGCATTTTCCCGTTGTTACGCAGGCGAAGTCGACTTGTCCGACCCGCCGCCGGGAATGGCGCCGGGCCGGGCAGAGAACCTGGCCGACCTACCGCCCGCCTACATCGCGCGTCGCCGGTCACGACCCGCTGCGCGACGACGGCATCCGTTACGGCGAGCTGCTGGCCGCGGCGGGCGTGCCCGCCGAGGTGCACAACGCGCGAGACACTGGTGCACGGTTATCTCGGCTACGCCGGCGTGGTGCCCGCTGCCACCGGCCGCGCTGGATCGCGGGCTGGCGGCGATGCGGGCTGTGCTGCACGGTTAAGCTGCGCCGCTATGCGGGCGTACCGTGGCCTCATGAGCGACCCGGCTACCGCCCGACCAGACATCGATCCCACCTCAAGGCGCTGCTCGATGCGTTTCCGATGACCTTCACCGCGGCCGACGGCGTCGAGGTGGCGCGCGAGAGGCTCCGCCTGCTGAAGACGCCGTCGGAACTGCTGCCCGACCTACGGATCGAGGAACGGATCGTCGGATACGGCGAACTCACCGACATCCCGGTCCGGATCTACTGGCCGCCGATCGACCCTCACGACAACCTGCCGGTGGTGGTCTTCTATCACGGCGGCGGCTGGTGCCTCGGTGACCTGGAGACCCACGACCCGGTCGCCCGCGCGCACTCCGTCGCCGCGGAGGCCATCGTGGTGTCGGTCGACTACCGGCTCGCCCCCGAGCACCCGTTCCCGGCCGGGATCGACGACAGCTGGGCGGCGTTGCGCTGGGTCGGCGAGCACGCCGGCGAGCTGGGTGGCGACCCGAACCGGATCGCCGTCGCGGGCGATTCCGCAGGCGGCAACATCGCGGCGGTCATGGCGCAGCTGGCCCGCGACAATGCCGACAGGGGCGGCCAGCTGGCATTCCAGTTGTTGTGGTACCCATCCGTGACGGCCGACCTCTCGCTGCCGTCCTTCACCGAGAACGCCGACGCACCCGTCCTGGACCGCGATGTCATCGATGCTTTCGTCGCCTGGTACGTGCCGGGGATGGACATCAGCGACCCCAAGTCGCTGCCCACCGACCCTGGCACCGGCGAACACCGCCGATCTGTCCGGCTTGCCGCCCGCCTTCATCGGCACCGCCGGTCATGACCCGGTGCGCGACGACGGGGCCCGCTACGCCGAGCTGCTGCGCGCCGCCGGCGTTCGCCTGGAGCTGTGCAACGAACCGACCATGGCGCACGGCTACGTCAGCTTCGCTTTCGTGGTGCCCGCGGCTACCGAGGCCACCAACCGCGGGCTGGCGGCGCTGAAGAAGGCGCTGCACCCCTAGCCTGAAAAGGTCCCCTCGCCTCGCCGCGAATACGCGCTGGGCGCGAAGCCATACCAGCGTTTGAAGGCGTGCGAGAACGTAGAGACTTCGCTGTAGCCAAGCCGCGTGGACACCTCCTCCACGGTCAGCCCGACATTGCGCAACAAGTCGGCGGCCACCGCGGATCGCGCCTCGTTCAACAATGCCCGATACGACGTGCCCTCCTCGGCGAGTCGCCGGCGTAATGTTCGGGGATGAATGTCGAGTTCGTCGGCAATGCCGGGAAGCGTTGGGAATAAACCAGAATCGCCGAACAGCTTGCTGCGCACCAGCGCGGTGATGCCCCTGCGCCGCTCGCTGTTCTGCATCAGTACGTCGCACTGCGCGATGCACATCTGCAGCGTGTGCCGGTCGGCCTGCGGCAGCGGCTCGTCGAACATGGCACGCGGGAAGTGTAATCGGTTGTGCGCCCGGCCGAATGCGACGTCGTGGACCGGCACGAGTTCAAGCAGCGGCCGCAGCAGCTCCTCGTCGACCGCCAGTTCCGCGGAAACCTCCGCAGCGTACTTCGCCGCCAACGGCAATGCGAACATCGTTGTGGTCGTGATGATTCCGGCGATGTCGCGCTCGATGAAGAACCCCTGCACGTCCGCGGGCAGGTGACCCGCGTCCAGTTCGACCAGGCAGTCGTCGGCGGTCTCGAACAGCGTGATGTCGATGTGCATCATGCTCAGCGCGAAGTAGCGCATCGTGATGGTGAACAGTTCGCGAAGGGTGCCACACGACATCACCGCGAAGCCGAACAACCCGAAATGGGTCAGCGTGAACCGGCGACCCACATCGACGCCGATGCCCACGTCGTCGGGCAGCCGCGCCAGCAGTCGGCGTACGGCCTTGATCTCGTCGAACGCGCTGACCATGGCGCCCGGCTCGTCCACATCGGCCGGGCCGATCGCGGTGCCCGCCAGCACGTCGGCGGTCGGTACCCCGCGTTCGTTGGCCACCTCGCACAGCACCCGGGTCGCATACACCGGGTGACTTACCTCGGCCGTCCGCAGCGCCCCGCGCGGCGGCGATATCTGCCCCATGGACTGTCCTAAATTCCCAACTGTTTGTCCCATAGTCTCATTACGGGCCGCCCGCGTCATCCATACAGTGGAACCATGGCCACCCTCACTGCTGAGCGGCCCGCGAGTGGACCGGCCCGACGGCTGAGCACCTGGACGATGACACGGGAAGCTCTGACCATCGGATTCGACGCCGGCGACGGTTTCCTGGGCCGGCTGCGCGGTAGCGATATCGTTCGTTTTCGATGCGCCGGTAGGCGTTTCGTCTCGATCGGGCATCCCGACTACGTTGACCACGTGCTGCACGAGGCCCGGCTGAAATATGTCAAATCGAACGAATACGAGCCCATCCGCGCCAGCGCGGGCATCAATTTGCTCACCGACGAAGGCGATTCCTGGGCCGCCCACCGCGGCCCGCTGAACCCGACCTTCGCCCGGCGTCACCTGAACGCCATCGTCGATCTGATGATCGACCCGATCACGGATGTCACGGACGCGCTGGAAACCCAGGCGCAATTCGACATGCACGAGACGATGGTCGAGGCAACCCTGCGGGTGGTCGCCAATTCCCTGTTCAGCCAGGACTTCGGCCCATTGGTCCAGAGCATGAACGACCTGGCGACCCGCGGTCTGCGGCACGCCGAGCGGCTGCAACGACTCGGACTGTGGGGCCTGATGCCACGTCCGGCCTACGACGCGCTGCATCGGTTGGCCTTCTCGGGCGTCCGACTGCCGCCACCGCTGCGCGACATCCAGGACATCACGCTGACACTCGACCGCGCGGTCAACGACGTGATCGACCAGCGACTGGCGCACCCAACCGACTCCGCCGACCTGCTCAACGTGCTGCTGCGTGCCGACGGCGGAACCTGGCCACGCCAGCGAGTCCGCGACGAAGCGCTGACCTTCATGCTCGCCGGTCACGAAACCACGGCGAACGCCATTTCCTGGTTCTGGTATCTGATGGCGCTGCATACCGAGGCGCGTGACCGAATGCTTGCCGAGGTGGACGACGCGCTCGGCGCCCGCCGCCCGTGCGCCGACGACCTGGGCCGGTTGCCGTGGACCACCGCATGTCTGCAGGAATCGCAGCGCTACTTCTCCGCGGTGTGGATCATCGCGCGCCGCGCCGTCGACGACGACGTCATCGGCGGGCATCACATCCGCCGCGGCAGCACCGTCATCATCCCGATCCACCACATCCACCACGACCCGCGCTGGTGGCCCGATCCGGAGAGATTCGATCCGGGCCGGTTTTTGCAGGCCGCCAAAGGCCGTCCGCGCTCGGCGTATCTGCCCTTCGGCGGCGGTCGGCGGATCTGCATCGGACAGAGTTTCGCCCTGATGGAGATGGTGCTGATGGCCGCAATCATGAGTCAGCGCTTCACCTTTGACTCCGAACCCAATCACCCCGTCGAACTCGAAGCAACGTTGACCCTACGGCCCAAGCACGGGGTGCACGTGATCGGAAGCAGGCGCAAATGACCGAAAAACCCGACTACCAGGTCCTGATCGTCGGTGCCGGATTCTCCGGGATCGGCGCCGCGATCGAACTCGACCGCGCGGGGCTGTCACGATTACCTCGTGGTCGAGGCCGGCCGACGGCGCCGGCGGCACCTGGCACTGGAACACCTATCCCGGTATCGCCGTGGACATTCCGTCGTTCTCCTATCAGTTCTCCTTCGAGCAGAGCCCGGACTGGTCGCGCACCTACGCGCCCGGCCGCGAGCTGAAGGCGTACGCCGAACATTGCGTCGACAAAGTACGGCATCCGGTCGCGGATCCGGTTCAACACCAAGGTGATCGCCGCGGAGTTCGACGACGAACACAGCCTGTGGCGGATACAGACCGACCCGGGCGGGGAGGTGACCGCCCGGTTCGTGATCAACGCATGCGGCGTGCTGACGATGCCGAAGCTGCCCGACATCGACGGCGTCGACGGCTTCGACGGGCGTCACGATGCACACCGCGCGGTGGGATCACGGCCAGGACCTGACCGGCAAGCGCGTCGGCGATCATCGGCACCGGCGCCTCGGCCGTGCAGATCATCCCCGAGATCGCGCCGATTGTCGACCAGCTCACCGTGTTTCAGCGCACGCCCATCTGGTGCATGCCCAAGCTGGATGTCCCGCTGCCGGCGCCGGCCCGCTGGGCGATGCGCATTCCCGGCGGCAAGGCCATCCAGCGGCTGCTCAGCCAGGCCTTCGTGGAAGCGACCTTCCCCATCGCGGCGCACTATTACACCGTGTTCCCGCTGGCCCAGCTGGGCGTGCGGCGATGGGCCGGCGCTATCTGCGCCAGCAGGTGCAGGATCCGGTGGTGCGCGACAAGCTCACCCCGCGATACGCGGTGGGCTGCAAACGGCCCGGCTTCCACAACACCTACCTGTCCACGTTCAACCGCGACAACGTCCGGCTGGTCACCGAACCGATCGACAAGATCACGCCGTCGGCGGTGGCCACCACCGACGGCACCGACCACGACATCGACGTGCTGATCCTGGCGACCGGCTTCAAGGTGCTCGACACCGACGAAGTTCCGACCTACGCGCGTCACCGGAAGCGGCGGCCAGTCCCTGAGCGGCTTCTGGGACACGCATCGGACGCAGGCCTACGAGGGCATCAGCATTCCCGGTTTCCCCAACTTCTTCACCGTGTTCGGCCCGTACGGCTACGTCGGCTCGTCGTATTTCGCGCTCATCGAGACGCAGACCCACCACATCCTGCGGTGCCTGAAACGGGCCCGGCGCTTACGTGCGACCCGCGTCGAGGTAACCGAGGAAGCCAACGCCCGCTACTTCGCCGAGGTGATGCGGCGGCGGCACCGCCAGGTGTTCTGGCAGGACAGTTGCCGCCAGGCCAACAGCTACTACTTCGACAAGAACGGCGATGTGCCGCTACGCCCCACCACGACGGTGGAGGCCTACTGGCGCAGTCGGCGGTTCGATCTGGACGACTACCGATTCAGCGCGTAGCCGTGGCCAACGGATCACATGGCATCCGTTAGCGCGTAGCCGAGCAATTCCGCGTTCGCGTTCGCCGCTTCAGGTCGGCAATGCACCCTTGTGGCGCCGGGTGCGCCGGAACATCCGCATCGCATGTGTCCCTCTGGCGTCGTCCGACGTGGATGGGCGGCATCGCGTTCCTGATCACAGATTTTCTCATTTTCGACTTCGGGCAGTAAGCAATGCATTTGGTGTTCGACAGGTCGGGACCTACTCGACGATGACGCGCCCTGAGGGCTTCTCCGGCCCCCAGAGACAAATCTCACGGGCAGCGTCCTGATTCGGAGGCGCTACGCTCGAGAGACAGCCCTCAACGGGCCCTCGACAACAGCGAAAGGAGACCTCGATGGCGAAGGAGTTCTCGCACATCGACTCCTCGCTGCGGGAGTTCATCGGCCAACAGGCCATGTTCTTCGTTGCCACCGCTCCCACCGAAGGCGGCCGGATCAACCTCTCCCCCAAGGGATACCGTGACACCTTCGCGGTGATCGACGACCACACCGTCGCCTATCTGGACCTGTTCGGCAGCGGCGCCGAGACGATCGCGCACCTGCGCGACAACGGCCGGATCACCATCATGTTCTGCTCGTACACCCGCAACTCACGGATCCTACGGCTGTTCGGCACGGGACGGGTGGTGCGCCCGGATGACGCCGAATTCGACTGTCTCAGCACGCATTTCGAATCGCGTCCGCCGGGTCTGCGGGCCGCCATCGTCATTGATGTGGAGCGGATCGCCGACGCCTGCGGATACGCGGTGCCGTACTACGAGCTCGTCGACGAACGGCCGGTGCTCGCCGACTACTTCACGAAGGCACCCGACCAAAAGTTCGTCGACACCATTGTTCGCAACCAGTGCAGCATCGACGGCCTGCCCGCACTGGACCCCGACCACCCGCTGCCGCCACGCTAGCGTTGCAGTCGGCGCCGAACGTCACGCCGGGCACACGGCTCCCGGAAACTAGATGGCGCGCTTGAGGTCGTCGACCTTGTTCAGCTGCTCCCACGGCAGTTCGATGTCGGTGCGGCCGAAGTGCCCGTAGGCGGCGGTCTGCGCGTAGATCGGGCGCAGCAGGTCCAGGTCGCGGATGATCGCGCCGGGCCGCAGGTCGAAGACCTCGGGCACGATCTTCTCGATCTTGACCGGGTCGACGATCGCGGTGCCGAAGGTCTCGATGAACAGGCCGACCGGGGCGGCCTTGCCGATTGCGTAGGCCACCTGCACCTCGACCCGCTCGGCCAGCCCGGCGGCGACGATGTTCTTGGCCACCCAGCGCATCGCGTACGCCGCGGAGCGGTCCACCTTGGACGGGTCCTTGCCGGAGAAGGCGCCGCCGCCGTGGCGGGCCCAGCCGCCGTAGGTGTCGACGATGATCTTGCGGCCGGTCAGCCCCGCGTCGCCCATCGGGCCGCCGAGGACGAACTTGCCGGTCGGGTTGACCAGCAGCCGGGTCGACGAGGTGTCCAGCGTCTCGTGGGCCAGGTCCGCGAGCACGGTCTTCAGCACGTGCTCCCGGATGTCGGGATCCAGCGTCTTCCCCAGGTCGATGCCGTCGGCGTGCTGGGTGGAGACGACCACGGTGTCCAGCCGCACCGGGACGTCGTCCTCGTACTCGATGGTGACCTGGGTCTTGCCGTCCGGACGCAGGTAGGGCAGCACTGCCGTTCTTGCGGACCTCGGTCAGCCGCCGCGACAGCCGGTGCGCCAGCGCGATCGGCAGCGGCATCAGCTCGGGGGTGTCGTTGATCGCGTAGCCGAACATCAGGCCCTGGTCGCCGGCGCCCTGCGCGTCCAGCGGATCGGCGGCGCCCTCGACGCGTGCCTCGTGGGCGGTGTCGACGCCCTGGGCGATGTCGGGCGACTGCGCACCGATGCCGATGTTGACCCCGCACGACGCGCCGTCGAAGCCCTTGTCCGACGAGTCGTAGCCGATGTCCAGGATGCGCCGGCGGACGGTGTTGGTGATGTCGGCGAACGCCTCCTTGGCCGTCGTCGTCACCTCACCCACCACGTGCACCTGCCCGGTGGTCACCAGCGTCTCGACCGCAACGCGTGAGCGGGGGTCGTCCGCCAGCAGCGCGTCCAGGACCGAGTCGCTGATCGCGTCACAGATCTTGTCGGGATGTCCCTCGGTCACCGACTCACTGGTAAACAGCCGACCCTTTTCGCTCACTCCGCATCCTCCCAATAGTTAGTAAGCCGAATTATATTCTCCGGCATCATTCTCAGTCACCGGGCCGCAACAGAACCGGGCCCGCAGATAAGTTATCCGCTCCCGCCATGCAGGAACGTGACGATCGCGTCAACGATACGGCTGGCCATCAGCGTCTTGGAGCCGTGCTGCAGCGCCGACTCGGTGCCGTCGGACGCCAGCAGCCAGCCGTCGTTGTTGTCCACCTCGAAGGCCCGCCCGTCGCCCACCGCGTTGACGACCAACAGGTCGCAGCCCTTGTTTCGCAGCTTCGCCCTGGCATGGAACAGCACGTCGCCGTTGGCGTCACCGGTCTCGGCGGCGAACCCCACAATGGCCCGCATGTTGGGCAGCTGCCCGTGCGCGCGAGCCCGCACCGCACCGGCCAGCACGTCGTCGTTGCGCACCAGTTCGATCGGAGGGGGCCCGCCCTGGTTATCTGAACCCTTTTTGATCTTGGCGGCGGAAACCTGCGCGGGCCGGAAGTCGGCGACGGCCGCGGCCATCACCAACACGTCCGCCTCGGCGGCGTGCTTGGACACCGCGTCCCCGAGTTGTTCCGCCGAGCTGACGTGCACCACGTGCACCCCGGCCGGGTCGATGAGGCCGGCGGTGTGTCCGGCGATGAGCGTGACCTCGGCGCCACGCTGGGCGGCGACCCGAGCGACCGCATAGCCCTGCTTGCCGGAGCTGCGGTTGCCGATGAAGCGCACCGGATCGATCGGCTCGCGGGTGCCGCCGGCGGTCACCAGCAGCTTGCGGCCCGCCAGGTCGTAGGGCAGCGCGTCGTGCCGTTCCAGCAGCAGCTGGGCGAGGGTGGTGATCTCCTCGGCCTCAGGCAGTCGGCCCGGGCCGCTGTCGGCGCCGGTGAGCCGCCCGAATGCGGGTTCCAGCACCACAGCACCCCGGCGGCGCAACGTGGCCACATTGTCGACGGTGGCCGGGTGCAACCACATCTCGGTGTGCATTGCGGGCGCGAACAGCACCGGGCACCGCGCTGTGAGCAAAGTCGCAGTCAGCAGATCGTCGGCGCGGCCGGCCACGGCCCGCGCCAGCAGGTCGGCGGTGGCGGGCGCCACCACCACCAGATCGGCCACCTGACCGAGACGCACATGCGGCACCTCGGGAACGTCGGAGAAGACACCGGTGTGTACCGGCTGGCCGGAAAGCGCCTCGAACGTGGCGGCGCCGACGAAACGCAACGCGGATTCGGTGGGGATGACCCGGACGTCATGACCGGCCTCGGCGAGCTGCCGAACTACGGTGCACGCCTTGTAAGCGGCGATACCTCCGGAGACGCCGACTACGACATTCGCGATCCGCTTGCTGTCCACCGCGCTCCCGGCCCGCCCCGCTACTCGCCCTCGGTGTGTTCGAGCAGGTCGGCGTGGATCTCGCGCATCGCGATGGACAGCGGCTTTTCCTGCAGCCCGGGCTCGACCAGCGGGCCCACGTATTCGAGGATGCCCTCGCCTAGCTGGTTGTAGTAGTCGTTGATCTGCCGAGCCCGCTTGGCGGCGTAGATGACCAGCGCGTACTTGCTCGAAACGCGGTCCAGCAACTCGTCGATGGGCGGGTTGGTGATGCCCAACGGGGTGTCGTAGGCGCTTGCTCCACCCGCAGACGGGTCGAACTGATCGACGGCGGGAACGGCGGCAAGCGAAGCGTCGGGCTGCGAAATACTCACGTAAGAATTCTCCTGGCGGGGTAGAGCGGTGCGAAAAATCTCAGAACTGCGAGATCTGGAAGGATTGCGGTGCGGGTCACGAGGGGGCCCGGCGTTTTCCCACCAGCAAGGATACCAATTCCGCGCACGCGGACTCCAATCGCCGATTGACCACGACCTCGTCGAAGTCCTGCTGGGCGGCCAGCTCGACGCGAGCGGTGTCCAGGCGGCGGCGAATGACCTTCGGTGTTTCGGTGCCGCGGCCGACCAGCCTGGCCTCCAGGTCCGCCCAGCTCGGCGGCGCCAGAAACACGGTGATCGCCTCGGGCATCGCCTTCTTGACCGCCCTGGCCCCGGCCAGATCGACCTCGATGAGCACCGGGACACCGGACGCGGTGGCCGCCCGAACCGGTTCGGCCAGGGTGCCCGACCGGTGCAGCCCGCCATGGATTTCGGCCCACTCCAGCAGGGCGCCCTGGTCGATCAGTTCCTGAAAGCGGCCGGGGCTGACGAAGTGATAGTCGACGCCGTCGACCTCGCCCGGCCGCGGCGCCCGCGTCGTCGCCGAGACACTGAAATGCAGGTTCGGAATCCGCTCCCGCAGGCACCCGACCAGCGCTGACTTGCCGACCCCCGAGGGACCGGACAGCACGACAGCACGCCCCGTAGCCACCGGCTCGGGACGTGTGCCGTGCTCAATGTCCGGTCCCCCGCTGGAGCTCACTGGCGCTCCTGGGTCGATGTCCCCCAAAGGCAACCCGGACCGCATATCCGCGGCCGGATTGCCCGCCTAGCCCCGCAAGCTTGAGGTGCACCCATCTCAGGCACCCCCGGCCTGCATCGTGGGCGGGCGGTTAGGCGGAGCCGAACTTTTCCAGCAGAGCCTTGCGCTGACGATCGCCGAGGCCACGCAAGCGGCGGGTCGGTGCGATTTCCAGCTCGGTCATGATTTCCTGCGCCTTGACCTTGCCCACCTTCGGCAACGCCTCGAGCAACGCAGACACCTTCATCTTGCCCAGGACTTCGTCGCTCTCGGCGTCCTTGAGCACCTGGGTGAGGTTGGTGCCGCCACGCTTGAGCCGATCCTTGAGCTCTGCTCGTGCTCGACGTGCGGCGGCAGCCTTCTCCAACGCGGCCGCGCGCTGCTCGTCGGTCAACTGTGGAAGGGCCACGATTCCTCCGTATCTCATCGATCTCAATCGATCTTCTTTGTCTCGGCCGGGTACTCCAGCCAGCG
Source organism: uncultured Actinomycetota bacterium (assembly GCA_963748885.1). GTDB lineage: Bacteria > Actinomycetota > Actinomycetes > Mycobacteriales > Mycobacteriaceae > Mycobacterium. Next base: position 42,540 of record CAVVLC010000072.1, read on the forward strand.
CAGACGACCGTACCCACGCTTCCTGACGAAATCTAACCCGCCCCCCTGGTTACGGCGATAAACGCCCAGCGTGAGCGCTTCGTGTCGGTTCGGCCAGCGCTCGGCTCGGCGCCCCTGACGGCGGCTGGCCGTCGCTCCGAATCCACGTCGGCAGCGGCGTTCCACGGACCCAGATACCCCCGTTTACCTGCGGTTTTCGGCAACTGGGTGAACCGGATGGCCGCGGGCGCCGGGTCCCGCCGATGGCGCTGTCGGGCGGGTGTGAGCCAGCGTGCCGGGGATCACGCATTTTTCGCCGCGTGTCGCGCGTGTCGCGCCCATCCACCCGAAACCCAGGGCCCGGAGTGAGAACCAGCTACGCAAGCGCCGTGGACGCGCGTGTGGCGTCGTGATCATCGGCATCGGTAGCAAGGCTCGGCCTTCAGGTCGCCCGCGAGAGCTGGGATACTTCCCCGGTGCCTGAACTCAGCACGGCCGCTGGCAGCCACATCGGCCGTCGCTACCGGGCGAACTTCGACGTCGTGCATCTTGGCGCGGATCCGCTGTTGGCGGTCGTGGCCGATGGAATGGGTGACGGCCGGGGCAGCACTCTCGCCGGACGAACCACTGTGGACACCATCGTGGCGCGGCTGGCCAGAGCCGAGATCACGCCTTCGGCCATCCGCGATGCGGTGGCCGAAGCGCAGCTGCGGGTCCGAGCGATCGCGCAAGAGATCGGGGAACTGACCGGGTGCACCCTCACCGCGATGGCCGCCGCCCCGGACGGTCTGTGGATCGCCCAGGTCGGTGACTCCCGCGCGTACCGCTTGCGTGGCGGGCTGCTTGAGCTGCTCACGGCGGACCACACCATGGCATGGATGGGTGCGATCAACGGCTGGTTTCCGTTCGATTCGCGGGAGGCCGCGACGGCGCGCTACCACCTGACGCGTTATATCGGGCACCCCGACATGCCGGAGCCCGACGTGCTCAACGTCAATCCCCGGCCAGGTGACGTTTTCCTGCTGTGCAGCGACGGCGTCGCCGAACAGGTCCCGTACCAGCAGCTGAAGGCCGTCCTGCAGGTCAAGGATGCCGACGGGGCGGTGGCCGAGATCCTAGGAGCGGCCGACGCCGCAGGAGGGCACGACAACGCCAGCGCGATCGTCGTCCGCGTCTAAGGCGTCTGAGCCCTCACGCAGCCTTCACGCCTCGGTTAGGTACGAGACGGCGTCGAGCATCCGTTCGCCCGCCGCCCGCAGTGCCGGCACCGCCGGGCCGGCGCGCAGCACCTCGCGCGACACCGCGGGCAGCAGTTGACCCGGCGCGGCGCCACCCAGCCCGCCGAGCTCCTCGGCTCGCCCGCCCTGCGCGCCGACACCGGGCACCAGCACCGGTCCGCCGAGCGCGCTGAGATCGGGCGGCTCGGAAGGCGTCGCCCCGACGACCACGCCGACGGATCCGGGCTCAGCCGGATGGCTGGTTTGGCTGGCGGCTTGTTGATCACCGCCGCCTGGTCGACGATGTGCTGGGCGACCGTGCGGTCGTCGAAGCGGGCGTGCTGCACCGTCGCGCCCTCCGGGTTGGAGGTCGCCGCCAGCACGAACACCCCTCGGTCATGTGCTGCCGCGGTCTCCAGCAGCGGCCGCAGCGAGCCGAACCCGAGGTACGGCGAGGCCGTCACGGCGTCGGCGGCCAGCGGCGAGTCGCCCGCCCAGGCGGCGGCGTAGGCCGCCATCGTCGATGCCGATGTCGCCGCGCTTGGCGTCGGCCAGCACCAGCACCCCGGCGTCGCGCAGCGCGGCGATGGTGCGTTCCAGCACCGCGTAGCCCGCGGCGCCGTAGGTCTCGAAGAACGCCACCTGAGGTTTGACGACGGCGAAACCGGCGTAACGCCTCGACGCAGATGTCGCAGAACGCCGCCAGCCCGTCGGCGGTGGCGGGCAGGCCCCACGCCCGCAGCAGCTCGGGGTGCGGGTCGATGCCCAGGCACAGCGGCCCGCGCCGCGCCTTCGCGTCGGCCAGCCGGGCGCCGAACCCGGTCACTCTGACTCGCCCAAGCGTGCTGTGCAGCTCCTGCAGCGACCGCACCCCGATGTCGCCGCGGATGCCCGCCTCGATGCCCTGCACGGCCGCCGACGCGCCCTGCACCGTCGTGACGCACGGGATGTTGCACCGACACCGCGGCCGAGCGGATCTCGTAGCCGTCGATGCGCGGGCCGGAGTTGCCGTACGGGCGTGTTGATCACCATGTCGACCTCGCCGGCCTTGATCGCGTCGACCGCGGACATCGCGGGCCGGCCCGGCCGCGGCTCCTCGAAGTGCTTGCGCACCTCGTCGCAGGGAATTCCGTTGCGGCGCAACATCTCCGCGGTTCCCTCGGTGGCCAGCACCCGGAACCCGAGATCGGCCAGGCGCTTGACCGGGAAACACCAGCGATCGCTTGTCGCGGTTGGCGACCGACACGAACACCGTGCCCTCGGGCGGGCAGCGAGCCGTAGGCGGCGGTCTGGCTCTTGGCGAACGCGGTGCCGAAGTCGCGGTCGATGCCCATCACCTCGCCGGTCGACTTCATCTCCGGGCCGAGCAGCGAATCGATGGCCGACCCGTCGGCGCGGCGGAACCGGTTGAACGGCAGCACCGCCTCCTTGACCGCGATCGGGGCGTTCGGCGCCACGTTGGCGCCGTCGCCCGTCGGCCGCCAGCATGCCTTCCTCGCGCAGCTGGGCGATGGTGGCGCCCAACATGATCCGCGCGCACGCCTTGGCCAGCGGGACCGCGGTGGCCTTGGAGACGAACGGCACGGTGCGGCTGGCGCGCGGGTTGGCCTCCAGCACGTAGAGCACGTCGTCCTTGAGCGCGTACTGCACGTTGAGCAGGCCCACCACGCCGATGCCGTGGGCGATGGCCTCGGTGGCGCTGGCGCACCGTCTCGATGTCGCTGCGGCCCAACGTCACCGGCGGCAGCGCGCACGCCGAGTCGCCGGAGTGGATGCCGGCCTCCTCGATGTGCTCCATGACGCCGCCGATGTAGACCTCGGTGCCGTCGCACAGCGCGTCGACGTCGATCTCGATCGCGTCCTCGAGGAAGCGGTCGACCAGCACGGGGTGCTCGGGCGAGAGCTCGGTGGCGCGGGTGATGTAGCCCTGCAGCGTCTCCTCGTCGTAGACGATCTCCATGCCGCGACCGCCCAGCACGTACGACGGCCGCACCAGCACCGGATAGCCGATGTCGGCGGCGATCCGGCGGGCCTGCGTCGAAAGTCGTTGCGGTGCCGTACTTCGGCGCCGGCAGCCCGGCGGTGCTGCAGCACGTCGCCGAACGCGCCGCGGTCCTCGGCCAGGTCGATGGCCTCCGGGCGGCGTGCCGACGATCGGCACCCCGGCATCGGCGAGCCGTTGCGCCAGCCCGAGCGGGGTCTGCCCGCCGAGTTGCACGATGACTCCGACCACGCCGGGACCGCCTGCGCCCGACTGCGCTTCGGCGTGGTAGACCTCGAGGACGTCCTCGAAGGTCAGCGGCTCGAAGTACAGCCGGTCGGCGGTGTCGTAGTCGGTGGACACCGTCTCCGGGTTGCAGTTGACCATCACGGTCTCAAAACCGGCCTGGCTCAACGTGGTTGCCGCATGCACGCAGCTGTAGTCGAATTCGATGCCCTGGCCGATCCGGTTGGGCCCGGAGCCCAGGATCAGCACCTTGGGCTTCTCGGTCTGCGGCGCGACCTCGGTCTCGGCGGCGGGATCGAGTTCGTAGCTGCTGTAGTGATACGGCGTCTTGGCCTCGAACTCGGCCGCGCAGGTGTCGACGGTCTTGTACACCGGGTGGATGTCGAGCCGCTTCGCGCAACGACCGCACCCCGTCCTCGCCGGCCAATTCCGGTCGCAGCGCGGCGATCTGACGATCCGACAGCCCGCTGTGCTTGGCGCGGCGCAGCAGGTCGCCGTCCAGCACCGGCGCGTCGACCAGCTCGGCGCGCAGCGTCACCAGCTCGTCGATCTGCGCGACGAACCACGGGTCCACCCCGCTGGCCTCGGCGACCTGTTCCACCGGAGCGCCCAGCCGCAGCGCCAGCTCGATGTCGTACAGCCGGCCTTCGGTCGGGGTCTGCAGCCGGGTCAGGACTTCGTCGACGTCACCGTCGGGGTCGGGCTTCGTCCAGAACCCGGCGCGGCTGGTCTCCAGCGAGCGCATCACCTTGCCGAGCGCCTCGATGAAGTTGCGGCCCAACGACATCGCCTCGCCGACGGATTTCATGGTGGTGGTCAGCGTGGGGTCGGCGCCGGGGAACTTCTCGAACGCGAACCGCGGCGCCTTGACCACGACGTAGTCCAGCGTGGGCTCGAAGCAGGCCGGGGTTTCCTTGGTGATGTCGTTGACGATCTCGTCGAGGGTGTAGCCGATGGCCAGCTTGGCGGCGATCTTGGCGATCGGGAAGCCGGTGGCCTTGGACGCCAGCGCGCTGGACCGCGACACCCGCGGGTTCATCTCGATGACGATCAGTCGGCCGTCTTTCGGGTCGATCGCGAACTGGATGTTGCAGCCGCCGGTGTCCACGCCGACCTCGCGCAGGATCGCGATGCCCAGGTCGCGCATCCGCTGGTACTCGCGGTCGGTCAGCGTCATGGCCGGCGCGACGGTGACCGAGTCGCCGGTGTGCACGCCCATCGGGTCGACGTTCTCGATCGAGCACACCACCACCACGTTGTCGTGGCCGTCGCGCATCAGCTCGAGCTCGAATTCCTTCCAGCCGTAGATCGATTCCTCGATCAGCACGTTGGCGCTCGGGCTGGCGGCCAGCCCCGCGCCGGCCATCCGGTCGACCTCCTCGACGGAGTGCGCCATGCCCGACCCCAGGCCGCCCATCGTGAAGACGGGCCGCACCACCACCGGCAAGCCCAGTTCGGCGACCGTCTCGCGCACCTCGTCCATGGTGAAACACACTCGGCTGCGGGCGGATTCGCCGCCGACCTTGGCGACGATGTCCTTGAACCGCTGCCGGTCCTCGCCGCGCTGGATGGCGTCGAAATCGGCGCCGATCAGCTCGACGCCGTAGCGCTCCAGCGCCCCGTTCTCGTACAGCGCGACCGCGGTGTTCAGCGCGGTCTGCCCGCCCAGGGTGGCCAGCAGCGCGTCGATCTTGTTGCCGCGCTCGGCCTGCTGGGCGATGACCTTCTCGACGAACGCCGGCGGTGATGGGCTCGACGTAGGTGTGGTCGGCGTACTCCGGGTCGGTCATGATCGTGGCCGGGTTGGAGTTGACCAGGCTGACCTGCAAGCCCTCGGCGCGCAGCACCCGGCAGGCCTGGGTGCCCGAGTAGTCGAACTCGCAGGCCTGGCCGATGACGATCGGCCCGGAGCCGATCACCAGCACGTGGTTGAGGTCGGTTCGCGACGCGGCACTAGCGCCCTCCTTTCCGGGCGCGAGGGTGCGCAGCTGTACGGCATTTACGGCGTGTCGATGTACAAACACGCGCGCTCGCGGAGGTGCGGCGTCATCGGTGCCGGCCGCCATCAGGTCGACGAATTGGTCGAACAGGTACTCCGCGTCGTGCGGGCCGGCGGCGGCCTCCGGGTGGTACTGCACCGAAAACGCCCGTCCATCACCGAGTCTGACGCCCTCGACGACGCCGTCGTTGGCGCAGGTGTGGCTGACGACGGCCCGGCCGAACGGCGTGTCGAAGGACTGGCCGGCCTCCCCTTCCAGCGCGAACCCGTGGTTCTGCGCGGTGACCGCGACCCGGCCGGTGGCGTGGTCGATGACCGGGATGTTGATGCCGCGGTGACCGAACACCATCTTGTACGTCGACAGGCCCAGCGCCCGGCCCAGGATCTGGTTGCCGAAACAGATGCCGAACAACGGGATTCCGGCGCCCAGCACCTCCCGGGTGAGGGCGACGACGTGGTCGGCGGTGGCCGGGTCGCCGGGGCCGTTGGACAGGAACACGCCGTCGCGGCTTGAGGTCGGCGATCTGCTCGAAGGTCGCGGACGCGGGCAGCACATGGCTGCGGATGCCGCGCCGGGCGAAGTTGCGCGGGGTGTTGGTCTTGATCCCCAGGTCGAGCGCGGCCACGGTAAACCGATGAACCGGTGGCCCTTCGGGTTCCACGACGTAGGTGTCATCGGTGCTGACCTCGCCGGCCAGATCGGCGCCCAGCATCGACGGCTGGGCGCGCACCCGCTGCACCAGCGCCTCTACGTGCAAGGATCCGGCAAGCGCCGCACCGGAGAACACCCCGGCCTTCATCGAGCCGCGGCTGCGCAGATGGCGCACCACCGCGCGGGTGTCGATGCCGGCGATCCCGACGATGCCGCTGGCGAACAAGCTCGTCCTCCAGCGTGCCGGTGGCGCGCCAGTTGGAGGCGCGCGGCGACGGGTCCCGCACCGCGTAACCGGCCACCCAGATCTTGTCTCCGCGGCTCTCCGCGTCCTCACCGTTCCAGCCGGTGTTGCCGATCTGCGGCGCGGTGGCCACCACGATCTGCCGGTGATAGCTGGGATCGGTGAGCGTCTCCTGGTAGCCGGACATGCCGGTGGAGAAGACGGCCTCGCCGAGCGTTTCGCCGATCGCGCCGAACGGTGTTCCGGTGAAGACGCGGCCGTCTTCGAGTACCAGCAGGGTTTTGCTCATGTGGCCTCCTCCGGCCTGAATTCCAGCCAGCGGTCGTATTCGTTGCGGTGGTTCGCCCGAAACCCGGTGTCGATCTCGACGCCCGACGGCAGCCGCCACCGGATGGCCAGGATGCCGATGCGGACCACGACCTTACCGGCGATGCCGCGCTCCCTGCGGATGGCAGTGATCGAGTCTTGCGGAATCCAGATCGGTTTGGCCCGAATGCGTTCCAACAGAATTCCCTCCGGATAGCGAGTCAGCACCGCCTTGCTGCGGTAGCCAAGATCGCCGGCCGTGACCCGCTCGTTCCACTCCGGCGACATCGTGCAGCCGCAATAGAGGCCCCGGGTGGTGATGGTCGCGGTGCCCACCTCGTCGGGCACCTCCGGCATCTCGACGAACAGCTCCCCCTGCCGCAGCGCGCGACGCCGCCAGCCGCGGATCATCAGCTGGATCACCACCGCGATCACCACCACCAGAACCGCCGCGAAGATCAGCGAACCCACCAGCGTGCCGGAGTTCATGCCGGGCTCTTCCCGTCCCGCGCGGTGACCTTCCCGCGCAGCAGGGTCGCGGTCACGCTGGCCGGCAGGGTCATCGACTCGTACGGGGTGTTGGCCGACCGGCTGGCCAGGTCGGTCCCGGCGACCGTCCAGGTGGCCGTGGGGTCAACCAGCGTCAGGTTGGCCGGCTCCCCCACCTCTAACGGCCGGCCGTGATCGGGCAAGCGCGCGATGCGCGCGGGATTCTCGCTCATCACCCGGGCGACGTCGCGCCAACTCAACAGGCCGGGCAGCACCATCGTCTGCACCACCACCGACAGCGCCGTCTGCAGCCCCAGCATGCCGGGGCGCGCCGCGGAGAACTCGACGCACTTCTCGTGCTCGGCATGCGGGGCGTGGTCGGTGGCCACACAGTCGATCACCCCGTCGGCCAGCGCCTGACGCAACACGATCGCGTCGGCGGCTTCGCGCAGCGGCGGGTTGACCCGATTCACCCCGTCATAGCTGGCCAGCCTGCTGTCGTCGAGCATCAGATGATGCGGCGTGACCTCTGCGGTAATCGAGATGCCTTGTCCCTTGGCCCATTTCAGAATCGCCACGGTACCGGCGGTCGACGCGTGGCAGATGTGCACCCGGGCGCCGGCGTCGCGGGCGAGCAGGGCATCGCGGGCGACGATCGATTCCTCGGCGGCCCTGGGCCAGCCCGACAGTCCCAGCCTGGCGGCCGTGGGTCCCTCGTGGGCGACGGCTCCGACGGTCAGCCTGGGCTCCTCGGCGTGTTGAGCGATCAGCACCCCCAGCCCGGTGGCGTACTCCAGGGCACGGCGCATCACCAGCGGGTCATGCACGCAGATGCCGTCGTCGGAGAACATCCGTACCTGCGCGGCGCCGGCCGCCATCATGCCCATCTCGGTGAGGTCGACCCCGGCCAGCCCGACGGTGACCGCGCCGACGGGGTGCACGTCAACCAGGCCGACCTGCTGGCCGCGGTGCCAGACATGGTCGGTGACCACCGGGCTGTCCGCGACCGGGTTGGTGTTGGCCATCGCGAACACCGCGGTGTAACCGCCGAGAGCCGCTGCCGCCGAACCGGTTTCGATATCCTCGGCGTATTCGCGGCCCGGCTCGCGCAGATGGGTGTGCAGGTCGACGAATCCCGGCAGCAACACTTGGCCGGTGGCGTCGATGACATCAAGATCATTTTGGAGGGCTCGCGGCTGCTCGAGCCCGGCGCCGATCTCGGCGATCTGGCCCCCATCGATCAGTACGTCGACGCGCTCGCCCTCGCCGTACAACCGGACGCCGCGCAGCAGCACGCTCATGCCGCACCCTCTTTTCCGCCCGAGCCGGCTGACTCCATGCCTATCAGCACATGGAACAACACCGCCATCCGCACATGCACGCCGTTGGAAACCTGTTGCAGCACCGCTGATTGCGGCGAGTCGGCGACCGATGAGGCGATCTCCATGCCGCGCAGCATCGGCCCCGGGTGTAGCACCACGGCGTGGCCCGGCAGCATTGCCTGGCGGCGTTCGGAAAGCCCGAACCGAACCGAATACTCGCGCGCGGACGGGAAGAAGCCGCCGTTCATCCGCTCGGCCTGTACCCGCAGCATCAGCACCGCGTCCGCGGCGGGCAGCTCGGCGTCGAAATCGTGGGAGACGCTGACCGGCCACCCGTCGACCCCGACCGGCACCAACGTCGGCGGTGCCACCAGCACCACCTCGGCGCCCAGGGTGTGCAGCAGCATGACGTTGGAGCGGGCGACCCGGCTGTGCAGGATGTCGCCGACGATCACGACGCGCCGCCCTTCGATGCCCCCGAGCCGCTGGCGGATGGTCAGCGCGTCCAGCAACGCCTGCGTCGGGTGCTCATGGGTGCCGTCGCCGGCGTTGATCACCGACGGCCCCCCATCGGCTGAGGCGTTGGCTTGATAAGACGAAGTCCAGTCGGCGAGCAGGTGCGCGGCACCCGAGGCCGGATGGCGGATGATCAGCGCGTCGGCACCGGCCGCACGCAACGTCAGTGCGGTGTCCCGCAGCGACTCGCCCTTGCCCACCGACGATCCGGCCGCGCTGACGTTGACCACGTCCGCACTCATCCACTTGCCGGCCACCTCGAACGACACCCGGGTCCGGGTCGAGTTCTCGTAGAACATCGTGATCACCGTGCGCCCGCGCAGCGTCGGCAGCTTCTTGATCTCGCGACCGACCAGAGCCTGCGCGAATCGGTCGGCGTCGTCGAGAATGGCGGTCGCATCGTCGCGGCTCAGGTCGCCGGCGGCCAGCAAATGTCGTGTCATCGCGATATCACCACCCCGTCGCGATCGTCGTGCTCGCGCAGTTGCACGTGCACGCTCTCGGTGCGCGAGGTCGGCACGTTCTTGCCCACATAGTCGGCGCGCAGCGGCAGTTCGCGGTGGCCGCGATCCACCAGCACCGCCAGTTGCACGGCCCGCGGCCGGCCCACGTCGCGCAGCGCGTCCAGCGCCGAACGCACCGAGCGACCGGAATAAAGCACATCGTCGACCAGGATCACCAGCGCGTCGTTGATGCCGCCGGGCGGGATCGACGTCGCCTCCAACGGCCGCGGCGGTTTGATCATCAGGTCGTCGCGATAGAGGGTGATGTCCAGCGCGCCGTGCTGGACTTCGACGCCCGAGTACTCGGCGATATTGACCGCCAACCGATTTGCCAGCAGCACGCCGCGGGTCGGGATTCCGAGCAGCACCACCCTCGGAGCGGGCCGACCGGGTTCATCCAACGCCGTCTTCTCGATGATCTGATGCGCCATCCGGGAAACGGTGCGCCCAACGTCGGCCGCTGACATCAATTCTCGCGTCGCAGCATCCATGCGAGACCTTGACCTCCTTCTCCGCCTCTCCGGACGGATCGTTAAAGGATGTCGACTGCCGGGCAGCCTAGCATTGCCGACCCCCGGCGACGATGCGGGGCGCGCGGCGCGTCGGCGCGTGACGATTGGGCCCCGCACCGCATTTGTCACATGCGCCACATGCGTATCCGCTCCTCCGGGCATAGTCGTTTGCCCACTTCTGAGCGACAACGTACGAAAGCGTGGAAAGTTGTCGGAAAGTCGTTGGGAGGCGTGGGAATCTGTCGCGCCGAGGCGGGCAAATCGTATGGCTGACGAGACATAGTTAGCCCGGCAAACCGGTATACGCTGGCGGAAATGACAGACTCAAGTTCCTCCCCCCGCGTGGATTTCGACGCCCTTTATCGTGGCGAAACCCCCGGCGAAGGGATGCCGGCGATGACCACACCACCCTGGGATACCAAGGCTCCCAAGGAGAACGTCATCGGGTGGCAGACCGGCGGCTGGGTGCACGGCGACGTGCTCGACATCGGCTGCGGGCTCGGCGACAACGCCATCTACCTGGCCAAGAGCGGACACCACGTGACCGGCCTGGACATTTCTCCGACCGCGCTGATCACCGCCGAGCGGCGGGCCGCGGACGCCAAAGTCGACGTGAGGTTCGCGGTGGCCGACTCCACCAAGCTGGACGGCTACACCGACAAGTTCGACACCGTTGTCGACAGCGGCATGTTCCACTGCCTGGACGACGACGGCCAGCGCGCCTACGCCGCCGCGGCGCACCGGGCGACAAGATCGGGCGCCACGCTGTTACTCAGCTGCTTCTCCGATGCCAACCCACCCAACGAGGACTGGCCGCGGCCGGCCGTATCCGAAGTGACACTGCGTGACGTCCTCGGCGGCGCCGGCTGGGACATCGAATCGCTGGAGCCCGTGACGGTGCGCCGTGAACTGGACGGCACCCAGGTGGAAATGGCGTTCTGGTACGTCCGCGCGCAGCGACGGTAAAAGAATCAGGCCGGATCGTGTCCGCGGCGGCCCTCGTGTGCCCAGGCCAGCAGATCCGGCCCACCACATTGTCGAGAGAGTAGATCGGCGCGGTGGATGTAGCGCCGATACACCTCCTCGGTGAAAAATTGCCGCCACTCTCCGCGGCCACCCGCCCGGAAGAAGCGCTCGTTGCTGCGCCAGATGCCCTCGGTCGAATCGGGGGCCAGTTCCGTGGCCCGAGCACGCATGGCGCCCAACGTGGCGTGCTGCGCCAGCGCTTCAGCGCGATCGCGACCCACGTCTAAACCGAGCGCCGCACCGAGACGGGCCAGCTCGCCCGCCAGGTCCTGCTGGTAATCGGCGTAGTGGAACATGGCCACGTTGGGCAGGTGGCGCCGGCTCCAGACCGAGCCGAAGTGGTGCATGATGTTGGCCAGCGAGCCCATGTGCTTGACAGGCGGCATGCCCATCGCGTCGGGCTGGAGGGCCATCCCATCGGATGGCATGCCCGGTCCCGGAGGCGGGTGGCCCGGTCCCAGAGGCGGGTGGCCCAGTCCCGGCGGCGGGTGGCCCGGCCCGTCCGCGCGACGATCCGGGGGTCGGGCCGGCCCCTTGAGGGGCCGCTCCGGGAGCTGGTTGGGCCCCTCGGGCGCAATGATCGGCCCCTCCATCCAGCGCCGGAACGCATCTACCGGGCTGGGTTCGCTGTCGGGATGCGCCGGCGGCGCGAGTCGGTCGGGCGCAGGCGCCGGGGTGCCCGCACCTTGCAGGGCCCGCATCCGGTCCAGGTCCATGTTGTCCCACTGAGCCAGCTCCGACATCGCGGCGTCGCGGGGATCGCGTCCCACGCCGATATAGGTGACGCGATCGTCGAGCACGCAGGCCGTCGAGCGGCGTGTGCGTCTTGATGAACCGCCGGTGATCCTGGGCGTCGAGGGTGGCGACAACCTCCTCGACCGGCCGCATCGTCGCGTCGAGCCACGGCGACACCACCGACAGCGGCCCGGGCAGGTCCGGCCCGTTGAAGACGAGCAGGGACACCAGCCGCTGGGTCCAGGTCACGCCGCACTTCGACGGCGCGGAGATGACGATGTCGCCCTCGCGCAACTGCAAGCGCGTCCCAACGCCGGTTGTCGCTCATCCAGGACTGGTACACCACCCGGCCCGGTCCAGCGGTCGGGGGGTTCATGGCGATCACCGGCGGATGATATCGAAGAGCATTCCCTCGACCGTGACGCCCGGCCCGAACGCGAACGCCACACCCGTCGAGATGGCCTTTCCGACTCCGACTCCGACTGCCGCAGCATGGTTTCCAGCACGAAGATCAGCGATACGCTCAGCATGTTGCCGAATCGGGCGAGCACCTCCCAGCTGGCCGCCGCGCGCTCCGCGGGGATGGCCAGCGAGCGCGCCGATTCCTCGATGATCCTGGGCCCGCCCGGATGAATCGCCCACAGATCGATGTCGGATTTTTCTAATCCGTTGTCCCGCAGCATATCTGCTACCAACGGATCGACCCCGGCGTAGATGTAGTCGGGAAGATTCTCGGACAGCTCGCAGGTGATGCCGTTGTGATTGACACCGAGCACGATGCCGTCTTCGGCGCCGTCGAGCAGCTGGCGGAAGCTCCTGCGGATCACCACACTGCCCGGCTCGAGCTTCTCGTGCACCTGGCTGGCGCCGATCACCAACGCGCCGCACCCGTCACCGAACAGGCTGTGCGTGACGACGTCGTTGACGTCGTCGGCGAAAATGGCGTTCACCGAAGACAACTCGATGCACACCACCATCGCCTTCATGCCCGGGTTGGCGCGGACGTAACTGGTGGCGACGCTGATGGCGTTCATCGCGGCCGCACACCCCATGAAATTGACCACGACCCGCGACACCGACCGGGACAGGCCGAGTTCCTTGACGATCGCCACATCCACGCCCGGAGCGATGAATCCGGTGCTGGTCGCAAACACCAGCAACCCGATCTCGTCGACCCCATCCGAAAGACCGCGCAGCGCGCGCCCGGCTCACCTCGGTCGCCAGCGGAACCGCGTGCCGATAGAACAGGTTCATTCGGTCGCGAATGGTCGCCGGATTCCGCCGGTACGTCTCGAACTCGGCGTCCAGAGGATCGACGGCCATCCGGCGGGTGGTCGATCCGCGTCTTCGTGATACAGCCGCGGAATCCGTTCCCGCTGCGCCGGATCGGCGAATAACGTCGCGATCCGGCCGGCGGCATCGGACTGATCGATCACCCGGCTCGGCGCACCCGTGGCGATGGTTTCGATCACCGCCACCGTCGTCGGCGGTGCCGGCGGCAACTGGGTGACGTCGTACTGCGGTTCATCGTCGGTCGGGCGCGGGGCACCGCCCTCGGCCGGGGTGGTCATACCGAACCGATCCCGGCGAATCCCGAGACCACGTAGTCAGCGCTCGCTTTCCACGCCACGGGCGAGCAATGCTCGCGGACGAAGCCCCAATTCAGCTCTTTGGCTTGGCGGGACGGCGACAACAGATAGGTCGCGGCACAGCTTCGGGAGCCGGTCGGTGAGGAAACTCTTCGCCGGAAGCCCACTCGATGCCGAATTTCGCCGCCTCTTCGCGCAACACGTCCTCGGTGGCGATGTTGGCGAACCCGCTGCGCTGGATACGGCAGTACGTGATGGACCCGGTGCGAACTCAGGCCGGCCGACAGGAAGCAGTCGACGTAGCGATTCCCGATCACCTTCAGGTCGTTGGCGTGCTCGACTTGGTCGACGCCCCAGTCCCTGTCGGCATCCCCGGCAGGCGCTCCGGCGCCGGACCCGGTCGGTCTGCTCGAAGTCATGGCTCGCGACCACCAAGAAGGTGCTGACCCACAGCGTCGCCACGAATTGCAGGCCCACGCCCAGAAGTCACCGGCCAGCGCGAACGCCACCAACTCGGCCGACGAGCAGCAGGCGCACGCCCGGACGACCCGATGAAGTGCGGCAGCGCGCCGCGCCAGCTGCCGTAGGAGTCCTCGACGCCCACCTTGCGGGTGATGCGAACGACATCGGCCATCCGGATGGCCATGCCGGTGACCAGGTGGCCGAACTTGTGAATGGTATGCACCGGAACCCGATACAGCCGCGGCAGCCGCATCATCATCGTGAAGACGTTCTTCTTGATGTCGACTTCGCTCTGGGTGTACGGGTGGTGCAGCAGCGTGTGCCCGTCGGCAGGTGACCAAGGACAGCGCCACGTAGTTCAGGTCGAAGGCGTTCCCGAGCGCGCGGTTGATGCCGCGCTGCGCGCGGTGCAGCGAGTAATGGCCAAATCCCGGCAAGGGAACTGCGCAGCAGCGACCATCGCGATCACGAAGACCGGCAGCGGCATCCAGCCGGGTTCGGCCAGCCGCACGCCCTGGACCGCGAAATAGGCGATGGCCAGCAGCGCGACGACGATGTTGAAAAGGCGGTCCATGCGCTTGATCCGCGCGGCCATCGCCGGTTCGTTCAGCCGTGCCTTGACCCGGTGCAGCAGGTCGTCGTGATTGTCGAATCGGTACTTCGGGGTGTCGCGCCAGCTGTTGAAGCCCTCGTTGAAGAGGAAATCCGGTGCATTGTGCTTCGGGTGGATGTCCACGGGTGTCGCGTCGCGGTCTAAGGCATAGCGCGCGTTGAGGATTCGCTCGATCTTCGCCGGATCGCGATGGTAGGAGCCGACGACGGCGGTGATGTCGCGGTTGTTGGTTCGTCCGATGAAGAACGCGCCGCCGGGATGCTTGGAGATCCAGTCACTCAGGTCGTAGGCCCGCCCGTTGTAAACCCAGACATCCGACAGCCGCGGCGGCCCACCGGGAGGAGGATGCCCAGGGTGCGAACGAGGTTCGCGCTCCTCGACTTCGGGGAGGTCGTTTGTCATGCGCTATTCCTCCAGGTTTGATCGGGTTCGGCCCGCGCATTCCGCGAGCCGGCCCAGCGTCGCATCACCGCCTCGGCGGATTGGAAAAAAGAGCGGACTCTCAAAGAGGTTTCTAAGCGGACCCCCACCCGCGACAAGGTCGGTGCAGGCGAACCCCGGACGAGAACCGGCCACGAGACTGCTCGTGGCCCTCGCCGCCGGACGGCGGCGGTCCCAGGCCGGTTCTGCGTCCGGGGTTCATGCTCGCGTCCTACGGGCTGGGAATCGTCACCGGCTGTCCCCAGTTCGACAGCGTGACGGTGACGTTGCCCTGGTCCTTGGCGATCACCATCCGCACCAGATTCGCGACTGGGGCCGGAGTGCCGCTCGCCTTGGAAACGTCAGTGATGTACAGGGTGACGGGAAGGGTCCGCCGTCCTTACCCAACTGAGGAATGACGGATCGATGACTGCAGCGTCGATGGCCCCCGTCAGTTTCACGACGGCGACGCCGTTGATGGTTTCATTTCCGGCCGTCTGCGCGCTCTGCATCTTGCCGATCGGCGCCCAGTCCCTTGTCCTTGTCCAGAATGATGCCCGGGTCGTAGATCTTCTCGGCCGGCCCTACGGAGCCGTATATACCCGCATCGTCTCTTGGTGTACATGGTCTTGTTGTGACCAGGAACTGCTTATGACCGGCGTTCGACTTGGGCGCCAACCTGACGTCGGCGTACCGACCGCCCGGCGCTGTCCTCGGCTGGCTGGTCACGTCGGCGTCGACGGTCGAACGGAAGGACGGTGAGATTGTCGCTTCCAGAATGATGTGCACGGAACGCAGGGTACCGGTCGCCTTGGCGGCGTCCTTCAGCAGTTGTGCGGCTTGCGGGGAGTCGAGCGCGCCGGGTCGCGGCGTCGGGCGAGCATGACGATGCGAGAGATCCCAGACGAGGCGTCGTGGAGGAACTCCGCATTATTCGATTTGGCCCGCACCGGTGACTACCATTGCGAAAAGTGCCGCCGCACAAGATCGCGATGGACCCGGGTGCGAGGGACGGCGGGAAAAGTCGGTGGGAGATTTGCGCTTGGGAAATCAAGCCATTCATGACAGCCTTTGCTGAGTTATCCAACCGGTGGAATCGAGCAGCGGATCGCTACGCTCGTCGTACGGCATGGGCGGAACTCCGCAAAACCAGCCCCGTCCATGTTTCGCGGGTCTAGGTGACAACATACCCGCACCCTGGCTCACCAGCAACGACAAGACCATCGAAAGCATGTCACTGCCCTCACAGCAAGTTCACCAGATCGCATGGCCGGAGTGCGGCGACAGTAACACGCGTCTCGCTGCGCGGGAAATGGTATGGCCGAAACCAGCAATCGGCGCGTTGCCGCTGGGGTAATGCAGGGTGCGTATTCGGGTGCAGGCCACGGTTCCCAGCGATCTCTGGGCGCGGCCGCAGCGGGCTGGGTCTAACCGGCGGCTAACCTGAACCGGTGAATCGCGATAACCTCGAGGGCAATCAGGCCTATATCCGCGAGGTCTGCGACGCCGGCCTGCTCGCCGGCGCGGTAACGATGGTCTGGCAGCACGGAAAAGTGTTGCAGGTCAACGAGATCGGCTACCGCGATGTCGACGCCGGGGTGCCGATGCACCGGGACACCCTGTTTCGCATCGCGTCGATGACCAAGCCGGTCACGGTGGCCGCCGCGATGAGCCTGGTCGACGAGGGCAAGCTGGCGTTGCGCGACCCGATCGTGCGCTGGGTGCCGGAGTTCGCCGACGCCGCAGGTGCTGGACGATCCGCGCGGCCCGCTGGAGCGGACCCATCCCGTCCAGCGGGCCATTCTGGTCGAAGATCTGCTGACCCACACCAGCGGCCTGGCCTACGGCATTTTCGGCGTCCGGGCCGATCTCGCGGGCCTACATGCGGCTGCCCTTCAACGAGGGTCCGGACGCCTGGCTGGCCGAACTCGGCCGCGCTGCCGCTGGTGCATCAGCCCGGCGAACAAGGTGACCTACAGCCACTCCACCGACGTGCTGGGCGTCATCGTTTCCCGCATCGAGGGCAAGCCGTTCTACCAGGTGCTCGACGAGCGGATCCTAGGCCCGGCGGGCATGCCCGACACCGGCTTCTTCGTCTCGGCCGAGGCCCGCCGCCGCGCCGCGACCATGTACCAGCTCGACGACGACGACCAGCTGCGGCACGACGTGATGGGGCCGCCGCACATCGACGCCGCCGGCGTTCTGCAACGCCGGCGGCGGGCTGTGGTCGACCGCCGACGACTACCTGCGATTCGTGCGGATGCTTCTGGGCGACGGTCGGTCGACGGCGTCCGGGTGCTGTCGCCGGAGTCGGTGCGCCTGATGCGCACCGACCGGCTGACCGACGAGCAGCAAGCCGGCACAACTTCCTGGGCGCGCCGTATTGGGTGGGCCGCGGGTTCGGACTGAACCTGTCGGTGGTGACCGATCCGGTCAAGTCCGCCCCGCTGTTCGGGCCCGGCGGGCTAGGCACATTCAGCTGGCCCGGCGCGTACGGGACGTGGTGGCAGGCCGACCCGTCCGCCGACCTGATCCTGCTGTACCTGATCCAGAATTGTCCTGATCTGTCGGTGGACGCGGCCTCGGCTGTCGCCGGCAACACGTCGTCTGGCGAAACTCCGCACGGCACAACCGAAGTTCGTCCGTCACACCTATCGAGCGCTCGGGTTGTAGATGGTGGACTATCCGCCTGACCACATCGTCGGAGCGCGGCTGCTGCTGCGCCCGCCGCACCTCGACGACGCCGGAGCGATTTACCAGCGGGTCGCCCGCGACCCAGAGGTCACCAAGTACCTGCTGTGGGCTCCGCATCCCGACGTGGCCGCGACGCGGCGGGTGATCACCGAAAAACTCAACGTCAACCGACGACGAGCGAACCTGGGCGATCACGCTGCGCACAGCGGCGACGTCATCGGGCTGACCAGCTGCCGGCGCCCCAAGCGCCACTCCGTCGAGATCGGTTACTGCATCGGTCAGCGTTGGTGGGGTAAGGGTTTGATGTCCGAGGCGCTCGGCAATGCTGATGGCCGCGCTGGAGACCGACGGCCACGTCTACCGCGTCTGGGCGACCTGCAATGTCGACAACGAGCGGTCGACGCAACTGCTGGAGCGGGCCGGGTTCGTGCTGGAGGGCCGGCTGGCCCGCCACGCCGTCTACCCGACCATCGGCCCGAGCCACACGACAGCCTGCTCTACGCCAAGGTCGTTCGCTAACCGCCGTACGCTGAGCCGCATGATCAAGCCGACCGTCCTGATCAGCGGCGCGGGCATCGCCGGGCCCACCCTCGCGTACTGGCTCACCCGTTCCGGCTACCACGTCGTGGTGGTCGAGCTCGCCGACGGTATCCGCCCGGGCGGCCAGACCGTCGACCTGCGCGGCGCCGGGCGGGAGGTCGTCGAACGGATGGGGCTGCTGGACCAACTGCGCGCCCGCAGCCTCGACCAGCGCGGCATCGCCTGGGTGAAAGCGGATGGGACGCGCCGCGCCGAGATGCCGGTCGACGCGTTCCGTGGTTCACCACCGCCGACTCCGTCGACCTGCCCGACTACCCGTCCTTACCCCCAAGGCCCTCGAGCGCCCGCCGCGCGTAGGCGCGCACGTCGGCGTCGCTGTCCTCGAGCGCGATTCAGTGCGTCACGGGCGTCGCGTTCGCCGGCCCACCGGGTCAGGCTGAGCACGGCCGCCTTGCGCACGTCGAGATGGGCGTCGGCGAGCGCGGTGGTCAGCCCCGATATCGCCGGCGCCGCGAGTTCGGCGCCGCGCCCGACAGCGCGCGGGCCGCGCCCTGGCGCACCTGCCACGCCGACGCCTGCAGCGCCTGCTCGACGGCGGCGAGGTTTTCTTCGCCGCAACCCAATTCGCCCAGCGCGGCGAGTGCGGCGGCGCGTACCAGCGGATCGGGGTCGGCGACCAGCTGCTGACGGTGTCGGCGCCCTGGTGACTCGGGGGCAGCGTTGCCAGCCCGCGGCCGCGGCGATGCGCACCTCGCGGTTGTCGTCGCCGGTGGCGGCGGCCACCCCGTCGACGTCGTCGACGGACACCAGCGCCCGCACCGCCTCGATACGCACCCGATGGTCGGGATCGTCGAGCGCGCGGCGGTAATCGCCGGCGGTCGCCGGCCCGGCGCGCGGACTCAGCAGATAGACGGCGGCCGCGCGCACCACGGGTCGCGCGAGAGCAGATAGGGCGCGTGCCGCGGCCGGGTCGGGCAGCACCTCGACCAGCTCGCGGATCCCGTCGGCGCCGGCGCGGCGCACCGCGGCGTCGTGGTCGTCCAGCGCGGCGAACAGGGCGGGCGCGTAACCGTCCGGGAGTGTGCTCGGTAAGCGTCGCCACCGCGGTTCGTCGCACCCCGGGATCGGCGTCGGCCAGGTACGGCCGCAGGTCGTCGATCGTCGGCTCCTCCAGCGCCAAGCACCTCCGCGATGCGCGGCGACGGCGGCTGCGACTCGGCGCGGCCGTGGCGATCCGCGACCGCGTCGGTCGCCGGGGCCTGGCCGCCGACCAGCGGCGGCTGCTCCACCGGATGCGCCGCTGGTCGGCCGGCGGCAGGCCGTCCAGATCCGGGACCGGCACGAAATACGGCGCCACCGGGCGCTTGAGGAACTGCATCTGCCGCCGTCGGCGCCCTTGCGCAGGTTCAGGTGGTAGCGCCACTGCCCGTCGTCGCGGCCGGGCAGGTCGGCGCGGTCGTGGTAGAGGCCCCAGCGGGATTCGGTGCGGGTCAGCGAGGACCGGGCGGCCATCTCGGCGCAGTCGCGGATGAACGACACCTCGACCGCACGCATCAGCTCGTGCGGGGTGCGGGCGCCCATGCTGCTCGATCTCGTCGCGCATCCGCTCGAAGGTCTGCACCGCGATGGACAGCTTGGCCGCCGTCTTCGGCGGCGCCACATAGTCGTTGACGAACCGGCGCAGCTTGTATTCGACCTGGGGCTGCGGCGGCCCGTCCGGATGGCGCAGCGGCCGGTAGATCAGCTCGTGCGCCGCGCGCGAGCTGATCCTCCGGGAGGTGCTGCGGCGCTGCGACGTCCGGCCAGCGTCGAGGCGGCGTGCGCGCCGGCCAGGTCGCCGAAGACGAACGCGCCGATCATGTAGTTGTGCGGGACGCAGGCCAGGTCGCCGGCGGCGTACAGGCCGGGCACCGTGGTGCGGGCGTGCTCGTCGACCCAGACGCCGGACGCGGAATGGCCGCCGCACAAGCCGATCTCGGAGATGTGCATCTCGACGTCGTGGGTGCGGTAGTCGTGGCCGCGGTTGGCGTGGAAGGTGCCGCGGGTGGGCCGTTCGGTGGTGTGCAGGATGTTCTCCAGCGCGGTGAGCGTCTCGTCGGGCAGGTGGCGTGACCTTGAGGTAGATCGGCCCGCGGGCGGAGTCGATCTCGCTCTTGCACCTCGGCCATCATCTGGCCGGACCAGTAGTCGGAGTCGACGAACCGCTCGCCATCGCGCGTTGACCTGGTAGCCACCGAACGGGTTGGCCACATAGGCGCACGCCGGGCCGTTGTAGTCCTTGATCAGCGGGTTGACCTGGAAGCACTCGATGCCGGACAGCTCCGCGCCGGCGTGGTAGGCCATCGAGTAGCCGTCGCCGGCGTTGGTCGGGTTCTCGTAGGTGCCGTACAGGTAGCCCGATGGCGGGCAGGCCGAGCCGCCCGCACGGCCCCGGTGGCCAGGATCACCGCCTTGGCCGCCGACGGCGACGAATTCGCCGGTGCGGGTGTTGAAGCGCGGCCGCGCCGACGGCCCGGCCCGCTCGTCGGTGAGCACCCGCACCGGCATCAGCCGGTTCTCGATCGGATCTTCTCGCGCATCGAGCGCTGCCGCAGCACCCGGTACAGCGCCTTCTTGACGTCCTTGCCCTCCGGCATCGGCAGCACGTAGCGAGCCGCGACCGGTGCACCCGGCGCACCGCGTACTCGCCGTGCTCGTCCTTCTCGAACTTCACGCCGTAGCGCTCCAGCCGCTGCACCATGGCGAAGCCGCGGGTGGCGGTCTGATAGATGGTGCGCTGGTTGACGATTCCGTCGTTGGCCCGGGTGATCTCGGCGACGTAGTCCTCGGGTTCGGCCTTGCCGGGGATGACGGCGTTGTTCACGCCGTCCATGCCCATCGCCAGCGCGCCGGAGTGCCGCACGTGGGCCTTCTCCAGCAGCAGCACCTGCGCGCCGTGCTCGGCGGCGGTGAGCGCCGCCATGGTGCCCGCGGTGCCGCCGCCGATGACCAGCACGTCGCAGTCCAGCCGGACGGCGTCGGCGGGGTCGGGAATCTGCATCATGCCGTCACTCCGGATGATCAGTGCGGCAATGATTTCAGCGCGCAGGTCGGCGCGGCGACGGCGCGGTTCGCGGGGCTCGGCACGTCGAGCAGGGCCCGCAGCGGCTGGCCGGCCCGGCCGAGTACGGCGACCCGGTCGCCGAGCGCCAGCGCCTCGTCGACGTCGTGGGTGACGAACACGACGGTGGTCGGGTGGGCCGCCAGGTCTCGATCAGCAGGCGCTGCATGGCGGTGCGGGTCTGGGCGTCCAGCGCGCCGAACGGCTCGTCCATCATCACCGCGCGCGGTGCGCCGGCCAGCCCGCGGGCCAGCTGCACCCGCTGGCGCATGCCGCCGGACAGGCTCTTCGGCAGGTAGTCGGCGAATCCGGTCAGCCCCACCTCGTCGATCCAGCGCTCGCGCCCGTCGCGCCGCCCGGCGCGCGGTTGACCGCGCAGCTGCAGGGCCAGCTCGATGTTGGAGCGCACGGTGCGCCATGGCAGCAGCGCGTTGTCCTGGAACACCATGCCGCGGTCGCGCGAGGTGGTGGTCACCGGCGCCCGTCGGCCAGCACCTGGCCGGCGTCCGGGGCGCAGCAGCCCGGCCAGCGCACGCAGCACCGTCGACTTGCCGCAGCCCGACGGGCCGGTCAGCACGAGGATCTCGCCCGGCCGCACCGTCAGGCTCAGACCGTCGACCACCGGAACACCGGTGTAGGACAGCGCGAACCCGATCAAGCTCGCAGCTCCAGCCCGGCACTGCGCGCCGCGGTCATCGCGGCATTCTCCTCAGCCGCGCGGCAGCCAGCGGGTGGCCCGCCGGCCGATCAGTTCGACCGCCGCCGAGGTGGCGAAACCCAGCACGCCGATGGTGATGATGCCGACGAACACCTCGGGGTAGTCGAGCACGGTGTAGGCCTGCCAGGTGCGGTAGCCGACGCCGAGCCGGCCGGAGATCATCTCCGCGGAGATCACGCAGATCCACGCCACGCCCATGCCGACCGACAGGCCGCCGAACACGCCGGGCAGGATGCCCGGCAAGCACCACCTGGCCGCAGCACATCCCAGCGGCCGCCGCCCAGGGTGCGCACCGAGTCCTCCCACAGGGTCGGCAGCGCCCGCACCGCGTGCCGGGTGCTGACCATGATCGGGAAGTAGGCGGCCAGGAAGGTGATGAACACGATGCCGGCCTCGTCGGTCGGGAACAGCAGGATCGCCACCGGCACGATCGCGATCGCCGGGATCGGCCGAGCCAGTTCGGTCAGCGGGCCGAAGATGTCGGCGAACAGCCGGGACCGGCCCAGCAGGATGCCGGTGACGACGCCGACCACTGCGGCGAGCCCGAATCCGGTGAGGATGCGGATCAGCGACTGGCCAAGGTCCAGCCAATACTCGTGGCGCGCCAAGCCGGCGTGCGAAGGCGGTGG
This sequence comes from uncultured Actinomycetota bacterium, assembly GCA_963748885.1. Classification (GTDB taxonomy): domain Bacteria; phylum Actinomycetota; class Actinomycetes; order Mycobacteriales; family Mycobacteriaceae; genus Mycobacterium. The sequence continues at coordinate 65,032 of CAVVLC010000072.1, forward strand.
CGATCTCGGTGACCGTCGGCAGGGTGTCGAACCGCAGCCAGAACCGGACGTGACTGGCGGTCAGCAACTGCCAAAGCCCGACGGCGGCCACAACCGAGGTGAGCCGGAGCTGCCTCGACTTCGCCAGTGGGTGCCGCGCGCGGCGCGGTGGCGGCGCCGTCGCCGCGTCGGGTACCGCCGGCGCGATCGCCGCGCGGGCGTCGTTCACGGTGGTCATACCGCACCTGCCAGGGCCTGCTGATAGTCCGACCTCGACTGCTGCCGGGGTGCGCGGCAGGTAGCGGCGAGCACCCGCGTGGTGTCGAAGGGCAGGAGCTCCGTGCCTGTCGCTGCACCCACGCGGATTTGTCTGCGAACCACCGGGTGCCCAGCTCGGCGTCGGGGACATAGGCGGCGCGCACCGTGGCGCCCTTGGCGGTCGCCGTCCCGGATCGCTTTGAGTAGGCAGGTCGGGTTGGCCGCGGGTTGGGTGGTGTCGGCACCGTCCAGCCACAATTCACTGGCCAGCGCGGGGTTGTCGACGGGGAGTTGCACACCGGATCGTGCCGTCGATGGCGACGGATTGCCCGTGCGCGCCACTTCGGTGTCGTAATTGCGGCCGCGGGCGGCGAACGCATTGCGCAGCGGGCCGTCCTGAACGAACCCGACGACGTCGAGATCGGCGAAGTCGCCGATCGACTTCAGGTATGGCACATCGCCTTTGAGCGCGTCGACCAGTGACGGCTTGAGCGTGGTGTCGAACGACGTGCCGCCGGGTCCGTTGTACAGGTACACCACCTCCTGCGGCAGCCCGCTGCCGTCGGCGACGATGCGCGCCGCGTCCAGTGGGGTTTCGTTCAGGAAGTTCGTGGCGTCGAGCTGGGCCTGCAGGAACGCGTCGAGCACCTCGGGGTGTGGCGCGGCGTAGTCGCGACGCACCACCACGCCGTGCAGGGTCGGGTAGTTCAGTTCGGCGCCGTCGAACAGCAGCTTGGCCTTGTTCTGGAAGACCAGCAGCCCCGGCCACGCGACGAACTGCGAAAGTGCCCTGCACCTGACCGGATTCCAGTGCGGAAGCGCCCGACCTGGGGCTGCTGGTTGAGCACCTCGACGCCGGTCTTCGGGTCGATCCCGGCCTGGCCAGCGCCCGCACCAGCGTGCCGTGGCCGGCCGAGCCGACGCTGGCCGAGACCTTCTGCCCGGCCAGGTCGGTCAGAGGTACTGGCCGGCGAATCCGGCGCCACCACAACCATGTTCAGCGCGCCCTTGGGGTTGTATCCGGTGACCGAGACCAGCTCGGTCTTGGCGCGTTCGTTGGCCTGGGTCTTGGAGCCGTTGATCAGCAGCGGGTAGTCACCCATCGAGCCGATGTCGATCTTCTCGGCGACCATCTGCGCGGTGATCGGTGCGCCGGTGTCGTAGTCCTGCCATTCACGTGCGTATTTGGTACCGGTGCGGGTGGTGATGTCGGCCAGTCGGCGCTCCAGGTAGCCCTGGGCGCGCAGCAGGGTTCCGGCGGTGACGGTGTTGATGGTCTTGGACTGGTAGCCGATGACGACGTTGACCACATCGGCGGACTCGCGACGGCGATTCCAGCGAGCAGCCGGCAGCGGCCAACATGCAGTCGGCAGCGCCAGCGACACCGCGAGCAACGTGTCGTTTCATGAAAGTATCCTGTGGAAGTGTTTCAGCGGATGAGATAGGGCATGTTGACGGTGACGGCGCCGGTGGGACAGCGGGCGGCGCACGGGCCGCAGTACCAGCACTCGTCGACGTGCATGAATGCCTTGCCGTTGTCGGGGTTGATCGCCAGCGAGTCCAGCGGGCAGATCTCCACGCACAGCGTGCAGCCCTCGATACACAGCGACTCGTCGATGGTGACCGGCACATCGGCGCGGTTGTTGACCAGCGTCATGACTAGTTCCTCGGTGCTGCACTTCAACAGTAGATTGCCGCGCATGGTGATTCGGTCGCCGCGCATCCGGATGTACTCGAGGTCGACGGGCCTGCCGTCGTCCAGGCTGGTGAGCCGCTCCAGCATGAGCAGCGCCGCGCCGTCGGGAACTTGCAGGGTGGCCGCCGAATGCGCGTCGGCCGGCATCGCCTCCAGCGGCAAGCGACGCCGAACCCAGCCGCTGGCCGGTGACCTGCTCGATGAGCGCGAAGACGTCGTTGGTCTTCCAAGCGGGTGCTCGGATCACCGGATCTGGGTCCGATATCGGGGGCCAGGTAGGTCAGGTCGAGGCTCAGCGGCAGATCGCCGAGATAGCGCAGCCGCTCGACGAATACCACCTGCTCACCGGGCGGCAGCTGCAGCCGGCGGGCCACCGAAGGAGGGGCCGCCACCAGCATGGCGGCGCGCACCTCGTTGCGGACCTCGCCGTAGTCCTTGAAGGTCTCCTTCAGCCCGACGCAGCGCATCGAGCCCGTGGTCGTACTTGCGCATGCGCGACGTGGGTGCCGACCTTGGGGCCGCGGTCGATCAGGCCTTCGTCTTTCAGCAACGCCAGCGCCTCGCGAATCGGTGTTGCGGGACACGAAGAACTCGGCCGCCAGCTCGCGCCTCTGTGGGCAGCCCGTCGGGATAGGCGCCGGCGTGGATCTGGTGGCGCAGCACGTCGGCGACCAGGACGGGCACTGGTCGGCCCGGGGTCCCCGGATTGGCACTGCGTCACCCACGAGCGCCACGCTAATGCAGCTCACGGGCACATTCCGGGCCGCGGACGATGGCCGACAACGGGGGTTCGACGTATTGCGCCGGGTGGGTTGCGGCCGCGACCAGCCAATATCCGTCTCTGGCCGGGTATTGCGCCACCCCAGTCGCGTTGCCGCCTTTCCGATCCCGGTGAGCGCAACCTCAGCCGGCTTGCGTCACAGCGGGATTGCGTCACGGCCGAACGCGCCATAGGCGCACGCGCCACAAGCGAACTCGCCATAGCCGCAGGCGCCACAGGCGAACTCGGCACCCGGGCACATAACCGTTTGCCCGCCTCCGCGCGACAAATTCGTTGCTGTCAGACCCTGATGCGACAGTCCAGGGATGACGAATTCGCTGCGGCTGCGGGGAACCGAGCTCCGCTACGTCCTGACGTGGCACCTGTTCCTCCATGATGCGACCACCGTCCAAGAGCTGATCGATACGCTGGCCCACCACAACTTTGACGTCGGTGGCCCAGTGTCGAAGTCGGTGTCCGACGCGTTGCGCTGGGAGAGGCGCCACGGGAGAGTGCAGCGATTAGCGCGCGGCAGGTACGGGCCCGGCTGGATGCCACGCGGCACCGAGCACCGAATCCATCAGCGGGTCCTCGCGCTGCGCGACAAAGCGGCAGGACTGTCGCTTGGAGGCGGGCAAACGGATATCCCCTCCGGCCGAGTGAGCCGCTGGCCTGAGACCGCATGACCCGCCAGCCCCCAACCCCGTCACGCTTCTTCGGCAACCACCCGCTTGGCGCTCTCACCGTTGAGCGTCCCCAAAGCGGAAGCATCCGGCGGAATCTCAAAGGCGGGAAAATCGGTCGCAACCGCGGCCGCCGCCGCATTGCGTTGGGCCTCGAGCCTCTTCAGCGCTTTCTCGGTGAACACCGACAACCCCAGGTCGGGGTTGTATCCGTGGATTTCTTTGACGTCGAGCTGGGCGAGAAAGTAGATGATCTCCTTGGATACCAACTGACCCGGGACCAGCACCGGGAACCCTGGCGGGTAGGGCACCACGAACGTCGTCGACACCAGTGTCTTGCCCTCCCTAAGTCGCCGCCCGGCAGTGCCGATCAGCACGTATTCGCGGTCCGACTCTTCGTAACCGGCGTAGAAGGCAGCCCGCATGTCACCGAACGCGCAGGCGTCGTCGGGCCGGAAGGCAACATCGAAATGGCTGAAGTCGGGCAGGTGCGGCAGATCCTGGGTGATCTCCTCGACGCGGCGCTCGTGCAGCGCCCAGTCGGCCGCGCTGGCCCCCTCTTTCTCCCGGTCGAAATCGGTGGCCACCCGCCGCAGCACGTCAAGCAGATGGTGCACGCTCGACCAGGTGACGCCGATGGTGAAGATCAGCAACACGCTGTTGATCGAGGTCTTGTTGATCTGGATGCCGAATCGGTCCATCAGGATCTTCTCGCGGAAGTCGTACCCGTTCATGCCGGTGTTGCCGAGGAACAGGGTGACCCGCGTCGGGTCCAGCACGAACTGATCGGAGCGCCAGGCCTCGTTCCACTCCGCCAGGGCGCCCTGCCTTACCTCGCGGTACGAGCTGACCGCGGACGCCCGGAACTCCTCGGGCACCAGGTCGGACTCGTCGAGGATGCGGAACCACTTGCTGATCAGCCGGTCCTTGCGGACGCGGTGCCGGAAAACCAGCGCCATGTCGTAGACCTGCCGGACCAGCTGGAAGCCCTCGATGTCGACCTGACGACGCGCCAGGTCCAGCGACGCGAGCAGCTGCTGGTTCGGCGACGTCGAGGTGTGGGTCAAAAACGCCTCGCCGAACGAGTCGCGGGCACGGGCATTGAAATCCTGGTCGCGGACGTGGATCATCGACGCCTGCCGAAACGCCGACAGCGACTTGTGGGTCGAGTGCGTCGCATACACCCGCACCCGCGCCCGGCCGGGGTCGGGCAGCAGCCGGTGCTCAACCCACTCCGACCGCGGGATCCCCTCCATCTTCGCGGCCCAATCCCGGTATTCCTCGGCGTATTCCCGCGACGCCAACGTCTGCGCGAGACGCTCCGCCGACACCATGGCGGTCCGCTGCCGGGCCCACGGCACCGCGGTGGCGAACGCATACCACGCCTCGTCCCACAGGAAGCAGATGTCCGGCTTGATCGCCAGCACTTCCTCCATCACCCGACGGGGGTTGTAGACGACGCCGTCGAAGATGCAGTTGGTGAGTAGCAGCATGCGCACGCGGTGCAGCTGCCCGGCCGCCTCGAGGTCCAGCAGCACCTTCTTGATCGTGCGCAGCGGCACCGCCCCGTAGATCGCGAACTCCGGCAGCGCATAGGACTCCAGGTAGAGCGGATAGGCACCGGCCAGCACCAGCCCGTAGTGGTGCGACTTGTGGCAGTTGCGGTCGATCAGCACGATGTCGCCCGGCCTGGTCAACGACTGCACGACGATCTTGTTGGCGGTCGACGTGCCGTTGGTGACGAAATAGGTGTGATCGGAATTCCACGTGATCGCGGCCTTATCCATCGCTTTCTTGATGTTGCCGTGCGGGTCCAGCAACGAGTCAAGGCCACCCGAGGTGGTCGAGGTCTCGGCCATGAAGATGTTGCGGCCGTAGAACTCTCCCATGTCCTGCAGCGACTTCGAGTTGAAGATGCTGGCGCCGCGGGCGATGGGAAGCGCGTGGAATTGGCCGACCGGTGCCGCCGCATAGGCACGCAGGGCATCGAAAAATGGCGTGGCGAAGCGGTTTCGCAAGCCCGCGAGCACCGTGCTGTACAGGTCGGTGACGTCGTTGAGCCGGTAGAACGTCCGGTCGTAGACGTCCGGCTCGTCGTCATTGCCCGCCGCGATCGACTCGTCGGTGAGCAGGTAGAGGTCGATGTGTGGCCGTAGCTCCCTGATCCACTCGCCGCATTCGACCCAGTCCTGGGCGCTGTCGTGGATGAGCGCCGCGGGCGCCGAGTCGCTGGGCCCGAGCAGCGTGTTCATCAGCGGCACCCGGTCGCGGGACCGCAGCGGCAGGTCGTGACGAATGATCGCGGCCTGAATCTCGCCGTTCAACGCGACCGCGGTGATCGCATCTTCGACACTGGGGGCGACCAGGACCTCGAATTGGACGTCTTCGGACGGGTCGCGCAGCGCACGCAGGCTTTCGGCCAGGCTGTCCGGGGCCGTGCACGGCGCGTCGTCGGCGACCAACACGGTGTAGAACTGCTGCTGCTTGGCCTGGGCCACCAGCTCTTGATCGGCCAGCGGCGACGAAGTGTCGAAAAGCGCTGTGCGGTCACCGTATTCGCTCAGCAGCCGGACGGCCAGTCCCACCTCCTCGGTGAGCCGCACCGTGGACAGGCCCTCCAGGTGGGCGCGGAATGTGGCCAGGTTGTCGGCACCGGGATACAGCCAATACCGCTCGTAGGCGCCGATGCGATCCATCAGCCGCTTCACCCGCGCGATGTCGTGCGCTTTGTCCAGCCCGGCAAGATCGACCTCGGCAAGATGACGGCACGCGTCGTCGAGCAGGTTCCATGTGTCGATGCGCGTGTAGGACGGGTTCGCTACGGCCGCCAGCGCAGAGACCTGAAGTCGTCGTGGGTGGGCACCGTGCTGAGTCATGTCGTCACCTGTATTTCTTCTGGTGCGGGTGGTCGCCGTAGTGCACGGTAATTATCGCGCGCGGCCATGCGAGATCAGCAAGAGCCCACCGACGCTCAGGATCGCGGTGGACGAGTCAGCTTTCCAGCTCTTCGTCGGCGAGGTCACCCTCCGACTCCGCCGATTGCTCCGATTTCCGAACGGGTTCTCCACCCATCGGAGCACCGGAAAGTCCCAGCTGCGCGCCGGCAGCTCGGTGACATCGGTCAGCGATCGCACCACGGCCTGCGTCAGGCCCATGAGCGCGGCCATCACCGGCAGCAGCGGCTGTAGCGGCTTGGCCGCCGACGCGAACTGTGCTGATGCGGCGGGCCAGGATTAGCCGCTCGATCGAGTGATACAGCCAGGCGCCGACGCCCAGCGCGTAGATCGCCAGCGTCGACGCGATCGATGGCCTGCCCGTAGGCCGCGCACAGCGACCGCGCCGAGCACCACCGTCGCGGCCAGGAAGGCCGCGATGACGACGCGTAGTTCCAGTCGGGTCATGTCTCGGCCTGGCGTCGCCAGTTTCCGTGCACCGCCTGCGCGGCCGCCCGGATCTGCGGCGTCACCAGCATCACCTGGCCCAGTACCCCGTTGACGAAAGCCCGGCGAGTCGTCGGTGGACAGCTCCTTGGCCAGCTCCACGGCCTCGTCGACGGCGACCGGTTCCGGCACATCGTCGGCGTGCAGCAGCTCCCACACCGCGACCCGCAGGATGGCGCGATCCACGGCGGGCAGCCGATCCAGCGTCCAGCCCTGCAGATGCGAGGTGATCAGGTCGTCGATATGGGTCGCGTTCTCGCCGACGCCGCGGGCCACCGCGCCGTATACGGGTTCAGCGGCGCCACGTCCGGCTTAGCTTCGGCCAGCGCGGTGCGCGCGTCGGCCACCTCCGGCGGCGTCAGACCCGCGCGCCTCGGCCTCGAACAGCAGGTCGACCGCGCGTTTGCGGGCCTGATGCCGTCCTTTCACAGGTCGGGCGGGCTTGCTCACGCGTTGACCCGTCCCAGGTAGCTGCCGTCGCGGGAGTCCACCTTGAGCTTGTCGCCGGTGTTGATGAACAGCGGCACCTGGATCTCCGCACCGGTCTCCAGGGTCGCCGGCTTGGTGCCGGCGCTGGACCGGTCGCCCTGCAGGCCCGGCTCGGTGTGGGTGACCACGATTTCGACGGTCACCGGCAGCTCGAGATACAGCGGCGCGCCGTTGTGGAACGCCACCTGGACCGGCAGCCCCTCCAGCAGGAACTTCGCCGCGTCGCCGACCAGCGCCTCCGGCAGCGGGTGCTGCTCGTAGTCCTGGCTGTCCATGAACACGAAGTCCGAGCCGTCGCGGTACAGGTAGGTGGCGTCGCGGCGGTCGACGGTCGCGGTCTCCACCTTTACGCCGGCGTTGTAGGTCTTGTCGACGACCTTGCCCGACAGCACGTTCTTCAGCTTGGTACGCACGAAGGCCGGGCCCTTGCCGGGTTTGACGTGCTGGAACTCGGTGATCTGCCATAGCTGGCCGTCGATCACCAGGACAAGTCCGTTCTTGAAGTCGGCAGTGCTTGCCACGGTCGGTGAATCTCCTACGGATGGTCAGTTATTTAGCGAATTGACTTTCGCCCGTTGTCGGGTTTATGACGGAATCGTTGCTGCCACTTGACCTCCGCGAACTGCTCCGGTCTTGGGAGATCATCCCGCGATTGCAGAACAAGTCCCAACAATCTCGTCCTACATGGGGGGCATCACACTCTATTTGACGGGGTGCGAGCACAGCGGGCATCCCATGGAGCTTACCCGCGGCTAGGTCCGGCAATACACCGCTGGCCCGATCGCCAAAGGCAAAGAGTCCAACACCGTGCGCCTGCGGCCGGCGGCGCTGCGTCAGTTCGCCAAATGGCCAGTCGAGGATGGGGAGCTTCCGAACGCCCCCTGGACGGCCTCAAGCCCCCGAAACTTCCGACCAAGGTGCCGCCGGCGCCGGCGCTGCGACTTAGCCGGGTTGGCCGTCGCGGCCGTCGACCGCGGGATAGTCCAAGTCGAAGGCCCCGGCGCCGCCAAGGCCGCCGTTGCCGACAGCTCCGCCGGCGCCGCCGCCCCCGCCCTCGTCGTTGTTGTTGTCGGGGCCGGTCCCGCCGCCGCCGCCCTCGGCGCCCCCGGCGCCGGGGCCGCCGGGGACGCCGGCGCCGGGGGGGTGTCGTAATTCCAGGAGCCGCCTCCGCCTCCTCCGCCGGTGCCGGCACCGCCCACGCCTCCGCTGCCGCCGGTGGCGGCGTTGGCGGCGTCGTAGAGGTTGCTGGTGTCACCTCCGCCGGCGCCGCCAGCGCCCGCGGCGCCGCCAGCCGAGGCGGCACCTCCGCCGCCGCCTCCGCCGCCGCCGAAGGAGTGACCAGTTTCGAAGCTGGCATAGCCGCCGCCTCCGCCCGCTCCGCCGGAGCCGCCCGCGCCTCCGCCTTCGCCGGTGACCGCGGCTCCTGCGCCGCCGCCCCCGCCTGAACCCCCGAAGCCGGTCACGCTCGTGCCCTCGTAGTTGATGGAGGCGGTGCCTCCGCCGCCACCTGCACCGCCCGTGCCGCCGGCGCCGCCCACACCCAGCGTGCCGCCGTCGCCGCCGGTGCCACCGGCGCCTCCACCGCCACCGCCTCCCCCGTAGGCGAAGTTCAATGGCTGAGTGCTGCCGGGTCCGTCGCCGCCATTGCCGCCGATGCCGCCTTGGCCGCCGGTGCCCCCGGCACCGAAGCCGCCGTCACCGCCCTGGCCGCCGTCACCGCCTTGGCCGAGAAATTCGTCGAAGTTGGCACTGTTGCCGGTGCCGCCGGTACCGCCGGCGCCGCCGACCCCGCCGGTGCCCACCTGCCCGGCCGCCCCACCGTCAGTCCCGCTGCCCGCCGCTCCCGCGGTACCCCCGGTTCCGCCCTGGCCGCCATCGGCACCGGTGCCGCCGGCGTTGGTGGCGGTGTTGGTGCCGCCCAGGCCGCCGGTGCCACCCTGGCCGCCTTGGCCGCCGTTGCCGCCGGCGCCGCCACCGATTCCGCCGACGCCGGGCCCGCCCTGACCGCCCTGACCGCCCGCGCCGCCCTGGAAACCTTGGTCGCCAACGCCGGGCGTCGCTGAGTTGGCGCCGGCAGCGCCGGCGTCGCCTTGGCCCCCGGTGCCACCGGTGCCACCGGTACCGCCGGTACCCGAGCTGCCCGCGTGGCCGTCCGCCCAGGGAAACAATGTCTGGCCTGCGGCGCCACCAGCGCCGGGTGCACCGCCGTTCCCGCCGGTCCCGCCGTCGCCGCCCGCCATCTCAGAGCCCACACCGCTACCACCGGTGCCGCCGGTGCCCCCGATCCCGCCCTGGCCGCCGAGGCCGCCGTTTCCGGCGGAGGCGAACAGCCCGTAGCTGCGACCGCCGGTGCCGCCGGCCCCGCCGGCGTCGCCCGCAAAACCGGTACCGCCCGTCCCGCCCGGTATGCCCGCCGCAGTGCCCGTGGCACCGAGGCCGCCGGCCCCGCCGACCCCGCCCGCCCCGCCGGCCCCACCCAGAAACCCACCAGCACCGCCGGTGCCTCCGGTACCGCCGGTGAAACCGGCGGCACCCGCCCCACCGGCACCGCCGACCCCGCCGACCCCGAACAAGCCGGCGGCACCGCCGGCCCCACCGGTGCCCCCGACGCCGGCCCCGCTGATGCCGGCCCCACCGTTGCCGCCGTTGCCGAGCAAAAACCCGGCGGCACCCCCGGCCTGCCCGGTTCCTGGCATACCGTTGGTGCCGTTGCCGATCAGCGGGCGGCCCAACAGCGCGTTGGTGGGCGCATTGATCACACCCAAGATGTCCTGCTCCAATGTCTGCAGGGGCGAGGCGTTGGCGGCCTCGGCCGCCGCATACGCCCCCGCCCCCGAGCTCAACGCCTGCACAAACTGGGCATGAAACGCCGCCGCCTGCGCACTGATCGCCTGAAAGCCCTGACCATGGTGGGAAAACAGCGCCGCAATGGCCGTCGATACTTCATCCTCGGCGGCGGCCAGCATCGCCGTGGTCGGTGCAGCCGCGGCCGCGTTAGCGGCGTGAAGCGTCGAACCAAGACCCGCCAAATCCGTTGCCGCTGACCCCAGCATTTCGGGCACTGCCATGACAAACGGCGACATGAAACACCTCTCCACGGATCCGACGACCTAGCCGGTGCCCGATCACATCGCTCCGGCAGAATTCACCGTACGGGTTGCGCCCAGTAGTGCACCCTTTTCCTTGGTATTCACTCTGCGCTACGTCAAGCAGACCGCCCGTCGAGGGCTCGGCCCGCGGTTCGGCGGATTCGGGAGTGTGCTTGGCCACCACGTCCGGACGGCTAGCCTCTTCGGCCCAGACGGCCCCCGACGGCAAGGTGCCATGCTTGCGGTATGTGTGGATTCCCTTGCGGGCGGTTAGCCAGTCCCTGACATAATCACCCGCACTGCACTGCCGAATCCGGGCTTTTCAGCAGTTCAGCGCGCACCGCCTACTAAGTCAGGATGGCCAGTTCCTTCGGGAACCGGGTCAGCAATTCCGGGGTCATCCCGGCGGTTCTAGGTGTTCTGGGCGTCTCTGGTGTTGGTGTAGAGGCCACAACCAAGGTGTCCTCGATGCGGACTCCCCCGCGGCCGGGCAAGGTAGACGCCGGGCTCCACGGTCACCACCGAACCCGCAAGTAGTGTGCCGGCGGAAGTGGCCCCGATACCCGGTGCTTCGTGGATCTGCAGGCCGACGCCGTGTCCCAGACCGTGGCCGAACTTGTCGTCCGTAGCCCGCGTCGACGATCAGTTGTCGCGCCGCGGCGTCCACATCGCGCAGGCCGGCACCCGGCTGCAACGCCTCCCGGCCGGCCCGCTGCGCCGCGGCGACCAGCTCGTAGATCTCCAGCTGCCAGTCGGCGGCCGGGCCGAGGACGAAGGTGCGGGTCATGTCGGAGTGGTAGCCGGCGACCAGCGCGCCGAAGTCGATCTTGACGAAATCGCCCGCCGCCAGCACCGCGTCGGTCGGCCGGTGGTGCGGGATCGCCGAATTCGGCCCGGCCGCGACGATCGTCTCGAACGAGATCGCGTCGGCGCCGTGGTCGAGCATCAACGATTCCAGCTCGCGGGCCACCTCGCGTTCGGTGCGGCCGGGCCGCAGACCGCCGCGCGCCAGCAGGTCGGCAAGCGCGGCGTCGGCCGCCTCGCAGGCCAGCCGCAGCAGCGCCAGCTCGCCGGCATCCTTGATCTCGCGCAGCGCCTCCACGGTCCCCGAAGCCCGCACCAGCTGGGTGGCCCCGCTTGATGCGGCACCCGCCGCTCGATGAACTCGATGTCGCTCTTCCAGCTCGCTGGTCAGCGCGTCCAGGCCGTCCACCGTGACGACGTGGCTCTCGAAGCCGAGCCTGCGCACGCCCTCGTCGGCGGCGCGACCGGCCAGGTACGGCCCACAGGCGCGGTTGATGGCGACCTCAAGGTCGGGGGCTTGCTGCGCGGCCTGGGTGCGATAGCGGCTGTCGGTGGCCAGCACGGCGCCGCGATCGTCGGCGAACACCAGCAACGCGCCGTTCGACCCGGTGAATCCGGATAGGTATCGGACGTTGATCAGGTCCGTGACCAGCATCGCGTCCAGCCCAAAGCCAACAATTTGGGTCCTGAGACGCCCTCGACGCTGGGAATGTGTCACGACCCTTGACGCTACTCGCTACGCTTATGGGCCATGAGGACCTGGATGAAGCGCGGATTGGTGTTCGCCGTCGCGATGATCGTGCTCCGGCTGGTTCAGAGTGCGCTGATCAACGCATTGCAGACACAGGCCGGTTTGATCAGTCTGGTGCTGCTCGCGATCTTCATCGTCGCGGCAGCCGTGTGGGGCGTGCTCGACGGCCGTGCCGATGCCAAGGCGAATCCCGATCCGGACCGCCGCGACGATCTCGCGATGACCTGGCTGCTGAGCGGCCTGATCGCGGGCGTGCTCAGCGGCGCGGTGTCGTGGCTCATCTCGCTGTTCTACTCCGGCCTCTACACCGGCGGGGTGATAAACGAGGTGACGACGTTCGCGGCCTTCACCGCCCTCATCATCTTCCTGCCCGGAATCATCGGAGTGGCGATCGGCCGCTGGCGAGTGGACAGGCAGCTCGAGAAGGCGCCGGTGCGGCACCACGGCCTTGCCGCGGACTCAGAACGGGCCGACACCGACGTATTCACGGCGGTTCGCGACGATCAGAGCCCGACCCGCGAGGCTGCCGCCACACACGCACAGACCCGGGCAGCTCCTACGGCGGTGGCCACGGCCGAGCGTGACGAGCCCACCGAAGTGATCCCCACCTCGAAGCACGAGGCACGCGCCGAGTCCATCGCCGAAAGCGATGCGCCCACCGAAACGATCAAACTGCCCACCAGCGAGGGCAAGACCGACGTGATCCGGACGTTTGACCCCGACGAAACCAAGCCGCGCAAGACGACGAAGGACTGAGCTAGCTAGCCGGCGGCCAGGTAGCGCAGGGCCAGCAGGTAGCCCTGGACGCCCAGCCCGACGATCACTCCGGTCGCGATCGGGCTGAGGTAGGAGTGGTGCCGAAACTCCTCGCGGGCGTGCACATTGGAGATGTGCACCTCGATCAGGGGCGCGGTGAGTTCCGCACAGGCGTCGCGCAGCGCGACCGAGGTGTGGGTAAGGCCGCCGGCGTTGAGGATCACCGGTTCGCCGGCATCGGCGGCGCGATGGATCCAGTCCAGCAGTTCGAGCTTCGCTATCGCTTTGCCGCACAACGGCTTTGAGTCCGAGCTCCGCGGCTTCCCGCTCGATCAGTGCGACCAGCTCGTCGTGGGTGGTGCTGCCGTAGACCTCGGGCTCGCGCCGGCCCAGCCGGCCCAGGTTGGGGCCATTGATCACGTGCACCGTGACGTGCCCCGCTGGGCCCGTCACGACGCACCCCGTTCCGGCGCAGCAGGTCCCACTATCCCCGAGTAGGCGGCGGCCAGCAGCGCCGGGTCCGGCCCGTCCAACCGGCCCGGCTTGGCCAGCCCGTCGAGGACCACGAACCGCAGCACCCCGGCCCGGGTCTTCTTGTCACCGGCCATGTATTCCAGCAGCTGCGGCAGCGCGTCGGCGTCGTAGCTGACCGGCAGGCCGAGCGACGTCAGGATGCGTGCGGTGCCGGTCGGCGGTGGCGTCGTCGAGCCGCCCGGCCAGCCTGGCCAGCTCGGCGGCGAACACCAGGCCCACCGACACCGCGGCGCCGTGGCGCCACTGGTAGCGCTCGCGGCGCTCGATCGCGTGCGCCAAGGTGTGGCCGTAGTTCAGGATTTCGCGCAGCTCCGACTCCTTCTCGTCGGCGGCGACCACCTCGGCCTTGACCGCGATCGCCCGCCGGATCAGCTCGGGCAGCACGTCGCCCTTCGGGTCCAGCGCGGCCTCCGGGTCGGCCTCGATGAGGTCCAGGATCACCGGGTCGGCGATGAATCCGGCCTTGACGACCTCGGCCATCCCCGCGACGATTTCGTTGCGCGGCAACGTTTCCAGGGTCGCCAGGTCGACCAGCACCGCGAGCGGCTGATGAAACGCGCCGACCAGGTTCTTGCCGGCCTCGGTGTTGATCCCGGTCTTGCCGCCGACGGCCGCGTCGACCATGCCGAGCAGCGTGGTGGGCACGTGCACGATCGACACGCCGCGCAGCCAGGTGGCCGCCGCGAAACCGGCGACGTCGGTGGCGGCTCCGCCGCCCAGGCTGACCAGGGCGTCCTTGCGGCCGATGCCGATGCGGCCCAGCACTTCCCAGATGAAGCCGACGACGGGCAGGTCCTTGCCGGCCTCGGCGTCGGGGATTTCGATGCGGTGCGCGTCGATGCCCTTGTCGGCCAGGTGCTCGCGGATCGCCTCGGCGGTCTGCGCCAGCACCGGCTGGTGCAGAATCGCGACCTTGTGCCGGCCGGCGAGCAGTTCCTCCAGCTCGCTCGAGCAGCCCGGTGCCGATCACCACCGGGTACGGCGGGTCGACGGCCACCTGCACGGTGACCGGTGCCGGTGCTGCTCGGTCATGTGGTCGCCTGGCCGTCGGAGTGACGCGCAGCGTGGTCCTGCAGCCGCGACACGATGTAGCGGACCACGGCTCCGGGATTGCGGCGGTTGGTGTCGACCCGGATGGTCGCGACGCCGCCGGTACAGCGGCACCCGTTTGGCCATCAGGGCGCGGTATTTCTCGGCGCGGTCGCCCCCGGCCAGCAGCGGCCGCACGGCGCTGCCGCCGGTGCGCCGCACGCCTTCGGCCGCGCTGATCTCCAGGTAGACGACGGTGTGGCCGGCCAGCGCCGCGCACACCCCGGGGCTGGTGACGGCGCCGCCGCCGAGCGACAGCACGCCGTCGTGTTCGGTCAGCGCCGCGCGGACGACGTCCTCCTCGATGCGTCGGAACTCCTGCTCGCCGTCGGTGGCGAAGATGTCGGCGATGGTGCGGCCGGTCTGCTGCTCGATCGCCGCGTCGGTGTCGAGCAAGCTGACCCCGAGCGCCTTGGCCAGCCGGCGCCCGATGGTGGACTTGCCCGAGCCGGGCAATCCCACGAGTACCGCCTTGGGTGCCATCGCCGCATCACCCCGACGCCCGGGCGCGCGGGCGCTTCCCGCTCGGCGACCGCACGCAGGTAGGCCTCGACGTTGCGCCGGGTCTCGGTCAGCGAGTCGCCGCCGAACTTCTCCAGCGCCGCGCGGGCCAGCACCAGCGCGACCATGGTTTCGACGACGACGCCGGCGGCCGGCACCGCGCACACGTCGGAACGCTGGTGGATGGCGACGGCCTCGTCGCCGGTCGCCATGTCGACGGTGGCCAGCGCCCGCGGCACGGTGGAGATCGGCTTCATCGCGGCGCGCACCCGCAGCGGCTGGCCGTTGGTCATGCCGCCTTCGAGGCCGCCGGCCCGGTTGGTCGAGCGGACGACGCCGTCGGGGCCCGGGTACATCTCGTCGTGGGCGTGGCTGCCGCGGCGGCGCGCGGTCTCGAAGCCGTCGCCGATCTCGACGCCCTTGATCGCCTGGATGCCCATCACGCGCGCGGCCAGCTGGCTGTCGAGCCGGTTGTCGCCGCTGGTGAACGATCCCAGCCCGACCGGCAGGCCCATGCGCGACGACCTCGACCACGCCGCCGAGCGTGTCGCCGTCCTTCTTGGCGGCTTCGATCTCGGCGATCATCGACTTCTCGGCCTGCTCGTCGAACGCGCGCACCGGGCTGGCGTCGATCGCGGCCAGGTCCTCGGGCTGCGGCGGCGGACCGTCGTAGGGCGCCGACGGCGCCGATGGAGATGACGTGCGAGAGCACCTCGACACCGAGCGCCTGGCGCAGGAACGCGCGGGCGACCGTGCCCGCGGCGACGCGGGCGGCGGTCTCGCGGGCGCTGGCCCGCTCCAGCACCGGCCGGGCGTCGTCGAAGCCGTACTTGAGCATGCCCGCGTAGTCGGCGTGGCCGGGCCGCGGCCGGGTCAGCGGCGCGTTGCGCGCCGACTCGTCGGCCAGCTCAGCCGGGTCGACCGGGTCGGCGGCCATCACGGTTTCCCACTTCGGCCACTCGGTGTTGCCGATCTCGATGGCGATCGGGCCGCCCAGGGTGACGCCGTGGCGCACGCCGGCCAGCACGGTGACCTCGTCGCGCTCGAACTTCATCCGGGCGCCGCGGCCGTAGCCGAGCCGGCGGCGGGCCAACTGGTCGGCGATGTCGTCGGACGTGACCTCCACTCCGGCGACCATGCCTTCGACCATGGCCACCAACGCGCGGCCGTGGGATTCCCCGGCGGTGATCCAGCGCAACACGCGACCATCTTCCCATGCGGTTGCTTGGGCGCTTTCAGGCCGTTGATTCTGCGTCTACGGCGAAGAAGTGCGAGTACGGGCCGCCATATACGCAGAGTGAACGCAGCTAAACAAGGGCCAGCCCCGCCGCGATCGCGGTGGCCAGGCACATCGACGGACCGTGCGGCACCGCGTGTACGCCCCGCCGCCACATGACCACACCCGACAGCGCGGTCAGCAGCGGCGCGGCCAGGGCGGCCAGAAACCACACGTCAACGCCGAAGCAGCCGGTCAGCGCGCCCAGGCCGATGGCCAGCTTGACGTCGCCGGCGCCCATCGCCGTCGGTGCCGCCAGATGCACCACCAGGTACAGCGTGGCCAACGCCGCCGCGCCGGCCAACGCCGGCACCCCGTGCCCGTTCACCGCGGCGGCCAGCAGGATCACGCCCGCTCCCGGCAGCGTCAGCCAGTTGGGCAGCCGACGTTGCCGAATGTCGTAGCCGGTCAGCGCCACCAGCCACAGCACCACGATCGCCTCTCGCATGCAGCGGCGACGCTAATCCAAAGCCGCCAACGCGCAAGTCATCGCTTCTCGCGGCGCGGGCAGCCCGGTGAATTGCTCGACCTGCGCGAATGCCTGATGCAGCAGCATCTGCAGGCCGCTGATCACCCGGCCACCCGCGGCGGCGACCGCGGCGGCCAGCGGCGTCGGCCACGGGTCATAGATCGCGTCCAGCAGCACCGGGACGGCGGCGAAGGTGTCGGCATAGCGGGCAGCCACGTCGGCCGGGAGGGTGCTGACCAGCGCGTCGGCAGCCGCTACCTCGTCGGCCAACCGGCCCAACCGGGCTCGTCCAGGCCGCAGAACCGGGTCGCCACCCCGATCCGGGTGCCCAGGTCCACCAGCCGGGCCGCCTTGTCCGGATTGCGCGCGACGACCGTGATGCCGGTCACGCCCAGTTCGGCCAGCCCCACGACGGCCGCCGGGGCGGTGCCGCCCGACCCGCAGACCAGGGCGCGTCCGGACGGGCGCCCCAGTTCCTGGCCCAGTGCCGAGCCCAGGGCCCCCGTCGACGCCGTCGACGTCGGTGTTGTCGGCCCGCCAGCCGCGTCGGCGTACGCACCAGCGTGTTGGCCGAGCCGACCAGTTCGGCCCGCGCGGTGCGCTCGTCGGCGAACCGCAGCGCGGCGAACTTGCCCGGCATGGTCACCGATACGCCGACCCATTCCGGCCCGAACCCGCCCACCACGCCGGGCAGCTGCTCAGCCGTGCACTCGATGCGCTCGTAGGTCCAGTCGTGCAGGCCCAGCGCGCGGTAGGCGGCCAGGTGCAGTTGCGGGGACTTGGAATGCGCGATCGGCGAGCCGAGCACGGCCGCCTTCCTGGGTTCGGCCGAGCTAGCGCGGCGTGTATCGAGGACACCGTTGTGCTTGGCCAGCTCGATGTTGGCCAGATGCTGTTGATAGTCGCTGGTGAACAGCGTCGTGCCCTGGGCGTCGATGGTGACGAAGTACAGCCAGTCGCCGGGCTCGGGATGCTCGGCGGCGCGGAGCGCGTCGATGCCCGGCGAACAGATCGGCGGTGGCCGGCAGTCCTTCGGGATACGTAGGTGTTCCACGGCGTCCGCTGGGCGCGGTCGGCGTCGGTGGTGGCCACCTCCCGGCGGTCCAGCGGGTAGTTCACCGTCGAGTCGAACTCCAGCGTGCGGTGCTCGGTGCAGCCGGTTGTAGATGACCTGGGCCACCTTCGCGAAGTCCTGCGGATTGGCTTCCTGCTGCACCAGCGACGCGACCACCAGGATGTCGTAGGGCGACAGGCTCAGCGGACTGCGCGGTGTCCAGCAGACCGGACTTCGAGTACTCCGCGGCGCCCGCGGTGATCAGGCTCGACAGGATGCTCTGCGACGAGGCCGACGGGATCGACGTTGAAGGTCCCCGGCGCGATCAGGCCCTCGATCCGACGATGGTCGTTGCCCAGCTCGGTGACCGGCTCGACCGCCCAGGCCGGCACCGCCAACGTCGCGGGTGTGCAGCCCGCCGCCGCTTTGCGTAGATCGTCCACCGCGACGCAGCGCTGGTTGCCGTCGAGATCCACGCAGGTGGCCCGCGAGATCAGCGTGAGGATGCCGGGGTTCACCACGTTGGTCTTCATGTCGGTGGTGTCGTCGAGCTGTCGTCCCTCCGGGATGACCAGCTTGCCCACCCGGCTCTTCGGATCGGCCAGTCGCGCGACGGCGTTGGCCGCCGGGATTTCGGTCCGCATCCGGTAGAAGCCCGGCTGGATCGACGCGATCGCCGCGTTGCCGTGCGCGGCGTCGACGAATGCCCGGACCGTCGCGACCACGCCGTGGTCGTGCAGCGTCTCGCCGATCGCGGTGGTCGAGTCGCCGGCCTGTATCTGAATCACCACGTCCTGCTTGCCGGCGCCGGTGTAGTCGCCACCGGACCCGAACATCGTGTGCCACACCTTCAGGCCGACGACTGCCGCCGCGACCACGACCACGGCGAGCAGTCCAAGGGCGAATCGGCCGGCGAAGCGGCGCCGGCGATGGCCGCGCTCGGCCCGGTTGCGGGCCAGCCGGCTCATCCGGGCCCGGGGCGGCCCGACCTCTCGGGTTCGGCCCGTTCACCCTGCACGCTGTCAACCATCGGCGACATCCCCTAGCGCGTGCCCTAGCGCGCGCCCGCCCGGCGTTGGTCGAGCCAGCTCTGCAGGATCGCCACCGCCGCCGCCTGGTCGATCACCGACCGCTGGTCCTTGGCCCGCACACCCGCCGCGCGCAGCGACCGCTGCGCGCTGACGGTGGTCAGCCGCTCGTCGGCCAGCCGCACCGGGGTCGGGGCCACCCGCTCGGCCAGTGCTCCGGCCAACTCGATCGCGTCCTGAGCCGAGGCGCCGATGCGGTCGGCGAGGGTGCGTGGCAGCCCGACGATCACCTCGACCGCTTCCAGTTCGGCGGCAAGCTCGGCCAGCCGGCGCAGGTGCTTACCCGAACGGTCGCGGCGCACCGTCTCCACCGGGGTGGCCAGGATGCCGTCGGGGTCGCTGGATGCCACGCCGATGCGCACGCTGCCGACGTCGATGCCGAGCCGTCGTCCCCGGCCGGGGTCCTTGTCTTCCGGCTGGACCGAAACGTGTTCCGGCTGTGACGAAACCACTCAGCCGACCCGCGCTATCACGGCGATCTCGGAGCGGACCGCGTCGAGCGCGGCGTCGATGCCGCTGGGATCCTTTCCCGAGCCTTGCGCCAGGTCGGCCTTGCCGCCGCCGCGGCCGTCGACGGCCGCCGCAAGCTGCTTGACCAGGTCGTTGGCGCGTATTCCCAGATCCTGGGCGGCCGGGTTGGCAGCGACCGCGTACGGGCACGGTCTCGCTCTCGCCCTCGCTGCTCGACGAGATCAGCGCGACCACCGCGGGATCGCTGCCCAGCTTGCCGCGGATGTCGGCGACGAGTGACCGCAGGTCGGCTGCCGTCATCCCGCCGGACATCCGTTGCGCCACCACACGGACGTTACCGATCCGTTCGGCGCCGGCGGCAGCATTGGTCGCGGCGGCCCGCGCGTTCGCCTGCCGGGCGCGCTCGAGTTCCTTCTCCGCGGCCTCGCAGCCGCTCGACCAGCGTGGCGACCCGGGCCGGCACCTCTTCGGACGGCACCTTCAGCGACGAGGCCAGCCCGGCCATCAGCGCGCGCTCCTTGGCCAGGTGACGGAACGATTCCAGCCCGACATAGGCCTCCACCCGGCGCACCCCGGAGCCGATCGACGATTCGCCCAGGATCGTCACCGGACCGATCTGCGCCGAATTGTGCACGTGGGTTCCGCCGCACAGCTCCAGCGAGAACGGTCCGCCGATCTCCACCACCCGCACTTCGTCGGGATAGGCCTCGCCGAACAGGGCCATCGCGCCCATCGCCTTGGCTTTGTCGAGCCGCTCGATGAAGGTGTGCACCTCGAAGTCGGCCTGGACGGCCTGATTGGCGACCGCTTCGATCTGCGTGCGCTGGGTGTCCGATAAAGGCGCCCTGCCAGTTGAAGTCGAACCGCAGGTAGCCCGGCCGGTTCAGCGATCCCGCCTGAACCGCGTTGGGCCCCAGCACCTGTCGCAGCGCGGCGTGCACCATGTGGGTACCCGAGTGTCCTTGGGTGGCGCCTTTGCGCCAGCCGGAATCCACCGCCGCGACCACGGTGTCGCCCTCGACGAATTCCCCGGATTCCACGTTGACCCGGTGCACCTAAAGGGTTTTGGCGATCTTCTGCACGTCGGTGACCGCCGCCCGCGCACTCTCGCCGGCACCGGTTCCGCTGATGGTGCCCGCGTCGGCGATCTGCCCGCCCGACTCGGCGTAGAGCGGGGTGCGGTCCAGCACCAGTTCCACCCGATCCGCCATGGCGGCTTCTCCGTGCGCGGCATGCGACGCCACCGGGACCCGCTTGCCATCGACGAAGATGCCCAAAATCCTTGCCTGGGAGGTCAACTCGTCGAAGCCGGTGAACTCGGTGGGGCCGGCGTCGACCAGCTCGCGGTAGGCGGTCAGGTCGGCGTGCGCGTGTTTGCGTGCGGCGGCATCGGCCTTGGCCCGCTGACGCTGCTTCAGCCATCAGCTCGCGGAAGCCGGCCTCGTCGACCGCCAGGCCGGCTTCCGACGCCATCTCGAGGGTGAGCTCGATCGGGAACCCGTAGGTGTCGTGCAGGGTGAACGCGTCCGAGCCGGAAACCACCGCGGCACCCGACTTCTTGGTGGCGCCGGCCACGTCGTCGAACAGCTTGGAGCCCGACGCCAGCGTGCGGTTGAACGCGGTCTCCTCGGCGACGGCGATGCGGTTGATCCGGTCGAAGTCGCTGACCAGCTCGGGATACGAAGGGCCCATCGCGTCGCGCACGGTGGCCATCAGGTCGCCGACGATCGGGGTGTCGATACCCAGCAGCTTGGCCGAGCGGATCACCCGGCGCAGCAGCCGGCGCAGCACGTAGCCGCGGCCGTCGTTGCCGGGGCTGACGCCGTCGCCGATCAGGATCGCCGCGGTGCGGCTGTGGTCGGCGATGATGCGGTAGCGCACGTCGTCCTCGTGGTTCCCGGACCAGGACGTCATAGCCGCGCGGCGCGCGGGCGGCCACCAAGTCGATCACCGGCCGCAGCAGGTCGGTCTCGTAGACGTTGTGCACTCCCTGCAGGACGAGCGCGATCCGCTCCACACCCATGCCGGTGTCGATGTTCTTGCGGGGCAACGGCCCGAGGATCTCGTAGTCCTCCTTGTTGGTGCCCTCGCCGCGTTCGTTCTGCATGAACACGAGGTTCCAGACCTCGAGGTAGCGGTCCTCGTTGGCGACGGGACCGCCCTCGAGGCCGAACTCGGGCCCGCGGTCGTAGTAGATCTCCGAGGACGGGCCGCACGGGCCGGGGATGCCCATCGACCAGTAGTTGTCGGCCATGCCGCGGCGCTGGATCCGCTCCGGCGGGCAGGCCGGCGATCTCCTGCCACAGGCCGGCGGCCTCGTCGTCGTCGAGGTAGACCGTCGCCCAGAGCCTCGCCGGGTCGAGCCCGTATCCGCCCTCGGCGACATTGGTGGTCAGCAGGTCCCAGGCCAGCGCGATGGCGTCGCGCTTGAAGTAGTCGCCGAACGAGAAGTTGCCCGCCATCTGGAAGAAGGTGTTGTGCCGGGTGGTGATGCCCACCTCGTCGATGTCGGGGGTGCGGATGCACTTCTGGATGCTGGTGGCCGTCGGGTACGGCGGTGTCCGCGCGCCCAGGAAGTAGGGCACGAACTGGACCATCCCGGCGTTGACGAACAACAGGTTGGGGTCGTCGAGGATCACCGAGGCGCTCGGCACCTCGGTGTGGCCCGCCTTCACGAAGTGATCAAGGAACCGCTTCCTGATCTCGTGTGTCTGCACTCTCTCGCTTCCTTAGTTTCCTTGTGCCCTTTGGGGTTCCCTCTGGTTCGGCAGGGAGCGGGCCGCAACTTACTGCCGGACCCGGCCCCTAGCCTATTCGGCGGGATATTAGAGGACTGTCTAACGACGCATCTGTCGTTAAGGCGCCCGGACCGCCAAAAACTAGCCTTCCAAAAAGCTGAACCGCACCGTCCGCCGCGGGTTGTCCCGGTTGAGGTCGACCAGAACGATGCTTTGCCAGGTGCCCAGCAGCAGCTCACCGGCCGATACCGGCACCGTGACCGACGGCGAGACGATCGCGGGCAGCACGTGGTCGGCGCCGTGCCCGTTCGAGCCGTGCGCGTGCCGGTAGCGGTCGTCGCGCGGCAGCAGCCGCTCCAGGGTGTCGACCAGGTCCTCGTCCGAGCCGGCACCCGTCTCGATGATCGCGACCCCGGCCGTCGCGTGCGGGACGAACACGTTGAGCAGACCATCGCCGTAGGAGAAGCAAAACCTGCGGAGCACGTCGGTGAGGTCCACTATGCGGCGATGCGTGGTGTCCACGTCCAGCACATCGGTTTGCATCGATCCAGCCTACGGTGGGCGCTCCGGGGCCTGCCAATCGAATTACCTGCCCCATTGCCAGCGCTATCCGGTTGGAGGAAGGTATTGGTGGGACCGGTGGCGCCACCGGGGGCGCTGCCCCGACAGAGGAGGGGTTGACCGTGTACGCACGCGCTACCACCATCCAGGCGCAACCATCGTCGATCGACATCGGAATCGCGCATGTCCGCGATGTCGCCATGCCTGCCCTGCTGGACATGGAAGGGTGCGCCGGACTGTCGCTGCTGGTGGACCGCGAGTCCGGCATGTGCATCGCCACCACCTCGTGGGAGACCGTTGCGCAGATGCGCCATAGCGCCGAACGGGTCGGGCACATCCGCGACCACGTCGCGCTGATGTTCGACGGCAGCGCCAAAGTCGAGGAATGGGACATCGCGCTGATGCACCGCGACCACCGCGCGCGCGAAGGAGCGTGCGTGCGCGCCACCTGGCTCAAGGTGGTGCCTGATCACCTCGACCGATCGCTGGACTTCTACCGGATGGCCGTGCTTCCGGAACTGGAGAGGCTCGAAGGCTTCTGCAGCGCCAGCCTGATGGTCGACCACCCCGCGTGCCGGCGCGCGGTGGCGTGCTCGACGTTCGACAGCATGGACGCGATGGCCCGAAACCGCGACCAGGCCACCGAGCTGCGCAGCAGGCGGGTCAGGGATCTGGGCGCCGAGATGGTCGACGTGGGCGAGTTCGAGCTGGCGATTGCCCACCTGCGGGTGCCCGAGCTGGTCTGACCCGTTACGGCAGCGAGTCCCCGGGGAATCCGCGGCACGGGTGCACCTGGTAGGTGAGCACTCCGGTCGCCACCCCGGGGTCATCGTTCATGATCGCGATGGTGTCATCGACGGTGGCGGCGAACACCCCGATGCCGCAGACCTCGGACCCGTCGGCAACCGGCAGCACCACCGCCAGTACGCCGTCGTCGCGCAACCCGAAGTTGCGGCGCCCGTGCTCCCAGATGATCGCCGGTGCAGTCTCGTCAGTGAATTGAGGCCCCTGCTTGAGGATGACGAGGCTGTAGGTCTTGGTGGTGGCCAGCAGTTGGCCCATCTCCTCGTCGGTGAAGGTTTTCCAAGTTTTCAACGATGGCCGCCTTCTAGTCAGCTAACGGGTCGGTTTATCAGCGCGCTACCCAAGCAATACCGCATGCGATCAGACAGCTTGGTGACGCCGACATAGGACAGCACCACATCAGTTTCGTCAGTCACTTGAGTCAGAGTCGCATAAGAGCGGATGAACGACTGACCCACGCATCCGTCGATCTTGACGTGGAAGCCTGTGATGATAACCCGGGGATGTGAACCCTTGAACTCTTTCTTAACCACCGGCACCACGACTACGAACCCGGGTTTAAGCCCCACGGTGAGCACGCCGTTGATCGGCACGGTGACTAACGGGATAAAACCACCGGCCAACGGGAAGCCGACGCCCGGGTTGAGGCCGGCGCTACCCGCCATCGTGACGCCGTTGGACGTGCTCATATCGATTCCGCAGCCGATCTCGTACCCCACCTCGAGGACGCCGCGGGGCTTTTCCGGTCCTTCGACCGAACCGACAAATGTTCCGCTGGCGAGGTATTCGCGAGAGGAGACCGCCGTGGTCAACGGCGCGACGGGAACTTGCGCCTCGTCCTTCGCCCCGAGGGCCAGCGTCCAACCGTCGAGAGCGTCGAAGCTCACCGGATCGGCCGGCGGGTAACCGCCCCTCGGGCGGCGGCACTGCGGCAGCGTGCAGCGGCAGCCGCAGCATCAGGATCAGGGTCGGGATCAGCGGCCGCCGACGGCGCCATGGTCACTGACATGACAGGCAGACCGCGATCAACGCGGCGCCGCGAACGACCGCGGTTAATTGCTTCACACGCGACACGGTACGGACTGTGTTATTCGAGTTGCAGGATTGCCTGGTCGATGATCCGCAGTTGTTATGCAGTCGTAATTCTTATGCGCTACGCGTGCGAAATGCTGCGGAGACCGGTGGTGCTCGTCCGCATGGTCAGGATTCCTGCCCTCGCTTTGTTTGCCAGGGAGCTAGGATTGTCGCTGAGCGGGTGCCCACCGCAAGAGCTGGCGGTTCGGGGCGGACGATCGAGGGGGCGACGATGAAAGGTCACATATGCGCTCGGGGGCTGCTTGTCGGTGCGATAAGCGTCACGGCTCTGGCGGCCAGCACCGGCATAGCGCGCGCTGATGGCGACCCCTTTTCGACGCGACGCCCGGGATCGTCGATTTCCTCGTGGCGAACACTCCAGCCTTGAGTGTGGATCCGGGCGATGAAGGCCGTCGAGTAGCGGACTCGGATGGTGTCGGAATGTATTGCGGAAAATCAATTCGTGCGATGCCGGTGATCGGCTAGCCCACCATCGCAGGCTCGACCAGGCCGTGCAACCTGCAGCCGTGAATTGCTAGTCACGTTTTGTTGCGCCGGATAATTGCCCGCAAGCGGTCCAACCGCTTGGCAATCTCGCGTTCAGCGCCGTGATCCGTGGGCCGGTAGTAATCCACTCCGGTCAGTTCATCCGGCGGATACTGTTGGGCGACAACGCCGTCCGGGTCGTCGTGGGAGTACTTGTAGCCCTGCGCGTTGCCCAGCGCCGCCGCACCGGAGTAGTGCCCGTCGCGCAGATGGGCCGGCACCAGACCGGCCTTGCCCGCTTTGATGTCGTTCATCGCGGCACCCAGCGCGGTGGTGACCGCGTTCGACTTCGGCGCGGTGGCCAGGTGGACGGTGGCATGCGCCAGCGTCAGCTGGGCCTCGGGCATGCCGATCAGCTGCACGGTCTGGGCGGCGGCCACCGCGGTCTGCAGCGCGGTCGGGTCGGCCATGCCGATGTCCTCGCTGGCCAGGATCATCAGCCGGCGCGCGATGAACCGCGGGTCCTCCCCGGCGACCAGCATGCGGGCCAGGTAGTGCAGGGCGGCGTCGACGTCGGAGCCGCGCACCGATTTGATGAAGGCGCTGATGACGTCGTAGTGCTGGTCGCCGTCGCGGTCGTAGCGGACCGCGGCTCTGTCCAGGGACTGCTCGATGGTCTCGACGGTGACCCGCTCGTCGGCTCCGTGAACTGACTCGGATGCGACTTCCAGTGCCGTCAGCGCGCGGCGGGCGTCGCCGGCCGCCAACTGCACCAGCAGGTCGACGGCCTCGGCGGCCACCTCGACCCGCCCGCCCAGGCCGCGCGGGTCATCGATGGCGCGCTGCACCACCGCGCGGATGTCGTCAGCGGTCAGCGCCCGCAGCTGCAGGATCAGCGATCGTGACAGCAGGGGTGCGACGACCGAGAACGACGGGTTCTCGGTGGTCGCCGCAACCAGCAGCACCACCCGGTTCTCCACCGCGGACAGCAGCGCGTCCTGCTGGGTCTTGGAGAACCGGTGCACCTCGTCGATGAACAGCACCGTCTGCTCGCCGCGCAGGAGCGCCTTGCGCGCATCGTCGATAACGGCCCGGACTTCCTTGACACCGGCCGACAACGCCGACAGCGCCTCGAACCTGCGGCCGGTCGCCTGTGAGATCAGCGCCGCCAGCGTGGTCTTGCCGCTGCCCGGCGGGCCGTAGAGGATGGCCGACGCGACGCCCGAGCCCTCGACCAGGCGGCGCAGCGGCGACCCGGGCGCCAGCAAGTGATCCTGCCCGACCACTTCGTCCAGCGACGCCGGACGCATCCGCACCGCCAGCGGTGATCCGGCCGACACGCCCAGGTCATGGTTGCCGGCCGGCGGCGCGCCGGGCAGGTCAAACAGACCGTCGGACACGGCTTCAGGCATACCACGAAGCCAGACAAGTCGTGCGTGGCAACCCCGATGATCGGATGTGGGACGACCTGGCCTATTTTTACTAGGTTCTCACCGACGCTCACCCTACGACGCGGAGTAGGAGCGGCAATGAGCCAGCCCCCAGGCTACCCAGGCGGCGCCGACCCTTCGGGTGCAAACCAACCTCCTGGTTACCCGCCTCCTTCCAGTTACCCGCCCCCTGGCGGTTACGGCACGCCGCCCCAAGCGCCCGGCTGGGGCTCACCGGGGGGCCCGCCGCCAGCCGGCCCGGGTCCCGGCTACGGCGCGCCCCAACCTCCCGGCTACGGCACTCCGGGCACTCCTGCGCCGCCCCCTGGTTATGGCACGCCCGGTTACGGCGCACCGGCCGCCGGCTACCCCCCTCAGCCGGGCTACGGTGGCTACGGTGGCTACGGTGGCCCGCCGACCCAAGAGTTCAGCGTGGGTGACGCATTCAGGTGGAGCTGGGACAAGTTCAGTAAGAACGCGCTAGCGCTCATCGTTTCGTACGTGATCTACCGCGTGGCGTTGGGCACCCTCAACTTTTTATCCCGCCTCATCACCGACGGACTGGACAAAGCGAGCAACACCACCACCACCCACGCGGGCGAGACCACATCGGGCGCGCCGGCTTTGGCCATCGCTTCGGCGGTCGTCGGGCTCATCTTCGCCTTGGTGTACTTCGTTGTGGAGACATACACCTGGGCGGCATTCATCACCGGATGCCTTGACATCGCCGACGGAAGGCCGGTAACCATCGGTTCGTTCTTCAAGCCGCGCAACTTCGGCCCGGCGATCCTCGCCGCGTTGCTGGTCGGCGTTCTCGCCACCGTCGGCCTTATCCTGCTGATCATCCCCGGCCTTGTCTTGCTTTTCTTCGCCTCGTTGACCATGTACTTCGTCATCGATCGATCGCTGGGGCCGGTGGACGCGCTGAAGGCCAGTTTTGCGACGGTCAGGTCGAACGTCGGCGCAGTAATGATGGCGCTACTCGTGACGCTTGGGACCACAATCGCCGGTATAGCGGCATGCTGCGTCGGCCTTATCGTCGCGGTTCCCCTCAATACGCTCATCTGGGCCTACACCTACCGGAAGCTCTCCGGGGGCCAGGTCGTCGGAATCGAGCAGCCGATGTACTACCCGCCCGGACCCCCAGCCGGCATGCCGCCGCCGGGGCCGCAGTACTACTAGGGCCAGCGAGTCAAGGGCCACCCGCGCGTCTGCGCTGCATATTTGCTAAGTTCCGGGTTGCTTTGTTCCGCGCAAACCGCCACAGCGACTTAGGACGGCAATGAGCCAGCCCCCCGAATATCCAGGCAGCCCAGAATATCCAGGCGCACCGGCCGGCCAGCCCGGTGGGAGCTCCGGCGGCTACCCGCCCCCACCCAACTACGGGACACCGCCCCCCGGTTACGGCGGTCAGCCCACGCCCGGCTATGGCCAGCAGGGCGGCCCACCGCCTGCCGCACCGCGCCACGCCGCACCACCGGGATACGGCGCGCCGCCCGCTGCCCCGCCGGCCGGTTACGGCCCGCCCGCGGGCGGTTATCCGCCGCCGCAGCAGGGCTACGGTGGCCCCCCTGGTGGCCCCGCCGGCGGCCCGCCCGGCGCCCCGATGGCACCGCAGTTCAGCGTCGGTGACGCGCTCACTTGGGCGTGGAACAAGTTCACCCAGAATCTCGTGGCGCTGATCGTTCCGGTCCTCGTATACCTGGCCGCGATCGGGGTCCTCGCGGGTGTGACGTGGGGGGTTGCGCTCGCCCTCTCGGACAACACAACCAGCACCTACACCGACGGATACGGCCAGACGTACACAGTCGCGAGCGCGCAGATGGGTCCGGCCGCCTTCGCGGTGCTGGCCGTTGGCTACCTCGCGGTCTTCGCCGTCGCGCTGTACATGCAGGCGGGACTGGTCTCCGGCTCCCTTGACGTCGCCGACGGGAAACCGGTGACCATCGGCACGTTCTTCAAGCCGCGCAACCTGGGCCCGGTGCTGCTCACCATGTTGTTGGTCGTCGCCGGCACCTTGATCGGATCGATCTGCATCATCCCCGGCATCGTCTTCGCCTTCTTGGCCATATACGCCTTCCAGTTCACCATCGACCGATCCCTGTCGCCGATCGATTCCGTGAAGGCCAGCATCGCGATGTTTAGGTCCAACCTCGGCGGCGCCCTGCTGTCGTTGCTCGCCCAGTCCGCAGTGGTCGCCGTCGGCGAAGCGGCGTGCGGGATAGGAATAATCGCCGCCATTCCGGTCAGCATGCTCATCCAGACCTACACGTACCGGAAGCTTTCCGGCGGCCAGGTGGCTGCTGTCGAGCAGCCCGGAAACCAGGCCGGCAACCCGCCCGGGTACCAGCCCCAGCCCGGGTACCAACCCGAGTACCGGCAGGGACCGCCGCCGGGCTCGTACCCCGCCTAGCTCTTACTAGCTTTTATCGAGCACCGAGCGCCGGGCTCCGGCCCGCGTTTGATGCCACGGCGTCGATGACGCGATGGATGAACCGCATCTTGTCCAGCACCGGCCGCCGGCAGCACGAACGGGTACAGATCGTCGTGGCCCATGGAGCGGTTGACCATGTTCAGCGCCCACGACAGCGGCAGCCACATGTCGATGATGGTGTCGAAACCGCTGGGGCCCAACGGTCGTTCGCTCGAAGCGTGGCCGACGCCGGCGCGAAACCGAACGCCGGCCGCGGTGTCCAGGGTGTCGCGGATGTGCAGATAGTGGGCGAACGTCTCGGCCCAGTCCTCGGCCGGGTGCATGGTCGCATACGACGACACGAAGCTCTCCTCCCAGCCCGCCGGCGTGCCGTCGCTGTAGTGCCGGTCCAGCGCCGCCTGATAGTCGGCGTCGGGATCGCCGAACAGCTCGCGGAAGCGCTGCAGGTCGCTCGGTTGAGCCGCCGACCAGCCGGTAGAAGTAGTAGTGCCCGATCTCGTGCCGGAAGTGTCCGAGCAGGGTGCGGTACGGCTCGTCCATCGCGATGCGCAGCTGCTCGCGGTGGACGTCGTCGCCCTCGGCCAGATCCAGTGTGATGACGCCGTTGTCGTGGCCGGTGAACACCTTCTCGTGCGCGCTGGACAGCAGATCGAATGCCAGTCCGTAGCCGGGATCCTGCGTCGCGTCCGACGATCGGCAGCTTCAGTTCGTGCAGCTCGACGATCAGCCGCCGCTTGGCCCTCTCGCGCCTCGGCGAACGCCGCCAGTGCCTCGGTGTCGCCGTCGTTGGGCCGCGTCCGGGTCAGCGCGCACGATGCGCACAGCTGCCGGGCTGGATCCATTCGGACCAGCCAATTGCATTCGGCCAGATGAAGATTGGCGCACAGTTGATAGTCGCCCGCATCCACGGCGCCGGTGTGCTCGCTTCCGCGCCCTGGGCGATGACCAGCAGCGCCATGTCGTCGAGCGAGAAACCCAGCGCGCTGCCGCAGGACAGACACACCGAATTCTCGAACGCCAAGCGCTGGCCACAGTTGGGACAGTGAAGTCACGCATGCAGCGCCTCGCCTTCGAACGGCGCGACGTCGACCGACGACGTCGATCACGCTGCTCTCCGAGTCGGTGTAGATGATGCCGCGCAGCGGCGGAACGTCGGCGTAATCGCGGCCGAAGCCGACGACGATGTATCGCTCGTCGACCATCTGGTCGTTGGTCGGGATCCAGTCCCAGCCACTCGATCCCCTGCGGGTCCACACCGACGCCCAGGCGTGGGTGGCGTCAACACCGACCATGCGTTCCTTTCCGGGCGGCGGGTCGGTGGCCAGATATCCCGAAACATAGCTCGCCGCCAAGACCATTGGCGCGCAGGCAGGCGATCGCCAGCCGGGCGAAGTCCTGGCATACCCCTTCCCGCGCGGCCAGAACCTCGTCGACTCTGGTGGACACCGTCGTGGACCCGGACCGGTAGGTGAAGTCGGTGATAGATCCGCGAGGTGAGCTCGCGCAAGCACCTCGATCAGGGGCCGTCCGGCGTGAAACTCGGTGCGGCGTAAGCCCGCACCTCGTCGGTGATCTCGGGCGGGCTGCAGATCCAGGGTGAACTCGGTGGCCAGGCGCCGCTCGGTCCGACCGGGCGGGCCGCCTCCCACGGCGCCACGGCCGGCCCGCCGGTGTACCAGCTCGGCGGGCGGCGGGTCGACCTCGCACGACGGAGTTCGCTGGTGACCGTCAGCTGCCGATGGCGTTCGCGTGACATGGAAGTAGGAGCTGACGTTGCCGTAGGCGTCCCGGCTGGTGGAGCTGTCGGCCGGGTCGGGGTCGATGACGAGTTCGTGGGCCAGGCAGCGCTGCCGGGGCGAGTCTCGGGGAGTGAGGAAGCCCGCGGCCATAGGAGCTGGTCACGATCGTCGGAGTAGCGGTAGGTCGGTGCCGATGCGGTGATCTGCGTAGCCGTCGGCCGCTGTGTCATGGCATCTCCCGGCGCTCGTCGGGGCCCCACAACGGCTGCATACCGCCGGGCAGCGACAGGTGGGTGGCGGTGATCAGGTCGGACAGCTCGACGCAGATCGGCGTGGATGCCCGCTCAGCAGTTCGTCCAGTTCGGCGCGCTGCCCATCGGCGTCGACGTGCTCGAGATCAGCCGGGTCGATGCGGCGCAACCGGGTGCCGATCTCGTCGATCAGCCGTTCCGGCCGGGACGAACCGGACGAGGACGGGCAGCGCTCGCAGGTCGGCGCGCAGCCGCTCCAGCTGGTAGGCCAACGACCGCGGGTTCTCCTCGTCGAAGAGCACCAGGTCGGCCACCGCGGCCACGCTGACCTTGCCCAGCGTCCGCCGCCGGTAGATCACCGAGGACTCGCAGGCCACCAGCGTGGACTCGGTGATCGTCTGTTCGGCGCCGGGGCTGCGGGCGGTGATCAGGGTGGCGCGCAGCAGCGCGGTCAGCCACAGCCCGCGCTCGATGCGCTTGCCGATGTCATCATGCGTCCAGCCGACGTCGCGCACCATCGATTCGGCCGCCACCCCGGACAGCGCCAGCATGCCGGCCAGCGTCTGGCTGTGCGCCGCGGCCAGGTACGTGTCGTCGCCTCGGTCTGCGACTCCGGCGGCAACAGGGGTGGCGGGGCTGCCGCCGCGCGGGATCGGACGGCGTCAGCCAGCGCCCGCTCGACCGCCGGCCGAGCACCATCCAGGTGTCGTTGGACATCTGGTCGCGCACACCGCGCGCGGCCAGCCCGAGCCGTTCGACGGACTGCGCCAGCGATCCCGGCCGCTCGCCGGTCGATGCGTCAGCGACCACAGCGTGCGTCAACGGATGGCCACGTTCGTCGTGGTCACCGCAGCCCGGTGTCGGTGCCGGTGATCGGCCCGAGCGCGCCAGCAGCACCGGCACACAGTCGCTGCCGTCGATGTCGTGGCGGTAGCGGTATTCGTGATAGCGCTCGCGGGTGACGGTCAGCAGCCGGGCCATGCACTCGGCGCGCTCGGCGTAGCGCCCCAGCCAGAACAGGTCGGACAGCACGCGCGGCGAACTCACGCGCGCGGGTGCCGCTCGGGCGTCATCACCGGCAGGTCGCAGCGGCGGGCCGTGACCCGGCCTGCGCCCGCGTCGGCGGTGCGCACCCAAATATCTTTGGCGGCAACGGTGTTCATTCTGTACGCCGGCATTGCCGGGCGCCATGACGTAGCCCAGGCCGCCGATCATCGGTGCGTAGCCGCCGCGCTGCGCGACCGTGAACAACCGCATCCCGACGCCGGCCGCAGACAGCCCGCCCGGGTAGTGATCGGTGGGCGCCGAGGAAAACTGCGGGCAGTTCCTGGCCGACCCACTGCCACGGCGCGGCCTCGATCCGGGCGGCCAGTTCCTCGCGTTCAGCCTGGCGACAACATCGGGCCGACGATGGTCGCGGCCGCCGGCGACCGACTTGATCAGCAGCGCTGCCAGGTCGCCCAAGCAGGTGTGACACGCTCGCTGTCGATACCGCCCCAGTACAGCTGCGCCGGTGGCAAGCTGCGGGCGTCTCACCGGTGAGCAGCTCGCGCCAACTCGGGCAGAAAGCGAAGGAGCCCAGGGCTTTCCAGGATTCCGCTGCCCAGCGTGTTGACCACCGTCACCGCACCGCGCCGCAGCACCTCCACCAGGCCGACCACGCCGAGCCTGCGAATCGGGCCGCAGGTCCAGCGGATCGACGTAGTCGGCGTCGACCGGCGCAGCACCACGTCGACCCGCTTGAGGGTGCCCAGCGACCGCATCCACAGCTTGCCGTCGCGTACCACCAGGTCGGCACTCTCGACCAGCGGGAACCCCAGCACGGAGGCCAGATAGGCCTGGTCGAATGCGGTCTCGGAATGGGTGCCCGGGCTGAGCACCACGACGACGGGTTCCTCGGCAGCCTCGGGCGCGGCATCGATCAGCGCCAGCCGCAACGCCTGCGCGAACGGCGACGCGGGTCGCGGCCCGATCCGTTCGTACAGATCGGGAGCCGCGTGCGCGACGACCCGGCGGCCGGCCAGCGCGTACCCGGCTCCCGACGGCGCCTGCGTCCAGTCCGCGTTGACCAGGAAGCTGCCCGGCCGGTTGCGGCTGACGTCGCAGCCGTGCATGAACAGCTGATGCGGCCGGGTATCTCGATGCCGCTGCGCCGCCCGGATGTAGCCGGGATGGGCGAACAGCAGCTGCGGCGGCAGCACCCCGCCGGTGATGCGAGCGCCGCGGCCCGTAGAGGTCGGCCAGCACCGCGTCGAGCAGCCGGGTGCGTTGCACCACACCGGATTCCAATGTGGCCCAGTCGTCCGGGGTGACCAGCAGCGGCAGCCCGTCCAGGTTCCAGGGGGTCGACACGGTGGCCAGCTGGCCGGTGCGGCCCGCGCGACCCTTACGTGCGGCGACGCGGCCGGTGCGCTCCCCGGCCTCCACGGGGACGTAGGTGATGCCGTCCCTGTCGACCAGATCGGTTACCGTCGCGCGCAGCCGGTCCAGGCCGGCGTATCCGCGCTCGCCGAGGATTTCGGCCAGCTCCCGCCAGCCCGGCCGGACGTCGCCGGCGGCATCGACGAACTCGTCGTATCCGGCGAACCCGGACCGGCCGCCGCGCATGTCGAACAGCGGCTCCTGCGCCCACGCGGCGCGGTAGGCGGCCAGCAGCCGGTCGGGAGCACCGAGCAGCGCGTCAGACGGTCCGGTGCGCGCAACGGCGCTACCTCCTGACACCGCCACCTCCTGACAAAGAGGTACCTCCTGACGTTCGGCACCGAGATTCGGCAAGGCTGATCTCATCACATACCCCCGGCGGGGGGTAGCTCGGCGGCGAATGCGCCACCAAGTGCACCATCGCGGGAGCACAATCGAAAACGTGGCCACCTGGACCGACGTCGCTCGCATCGTCGGTGGGCTGCCGCTGACCGTGGAGCCCGTCGCCGCACGACTGGCGGGTCGGCAAGAAAATGATGGCGTGGGAGCGGCCGCTGCGCAAGTCCGACCGCGAGGCACTGGCGCAGACGGGGAAGGCACCGGACGGGGACATCCTCGGTGTGCGGGTGTCCGACGAGGGCGTCAAGTTCGCATTGATCGCCGACGAGCCACGAGGTGTATTTCACCACCCCGCATTTCGACGGGTATCCGGCGGTGCTGGTCAAGCTGGCCGAGATCGAGGTGCTCGACCTGGAGGAGCTGATCACCGAGGCCTGGCTGACCCAGGCGCCGCAAGAAAATGGTCCAGGAGTTCCTCGCCGAGTAACGCGCCCGATGCCTGCTATGCGCTCAGCCGCCGCAGCTCGATGACCCGTTGCAGGTCGTCGATGCAGGCCTGGACGACGTCGGCGAGCACCACCTCCCGTCGGTCGCGGGCGACCGCGTGCAGCACTTCGAGCAAGGCGGTGCGCCTCGGCGGCGTGTTCGCTCGCTTCGACGGGGTTCGCGTCGGCCAGCGCGGTGGCGGCCACGAGCTCGGTCGAGTACGGCGTGTACCGGCTGCGGAAGCCAGTTGCACCCGTCCGGGGCGGGCGCGACGCGGCGGGCCAGCTGCAGCACCGAGCCGGCCAACAGGGCCACGTGCACGGCCTGGTGATCGGCGCCCTGGACGGCGTCGCGCAGCCGCCATCGCCGCGGTGAGAGCCGCACGACCTGGCGGGCCGTGGAGCGGGCCTGAGATGAGCCCGCCCAGCTGTTCGTGCACCCGGTCCACGGCTGACAGCGGCCAGTACGACGGGATCTCCTTGCGCCCCGCGGCGAAGTCCGCCGTGCGGCACAGCACGCCGTGCAGCACGTCCAGCACCGCGACGCGCGCCCGGCGCAGCACCCTCAACGGGTCGGCCGGGAACAGCAGGACGGCGAACACGATGGCCAGGAATCCACCGATCAGGGCGTCATCGATGCGTTCGTAGCCGATGCCGGTGCGGTACAGCGCCAGCACCAGGATCGACGAGACGACCATCTGGTTGGCGAACATCATCCCCTGCCCGATGAATCCCGACCCGATCGGCCACGGCAATGCACAGCGAGATCAGCACGGCGATACCGATCTGGAACGGATCCGGTGCCGAGCAGCCGCCACGACCACGGTGCCGATCCCGATGCCCAGCGTCACGCCGAACATCATCTGGACGGCGCGCTGGGCGCGTAACACGTTGCTGATCGACAGGCACACCGCCGCGGCAGATCGGCGCGAAGAACGGCTGCCGGTGATGCAGCACATCGTTCGCGAGGTACCAGGCCAGGCCAGAAGCGACCGCGGTCTGCAGCAGGTTGAACGCCATGGCCTTGAGCTGTTCGACACCGGCCCGGGCAGTGCCGGCGGCCCACAACAGCGCCGCGCGCGGCGAAGTGCTCATGGGGTGTGCTTACCGCATGGCACGCCGCTGCGCGTACCCAATCAGCCGCGCTGCAGCTCGAACAGCGGAATCACCCGGTCGGTCTTCGCCTGATACTCGGCGAAGCCGGGCGACGCGGCGGTGATCTGTTCGAAAAGCAAGTCACGCTCGGCTGAAGGCAGCTCCCGCGCGGTTACGTCGAACTCGTCATCCCCGATTGCGAACCGAACTCGACGTGCGCCTGCGGTTTGGCCCGCAGGTTGTGCACCCACGCCGGATTGTTCGGCGCGCCCGCAAAGGATCCGATGACGATCAGCTTGCCGTCGATGCCGAAATAGGCCAGCGGGGACACCCGCGTCTGGCCGGACTTGGCGCCCGTCGTGGTGAGCAGCAGCAGGTCTGAGTTGGCGAACTGGCCGCCGACCTTGCCGCCATTGGCCCGGAACTCGTCGGCGATGTTGTTGTTGAACGCGCTGCAGTTCCGCGGCGCCGGGGAAGTTTTTGCTCATGCCTGGTCAACCTCTTGGGCTTGGCGTCTATTCCGGATTCCTTGCGCTGCTGGGCGGTGATCGGTGCCGGCGCGTCGGTCAGCGGGTCGACGCCGCCGCCGGTCTTCGGGAACGCGATCACCTCGCGGATCGAGTCCACCCCGGCCAGCAGCGCGTTGATCCGGTCCCAGCCGAACGCGATACCGCCGTGCGGCGGTGCGCCAAACGTGAACGCGTCCAACAGGAATCCGAACTTGTCCTGCCGCCTCCGCCTTGTCGATGCCCATCATCGCGAACACCCGTTCCTGGATGTCGCGGCGGTGGATACGGATCGAGCCGCCACCGATCTCGTTGCCGTTGCAGACGATGTCGTAGGCGTCGGCCAGCACGCTGCCGGGGTCGGTGTCGGACCGACGTCCTCGTACTCCGGCTTGGGCGAGGTGAAGGCGTGGTGCACCGCGGTC
This sequence comes from uncultured Actinomycetota bacterium, assembly GCA_963748885.1. Classification (GTDB taxonomy): domain Bacteria; phylum Actinomycetota; class Actinomycetes; order Mycobacteriales; family Mycobacteriaceae; genus Mycobacterium. The sequence goes on from CAVVLC010000072.1 coordinate 101,007, forward strand.
CACGCCCCGGAGCCGACGGCGACGTCACCGGCTTCGACGGCCTCGGTGGCGGGCTCGAACAGCGGCGGGTCGACCACCCAGACGAACGCCCACGCGTCCGGGTCGATCAGGCCCAGCCGCTTGGCGATCTCGATGCGGGCGGCGCCGAGCAGCGCCCGCGACGGCTTCGCCGGGCCCGCCGCGAAGAAGATGCAGTCCCCCGGCTTGGCGCCGACGTGCGCGGCCAGCCCGTCGCGTTCGGCGTCGGTGAGGTTCTTGGCCACCGGGCCCGCCAGCGTCGCCGTCCTCGCCGACCAGCACATAGGCCAGCCCCCGGTGCCCGCGCTGTTTGGCCCACTCCTGCCAGCCGTCCAGCGTGCGCCGCGGCTGCGAGGCGCCGCCGGGCATCACCACCGCACCGACATAAGCCGCCTGGAAGACGCGAAATGTGGTGTCTTTGAAGAACTCCGTGCACTCGACGAGCTCCAGCCCGAACCGCATGTCCGGCTTGTCGGAGCCGAACCGCCGCATGGCCTCGGCGTAGCTGATCCGCGGGATCGGCGTCGGGACCTGGTATCCGATCAGCGCCCACAGCGCGGTCAGGATCTCCTCGGCGACGGCGATGATGTCCTCGGCGTCGATGAAGCTCATCTCCACATCGAGCTGGGTGAACTCGGGCTGGCGGTCGGCGCGGAAATCCTCGTCGCGATAGCAGCGGGCGATCTGGTAGTACCGCTCCATCCCGGCAACCATCAGCAACTGCTTGAACATCTGCGGGCTCTGCGGCAGCGCGTAGAACGATCCCGGGCTGCAGCCGGGCCGGCACCAGGAAGTCGCGCGCCCCCTCCGGCGTCGAGCGGGTCAGTGTCGGCGTCTCGATCTCGACGAAGTCGTGGCCTGCCAGCACCGCACGCGCGGCGGCATTCGCCTTGGAGCGCAGCCGAATTGCCGACGCGGGGCCGTCGCGGCGCAGGTCGAGGTAGCGGTACTTCAGCCGCAGCTCCTCACCCGCGGGTTCGTCGAGCTGGAACGGCAGCGGCGCACTGTCGCCGAGCACGGTGAGCGAGGTGGCGTTGACCTCGATGTCGCCGGTGGCGATCTCTGGGTTGGCGTTGCCTTCCGGTCGGATCTCGACGACACCGGTGACCGCGACGCAGAACTCCGCGCGCAGCCGGTGCGCCTGGGCCAGCACGTCGTCGTCGCGGAAAACCACCTGGGCGATGCCGGAGGCGTCACGCAGGTCGATGAAGATGACGCCGCCGTGGTCGCGGCGGCGGGCCACCCAGCCGGCCAAGGTCACCTGCTGCCCGGCGTCGCTAGTCCTGCAGCGAACCGGCGGCGTGGCTGCGCAGCACAAACTCTCCCCTTCAGTTGACATTGAACGAGTGGACCAGTTTAGGCGGACGTGGTAATTTCGCCTGTATCGCCACCAACATCGCACTCGTCGGTCCCGGCGCCATCGGCACGACGGTCGCCGCGCTGCTGTACAAGGCCGGAAATTCGGTACTGGTTTGCGGCCACACCCCACGCGACAGCATCGAATTGCGGCCCGACGGCGAGGACGCGATCGTGGTGCCCGGTCCGGTGCACACCGATCCCAGCGAGGTCGCCGGCCCGGTCGACGTCGTGGTGCTGGCGGTCAAGGCCACCCAGAACGATGACGCGGCCGGCTGGCTGGCCCGCCTGTGCGACGAGCACACCATCGTCACCGTGCTGCAGAACGGCGTCGAGCAGGTCGAGCAGGTCCAGCCGCTACTGTCCGTCGTCGACGTGTGATTCCGGGCATCGTCTGGTACGGCGCCGAGACGCAGCCGGAAGGGTGGGTGCGGCTGCGCACCGAGGCCCGTCTGGTGCTGCCCGACCGGGCCGGCCGCGGAGACGGTCGCCGAGCTGCTGCGCGGCGCCGGCTGCCACGTGGACTGCGACCCCGACTTCATCACCGGGGCGTGGCGCAAACTGCTGGTCAACGCGCTGGCCGGGTTCATGGCGCTGACCGGGCGGCGGTCCGGAATGTTCCGCCGCGACGACGTTGCGGAGCTGGCGCGCCGCTATGTCGCCGAATGCCTGGCCGTCGCGCGGGCCGAGGGGGCCCGGCTCCCCGACGAGGCCGTCGGCGAGCTGGTCGACATGTTCGCGGCAGGCCCCGGAGGACATGGGCACCTCGATACTGGCCGACCGGGAAAACCACCGGCGGCTGGAGTGGGACATCCGCAACGGCGTGATCATCCGCAAGGCACGCGCGCACGGTTTGGCGACGCCGATCAGCGACGTGCTGGTGCCGCTGCTGGCCGCGGCCAGCGACGGGCCGGGCTAGGTCTGATTGCCCGGGTTAGTTTTAGGTATGGCCATGTTCCCCTGCGAACCCGTCGACCTGAACTTCATCGAGAACGCTCGATACCGGTTCCGCAACAGCGTCGACCTTGCCGTCACACCCGAGCAGCTGTTCGAGGTGCTTGCGGACGCCGAGTCGTGGCCGCGCTGGGCGCCGGTGATCACCAAGGTCACCTGGACCAGTCCCGAGCCGCGCGGTGTCGGGACCACCCGCGTGGTGAACATGCGCGGGGGCATCGTCGGTGACGAAGAGTACATCGCGTGGGAACCGTTCACCCACATGGCATTCCGGTTCAACGAATGTTCAACACGATCCGTGGCCGCCTTCGCCGAGGATTATCGCGTCGAGGTCATCCCGGGCGGCTGCCGCCTGACCTGGACCATGGCGCAGAAACCCGCCGGCCGGGCGCGGCTGGGGATTTTCTTGGGTGGGCCGTTACTGAACCTGGCGTTGCGCCGCTTCCTGAAAAACCTGCGCAGCTACACCGGCGCCCGGTTCTCCGCTACCCGACAGCGTTAGGCTGGTTTCCGCCCGGGTAGCCAACCCCGGTCAGACTTCGGGAGCGTGCGATGACCTTCAACGAGGGTATGCAGATCGACACCAGCACTGCGTCGGCGTCCGGCGGCGGGGGCGGTCGGATCGCGATCGGTGGCGGGCTCGGCGGGCTGTTGATCGTGGTGGTGGCGCTGTTTCTGGGCGTCGATCCGGGCAAGGTGTTGAACACCCAGCAGACGAACACCAGCGACTACTCGGCACCCGGTTTCGACCTGAGTCAGTGCAAGACCGGGGCCGACGCCAACAAGTACGTGCAATGCCGCGTGGTGGCGACCGGCAACTCCGTGGACGCGGTCTGGCATCAGCTGCTGCCGCAGACGTACACCCGCCCGCATGTGCGGCTGTTCACCGGGCAGGTGAACACCGGCTGCGGAACGGCGACCAGCGCGGTCGGGCCGTTCTACTGCCCGGTGGACAGGACGGCCTACTTCGACACCGACTTCTTCCAGGTGCTGGTCGACAAGTTCGGTTCCAGCGGCGGGCCGTTTGCCCAGGAGTATGTGGTGGCCCATGAATACGGCCACCACGTGCAGAACCTGCAGGGCACACTGGGCCGTTCCCAGCAGGGCGCGCAGGGTTCGCAGGGCAACGGCGTGCGCACGGAACTGCAGGCGGACTGCTACGCCGGAATCTGGGCGCACTACGCGTCCACCGTCAAGCAGGAGAGCACCGGAGTGCCCTACCTACAACCGTTGACCGACAAGGATATTCAAGACGCGCTCTCGGCCGCGTCATCGGTGGGCGACGATCGCATTCAGCGGGAGACGACCGGGCACGTCAACCCCGAGTCGTGGTCACACGGTTCCTCCGAGCAACGGCAGAAATGGTTCACCGTCGGGTATCAGACCGGTGACTGGCACAAGTGCGACACCTTCGCCGTCAGCGATCTGGGCTAGCCGCGCCGAGCCGGCCGAAGTCGTTTTGGTCGCCCACACCGAACCCGGCACCATCGGGTGACCGAGTTCCTGTTTTCCTACGGAACGCTGCAGCAGCCGGAGGTTCAGCTCGTGACGTTCGGTCGTGAACTCGAGGTCGGCGAACTATCGCCGCATCCCGGCGCCCCTGCGATCCGGCGTCAACGCATGGGTTTACGTGTTCGCCGGCCGGCTACCCGGCCAGTTATCCCGCAACTACCAGGGCCGCGTCGAGCAGGTGACGCCGGTGGTGGCGCTTTGCGTCACCACCACCTGGCCGTCCACGGCGATCTCGCAGTGCAGTTCCGGAGTGGCCCCCGAGCCGCAGTCAGGCCAGTGACAACCGCCGCTGGCGTTGACGTAGGCCCACTGGTTCGGGTTTGCCAGTGTGGTGGTGTACACCAGCGGCTGCCCGGGACTGAATGGCGTCTGCACGGTGCTCATGTACTGCCCCGAGTCCGCGTTGAAGGCCGCCTGGCTGGGCGGTTCGCTGTTCATGTACCGGACGTTGCCGGTCAGATTGCCGGTGCTGGTGATCGTGTACGTCACCTGGTGGCCCGCCGGGTCCGCATGCGCTGTCACCGGCCCGAGAATCGCTGCGCCCGCCGCCGCGACCACCGCAAACGTTGCCACGCGAGCTGACCAGGAGAGCGCGCTGGTCGCCGTTCGCAGGTTCGTCATGTCGCAAACGCTACCGGACTCACTCAGGACGATCCGATGGAAACGGTCGCTTACCGGCGGCCATGGCACCGACGGCACGGCTCAGGTATGAAGCAACCCATGGGCGAAGACCCCGAACAGACCGGCGGCGACGACCCGCCAACGGCGAGCACTAGCCAGGGCAACACTCAGGGCACCACCCGAGGCATCAGCCGCCGTCGGTTGCTGACGACGGGTGCTGCGTCGGCGGTGGTCGGCGCGGGCATCGGGGCTGGCGGGGCGGCGCTGCTGTGGTCTGCGCACCGCGGCCCGGCGGTCTGGTACCCGCCGAATCGCACCGGAGCCCCGCCCGTAGCCGGCCTGCATCTGCAATTCGGCAAGAACGCCGGTACCGAGGTGGTGGTGTCCTGGCACACCACGGAAGCGGTCGGCAATCCGCGGGTCATGCTGGGCACCGTCACATCTGGTTTCGGCCGCACCGTGGCGGCCGAAACCCGAACCTATCGAGACGCCAAGTCCAACACCGAGGTTCGGGTCAACCACGCTCGCCTGACCGATCTGACCCCGGACACCGACTACGTGTACGCCGCGGTGCACGACGGCGCGACCCCCGAACCCGGGACGATCCGGACCGCCCCCGTGGGTAGAAAGCCGTTGTCTTTCACCAGTTTCGGCGATCAGGGCACTCCGACGCTGGGCAAGTTCGTCGACGGGAAATACCTCAACGACAACCTCGGGTCCCCCGCGGCCGGCGACATCGCCACCGCGATTGAGCGCATCGGTCCACTGTTCAACCTGGTCAACGGGGATCTGAGCTACGCCAACCTCGCACAGGACCGGATCCGCACCTGGGCGGACTGGTTCAAGACGAACACGCGCTCGGCGCGCTACCGGCCATGGATGCCGGCGCCGGGCAATCACGAGAACGAATTGGGCAACGGGCCAATCGGTTATGGCGCCTTTCAGACATTCTTTTCGGTGCCGGATTCGGGGTCGACCGCCGACTGCGCGGGCTGTGGTATTCGTTCACCGCCGGCGCGGTGCGGGTGATCGCGCTGGCCAATGACGACATCGCCTACCAGGACGCCGGCAACACCTATGTGCGCGGCTACTCGGGCGGCGAGCAAAAGCGCTGGCTTGCAGGCGAACTCGCGGAGGCGCGGCGCGACCCGGACATCGACTGGGTGGTGGTGTGCATGCATCAGACGGCGATATCGACCGCCGATCAACCAACGGCGCCGACCTCGGGATCCGGCGAGGAATGGCTACCGTTGTTCGACCAGTACCAGGTTGACCTGGTGGTGTGCGGGCACGAGCACCAGTACGAACGGTCCCATCCGGTGCGGGGCGCGCTGGGTACCGACACCCGCACGCCGGTGCCCGTCGACACCCATGGCGACGTCATCGACGCGACGAAGGGGACGGTGCACCTGGTCATCGGCGGGGGCGGGACATCGGCGCCAACCAACACCAGGTTCTTCCCCGAACCCCGGTGCCGGGTGATCATGGGCATCGGCGAGTTCGATCCCGAGACCGGGAAACGGAAGCCGATCTACGTCGTCGAAGATGCGCCGTGGTCGGCGTTCCGCGACCGCGACAACGCCTACGGCTTTGTGGCTTTCGACGTCGACCCCGGTCAACCCGGCGGCAACACCACGATCAAGGCGACGTACTACGCGCTGGCCGGGCTGTTCGGGGCGGTCAACGCGGTGGACCACTTCACCCTGACCAAGCCGCGCGGCGACAGGGCCGGCTAGCTCAAAACAGGGTGGCCTGCTCGGGTTCGGGCGTCACCGCCGGGTCGGGGGCCTGCGGGAACGGGCGCTGATCACCCGCCAGCCGGTGCTTGGCTATCAGCGGCGCCGCCCGTTCCCGCAACATGTCACGGTAGCTCGGGCGGCAAATACGCTCCGCGCCGGTACAACTCGCGATACCGGCCGACCAGTTCGGGGTGCGAGCGGGCCAGCCAGGACATGAACCAGCCGCGGGTCGAGCCGCGCAGATGCAGGCCGAACACCGTCACGCCGGTGGCGCCCGCGGCCGCGATCTGGCCGAGCAGCCGCGTCGAGATGCTCGACCGAGTCGGTGAGATGCGGCAGCACCGGCGCGACCATCACATGACAGTCCAGGCCGGCGTCGCGGATCGCGGCGATCAGCCCGAGCCGGGCCTGCGGCGTCGGCGTGCCCGGCTCGACGTCCCGGTGCAGCTCCGGGTCGCCGACCGCCAGCGACACCGCCACCGACACCGGGACCTGTCGCGCCGCTTCGGCGATCAGCGGCAGATCCCGCCGCAGCAGCGTGCCCTTGGTCAGGATCGACAGCGGCGTGCCGGACTCGGCGAGCGCGCCGATGATGCCGGGCATCAACGCGTAGCGGCCCTCGGCGCGCTGGTAGGGATCGGTGTTGGTGCCCAGCGCGACGGTCTCGCGCCGCCAGGACGGCCGGTGCAGCTCGCGGCGCAGCACGTCGGCGACGTTGGTCTTCACCACCACCTGGGTGTCGAAGTCGGTGCCGCAGTCGAAGTCCAGGTACTCGTGGGTGGGCCGGGCGAAGCAGTACCGGCAGCGCGTGCGAGCAGCCGCGGTAGCCGTTGACGGTGTACCGAAACGGCAGCGCCGCCGCGTCTGGGCACCTTGTTCAGCGCGGACTTGCACAGCACCTCGTGAAAGGTGATGCCCTCGAAATGCGGCGCGCGCACGCTTCGGACGAAGCCGATCCGCTGCAGACCCGGTAGCGCGCCGTCGTCGACCGGCGTCCCGTTCACCGCGACGGCTTGAGCGGCCCAGCGCATGACTCCATTCGAACAATAGTTCGACACGGAGTCAAGGGTCAGAAGGTGCCCAGGCCGGCTATGCCCGCCCCGCTCGCGGTGTTGAATGCGCCCGAACTCGGAGAACCGGCGTCCAGTAAGCCGGAGCTTCCTGCGCCGCCGTTGAGGGCCCCCGAGCTACCGTCGCCCGAGTTTCCGAGCCCCGCGCTGAAGTCACCCGTGTTCCCGGCGCCCGAGGTGGTGGAACCCGAATTGGCGATGCCCGAGCTCGAGGTGCCCGTATTAAAGAATCCAGAATTTCCGGCGCCCGTGTTAAAGAAACCCGAGTTGGCGTCGGGGCCGGTCCCCGATAGGCCGAAGCCAGTCCAGAGGTTGCCGGAGATCCAGGCCCCGGTGTTGGTATTGCCCGAATTCCAGGCACCCGTATTGGTATTGCCTGAGTTGTACGCGCCGGTGTTGGTGTCGCCGGCGTTCCAGGCGCCGGCGTTGTGGTCACCGGAATTCCAGGCACCCACGTTTACGCTGCCCGAGTTCCACACGCCCGTGTTGGTGTCGCCCGAGTTGTACACGCCGGTGTTGGCATCACCCGAGTTCCACAAGCCGCTGTCGAAGTTGCCCGCGGTGAAAGCTCCGACGCTGGAATTGCCGGCGATCGCGAGGCCAATGTCTTTGATGCCCGAGTTGAAGACGCCGATGCTCCCGGTGCCCGAGTTCCCGATCCCCCAGTTGCCGCTGCCCGAGTTGAAGAGGCCGACGTTGTTGGTGCCCGAGTTCCCGAAGCCGATGTTTCCGCTGCCGGAGTTCAGCCCCCCGATGCCGAACTGGTGGTCGCCGGTCAGTCCGATGCCGAAATTGCCATTACCCGTATTTCCAAAGCCGATGTTGTAATTGCCCGAATTGCCAGCACCAAAGTTGAGGGTGCCCGCCGTGCCGCCAACACCCGAGTTTCCGTAGCCGAAGTTGAGGGTGCCAATGTTAGCGTCACCGACGTTGAAGCTGCCGATGTTGGCATCACCGCAATTGGTGCTCCCTATGTTTCCGCCGCCCCTGTTAGAACTGCCGATGTTACCATTGCCGAAGTTCAAGTTGCCGGTATTTCCCGCGCCGGTATTAAAGGTTCCCTGGTTTCCACCGCCCGTGTTAAAGCTGCCGATGTTCCCGTTTCCGGTGTTTCCACTGCCGACGTTTCCGTTGCCAACATTCGCGTTGCCAAGGTTTCCGGAGCCGTAATTGGTGCTGCCAATGTTGCCGCTACCCACGTTGAAGCTGCCGGTATTCCCGCCGCCCAGCGCAAACGTGACAGTGATGGGGAGGCCCCCCAACGCAGGGTTGGGCACCGGGGTGATGCCGAAAGCGACGTTGTAATTGCCGGTGTTGCCGATACCGAGGTTGCCGTTACCGACGTTGCCGAGGCCTACGTTGAGTTGACCGGCGTTGTTGATGCCGGCGTTGAGGTAGCCGTTGTTGGAGAACCCCACGTTGAGGCTGCCGATGTTGCCCAAGCCCACGTTCAGCTTGTTCGCCAGATCCTCCAACGTCTGCTGCAAGGACGCCAACGAGAAAGCCGCCGCCGATGCACCGCCGTGATAGCCCACCATTGCGGCCACGTCTTGGGCCCACATCTCCTCGTAGGCGCAGTCGGCCGCAGCAATCGCCGGCGCGTTCTGCCCCAACAGGTTCGACATCACCAGCCGCACCAACTGATTCCGGTTGGCCGCGACCAGCAATGGGTGAACCGTCGCCGTGCGCGCGGCCTCAAACACACTGGCCACCGCCCGCGCCTGACCCGCCGTCCCGACGGCTCGCGCCGCCGCCGCGCTGAGCCACCCCGCGTACGGAGCCGCCGCCGCGGTCATCGCCGCCGACGCCGGACCCTGCCACGCCTGGCCCGTTAGGCCCGTGGTCACGGCCGAAAACGACTCCGCCGCCGACCCGAGCTCGGCAGCCAGCCCATCCCAGGCCGTCGCGGCCGCCAGCATCGGCTCCGAACCCGCACCAGAGAACATCCGCCAGGAATTGATTTCCGGCGGTAGCACCGCAAAACTCATCGCGGAATCCTCTCGTTGCCGACATTTGCCACGCAGCCAGAATGGCGCCCCGCGCGTCGAGGCAACCTTAGCCGAATTCCCGTCGAGTGCACTCGCTTACGGTCGTCTTCGTCGTCGGGCGCGAGCAGTTTCTCGGGGTGGTGGAAGGTGTTGGTTCTGGGTTGACACCGAACCGTTGAAATACCTTTCACCGGAACGGAGCATCCACGATGACCACCACCAACACCCACCCCGACATCGCGCCGGACGCCCAGCATTACCACGGCCACCACACATGGTGGTGCTCAGACCGCGACGAGGGTCCGCACGACGAAGCCCCAGTGCTCTACTGCGAGCGCCAAATCGGAGGCGCGGAGGCAGTCACGGAGCCCGGGTGGAACCCCGTTCAACTCTGGGTGTCGACGATCAGCGCGTTTCTGCACGGAAACTACACCGGCGCAGAGGTGGCAGCGGAGGAGCGCAATCGCTCGGGCGTGCAGTTGAGCGCCCTTGTCCGAGTCGACTCGGAGTGGGTTCCGAGCGAGTTCAACATGCGCTCCGGTGAGGCCCGCACCTTGGCGGCGCTGCTCGTCGCAGCCGCCGACATCAGCGATGGCATTGCTCGGTTTGGAACCGGGAAATGACGACCACCGATCAGCGCCCCAGCGCACCCCTGCCCGCAGATACCCACGTCCTGTGCGATTGGGCCGAAACCGACAACGCCTATCGCATCTTCTCGACGTACAGCCGATTGATCGACGCAGAGTCGCGGGTCCTGGTGTCGGCGACTGCGGTGCAGCTGCCCGACGGGTCAATCCACGACGGTGATGACGAGTACGACATCCCACGGGTGTTTATTGACGAGCTCGACGACCAGGGGTGTTCCTGCGACCGGCTGACCATCACCCGCCGCAGTGCGGGGAAGCTGGCCGCAGCGCTGCTCGAGCTGGTCGCCGAGCTGGACGGGTGGGTCACGAAATGAGCGCCGAGGTGAGTCGCGAAATGAGGACCGAGGCCAACTATCTTCCGCCCGTCGAGTGCATGCCATGGTGCTCTTACGGCGACGGCCACCCTGCCGAGTGGGACACCGCAGACCAAAACTGCTACTCAGCGGACAATTACCTGTACCTGCCGCTGAACGAGCGGGACAAAGGCACCGAAGGTTTCTGCGCCCAGATCGGCGTCGCCGCCAAGCGCGAGATCGGGTTCCTCCCCTGCGTACACGTCCACTTGACGCTCATGGACCCTGATGTTGACTGCGGGGTGAAGTTCACCCCAGCGGAAGCGCGGTGGCTCGCCGCAGAGTTGCTCAGGACAGCCGATCTCGTCGACGGCTCCGGCCAGCAGCAGAATGACCCAGGACACCCGAAATTGGAGGTAGAGCAACCATGAACCGTGACGAGGTCATCGCAATGCTAGGCGAGGATACGGTCGCTCAAGGCGAAGCTCTAATCGGCAAGTCCATCGAGGACTTCACAATCGATGACCTGCAGCGGTGCGTCGACACACTGAATGCCAATACCGCGGCTGCGGGGGCCGAGATCAACGTGTTGCAGCCCGGAGATGATCTCCCGCAGAGCAGAGAACAGGATGGCAACAGCCTTTTCGCCGACGAAGAATTCGTTATTACTCTGCCGGCGTTCCTAGAGGTCCAGCCGGGCAGTTTCAAGGCTTTAGAGGTATGCCTTCGACGAGAAATCGAATCCGAGATCCGCTGGCTGAATGCGCGGGCTGAGATGCTCGCCGAGGAACTCGCGGAGAAGCCCTCGCCATCAATTGAACTCGCGATGGAGATCGGCGAGCTGATCGACCGCGCTAAGTCGTTGGACTGGTACCTAGAAAAGCAGGCTGGCGATGGATGAGCGCCGGGAGCGGATAGACGCGCACCGCGGCCAGGTGCCCTCGTTGTCAGATGCTGGGCGTGACTGCCGTGACTGAAGACGAGGTGAGTTACAAGCTGTCACTCGCCTGGTCTGCCTGCGACGACGATGTCGGAATTATTCCTGACCCCGGGAAAAAACCGCTGACCAGGATTTTTCTGGGAACCCAGGAAAACCTACGCTGGGCAGCCGTGATCCTGGTGTTCCTGCTACCCGTGGTCGCGATCATCGCGCTAGGCAGCTACTACCAGCATCGTGCTGGCGGTACAGCAACCGCAGCCTGGAAGGTGTCGGTTGAACCGACACCTTCCGCTGCACCTCCAACCACAGTCATAAGCACCGTGGTTGCCGCGCCGAGCACAGTCACCGAGGTGATTAGCACCCCGCAAGAGACGGCGAGCGAAGTTACACCGCCGCCCCCGTCGGTTGTCGTGATCACGGTCCCGTCGCCGGTTCCGGACGCTCAGGCCGCGGATCAGCGATTCCTCGACCGCATGGGGTCGCTGGGGTACACCGTCGCCGATAGGTCAGCGGCGCTACGCGTCGCCCACCAGGTCTGCCGCTTGTTCCGACAAGGCGAGACGCCTGAGCAGATTGACCAGCAGTTGGAGGCGCAGACGCGAAGCAGCCCAACCGACGTATTGGAATTGGTGTCGAGCGCGATGCTGTCCTACCCGGACTGTGGGTGAGCATGGCCCGTGCTGGCTAGGCACGTCCCAGCTCGGGCGTACGCGTGCGACTACCCGCCCAGTTTGCGGCTTAGCCGAAACGGACGAACGGGGTTGGCACAATGCCGCCCCCGGTTTGGGCGGTGGTAGTTGAAACGGACACCTGCCACATCGATTCCTGAAGCTCCTTCAGTACCCTGATGACCTGCTCAGAGAAGTCGAAAGCGTTGCTGAGCTCGTCGATCGGGATCTCCGTGTTGAGGCCGAGCACCTCTATTCCGATGAGGTGACCTGAAGCATTCAGATCGAGAATGATCGACTCGGCTTCATTCCAGGGTTTGGTCCTCGCCACAGGAGCGCGGCGTAGGCGTACGTAAACGGCTTGCGCGTCCAGGTCCATCGTGACCTCCTGGACGGCCGCATCAAAGCTTGATGGGGAAACCGTGGGCATAGCGTCAACAATGCCATAGTAGGTAAGGCATTGTGCTCAGAATGCCCTCAGCGCAACCGGGGGGGCCTGCCGTCGCCCCGGCCGCCGAGTTTGACTCGGGTATACCCCCCTCACGTTTGGGTTTAGTAAACGGTGATCACCTTTACGGGGTCGGCCAGGAGGCCGGGACGCGCCGTTACGACGCTCAGCTCGATACCACGTACGGTTCCGCGGTATCGGATCGTCGTGGGATCGGATCCGGGCATCGAGGTGTGGTGGTTGCCCAGGACTGCCTCGATGTCCTGAACAGTCAAGTGTCTTTCCGTCATGCGGCGGCGTACATGGTTCGTCAGAATCAATCTCACGGCGCGACGGCCTCGAACGCGAGCCGCCTCACTTCCTCGTCATCGACGTCAATCGTCACGACGAACAATCCATGCTTGGTGAGCGGGATGCCGACCCGTACCGCAAACAGAATGCCAACTTTGCCGTCGTACACAGGGAGCCCTTCGGGGCTTAGCTCCGCGTTCCACACGAACGTCGCACTGTCGGTACTGACAAGCTTGACGGCAAGTCGAACCTGTTCGGTGTCGGCCGATGTTCGCACCCGGCCGGCGACCGCAAATTGGAAATGAGCAGGGACTGGTGTCTTCACGTCGAGGAAGCTGGCGTTGACGGCGGTCAGCTTGCCATCGATGATTTGCGCGAACTCGGCGAGATAGGCGTAGTCCAGTTCTGCCATGTCCGCACCCTAGCGCGTCAGGAGCGGGCTTATACTCCCGCGCCCGATACGCGTTGTTGGCTTACCCGGATTGCTGAGGCACGGAGCCCTTTACGGCCCCCTGATGCGGGGCGTAGAACCAAAGAACATGATCAAAGCCGCAGCCCTGCTCACTCTCGCTGCTATTGGGCTCGCGCCGATCGCGCACGCCGACACCGACGCAGAGTTCCTCCAAGCTGTCGCAGCCAAAGGCATCCAAGGGCCACCCGACCAGCTCATCGCCGCAGGACACGCAGCATGCGACAACTGGGGCCACGTCTGGGCCCTCTACGGCGTACGCCTCAACATCCAACAACAGTTGGGGATCTCCGACACCCAAGCAGCAGCCGTCATGTGGGCAGGCATCCACGCCTACTGCCCGCAGAACAGCCCGTGACAGGCTGTCACTCACTCCCACCGCAGCGGCAGGCTGTCCAGCATCGCCACGTCGCGGCCGGTGAACCTTCGGGGTGTGAAACCTGGCGCCAGGTTGAACTCGGTTATGCGGCGCAGCCATTCGGTCAAGATCACCTCTACCTCCATCTTGGCCAGGTGCACACCGAGGCACCGGTGGATACCGCTGCCATAGCCCCAGTGCGGGCGCCGGCGCACGCTGCCGTCCTCGGCCACCGAGATTGATCTCTGGCCGCTGTCTGGCCTACCCAGGAGTGCCGTCACCACAGACCCTTTGGGCACGCTCGTCCCGGCGATGGTGACGTCCTTGGTTGCGATCCGGTGAGCCGCAGTGATCGGCGGGTGGATGCGGATAGTCTCGTCGGCGAACGCGCCGAGCTCCTCCGGGTGCTGGCGTAGCCGGGCGCGTAGTTGCGGGTTGCGTGCCAGCTCGAGGAGCGCGGACCCAATGACCGAGGTCACGGTTTCGGTGCCGGCGACCGCGATCAGCCAGCAGAAGCCGATCGCTTCACCCGGAGTCAGGCCGCTGGTGAGCAACTGCGGCAACAGCCCAGGACCACCGCCCGCCGCTTGAATCTTGGAGATGGCCCCCGCCAGATACACGATCAGATCATTCGGTCCGGCGCCCGAGCGGATCGCTCCTCGAAACCCGAGAAGTCGGTCTCGATCCTTCAGTGGTAGCCCGAGCAGCGCCGCATACACCGTCATGGGGAACGGGTGCGCGATGTCGCGCATCACCTCACAGCGGCCACGGACGGCGACAGCGGCAACGAGACCTGCTGCTTGGGCTTGCAGATCGGGCAGCAGTTCGGCCAATGCTTTCGGGCCGAGAAACGGTTGCAGAATCCGGCGGATGCGGGTGTGCTCCGGTGGATCGCATATGAATGGGACCGTCGGTATGACTGCCATCAGCCTGGTTGAGGACGGCTTGATCACCCGCGCGGACAGGGCCGGGTTGCGCAGCGCCTCGCGGATATCGTCGCTGCGGGTCAGCATCATCGTCGGTGCAGTGCTCAATTTAGCCCCACCGCAGCGGGAGGCTGGCCAGCGTGAACACATGACGGTAAATCACGTCGGGAACAAAGCCGGGCGCTAGCTCGAATACGGGAATCCGGCGCAGCCACTCAGCCACGATCATGGTCAGTTCCGTGCGGGCGAGAGCGGTACCTATGCATCGGTGTATGCCGCCTCCCCAGGCCCAGTGAGCCTGTCGGCGCACCTTGCCGTCGTCAGTCATGCAGATCTCGTCGCCGAGTTCGATGTTGAGCGGCCCTAGGTACAGGTCGACCGCCGAGGCCGCCGGCAGCGTGACACCGGCGACGGTGACCTCTTCGGTGGTGACACGGTGGCAGGACGACGGCGACTCAATCCGCACAATTTCCTCAACGAACGCCGCGATCTGCTCGGGGTCCTCACGCAGCGCAGAACGTAGCGCCGGGTTGCGGGCCAGCTCAAGCAGCGCGAACCCGATACACGCGATGGTGGTGTGCTGGACGGTGAAAAGCACACCGGCGAAGACGATCGCCTCGTCTTCGGTGAGAGCCTCATCGCCAGTGACGAGGCGCGGCAGAATGCCGGCGCTGAGCTCGTCATCGCTTGCCTCGTACACAGCGCCCGTCAGGTACTCCAAAAGCTCAAGGCCATCTGCCCCGTCTGGGTTTGGAATTCCGACGCATTTCGCAATAAGCCCGTCACGGTGGTGCAACGGAAGCCCGAACAGCACCAGCAGCGCCTGGAAGGGGAACCGGACAGCGATCTCGCTCATTGCCTCGCAGCGACCCTTGGCGGCGGCAGCACCGATCAGCGCCGCCGCCTGCGCCCGCAGGATAGGCAGCATCTCTCCCAGCGCGAGCGGGGTGAAAAATGGGTTCAGAATTCGGCGCAACCGCGTGTGCTCGGGCGGGTCGCAGGTGACCAGCGAGTGTTCCCATTCGGAGCCGAATGCGTTTAACCGCGGCGTCTGTGATTTTGAGGAGAACACCGCCGGGTTACGCAACGCCGAGATCACCTCGTCGCGCCCAGTCAGACAATAACGCGGCTCGGCGCCGACGGTGTCAACAAGTACAGGCCCCAACTCCCGCAGTCCGTTCCAGAATGCCACGCGGTCCGTTGGGACGACGCCGCCGGGGAATGGCGGCGGGATCTTCGTCACGGCTCAGTTTTAGAACATGCCGGTGGACTCGAGTGCGGTACGGATTTGGTCGATGCGATCGCGCAGCACGCCTGAATTTCCAACTCGCGGACAGCCCAGGCCAGAGCGCCGATAGACGAACCAACAGTCGCGGCGTAGGACGACGACCCCTGTTCATTGAGTGTTGCCAAGGCATCGAACAACTCTCGGGAAACCCGCAGTCCAGCATTATCGACGAGGCGCAGGTCGCTGAACGGGTAAAAAAAGTCAGACGGACCGTCCGGGTCGACCTCGGAGTTGAGTTCCGTCATCACGACCCCGGAACTGTCGGCGCGTTGAACGGCCCTACGAGGCACACACTCGTCGGGTAGCGCACCACGAGGGCTGCATAGCGATATGCAATGAGATTGACCGACATTTGGTAAGCCAGGCTCGACTTATCCGCCATGAAATTCCAGGGCCCTTCGAACAGCAGCCAGTCCGACGAGTGCCCCAAAATCACATAGTCCTGTGACCCCGAACCCGACGACGTCGGCACATTAACGTCGAGGACCACCTGCATTCCTAGCCATTCAGCCACCACGCCGTCATCGGCGGTTCCGACCAGCGCCGCGGGATGTGTCGTCGGAAGTAGCAACGGGCGCCCTTGGTTGTCAATGGAATTCGCAAACCCAGACAGCCAGCGCCGCGGATGCATGATGCAGACGTCCGGCTTGCGATAACGGGTATTGACCATCAGCTGGTACCCAGTCACGACGCCGTCCACGAGGCCCGCCACCGACGTGCCCGCAGCCACGCTTAGGGCGCCCGAAGTGTTAATCAGGCCCGTGATCTGCCCTGTCCCACCGGACCCCGTTAGCACAAGCGAGTCGAGTTCTGCGCCGTACGCGGCGCCCAAATCCTGACCCAGGATCTCGTCGGCCTTACTGTCCGCGCTCGACTGGTCGATCAGCTGCCGCGATGCCAGCAGTTTCCCGGCGACCGTTTGAACCTGCCCCGAGATAAACGCGTCGCTCGGATCACCTTCACTCAGGGTGCTGTTCTGCGTTGTGTCCGTGCCCATTCCAGAGCCGGCAGTGAACGCCGGGATGTTAAGCGTGAGCGCCTTCATGGGCGACGAGATCGGTCGACACAAGTCGGCGGTGGCGCGTAGCGGGTGGGCACCTGCCTCGAAGAAGTTTTGAAGATACGCCGGCGGAACGGCGGCGCCCCCGTCGCCTACCGTCTCATACAGGGCTCGCGCCTCGCGATAGGCCGGATGATGTCCGACCTGGTGGCCGTGGGCGGCTAACCGCGCGGTTCGCGCGTCGTCCTGCGGGCCGTAGAGCGTCTGCCGCGCCCGGTCTAGCAGATAGTCGTGAGACCCGTCGGCGCGGTAGGCAAGCTCGCCACCCTGGCGCGCCCGCTCAACCGCTGCGCCCCGGTCTCTGCTGTCGCGCCAAAAACGCAGCAGCGCCTCCGTCTGCCGATCAACCGCAGCCTCATCATTTAGGTCAACCAAGGGTGCTGATGGCCACTACTCCTAATCTCTTCTACTTCATTCCTGCCAAACACCCAACTGCCCGAAACAAGCTGGCCACCAAGGGCGATCGCGTTCCGTTGGACGGTGCGACGCGTCACCCCGAGCAATCCAGCGGCCTCGCGGACGCCGATGTAATCTGAATTAGATTCTCCCTCATCGGCCTCAAACTCCTGTCGCTGCAGCGACATTGCGCAGGTCAGGGTTCTATCCAGAATCCCGCGAGCGCGGACAACCGTCGCGGGCAGTGGCCGACCGAACCGCACCCACTGTTCCACCAGGCCGTCGAGGACGGTCCGCACGAATGCCAGATCCTCAGGTAACGAACCGGATTCGCTCACTGGTCATCTAGCCCATGCAGCTCAATCCCCAGCCGCGCGGCCTCGGCATACAGCTCCCGCCTCTCGGCCAGGAGCTCCCGCTTCTCTTCCTCGAGGACCGGCTGCGCGGCCTCAACCGCCGCGCACATGAAGGTGAATTCGTCGAGGTTCGCGGCCCCAACGTCGGCCATGAGCCGCCGCATATCCGCGGCCAGCTTTTTGTCGTCTGCATCATCAGTCGTGTACGCCATCAGCTAACTCCATCGTCCATTTTCCTTATTAGACACAGGTCGCCACTCGGCGATCTCAAACCGCCCGGCGCGCATACCCCCACCCAAGCCGGGCGGATATGTCTCGATGAGCTTCCAAATCGGTGAAATTGCAGGTCAGAGGGGTGCAAAAATATACATGCTACGGGTAACTTTCGTGCGATTGCTGCGCTATTTATGCAGTTCAGAGGCATTTTTGCCCGTGACGACCTGAATAAAGTTACTCCGAGAACTGCCGCGCGAAAAATACCGCCAGGATGCCTGGTTTGCCTTGGGGTGGTCCGACTTTTTCCCCGCCCTACCCCTCGGGGGTATGCCACTGGTCTAGCGTCCACGCTATTAGACACGGTCTCGGATGTCTTCACGCGGCTAACCGCGTGGGCGATGCAGCTAACTACCATTGAGGCCGCACCCAGCTCGTATCACTAAGTCGGTCGCTCTGCGACTTGTTGCAGCGCGCATGGCTCGGAGCATGATTGGCGCGGTCGAAGTGCAGGTGCCTATGCGTCGAGCTGGGCTTGACGTGATGGAGTTCCCAGGCCCAGGGATCAGGGAAGGTCAACGAGTAGTCGATGGGGTGATGGCAGATGCTGCAGCGCGCCTGTGACCGCCTGCACTCCTCCCAAAATGCCGCACGCATCCTCCGGTATCGCCGGCCGGTGTAGTCGGCGCTCACGGCATCAGTCCCCAGATCCAGATCAGCCGCTTCCTCAGCGGCTGGGGCATCGCCAGGATGATCCGCCAGACCAAAGGCGGTTCGGGGGAGTCGGGGCGATTCCTAGAGAGCCAGTCGCCGTCGGGGTGGAGTTCAGCGAGTTGCACCTTGAGTGCGTGCAACCGCGGAACGTCGTTGGATTCACCCGGGTCGTTAAGCGGGCAGACTCTCAGGTCCGCAGCCGTCAGCTCACGGCCTAGGCGTTGTTCCATGCAATAGAGGCAGAAGCAGCCGTCATCGAAGTTGACGAGCCCTGCGGCCCGCCATATGTGGTCGTGCACGAAGTACCAGTGCCAATCATGGCTACCTGGGGGCGTGTCCGGAGTGACCGGAGTACCGCAGTCCCGGCATAGGTCATCCCACTCGTAGCTCATGAGTGCTGCCTTTCGTCGTTGATGCCGTGCAGCGCTGAATCAGTTCGTTGTAGACGTGATTCATGCCGCATCCTCGCCGCCGAACACGCGCTCTATGAGGCGGTCGCTCAGGTAGACGGTCTGGCACTGGCCGCGGACACCGACGGCTAGTTTCACGTACCACAGGCCGGATTGGCGGTGCAGCATGGGTCGGAGTAGGCGCTCGCGTACGCGGTAGGGCGAGCCATTCGAGCGGATGACGACCCGCTCGGTGCTTCGGACGCGGCCGTCCCGGCTGATGTAATAGCCGGGTGCGCTGGGGATGGGCCGCCAACGCTCAGGGGGAACGACCCTACTCACTAGCCCCCCCGTCCGGCTCGGCCTCGGAGTCAAGCGCGGTTGCACCGATGTCGTACCCGTCGATGGGCTTGACGCCGAGTTCGTCCAATCCTTTGTTGAGTTCTCGGATCTCGCTGGCGCGGCCGTTCCAGGCCTTCGCGCGCGCCTCGGCCAGCTTGACCCTCTCGTCGTAGTTCGAACCCTGCTGTTCGATCTCCGCCAGCAGCTCCGGTACGACGAGGGCGGCGATCGTCGAAAGTGCCGACGACATGATGGTCATCGTGATGCCCGTGTCCCCGTTTGCTGCTGAGAATAGGCGTGAAATCACCTCGTCGATCTGATCGACATCATCTCCACAGTCAAGAAGGTCGAAACACAGGCGGGCGCCCCAAAGTTCTTTGGCGGTGATGTTCGGCAATGACAACGACGCGGTGCTGTTTACAGAACCCAGCGTTTTGATCTGGCCTGCGAGCGGCTCTTCGATAAGCGCCCATCCGCGCGCTTCCTCGGCGTCGGAGCGTGCCTTGGCGAGGCGTTGTGGTTGGCTGGCTTTCGCGCGCTCCATGGCTTTGATCTGCTCTCGGATGCGATCGGCCGCAGAAAGTCCGGCCGCGATGATCGCTTCAGATTCGTCGTCGGTGGGAGTGGTGGTGGTCATGCGGGGTTCTCCTTCGTGGCGGGTTGGGCGGCTTGGTGGTCACGGTCGCCGTCGTTGAGATCGCCCGGCGTTGGGCCTGTTTCGACGGGCTTGTGGGGTGCTCCTTTCAGGCCTCTATGCGGTCGACGGACGCGGCGGGGACGGTTACGCCTCGGCACGGCGGTACCTTCTTTCGGGGTTGAATGGTTTGGGTTCATTGCTCGACCGGCGTGCCGGTCAAGATCGCCACAAGATCGGCGACGGTCATGTGGACCCATTGGCGCATCGGGTCGGCGACGCCCTTGCGCTTCGAGACGACCAGGCCGACCAGGGCGTCATCGTTGCCCGCTTCGGTGTGCGCTTCGGTCGTCCACTCGGGTAGGCAGACGCGCGCACTGTCTTTGCATTCGATGACGACACGCTGACCGTGCAGTCGGACGCCGCTGATGTCCCCACGGTCCCTGGCTCCGTTGCGTGCCCGGCGCTCTATCCGGTCATCGTCGAGCGCCAGGCGCAGCGCGGCAGCGATCAGGCTCTCAAAGCGGGAACCGGCGGTCTTGGCGCTGCGCCGGGAACGGGTCATGCGATCACCTGCGCTACCCGCTGTATGCATTCTGGTCCGATACCGCGCTTGCGAGATAGCGGATCGGACAGCGGACGGTTGCAGCATCCGCACCGGCCAAACTCGCTGCCGTAGATAGCCATGTGGTACTCCGGGTCGTCGGCGAACTCTTCGACGAGCTGGGCTGTCGAACTCTCGCTGTCGCGGAACTCCTGCCAATCGACACCCGGTTGGGGCCGCGCCCACTGCCGGATGCGACCGCGCTTGGATTTCTCAATCACTTGGTGGCCGATCACCTTGAAGCCGAGGGTTACGGGGTCTTCCTCATCGCTGAAGACTTCGCTCGCGTAGTGGCCGGGAGGGAGTGCATCGAAACGGGTCATCTTTGGTTCTTCTTTCTGGTCTGGTCTCAGGTCTCTGGTCTCACCTCCGCCCCCTTAAAGGGGCGGAGGGTGGTGATACCAGTTCCACCGGACCGTGAGACAAGGTGAGACCAAGTGAGACCAACTCATTTCGTTGCCGCCTTGTAGAACGGCCGCTTATCGGTGCCCGTGTTGATAAGGTCACCGCGTTTCCGCAGGTCAGACAGTGCGCGGAAGAACGTCGCTTTGGGCATGTCCGCGACATCGAACAGCTGCGACGTATACGCGCCACCAACCCCAAAGTGAGACTGAAAGTGAGACAACAGGACACCGGCGCGGTCGACGTTGGTCTCACCCCTGTGAGACTCCAAAATGACGCTGTTAGTGCCCTCCACTGGGACCAGTTTCAGCCGGTGGGAGTCGGCCAACGGCCCATCTTTTCTCTTGGTCCGGTCCAGCACGATTACCGCGCCGTCGAGGGTGACCGAGTACACGGTGTCGGCGCCGGCCTCGAACGTCGTCGACCCGCGGAACGTCTTGCCGTCCTTGCCGGCGTGATGGACTCCGAGGATGACGCCGCGGCCGTTCGGGGTCCGTTCACGGAGCTGGTGGAGCACGTCGACCACCTGGCCGCAATCCTTGGCGCTGTTCTCGTCGGCGCCGACCATGCAGCGGGCCAGTGTGTCGAGAATGACGAAGCTGTAGCCGCCCCAGGCGATCAGCGCAGAGAGGTTCCCGACGTCGGCCGTGTTGGTGAGGTTCACCGGGCGCGGCAGTACGTCTAGCGCGCCGTCCGGTATCTCTGTGCGCCAGCCCGTATCCCAGGCGTCGGTGCGTCCTTTGAGCCCGTACGCGCCTTCAGCGGCCACGTACAACGCCCGCCGCTGGCATGTCGGCCTGCCCTGCCATGCCCGGCCAGTTGCAACGCTGGCGCCCCAGTCAAGCGCGGTGAAACTCTTGCAGCTGCCCCATTTTCCGTAGAGCAGCGTGACAGTGCCTTGATCCAAGACGTTGTCAATCAACGGCTCTGGGTCGGGCAGATCGCGCAGCGCCGAGCGGGTCAGCACCTTGTCGGCCAGCACCGGCGTCGTGTTGTCGGGTGGTTCGTCGGGTGGCGGAACATCCGCGTACGGGTCATCGGTGAGTATCTGCCCGTCGCGGTCGAGCCAGGGCGCTTCGGGATAGTCGGTGCCGTAAGGAATGTCGGCCATCAGGCACCGCCTAAGTGTTCAGAACGTACAGAATCCGGTACGTTCTGAACACTTACGCAAAGTGGGCAACGCGCGGCGGCTGCGGGCGGTTCGGCCAACGGCGCCAAGTAATTCGCGCACCCAGTCTCGGTCTTCACCAGACCTGCTTTGACTAGTTCCCGCGCCGCTCGCATCACTGCGGAGTACTCAGATTCAGTGGCCGCATAGTCTGAGGGAAAAACAAACCGGCCACCGGAAAGCAAGCTGCCCCTTGTCAACCCACGGCAATGATCAGCGGACCAAACGCGTCCCCACGGTGGCCCATATTCGACCTCTTTTGTCGCGTGGTAAACCGCATGCAACAGAAGCCGCTGCCAGCGGCCAGGGCCGCGGCTCATCAGGCACCCCCAGATGTGCGCCGGTGGACCGCGACGGCCAGGTGCCGATGCCCGACGCGCCACATAGCGCGGCAGGTAGCCGCGTCGGCCAGCCCGGGTGTGCCGAGCTGGTCGAGCAGCTCAAGCGCATCGGCGGCAGCCTCGGCCTGGTGGTCACTGACGTCACCGTGGCGGTGGCAACCGATGTGGGGGTCTGCCCGGTGGCCGCAGTCGAGCAGCGCGGTGCCGCGTCTCCACTGACGTGCGGCTTCGGATGCGGTAATCTTCGAGTTATCTGCTGCTAGAGGGACTGCCGCCTGGTTGCCACCCGGGCGGCGTTCTCGTTGAGGGGGGCTCACGCTGCACCGCCGCTGCGGATGGGCCGAAGCAGCTCGGCTAGCGAGGTGCGCTGGGCGTTGGACAGCGGCGGGGCAGCGGCGAGAATCCGCGTGATGTGGACCTCGGCCATCTCGGCCTGTAGGTCGCGGCGGGCCTCGTCGAGTTCGGCTTGGGTGCGTTCTCCGGCGCGAACGCCACGGGCCAGGGCCGCAACGCGGGCACGTTTTACTTTCCAAGACATTTGGGGGCTCTCCGGGGGGTCGGTTCATCGACCCGCCAGCTTTGGAGAGCGGTGTTTCGCATCCCCGGACGTACCGCGCCCGGTCGGTCTACTTCATCCGAGATGCTAACACGAGTAAGTCCCAAAGTTCGGCTTCCGACTCGCGTTGCGCGGCGATGTGATCCAGCGCCGCGTACAGCGCTAAGTGGTCCTTCGGGTCAATAGGCAGACGGCGCCCACACAGCTTGCATTGATACGGCGTATCCCCACCGCGGGCGTGTTCACGGGCGGTCTTGAAGTCCCACCATCCCTGCTCGTTATGGGTGAACGTTCCGATCTTGGCGATCTTTCCGCGGGCGTGGCGCGTGTTCTTGCAACAAACCTCAATAGTGGAATTCATCGCCAAACCACCTGCACCCGTTCGGGATTGAATATCTTGCCGCTCTTGCCGACCGGCGCCACAGTCACGGTGGCGAGCACGTCGAGCACCGCGCGGAACCGATCGGGTGAGAGCCGCTTTATAGCTTCGGCGACTTCCTTCGTGCCCAAAGGTATCCCGTCGAACACCCGTAGGCGCTCCTGGTCCTGCTGGCGCCCCTCAATCGCGGCCAGCTTCTCATTGATTCGGTCGGTGGCGATCTTGGCCTGTTTCCCCGTCAGTAGCCCGTCCGCGCGTTCGATGCCGATGTTGTCGAGTTCCGTTAACAGCGTTGCCCGTTCGGTGCGCAGCTTCTCGGCTTCGGCAGTGTCGTGCCGTTCGGCCTTTAACAAGTCGACAGCGTCGGGCATCGCCAACCGCCCGGACACGATGCGATACACCAGCGGCTCGACGTTCTCGGCCAGGATCGACACACCGTGACACCGCTTGCACACGTAGACGATCCGCCCATCGGTGCGGTAGTTGCCCGCAAGCGTGTTGCGGCACTTGCCGCACCTGGCCACACCGGTCAGCAGATGCCGGCGCACCGCTTTGCGGCCGGGCGCCCGGCTCGGCGCGTCGAGGACTGCTTGCGCCGCCCGCCAAGCTGATTCGTCGACCAGCGGCGGCCAGGTACCTTTACCGACGATCTCGCCCTTGTAGGCGCGCAGCCCGGCGTTGCGGGCCTTGCGCATGAACTTCGTCAGCGTTTCGGCGGTCCACGGCCGCCCGGTCACGGTGCGGACCCCGGCGGCGTTCCACTGGCGGCAGATACCGGTCAGTGACGTACCGGCCAACACGTCGGCGTAAGCCTGCTTCACCAGCGGGCCCGTAACCGGGTCGGGCTGGTGTGTGTCCCCGAGATAGCCGAACGCTCGCGTCCAGTTCGGGGTGCCAGTGTCGGCACGCTGACGGGCAGCACGGAGCTGCCGGGCTTTGCGGTGCTCACCCTCGTGGGCGGCCACGCTGCCCTTGAGCCGGGCTACCAGGCGGCCCTGAGCGGTGGACAGGTCGACGTCGCCGGACACCGTGGCCAGCGCCAGGTGCTTCTCGTCGGCCAGCGCCATAAACGCTTCCAGCTCTATCGGGCGGCGGTGCAGCCGGTCCAAGTCCCAGGCCACTACTGCGCCGATGCCGCCGTCGCGGATATCGGCCAGCATCTTCTCGTAGGCGGGTCGGGGCTTGCCGTTGGTCGCCGAAATGTCGTTGTCGAGATATTCGACCGGGGCCCACCCTTTTGACCTGCACAGTTCTGCGCAGTCTTGGCGCTGGCGGGTCACGCCGAGCTGTTCGCCGGTGCGGTCTTCGGAAATTCGGAGGTAGACGGCTGCTCTCACACGTCGTAGTGTACGTCACAGGTTCGGGGTTGTCCGCGGTCGAGGCGTGGGGGTGGGATCCATTCGGTGTCGCCTTTGGCGTTTTTTCGGGTGGTCCAGCCCTTCTCGTCGACGAGGCGGTTGTCGGGGCCGCAGGCCAACGCGAGCGTGGTGACGTCGGTGCACCCGGTGGCCGCCCAGCCGTCGACGTGGTGGGCTTCACACCAATAGCCGGGCACATCGCAGCCCGGGCGGGTGCAGCCACGATCCTTGGCGTACAACACGATCCGCTGCCCGGGTGAGGCCAGCCGTTTGGTGTGATAGAGCCCGATGGGCTTGCCGTCCTCGAAGATCGCCAAATAGTGAAAGGCGTGGCGGGCCAACCGGATCACATCCCGCATCGGCAGCAGGGTGCCCCCACCGGTCAGCCCGTGGCCGGCGCCGGCCTCGAGGTCCTGCAGGCTCGCCGTCACGATGATGGTGGCCGGTAACCCGTTGTGCTGACCCAACTTATCGCTGCCCAATAGCGCGCGCAGCCCGGCGTTGAGCGCGTCATGGTTGCGCTGGGCGCTGCTGCGGGTATCGCGGCTCGCCGCCTCGGGCGGCGCCGGGTCGTCGACGACCGGGGCCTGGTCCTCGGGGTTGCACATGCCCGGGGCGGCTAGCTTGGCCAGCACCGCCTCCACGGTGCCGCGCGCCTCGGGGGTCAGCCAGCCCCGGATCGGTGACATCTGGTCGATGCCCTGCTTACCGATCACCAGGCCACGGCGACGCGCCCGGTCCTCGTCGCTGAATTTCCCGTCGGGGTCGAGGTGCGCGGTGATCCGCTCGGCGAGCTTGCTCAGCGTCTCGGGCCCGAACTCGCCGCCGCGGCGGGCCAGGTCGCGCTCGGCGGCCTCCCGGGTGCCCTGGTCGACCCAGCCGGGCAGCGCCGCGAAAAACCGGCGGATCACCGCGATGTGGCTACCCCCGATGTCCCCGGCGCGCTGGGCGGCGCTGGTGGCCTCTAGCCGCGGCGGCAACAGTTCCCCGGAGAGGGCCTGGCGCGGACCCAGATCGGCGGCCTCGGCGACCCGGCGACCGGCCTCGCCACGGGTGATGCGCAACCGCTCGGCCAGCACCGCGGGCAGTTTCCCACCGAGTTCCTCGGCGTTGGACTGCTCGCCGATCTGGTTGATCAGCGCATGGCCCGCCACCGGCAGCCGGCGCGCCTCGGTCTCCAGGTGCTCCAACAGGTTGAGCCGTTCCGGGGTGGTCAATGCCTCATAGGAATGTCCGATGATCCGGGTCACCGCGGCGCTCAGCGCGGCGTAATCCGCGGCGATCTCCGCACGGTCAATCGAACGCATGTTCGAAACACTACGCGGGGACACCGACAAGAGATTTTGGCTAAGTCACCGCCGCAGCCAGCCGCGACAGCACGTCGGCGACAACCGAATCCACCCGCACCGACACCTGCTCGCCCGTCCCGAGATCCTTCACTCCGACGGTCCCGGCCTCGATATCGCGATCTCCCGCCACCAGGGCGATGCGGGCACCGGACCGGTCGGCCGCGCGCATCGCGCCCTTGAGCCCGCGGTCACCGTAGGCCAGGTCGACCCGGACGCCGGCGCTACGCAGCTGCCCGGCCAGCATGGCGAGCCGCAACTTGGCCGGATCGCTCAGCGGCACGCCGAACACGTCACAGCGCGTGGTCTCCCCCACGCTCTTGCCCTCGGCGCGCAGCGCCAGCAGGGTCCGGTCCACCCCGAGCCCGAATCCGATGCCGGGCAAGTCCTGTCCGCCGAGCTGGCGCATCAGCCCGTCGTAGCGGCCGCCGCCGCCGATGCCGGACTGCGCGCCCAGCCCGTCGTGCACGAACTCGAAGGTGGTCTTGGTGTAGTAGTCCAGGCCGCGCACCAAGCGCGGGTTGATCACGTATGGCACCCCGAGCGCATCGAGGTGGGCCAGCACGGTGTCGAAATGCTGTTTGGCGCCATCGGAGAGGTGGTCGAGCAGCACCGGCGCGGCTGCCGTCATCGCCCGCACCGCGGGGCGCTTGTCGTCGAGCACCCGCAACGGGTTGAGCTCGGCGCGCCTGCGCGTGTCCTCGTCAAGGTCAAGCTGAAAGAGAACTCCCGCAACAACTCTCGATACTGCGGTCGGCAGCTTTCGTCTCCCAGTGAGGTGATTTCCAGCCGGAACCCGGCTAGGCCGAGCGACCGGAAACCGGCGTCGGCAACGGCGATCACCTCGGCGTCCAGCGCCGGGTCGTCGACTCCGATCGCCTCGACTCCGACCTGCTGCAGCTGGCGGTAGCGGCCGGCCTGGGGACGCTCGTACCGGAAGAACGGGCCCGCGTAACACAGCTTCACCGGCAGCGCGCCACGGTCCAGTCCGTGTTCGATCACCGCGCGCACCACACCCGGCGGTGCCCTCGGGCCGCAGCGTCACCGAGCGGTCACCGCGGTCGGCGAACGTGTACATCTCCTTGGCCACCACGTCGGTGGATTCACCGACGCCGCGGGCGAACAGCGCGGTGTCCTCGAAGATGGGCAGTTCGATGTGGCCGTAGCCGGCCCGGCGGGCGGCCGCGAGCAACCCGTCGCGCACCGCGACGAACTGCGCGGAGTCGGGCGGGACGTAGTCCGGCACCCCTTTGGGCCCAGAAAACGACGTAAACGCGGAGGAGTCCGTCACCGGCTACAGGCCCTGCAGGAACGGATTGAGCCGACGCTCGGCGCCGACGGTGGTGGAGTTGCCATGCCCGGGTAGTACCACGGTCTTGTCGTCGAGCACCAGCAATTTACCGACGATGGAACGGTACAGGTCACGCCCGCTGCCACCGAACAGGTCGGTGCGGCCTATCGAACGCTCGAACAGCGTGTCGCCGGTGAACACGACGTCGGTGTCCGCCATGACCCGGAAGCACACCGACCCGCGGGTGTGTCCGGGCGTGTGGTCGACGTTGACGGACACGGCGCCGATGTCGATCTTGTCGCCGTCCCGGTCCAGCTCGACGACCTGCTTGGGCTCGCGGAACAACACACCCATGGCGACCTGAGCCAGCCGCGGACCGAAGCCGTAGATCGGATCGGTCAGCATGAACCTGTCCTCGGGATGGATGTAGGTGGGGCAACCGAAGGTGTCGGACACCTTCTGGGCCGACCACATGTGGTCGATGTGGCCGTGCGTGAGCAGCACCGCGGCCGGGGTCAGCCGATTCTCGTCCAGAATGCGCCGCAGTTGGCCCATCGCACGCTGGCCGGGGTCCACGATGATGGCATCCGTTCCCGGCCGTTCTGCCAGCACGTAACAGTTGCACTGCAGCATCCCGGCGGGAAATCCAGTGATCAACACGCTTCCCAGTTTCCCATGGGGCGCTTGACAGGGGTCGCGGCGCCCGCATTAGCCTGGGCTGGCGACTTAGCCCGGGCTGGCAACTCGGCCCCTTTTCACCAACCATGGAGGCATACCGGCCGTGCCGACCAACAAACAGCGACAAGCCGCAGCAAAGCGGAAACTCCAACGGCAGTTGGAGCGGCGCGACAAGGAACGCCGCAGGCGCCGGATCCTGTTGAGAGCCGGTGGCATCGTCGCGGCGTTGGCCGTGGTCGGCACGGTAGTGGCCATGGTCGTCACGCACAACGACCACAATCGCAAAGCCGCGTCCGCAACCACGACCAGCGCCGGCAGCTCCGCGGCCAGTACGCCCGCGTCGCCGACCCCGCCGGTTCCCGCGATGCCGGCGTTCCAGCCGTCGGCCAGCGTGGGCGCGAACTGCCAGTACCCACCGTCGAAGGACGCGGCCGCCAAGCCGGTCAAGCCGCCGAAGACTGGCAAGGTCCCGACCGATCCCGCCACGGTAAGCGTCAGCATGGCGACCAACCAGGGCCATATCGGTCTGATGCTGGCCAACAACGAATCGCCCTGCACGGTCAACAGTTTCGCCAGCCTGGCCAGCCAGAAGTACTTCGACAACACCAAATGCCATCGCCTGACCACCTCCCCAGACCTGGCCGTGCTGCAATGTGGCGACCCGAAGGGCGAGGGCACCGGTGGTCCCGGCTACCAGTTCGCCAACGAATACCCCACCGACCAGTACCCGGCCAACGACCCCAAGTTGAAGCAGGCCGTCCTCTACCCTCGCGGGACATTGGCCATGGCCAACGCCGGGCCGAACACCAACGGCAGCCAGTTCTTCCTGGTCTACAAGGACTCGCAGCTACCGCCGCAATACACCGTCTTCGGCAAGATCCAGGACGACGGGCTGGCCACCCTGGACAAGATCGCCAAGGGCGGCGTCGCCGGCGGCGGCGAAGACGGCACGCCGGCCACCGAGGTCATCATCCAGTCGGTCATCCTGGACTAGTGGCACCAACGTCGTTCGGCCGGTACCAACTTCTCGGTTTGTTGGGCCACGGCGGAATGGGTGAGGTCTACCGCGCCTATGACACCGAAACCGACCGTATCGTCGCGGTCAAAGTGCTGCGCTCGGATTTGGCCGGGGACAAGGCATTTGAGCCACGATTTCGCCGCGAGGCACGTACCGCGGCAGGCCTCAACGACCCACACGTGGTCCCCATCCACCACTATGGCGAGATCGACGGCCGGCTGTACGTAGACATGCGGCTGATCGAGGGCCGCGATCTGGGCACCCTGATCGCAAGCGAAGGTGGCAGGTTGAGCGCCGCACGCACCGTCGCGATCATCGAACAAGTTGCCACTGCTATTGATAGCGCACACCGAGCGAGACTGGTCCACCGCGATATCAAGCCATCGAACATCTTGGTCGGCGAGCGCGACTTCGCCTACCTAATTGACTTCGGGATCGCCCGGGCCAACAGCGACACCGCCATCACCAAGCCGGGTTACCTGATAGGCACCTTGGCGTATATGGCACCCGAACGCTTCAGCGGCATAACGGATCCCAGCGCTGACATATATTCGCTGGCCTGCGTGCTACACGAGTGTCTGACCGGAGACCGGCCTTACCCAGGTGACAGCTTCGAAGAACAACTCGCCGGCCACCTGACCACGCGACCTCCCAAGCCATCCACCAAGTGCCCGGACGTTCCGTCGGCCTTTGACGAGGTAATCGCTAGGGGCCTGGCCAAGGACCCTGATAACCGCTACCAGACGGCATCCGAATTGGCCGACGCCGCACGCGCAGCGCTGACCAGCCCGCTTGGTGGTTCGCCGTCCAGCCCTCCCCCGCAAGCGCCCACCCAACTTGCCCCCCAGCCCCGCCGGTCATCCGCCACGCCGAAGTCGACGCCCGGCAAGAGGACCGTTCGGATCCCGTCGGCCAAGTCGGTGCCCAGCAACGAAGCGCGACGGACAACGGCCAAGCGCCAACTCGAAAAGCAGCTGGAGCGGCGCGTCAAGCAACTCCGCAGGCGCCGGTTCATGGTGATCATCGGTGGCACGGTCGCGGCAGTCGCCGTGATCGTCGCGACAGTAGCCATCGTGGTCTTTGTAGATCACCACCAGACGAGCAATACCGCCGCGACGACCGACGGCTCGTCACCGGCGACGACGGCCAACGGCTCGTCACCGGCGACGACGGCTCCTCAAATGGGAGCGGTTCCGCCGTTGCCGGCGTTCCAGCCGTCGGCCAGCGTGGGCGCCAACTGCCAGTACCCACCGTCGAAGGACGCGGCCGCCAAGCCGGTCAAGCCGCCGAAGACTGGCAAAGTCCCGACCGATCCCGCCACGGTAAGCGTCAGCATGGCGACCAACCAGGGCCATATCGGTCTGATGCTGGCCAACAACGAATCGCCCTGCACGGTCAACAGTTTCGCCAGCCTGGCCAGCCAGAAGTACTTCGACAACACCAAATGCCATCGCCTGACCACCTCCCCAGACCTGGCCGTGCTGCAATGTGGCGACCCGAAGGGCGAGGGCACCGGTGGTCCCGGCTACCAGTTCGCCAACGAATACCCCACCGACCAGTACCCGGCCAACGACCCCAAGTTGAAGCAGGCCGTCCTCTACCCTCGCGGGACACTGGCCATGGCCAACGCCGGGCCGAACACCAACGGCAGCCAGTTCTTCCTGGTCTACAAGGACTCGCAGCTACCGCCGCAATACACCGTCTTCGGCAAGATCCAGGACGACGGGCTGGCCACCCTGGACAAGATCGCCAAGGGCGGCGTCGCCGGCGGCGGCGAAGACGGCACGCCGGCCACGGAGGTCACCATCCAGTCGGTGATACTCGACTGACCGGCCCGGGGGCGGGCTTAGGTCCGGGTGACCGGTGGCCGCGAAGTCAGCGGGTATACGCGCGATCTAGGCTGCCGTCGGCATGGTGCTGTTACTGATGGCCGTGGTGGCGGTCGTGGTAGCACGTTTCGTCATCACCGACGTCAACGATGACCCCGGCACCAGGTCCAGGCCAACGACCACGTTGGTGCGGCCCCACTGAGCCGGGTTGAGGGGAATCGTCGGTTTCGGCAGGCGAAATCGACGTCAGCGTGCTGGTCGCTCGCACTTCTTCGCGCCCAACGCCAATCTCGATGAAGCCCTCGTCGCAACGGCGAACTGGTCTTGAATTGCTGATGCGCGTAGGAGGCGACGCTAGGCCGCTGACGTCACCCGGTAGACGTCGTAGACGCCTTCGACGTTGCGGACCACGTTGAGCAGATGCCCGAGGTGCTTGGGGTCGCCCATCTCGAAGGTGAACCGGCTGATCGCCACCCGGTCACCGGAGGTGGTGACCGATGCCGACAGGATGTTCACCTTCTCGTCGGCCAGCACCCGCGTCACGTCGGAGAGCAGCCGGTGCCGGTCGAGCGCCTCGACCTGGATGGCCACCAGGAACACCGACGACGGCGACGGCGCCCAGAGCACCTCGATGATGCGCTCGGCCTGCTGCTGCAGCGACGTGGCGTTGGTGCAGTCGGTGCGGTGCACGCTGACCCCGCCGCCGCGGGTGACGAAACCCATGATCTGGTCGCCGGGCACCGGCGTGCAGCATTTGGCCAGCTTGGTCAGCACGCCCGGGGCGCCGGGGACCGAGACGCCGACGTCATCGTTGCTGCGCGGGCGCCGCGGCATGGTGGTCGGCGTGGACCGCTCCGCCAGTTCCTCTTCGGCCTGGTCGATACCGCCGAGCTCGGCCAGCAGCCGCTGCACCACGTGCCTGGCCGAGACGTGCCCCTCGCCGACCGCGGTGTAGAGCGCCGACACGTCGGTGTAGTGCAGTTCACGGGCCACTGCGGCCATCGACTCGCCATTGACCAAGCGCTGCAACGGAAGTCCGCCGCGGCGTACCTCGCGGGCAATCGACGTCCTTGCCGGCCTCCAGCGCCTCCTCGCGCCGCTCCTTGGCGAACCACTGCCGGATCTTCGTCTTGGCGCGCGGCGACACCACGAACTGCTGCCAGTCCCGCGACGGCCCGGCGTTGGGCGCCTTGGAGGTGAAAACCTCGACGACTTCGCCGTTTTCGAGCTTGCGTTCCAGCGCCACCAGCCGGCCGTTGACCCGGGCGCCGATGCAGCGGTGCCCGACCTCGGTGTGCACCGCGTAGGCGAAGTCCACCGGCGTCGACCCGGTCGGCAGCGTGATCACGTCGCCCTTCGGGGTGAACACGAAGATCTCCTGCACCGCAAGGTCGTAGCGCAACGACTCCAGGAACTCGCCCGGGTCGGCGGCCTCCCGCTGCCAGTCGAGCAGCTGACGCATCCAGGCCATGTCGTCGATCTCGGCGGCGGCGTGCGGATGCGGAACTCCGTTGCGGCCCTTGGCTTCCTTGTAGCGCCAGTGCGCGGCGATGCCGTACTCGGCGGTGCGGTGCATGTCGCGGGTGCGGATCTGCACCTCCAGCGGCTTGCCCTCCGGCCCGACGACCGTGGTGTGCAGCGACTGGTAGACGCCGTAGCGCGGCTGGGCGATGTAGTCCTTGAACCGGCCCGCCATCGGCTGCCACAGCGAATGCACCACGCCCACCGCGGCGTAACAGTCCCGGATCTCGTCGCACAGGATGCGGACACCGACCAGGTCGTGGATGTCGTCGAAGTCGCGGCCCTTGACGATCATCTTCTGGTAGATCGACCAGTAGTGCTTGGGCCGGCCCTCCACTGTCGCCTTGATCTTCGACGCGTTCAGCGTGTTGGTGATCTCGGCGCGGACCTTGGCCAGGTAGGTGTCCCGCGACGGCGCCCGGTCGGCGACCAGCCGCACGATCTCCTCGTACTTCTTGGGATGCAGGATCGCGAACGACAGGTCCTCCAACTCCCACTTGACGGTGGCCATACCCAGCCGATGCGCAAGCGGCGCAATGACTTCCAGCGTCTCGCGGGCCTTGCGCGCCTGCTTCTCCGGCGGCAGGAAGCGCATGGTGCGCATGTTGTGCAGCCGGTCGGCGACCTTGATCACCAGCACCCGCGGGTCACGGGCCATCGCGATGATCATCTTGCGGATGGTCTCGCCCTCGGCGGCGTTGCCCAGCTCCACCTTGTCCAGCTTGGTCACGCCGTCGACCAGATGGCCGACCTCGTCGCCGAATTCGGCGGTCAACGCCTCGAGCGTGTAGCCGGTGTCCTCGACGGTGTCGTGCAGCAGCGCGGCCACCAGAGTGGTGGTGTCCATGCCCAGCTCGGCCAGGATGTTGGCGACGGCCAGCGGGTGGGTGATGTAGGGATCACCGGAATGGCGCAACTGGTTGGCGTGCCGTTGGTCGGCGACCTCGTAGGCCCGCTGCAGCATCGCCAGGTCGGCCTTCGGGATAGATCTCCCGGTGCACCGCCACCAGCGGCTCGAGCACCGGGTTGATGGCGCCGCTGCGAGCGGTCATCCGCCGGGCCAGCCGGGCCCGCACCCGCCGCGACGCGCTGCTGCTCGCTCAGGGTGCCTCGGCCTGCGGCCGGTTCTCGGGCGCTCCATCGGACCGGAGGCCGGACCTGCAACACTGGATCGGCAGCATCGGCGCATGCGGGGCCTCAGCGTCTCAGGGGCGGCGCGACAATCTGCGCCGTGCTCTGGTCGTCCGCCACGTTCGTCACCTCCGACCTCGAGGATATCTCCTCGCAGTACGCTAGACCACGGCTCAAGCTGTGCACCGGCAAGGGCGCGATCGCCGCGCGACCACCCAGCGCCGCGAGCTCGACCACCACCGCCGCCCCGGTCACGTTCGCACCGGCTGCGCTCGAGCAGCCGGTCGGCCGCGCCAAGGTGCCGCCGGTGGCCAGCACGTCGTCGATGATCACGACGCTGCGGCCGCGCAGGTCGATGCCGTCGGCGGGAATCTCCAGCGTGCGGTGCCGTACTCGAGCTGCGTACTGCTCGGCGAGCACCGGCGGCGGCAGCTTGCCGCCCTTGCGGATGGCCAGCACGCCGGTACCCAGCCGGGTGCGACCGCCGCGGCCAGCAGAGAATCCGCGGGCGTCGATGCCGGCCACCAGGTCGGCGCCGGACGCGACCTCGGCCAGCGCGTCGGTGACCGCCGCCAACCCCTTGCGGTCGGCGAACAGCGGGGTGAGGTCCTTGAACTGGATTCCCGGCTTGCGGGAAATCGGCAACGTCTCGGGTCAGCGACGCGATGATGTCGGCCATGCGACGCGACGCTTCCCCGACACTCGTCACTGCGGCCTCATTGCATTAGGACCCATCGGTCCATGTTCCAGCCCGCGCCCCAGCGGGTCGGATTCGCTGCTCACCGCATACATCTTCTTCGACGTCAGCAGCGTGCGCTGCTGCCGGTACAGCGGCAGCGTCGGCATGTCGCCCCACAGCACCGGCGCCGCCTCGGCGAGCAGCCTGACGCGCTCGGTCGGGTCGGCGGATACCGCCAGCGCGCCGATAATGCCGTCGATCTGGGGTTTGCGTAGCCGGACAGGTTGTTGCCGTTGCCGCTGTGCAGGTCGTAGGCGTCCAGCGCCGACGATCCGCTCGACCCGCTGCCGGTGGCGCCGCCGGTGCTGGCCAACAGCACGTCGATCTTGCCGTCCCGCAGCGCCTGCGGCCCCGACGGTCCTGTGCGGCTCCAGCGTACGCCGGCACGGTGATGCCGGCCGCCGGCGCAGGACTTGGCGATCGTCCCGACGGTGGCCGCCAGCCGCGCGTTGGGCCCCTGGTAACCGATCCGCACCGCCAGCGGCGGGCCGCCGCAGCGCGTCGCGGGCCGCCGTCGGGGTCCGCGGTGCTGAACTGTCCGGCCTCGGCGGCACCGTCGGCTTGCGCGACGGCGTCCTCGGCGGCCGGGGACAGCCGCGAGTTGGCGATCGGGCACCCCGGCGTCACGCGCGATCGCGTCGCGCGGCGTGCACAGCGCGAGCGCGCGGCGCGCTCGGAGTCAGCGCGAGCGGCCCCTGCGGCGCGAAGATCAGCTGCTCGATGCCGGCCGACGGCGAATCGGTGCGCTGGTAGTTGTCCGGGGTGGCCAGCGATCCCGACGACCCGGCCGCGACGTCGACCACGTCGACGCTCGCGGCTGTTGATCCGGTCCTGGATGTCGGCGCCCTGCGGCCACACGGTGATCCGCTTGGTGATCGGTTTGGGCGCCCCACCAGCGGTCGTTGGCGACCAGCACCACGCGCGCCGCCTATCCAGGACGGAGTCGATCTTGTACGGCCCCGACGACGGGAAGCGCTTGAGGTCGATACCCGGGCTTGAGGTCCCAGATGGTGTTCCACAGCTGCGCGATCTGATCGACCAGCGGCGCGTTGCTTGGCTCAGCAGCGCCGCCGTGACATCGATGTTGAGCTGGTCGGCGATGACGTGCGACGGCATCATCGAGGTCGCGGCGAACAGCTGCGCTGTAGTCGACGACGCCGCGGTCCGGGATGAACGACACCCGGGCCTTCTTCTGCCCCGGCGTGCAGTCGATGTTGGCGATGTCGACGTAGCCCGGCCTGGGTACTGGCGGCGTCGAAGCCGCGAAACTGCCCGGACTGGGCCGCCCAGGCCAGCACCATGTCGTCGCAGGTCACCGGCTTGCCGTCGGAATAGACGGCGTTGTCGGCGATCTGGTAGTCGAGCACCAGCGGCGCACCGCCCGACCACCGAGATGGTTCCGAAGTCGTGGTCGGCGACGACCTGGCCGTCCGGACCGTGGTAGCCGAACCCGTCAGCGTGCGGGCGAATGCCTGCGCCCCCGCCGACGCGGCGCCGACGACGGTGTTGGTGTTGTAGGTGCTCAGCGCGCCGTCGACCACGTAGTCGATCTGGGAGGCGGCGCCGCCGGAACAGGCGGTCAGCGTCGAGGCAGCCGCCAGCGCCCCGACCGCAAGGGCCACGCACATTGGGATCCACTGGAAAGTCCGCCGAAAGCCGATTCGCCGACACCGGGTGGCCGTCACCCGACTACCGCCGGCCGGCGTTTCGCTTGCCGGTCGGACGCCGGGTACCGGTGGGCCGGACCGGCCGCGCGCCCGGCGCCGGCTTGTTGGCTGCCGCCGGCGCACTGGACGCCGCGGCCGGCTTTGAATCCGGGCCGACTCTTGCGCCGTCTCATCCGCCGACTCGTCGCTGGAGGATTTCGCCGGCTCCCGCTCTTTTTCGGCTGATTTCCCGGCTGATTTCGCGGTTTCCCCGGCTGCGCCGGTTTCCGTACTTCCCCGCGCACCGGGGCTGCGCCGGTTGACCACCCGGCGGGTGTGGGTGCGCACCAGCTCCGTGCGTTCGCGCAGCGTGACCAGCAGCGGGGTGGCGAAGAAGATCGACGAGTAGGTGCCGACCATGATGCCGACCAGCTGCACCAGCGCCAGGTCCTTGAGCGTGCCGACGCCCAGCAGCCACACCGCCACCACCATCAGCGCC
The DNA here is from genome assembly GCA_963748885.1 of uncultured Actinomycetota bacterium. GTDB lineage: Bacteria > Actinomycetota > Actinomycetes > Mycobacteriales > Mycobacteriaceae > Mycobacterium. The sequence continues at coordinate 137,203 of CAVVLC010000072.1, forward strand.
AGGATCGGCAACACCGAGATCAGGCTGGTGTTGATCGAGCGCATGAACGTCTGGTTGATCGCCAGGTTGGCCTGTTCGGCGAAGGTGCGCCGGGTGGTGTGCTGGAAGCCGTGCGTGTTCTCCTCGACCTTGTCGAACACGATGACGGTGTCGTAGAGGGAGAAACCCAGGATCGTCAGCAGGCCGATGACCGTGGCCGGGCGTGACCTCGAAGCCGACCAGCGAGTACACGCCGGCGGTGATGGTCAGGTCGAAGACCATGGTGACCAGCGCCGAGATGGCCATGTACCGCTCGTAGCGCACGGTGATGTACACGCCGACCAGCAGCAGGAACACCACCAGCGCGATCAGCGCCTTCTGGGTGATCTGATCACCCCAGGTCTCCGACACCGCCGAGTCGCTGATGGCCTGTCTTGCTGGGCTTGCCGTCGGTACCCTTCGGCTGGAACGCGTCGAACAGGGCGTTGCGCAGCTTCGTCGGTCTGGTCGTTGGTCAGCGTCTCGGAGCGGATCTGCACGGTCGCCGACGGCGCCGTTGCCGACGATCACCACCGAGTCCGGGGCGGTGCCCAGCGTCTTGTTGAAGACGTCCTGCACCTGCGACGGACCTGGGCCGTTGCCCTGCGGCGGGCATCGACACCGTGGTGCCGCCCTTGAAGTCGATGCCGAAGGTGAAGCCGCGCAGATGATGATCGACAGCGATCGCGACCGCGACGATGGCGCCGCTGATGGCGTACCACATCTTGCGGCGTCCCGACGACCTCGAACGCGCCGGTGCCGGTGTAGAGCCGGACGAAGAAGCTGTGGTGCGGCAGGTCGGCTGTCGATCTTGTCTCAGCTCTCGAGTCGGTGAGCTTCGGCGTCTCGGTGAGTCGTCCGGACGTGGCTTTGGCTCTGGGCGGCCTTGGTCACCATCCGTCTTGTCCTCGTCCCGTCTTAGTGCCTCGACTAGCGCTACTGCCCCTGTCCGTCGGCGGCGGCCCGGCGTTCGCGCGCGACCCGCTGAACGGCGCCCAGGCCGTTGTAGGCCGGCTTGGCCATCCTCGACCGACTTGGACGCCAGGTACACCAGCGGCCAGGTCACCAGGAACACCACCACCAGGTCGAGGATCGTGGTCAGGCCCAGGGTGAACGCGAAGCCCTTCACCTGGCCGATCGCCAGGACGTACAGCACGGCGGCGGCCAGGAAGGTGACGGCGTTGCCCGACACGATCGTCTTGCGGGCCCGCACCCAGCCGCGTGGCACCGCCGACCGGAACGATCGGCCTTCGCGGATCTCGTCCTTGATGCGTTCGAAGAACACCACGAACGAGTCGGCGGTGGTGCCGATACCGATGATCAGACCCGCGATACCCGCCAGGTCCAGGGTGTAGTTGATATATCGGCCCAGCAGCACCAGGATCGCGAAAACCATTGCGCCGGAAGCAGGTCAGCGACAACGCGGTGAGCAAACCCAGCGCCCGGTAATACAGCAGCGAGTACAGCAGCACCAGGACCAGACCGATCGCGCCGGCGATCAGGCCGGCCCGCAGCGACGTCAAACCCAATGTCGCCGAGACGGTTTGGGCCTCCGATGATTCGAAGGACAGCGGCAGCGACCCGTACTTCAGGACGTTGGCCAGCTGGCCCGCAGACGCGGCGGTGAACGGCGGGTCGCCCCGCTGATCTGGGTGCGGCCGCCGGGGATCGCCTCCTGGATTGCCGGCGCGCTGACCACCTGCGAGTCCAGCGTGAAGGCGGTCTGGGTGCCGATGTGGGCGGCGGTGAAGTTGGCCCAGATATCCGACGCGGCGGGCTTGAACTGCAGGTCGACGACGTAGCCGACGCCGCGCTGATTCATGCTCGGACGTGGCGTCTTGGATCTGGTCGCCGCTGATGATCGACTGGGCCAGCAGATACGCGATCTTGTGGTCCTGCGAGCAGGTCACCAGCGGCAGGCGGGGTCGTCGTTGCCGGCCAGGATGTCTTTTCCTTTGTCGCACAGGGTGGCCTGGAACTGCAGCGCAAGGTACTGAACGCCCTGGCGGGTGCTCTGCCGCCACTTCTTCTCTGTGGCGATGCGCTCGGCGAGGTCTTTGCGCGGATCCGGCGGTGCGGGCTGGTCGCCCGATGGCACGTCCGTCGGCGCCGGGGCACCGGTCGCGGGTGCCGGCGTGGTGCCCGCGGCGCGGGCCCGGGTGCCGGGCCGGGTGCCGGGCTGGGTGCCGGCGTCGGGTCCTGCGGGTACGGCCGTGGCTGCGGTGCCGGGCTTGCCCACTGGGCGCGGGCGCCGGTCGGCGCGGTCGGCGCCGGCGCCGGTTGACCGCTGGGCGCGGGCGCCGGTTGACCGCTGGGCGCGGGCGCGGGCGCCGGGTGCGGCCGGGCGCGGGCTTCGGTTCGGCGGCCTGCGCCGGAATCGCGTGGATGACCGGACGGATGTAGAGCCGCGCGGTCTGTCCCAGGTTGCGGGCCTCGTTGCCGTCGTTTCCGGGCACCGTGATGACCAGGTTGTCGCCGTCGACGACGACCTCCGAACCGGAGACGCCCAGCCCGTTGACTCGAGCGCTGATGATCTGCTGCGCCTGCGCCAGCGCCTCTCGGCTCGGGGCGTCGACCCGTCTGGCGTGCGCGCGGTCAGCGTGACGCGGGTGCCGCCCTGCAGGTCGATGCCCAGCTTGGGGTCGGCCTGCTTGTCCCCGGTGAGGAACACCAGCAGATAGGCGCCGATGAGCAGGACCAGGAACACCGACAGGTAGCGGCCAGGATGCACCGGCGCCGAAGACGATGCCACGTTTCCTATATCTCCTTGAGAATCGGTTTCCCCGAGAGAGCCTACGTGTCGCGGTTACACGCGCGTCGCGGACGCGGCCCAGAGATCGCCCGGTCAGAAATCTTTGGTCGCGCGGTTCTCGTGGTCCGACCCATTCCGGGCGTCCAGGCCATCCAGGGCCTCCAGGCCGTCCAGGTCGGAATCGTCCAACTCGTCGTCGGCATCCTCATCGATATCTTCATCGTCTTCATCGGTGTCGGGCACGATCCGGTCGCGGATCGCCAACTTCATCCACGTGGTCACCACGCCGGGTGCGATCTCGAGGTCGACGGTGTCGTCGGTGATCGCGGTGACGGTGGCTTCCAGCCCGGACGTGGTGTGCACCCGGTCACCCGGCTGCAGCGACTCGTGCAGGTCGATGGTGGCTTGCATCGCGCGCTTCTGCTTGCGCGACGCGAAGTACATGAACCCGCCCATGATGAGCAGGAACGGCAGGAACAAGATCAAACTATCCACGGACGTGCCTGTCTTTCTTATCGGTGTTTGCTCGACATTTTTGAGGCGGTGCAGATCCGATCGTGTTGGTCGCGCAAACCTCGTAATTGTCCAGTGTCTGCGTCCAGTCTGGCAGGCCGCTGGCCGCACACCCGCCGACCCCCGCCGGCACCCGCGTCACGCTAGGCTTTTATCCGCGACGCGACTGGCGCGCCGCGGTGAGGAGGACAGGTGTGACCAGCCTCGAGCAGAGTCGCCAACTGGTCACCGAAATCCCAGGTCCCGCCTCGGTGGAACTGAACAAGCGCCGGGCCGCGGCGGTGTCCCGCAGCGTCGGCGTCACCATGCCGGTGTTCGTGGCCCGCGCCGGCGGCGGCATCGTCGAGGACGTCGACGGCAACCGGCTGATCGACCTGGGTTCGGGCATCGCCGTCACCACGATCGGCAACTCCGCGCCCGCCGTCGTGGACGCGGTGCGCGCGCAGGTGGCCGAGTTCACCCACACCTGCTTCATGGTGAACGCCCTACGAGGAGTACGTCGCCGTCGCCGAGGAGCTCAACCGGATCACCCCGGGCTCCGGTGAGAAGCGCTCGGTGCTGTTCAACTCCGGCGCCGAGGCGGTGGAGAACGCCATCAAGGTCGCCCGCTCGTACACCGCGCAAGACCGCCGTGGTCGCGTTCGACCACGCCTACCACGGCCGCACCAACCTGGCGATGGCGCTGACCGCCAAGTCCATGCCGTACAAGAGCGGCTTCGGTCCGTTCGCGCCGGAGATCTACCGGGCGCCGCATGTCCTACCCCTACCGGGACGGACTGCTGGACAAGGAACTGGCCACCGACGGCGAACTGGCCGCGGCGCGGGCTATCAGCGTGATGGACAAGCAGGTCGGCGCCGCACAACCTGGCCGCCGTCATCATCGAGCCGATCTCAGGGCGAAGGCGGTTTCATCGTCCCGGCCGAGGGGTTCCTGGCCAGCCTGCTGGACTGGTGCCGCAAGAACGACGTGGTGTTCATCGCCGACGAGGTGCAGACCGGCTTCGCCCGCACCGGCGCGTGGTTCGCCTGCGAGCACGAGGGCATCGAGCCCGACCTGATCTGCATCGCCAAGGGCATCGCCGACGGATTGCCGCTATCGGCGGTGACCGGCCGGGCCGAGATCATGGACGCCCCGCACGTCAGTGGCCTCGGCGGCACCTTCGGCGGCAACCCGGTGGCCTGCGCGGCTGCGCTGGCCACCATCGCGACCATCGAGCGCGACGGCCTGATCGAGCGTGCCCGGCACCTCGAACGGCTGATCATGGACCCGCTGCTGCGGCTGCAGGCCGCCGACGACCGGATCGGCGATGTGCGGGGCCGGGGCGCCATGATCGCCATCGAGCTGGTCAAATCCGGGACCGCCGACCCCGACCCCGAGCTGACCAACGAAACTGGCGACCGCGGCCCACGCCGCCGGCGTCATCGTCTTGACGTGCGGCATGTATGGCAACATCATCCGGCTGCTGCCCCCGCTGACCATCAGCGACGAGCTGCTGACCGAGGGCGTCGACGTCATGACCGGGATCCTCGGCGACCTTTAGAGCGTTTCGCCAATCGAGATCGCCGTTAGCGTGCTGGTCACTCGCACTTCTTCGCGCCGGCGTCGATCTCGATGAAGCCTCGCCGCAACAGACGCCCTTGAACTCACGGCTCAAGCACAAGAGCCGCTAAAGGGTGGCCCGAGGGTGGCCGAAGTCACTTTCCCGGTGGGGGCTACCCGGGAGTATCATCAGGAATACCGTTAGTTTAACTAACGTTCTAATTACCAGCGCAGCGCCGCGCAAGACCCTATTTCTCCGTAATGGCAAGGAACTGTCATGTCGACTACTACTCGTGAAGAGCGGCTGGTACGCCGCATCGAGGAACTATCCGTCAACGACCCGCAGTTCGCCGCCGCCAAGCCGATCCCGGCGGTCGCCGAGGCCCTTGAGCAGCCCGAACTGCGCTTACCGCAGGTCATTCAAACCGTGCTCGATGGCTACGCCGACCGCCCGGCCCTGGGGCAGCGTGTTGTTGAGTTCGTCAAAGACCCGAAGACCGGACGCACCGTGCTCGAGGCGCTCCCCCGCTTCGAGACCTTGACCTACCGCGAGCTTGGCGAGCGGGTCGGCGCGGTGGTGCGCGCCCTGACCGACGGCACCCTGCAACCCGGTGATCGGGTCGCCGTGCTGGGCTTCAACAGCGTCGACTTCGCGACCATCGACCTCGCACTCGCCCAGATCGGCGCGGTGTCGGTCCCGCTACAGACCAGCGCGGCGATCACCCAGCTGCAGCCGATCGTGACCGAGACCGAGCCCACCGTGATTCGCGTCGAGCGTCGATCAACTGTCCGACGCCGTCGAGTTGATCCTGACCAGCCACACTCCGGCCAAGCTCCTCTCAAAGCTGATCGTGTTCGATTACCACCCGGAGGTCGACGAAGAGCGTGAGTCTGTGTCGGCGGCCCGCGCGCGGCTGGCCGATACAGCCGTCGCGATCGAGTCCCTCGCCGACGTCGTGGAGCGCGGGCAGACACTGCCGGCTCACCCGGCTGCCGTGGCAGGCGGAGACGACGCGCTGGCCCTGCTGATCTACACCTCCGGCAGCACCGGCGCCCCCAAGGGTGCGATGTATCCGCAGACCAATGTCGGCAAGATGTTCCGCAGGTCGAGCAAGAACTGGTTCGGGCCGACCGCCGCGTCGATCACGCTCAACTTCATGCCGATGAGCCACGTCATGGGGCGCGGCGTCCTTTACGGCACGCTCGGCAATGGCGGCACAGCCTACTTCGCCGCCAAGAGTGACCTGTCGACGTTGCTGGAGGACCTCGAGCTGGTGCGGCCCACCGAGCTCAACTTCGTCCCGCGGATCTGGGAGACGCTGTTCGCTGAGTACCGGCGTCAGGTCGACCGCGGAATCGGCGAAGCCGAGGCGATGGACGACTTGCGGCAATACCAGCTGGGCGGGCGGTTCATCTTCGCGATGACCGGCTCGGCGCCCACCTCCCCGGAGCTGAAGGCCTGGGTGGAAGACCTGCTCGACATGCATTTGACGGACGGCTACGGCTCCACCGAGGCCGGCATGGTCCTGTTCGACGGCGTTGTGCAAAGTCCGCCGGTCATCGACTACAAGCTGGCCGACGTCCCGGATCTGGGCTACTTCGCCACCGACCGGCCGCATCCGCGCGGCGAATTGCTGCTCAAGACCGCGAACATGTTCCCCGGCTACTACAAGCGGCCGGAGGTCACCGCCGGCGTGTTCGACGCGCAAGGCTACTACCGAACCGGGGACGTCGTCGCCGAGGTCGGTCCAGGGCAGCTGGTGTACGTCGACCGCCGCAACAACGTGTTGAAGCTGGCGCAGGGCGAGTTCGTCACCGTCGCGAAGCTGGAGGCGGTGTTCGGCAACAGCCCGCTGGTCCGGCAGATCTACATCTACGGCAACAGCGCGCACCCTCACCTGTTGGCGGTGGTGGTCCCCACCGAAGAAGCGTTGGCTAACAACGTGATTGATGAGTTGAAGCCGCTGATCGCGGATTCGCTGCAGAAAGTCGCGAAAGAGGCCGGCCTGCAGTCCTACGAGGTGCCGCGCGACTTCATCGTCGAGACAACGCCTTTCACCCTGGAGAACGGTCTGCTGACCGGCATCCGCAAGCTGGCATGGCCGAAGCTGAAGCAGCACTACGGCGAGCGGCTGGAACAGCTCTACACCGACCTGGACGCGAGCCAGGCCAACGAGCTGAGCGCGCTTCGTCAGAGCGGCGCCGACGCGCCTGTGCTGGACACGCTGAGCCGCGCCGCGGCCGCCATGCTGGGCACCGCGAGCACCGACGTGCGGCCGGACGCGCACTTCACCGACCTGGGTGGCGACTCGCTGTCCGCGTTGACATTCGGCAACCTGCTGCACGAGATCTTCGACGTCGACGTGCCGGTCGGCGTGATCACCAGCCCGGCCAACGACCTGGCCGCCGTCGCCAACTACATCGAGGCCGAGCGCCACGGCAGCAAGCGGCCGTCGTTCGCGTCAGTTCATGGTCGGGACGCGGTCGAGGTGCATGCCAGTGACCTCACGCTGGACAAGTTCATCGACGCCGCGACGCTGGCCGCCGCGCCGACGCTGCCGAAGGCCGGCACCGAGGTGCGCACCGTCCTGTTGACCGGCGCGACCGGCTTCCTGGGCCGCTACCTGGCCCTGGAATGGCTGGAGCGGATGGATCTGGTGGACGGCAAGGTGATCGCCCTGGTGCGCGCCAAGTCGGATGAAGATGCCAGGACTCGTCTCGACAAGACCTTCGACGGTGGCGTTCAGGGCGACCCCAAGCTGCTGGCGCATTACCAGGCGCTGGCCGCCGACCACCTCGAGGTCGTCGCCGGCGACAAGGGCGAGGCCGATCTCGGATTGGACCGGCAGACCTGGCAGCGACTGGCCGACACCGTGGACCTGATCGTCGACCCCGCCGCCCTGGTCAACCACGTGCTGCCGTACAGCGAGCTGTTCGGCCCCAACGCGCTGGGCACCGCCGAACTGATCCGGCTGGCGCTCACCACGAAGCAGAAGCCGTACACCTACGTGTCGACAATCGGGGTGGGCGACCAGATCAAGCCCGGGCAGTTCACCGAGGACGCCGACGTCCGGGTGATCAGCGCGACCCGCAAGATCAACGACGGCTACGCCAACGGCTACGGCAACAGCAAGTGGGCCGGCGAGGTGCTGCTGCGGGAGGCCCACGACCTGTGCGGCCTGCCGGTCGCGGTGTTCCGCTGCGACATGATCCTGGCCGACACCACCTATGCGGGTCAGCTCAACGTGCCGGACATGTTCACCCGGATGATGCTCAGCCTGGTCGCCGCCGGTATCGCTCCCGGCTCGTTCTACGAGCCGGACGCCGAGGGCGATCGGCAGCGGGCCCACTACGACGGCCTGCCAGTCGAGTTCATCGCCGAGGCGATCTCCGCCCTGGGCGCGCAAAGTGCTGAGGGTCTGGGCGAGTTCCACACCTACCACGTGATGAACCCGTACGACGACGGCATCGGGATGGACGAGTTCGTCGACTGGCTCGTCGAGGGCGGTAGCGCGATCCAGCGGATCGCCGACTACGGCGAGTGGCTGGCGCGCTTCGAGACCACCCTGCGTGCCCTGCCGGAACACCAGCGCCAGGCATCGTTGCTGCCCCTTTTGCACAACTACCAGAAGCCGCAGACGCCGTTGCGCGGGTCGCTGGCGCCCACCGACCGGTTCCGTACGGCGGTTCAGGACGCGAAAATCGGCCCGGACAAAGACATTCCGCACATCACGCCGCAGATCATCGGCAAGTACGTCAGCGACCTGCGCTTGCTCGGCCTCCTGTGAGGTAGCGCGGGCAGTCCCCCAGCGAAAGCACCCACACGCACGGAATCCGCCCGGCGTGTCGGGTGCTTTTGCGTTTGCTCGGGGTGTCCCGAAATCGATGGAACTGCCTGTAAATGGGCTCATTGGCCGCATGTGCCCTGCCGCGCTTGTAAGCTGTGGGCGCAATTTGGAGATTGCATCGCCGCGAGGTCGGGGGCACCAGTGTCGTCTTATTTGATCGCAGCACCGGAAGCCCTGGCCGCATCGGCCCGGGATTTGAGCGGGGTCAGCGAGGCCGTCAAGGCGAGCACCGCGGCGGTGGCGCCCGTGAGCCGTAACTCATCTCACACCGCGCGAGTGGCAATCGTCACAGCCCAAATATCGTTACTTTTGCTAACGTTTTTATTATCGGTACACTGCCGCGCCAAGCGAGTTTCCCCCCAGAATTCTCAGCCAATGTGAGGTCCCGCCATGTCGACTCCTACCCGTGAAGAGCGGTTCGTCCGCCGCATCGAAGACCTCTACGCCAACGACGCACAATTCGCTGCGGCCAGGCCCAGCCAGGCGATCACCGAGGCCGCAGGCCGGCCCGGGTTGGGGCTACCCCAGGTAATCCAGGTTTTGATGGAGGGTTACGCCGACCGGCCGGCGGTGGGTCAGCGTGCGGTCCGGGTCGTCACCGACGCGAGCGGTCGCACCTCACTAGAGCTGCTGCCGCGGTTCGAGACCATCACCTACCGCGAGCTTTGGGACCGCGTCAACGCGTTCGCGCATGCGCTGACCGCCGAGCACGCCGTGCGTCCCAGCGACCGGGTCTGTCTGCTGGGCTTCACCAGCGTTGACTTCACGACCATCGACATCGCACTGGCCCAGCTGGGCGCGGTGTCGGTTCCGCTGCAGACCGGCGCGGCGGTCACCCAACTGCTGCCCATCGTCACCGAGACCGAGCCCTCGCTGATCGCCGCGAACGTCGACAACCTTTCCGACGCAGTCGAATTGGTGCTGTCGGGCCACCCTGCCGGCCGCTTGGTGGTGTTCGAATACCACCCCGACGTCGAAGCACACCGCGAGAAAGTCGACGCCGCCCGGGCGCGCCTGGCCGGCACCCAGGCGATCGTCGAGACCCTTGCGGAGGTGATCGAACGCGGAAAGGGGCTTAAGGGGTTGGCGCCCGTCGAGGCCGTTTCGGCAGCCGGCGACCAGCTGGCGCTGCTGATCTACACCTCCGGCAGCACCGGCGCGCCCAAGGGCGCCATGAGCCCCGCGAGCCGGGTGGCGAACTACTGGCGGAAGTCCAGCGCGTGGTTCTCCGTTGCCGGCGCGCCGTCGATCACGCTCAACTTCATGCCGATGAGCCACGTGATGGGACGCCAGGTGCTGTACGGGACGCTGGGCAACGGCGGCACCGCGTACTTCGTCGCCAAAAGCGATCTCTCGACCCTGTTCGAGGACCTCGCCCTGGTCCGCCCCAGCGAGTTGAATTTCGTGCCGCGCATCTGGGACATGCTGTTCGACGAGTTCCAAAGCGAGGTCGACCGCCGCTACGGCCACGCCGCCGATCGCCTCGCCGCCAATGTAGACCGGGCGGCGCTGGAAGCGCAGGTGAAGGCCGAGCTGCGGCAAAACCTGCTGGGCGGGCGGTTCGTCGCGGCGCTGACGGCCTCCGCGCCGATCTCCGCCGAGATGAAGGCGTGGGTCGACTCCACGCTGGACGACGTGCGCCTGGTGGAGGGCTACGGTTCCACCGAGGCCGGCATGGTCTTGATCGACGGCCGCATTCGGCGCCCCGCGGTGACCGACTACAAGCTGGTCGACGTGCCCGACCTGGGCTACTTCGGCAGCGACCGGCCGCATCCGCGTGGCGAACTTGCGGTCAAGATCCAGGGCGTGTTCCCCGGCTACTACAAGCGGCCGGAAACCACTGCCGAGGTGTTCGACGCCGACGGCTTCTACCTCACCGGCGACGTGATGGCCGAAGTTGGCCCCGAGCAATTCGTCTACCTCGACCGCCGCAACAACGTGTTGAAGCTGTCGCAGGGCGAGTTCGTCACCGTCTCCAAGTTGGAGACGCTGTACGCCGACAGCCCGCTGGTGCGTCAGGTCTACATCTACGGCAACAGCGCCCGGGCCTTCGTGCTCGCGGCGATCGTGCCCACCGAAGACGCGTTGGCGCGCTTTGAGCCGGCCGAGGTGAAGCAGCGGATCGGCGGGTCGTTGCAGGGGATCGCAAAGGCAAACGGTCTGCAGTCATACGAGATCCCCCGCGACTTCATCATCGAGGCCACGCCGTGGACGCTGGAGAACGGTCTACTCACCGGCGTCCGCAAGGTGGCCCGCCCACAGCTGAAGAAGCACTACGGCGAGCGCCTGGAGCGGCTGTACAACGACCTGGCCGACGGCCAGGCCAACGAGCTGCGTGCGCTGCGCCAAAGCGGCGCCGACGCGCCGGTGCTGGACACACTGAGCCGCGCCGCGGCCGCCATGTTGGGCACCGCGAGCACCGACGTGCAGCCGGACGCACACTTTTCCGACCTGGGTGGCGACTCGCTGTCGGCGTTGTCCTTCGCCAACTTGCTGCGCGAGATCTTCGAGGTCGACGTGCCGGTGGGTGTGATCACCAGCCCGGCGAGCGACCTGGCGGCCCTGGCCGACTACATCGAGGCCGAGCGCCGGCCCGGTTCGAAACGGCCCAGCTATGCCTCGGTACACGGCCGGGACGCTACCGAGGTGCACGCCGGCGACCTCACGCTGGACAAGTTCATCGACCCCGCCACGTTGGCCGCGGCCGCAAACCTGCCCGCTCCGAGCGCCCAGGTGCGCACGGTGCTGCTCACCGGTGCCACCGGCTTCCTGGGTCGTTACCTGGCCCTGGAATGGCTGGAGCGGATGGCGCTGGTCAACGGCAAGGTGATCTGCCTGGTGCGGGCCAAGTCGGACGACGAGGCGAGGACTCGTCTCGACAAGACCTTCGACCCGGGAGATTTAGGGGTGGCTGACCCCAAGCTCCTGGCACACTACCGGGAGCTGGCCGCCGACCACCTCGAGGTCATCGCCGGCGACAAGGGCGAGGCCGACCTCGGCCTGGACCGGCGCACCTGGCAGCGCCTGGCCGACTCCGTCGACCTGATCGTCGACCCCGCCGCCCTGGTCAACCACGTGCTGCCATACAGCCAGCTGTTCGGCCCCAACGCGCTGGGCACCGCGGAGTTGATCCGGCTCGCGCTCACCACGAAGCAGAAGCCGTACGTGTACACGTCGACGATCGCGGTGAGCTATGCGATCCAGCGGTCGGCATTCACCGAGGACGCGGACATCCGGGTCATCAGCGCAACGCGCAGCGTCGACGACAGCTACGCCAACGGTTACGCGAACAGCAAATGGGCCGGCGAGGTGCTGCTGCGCGAGGCCCACGACCTGTGCGGCCTGCCGGTCACGGTGTTCCGCTGCGACATGATCCTGGCCGACACCACCTACGCGGGTCAGCTCAACGTGCCGGACACGTTCACCCGCCTGATGCTGAGCCTGGCGGCCACCGGGATCGCGCCCGGCTCGTTCTACGAGCTGGACGCCGACGGCAACCGGCAACGCGCCCACTACGACGGGCTGCCCGTCGAGTTCGTCGCCGAGTCGGTGTCCACCTTGGGTGCCCATTCGGACGCCACTCCGGTCGGCCGGGGTTTCCGGACGTACCACGTGATGAACCCCTACGACGACGGCATCGGCTTCGACGAGTTCGTCGATTGGCTCACCGACGCCGGGTGCCCGATCCAGCGGATCGCCGACTACAGCGACTGGCTGACCCGGTTCCAGACCGCCCTGGGCGCCCTGCCCGAACGGCAGCGCCACGCCTCGTTGCTGCCGCTGATGCACAACTACCAGAAGCCGTCAGCGCCGGTGTGCGGCTCGATCGCACCCACCGACCGGTTCCGTGCCGCGGTCCAGGACGCGAAAATCGGCCCGGACAAAGACATTCCGCACATCACGCCGCAGATCATCGCCAAGTACGTCAGCGACCTGCGACTGCTGGGACTGCTCTGAGGCCCGGCGCGATCGCGCTCCCTACGGTCGGCTACTGGGGATAGGGCCGGCCCGCCGCGTCCGCGCCCGCCCCGTGCCGGCGGAAAATCCCCTGCCGGTGCGGCTCTGCCTGCGACGATTCCGGCGCGAAATTCCCTATTCGCGGTTGGGTGATCGCGCCCGATGAAACCGGCTCGAGCGACTGGTCCCCCGCCGACCAGTACGGCTCGGCGACCGGCACCGATCCCACGGGTGCCGAACGCGCGGGTACTGATTTCACGGGTACTGATTTCACGGGTATCGGGGCCTCTTCGGGCTCCAGCGGCGCGACATCGCGGGCCAACCGGACCGCGAGGCGGGCCAGGGCGATCCCGCCCAGGAACACGATCAGGGCACCCAGGCCCGAGAAATACGTGACCTCGAGCAGCGCCCTCTTGCGTTCGGTGGTGGCAACCGGATCGCCGACGGTGCCGAGCCGCAGCACCGGAGCCAACTGCCCGCCCACGACGAACCATGCTCCGCCTAAAACGGCCAGCCAGCCGCCTAGCATCGCGGTTGCCCGGTTTCCGGAAACGAGCAGCAGCAGGCCTCCGATGGCGGTGGCAACTCCCGGGAACACCTCGAGCCAGCCCCGGGCCGTCGTCCACGTCCAGTCCTGGTCGGGCGTGTAGGCGAAATTGAAATGGGGGCCGACAAACGGAATCAGCGCACCCCAAACCCCCAAGACGACCAGGAGCAATCCGCTGACTGCGCCGCGGGTACGTGGCATCCTCAGCCCGCCCCCGCGGTCCTTTTGCGAGTGTGTCATCAACATCTCCTCGGTATATGCCGGCGGCGCCGGCATACCGACGGGTACCCGGGCCCTCCCGCATGTACCCGGAAGCAGAACCGCTAAACCAGGCCGAGCACCAGCAACACGATCGCGATCACCGGAAACGTGCCCTGAATCACCGCGGACCGCGCCTTGTCCGGCGCCGATATCACCAACACCACCGCGGCCGCGGCCATCGACCCGATGCCGGCGAAAATGAGCGCCGCCCCAATGGCCTTGTTTCCCATCGCAATCCCGGTGATGCCGATGCCGGCGACGATCGCGAGGAACAGGTTGTAGAAACCCTGGTTGAACGCCAGCAGCTTGGTGGTCTCGGCCTCTTCCGGTGTGGTGCCGAACGTCGCGCGGGTGCGCGGCGAGGTCCAGCTCAGCGATTCCATGGTGAAGATGTAGACGTGCAGCACCGCGGCCAGCGCGGCGAAAACCATTCCAGCGGTGATCATCGCGTCCTCCTCGGTAGTCGCCTACGGGTACGCGCGACCATACCGCCGTGAACCGGGGACGATTCACGCACCTCCTCGGCCGTGGTGGTCGCCCCGTCCGCCACTCACAGCTGATACTTAAGGAGTCGCAACCCATCGCTGCGGAAATCCGGTAGTAGTGTGCTCCCTCGGGATCGTAGTTACTCCCCACGGTGAGCTCCTTGACGAGTTCGTCGGCGCGCTGGTTCGTTGCTCATTCGGTGGTCCACAGGGCACCCGTCACATGAATTGTTGGAGGCTTGATGTCGTTTGTGAACGCAGCTCCCGAGTTGCTGGCTGCTTCGGCGCGGGACCTGGCGAGCATAGGTACATCGCTGAGTGGCGCGAACGCGGCCGCCGCGGCTTCCACAACCGGCGTGGTGGCGGCTGGTGCTGACGAGGTGTCGCAGGCCATCGCTTGGCTGTTTGGTGATCACGCCGCGCAATATCAGTCGCTGAGTGCCGAGGTCACGCAGTTCCATCAGCGTTTTGTGCAGGCGTTGGATGCCGCCGGCGGGGCGTATGCGGGCGCGGAGGCGGCCAATGCTTCGCCATTGCAGTCGTTGGAGAGCGAAATTTTGGGTGTCCTGAACGCGCCCACCGAGGCGTTGTTGGGGCGTCCGCTGATCGGTAACGGCACGGCTGGGACGGCGGCAAGTCCCAACGGCGGTGCCGGCGGGCTGTTGGCCGGCGACGGCGGCAATGGCTACAGCTTCACCAGTGGAACCACTCAGAACGGCGGCAGTGGTGGTACCGCGGGCCTGATCGGCAACGGCGGCGCCGGCGGTAACGGCTGGTCGGGCGGGGCCGGCGGCGCCGGCGGCCGCGGCGGGGCGTGGATCGGCAACGGCGGCGCCGGCGGTAACGGGGGTTCGACGGCCAGTGGGATCGGTGGTGCCGGGGGCGCCGGCGGCGACGCCCGAGCGTTCGGCTGGGGTGGCCACGGCGGCGCCGGCGGCGATTCTAGCGCGGGAACTGGCGGGGCCGGCGGCGCCGGGGGCAATGGCGGCAGGGCCTCGGCCATCGGCGGAGCCGGCGGCGACGGCGGCGACGGCACCACGAGCGGCGGTGCCGGGGGCGCCGGCGGGAACGCGGGCGGTCGCTTCTCTGGCCTGGGTGGCGCCGGCGGTAACGGGGGTGGGGCATCTGCCATCGGTGGGATCGGCGGAGCCGGCGGTGCCGGCGGCACCACCAGCGCCCTGATCGGCGGCGCGCAGGGCGGAGCGGGCGGCGCGGGTGGCGCCGCCAGCTCCGGCACCGGCGGCGCGGGCGGCCAGGGCGGCACGGGCGCCGCGATATGGGGCGCGGGCTTCGGCGGCGCCGGCGGCGCCGGCGGCGGCGGTGTCACCGTCGGCGGTGCCGGCGGTGACGGTGGCCAGGGCGCGGCGCTCGTAGGCGCGGGCGTCGGCGGTGCCGGCGGTATCGGTGGGTTCGGCACAGTGAAGGCCGGCAACGGCGGCACTGGCGGCCAGGGCGCCGCGTTGGCGGGCGCGGGCCTCGGCGCCGCCGGCGGCGCCGGCGGCGCCTCTGGCTTGGGAACTGGCGGCAATGGGGGCGACGGCGGCTCCGGCGGCGGCCTCGGTGCCGGCGGGAACGGTGGCAACGCCGGCTACGGCATCGGGACAGCCAACGGCGGCAACGGCGGCTCCATCGGGATAACCGACAACGGCGTCTTCACCCAGGGGTTCTTCGGCAATGGCGGCAACGGCGGCAACGGCATCAGTGGTGGGAGTGGCGGCACCGGCGGCGCTCCCGGCCTATTGGGCGGCAATCAAGGAATGCAAGGATCGCTATAGTCCGGCCATAGCCCGTGAGCCCGGCGAAACCACGCGCGGTGACACCGGTAGCCCCGCCCCCTCTGGCAAGGCTACCGGTGCCAGGCATTGTCGGTGACCGCCCTACACGCCGGCGTGGTGGCGTCGTCGGAACAAGCCACCCCCGGTGCGCCGGTGGAATAGGCCACCCCCGCGCCGCTGTTGTTCGGCCACTGCGACTTGGTCCGCTCGCGCCGGCGTTACGCCCCGTGACTCGTCGTACAGGGCCGCTTCCTGTGCCGGCACGTCGGCCGCCGCCACGGGCGCAGGTTCGGTCACGGCGAAGTCCCGGACGTCTCGCGCATGCCGAACCGCCACGCGCGCCAGGACGGCCCCGCCCAGGAACACAATCAGCGCACCCAGACCGGCGAAATACGTGACCGCGAGCAGGGCCCGGTTCAGGTCCGTCGACGCCACCGGTTGCCCGACGTCGCCAATACCTAGTGTCGGCGCGAACGTCCGGCCGACGACGAACCAGGCACCGGCGAACACGGCGAGCCAGCTGCCCAACGTGGCGCTGGCGCGATTTCCGGAGCCGAGCAGCAGTAGCCCGCCCACCGCGGTAACGACGCCGGGCAACACCTCCAGCCAGCCTTTGGCCGCGGTCCACGTCCATGCCGGGTCGGCGTTGTACGCCCAATTGATGATGGGTCCGATGAACGGTATCAACGCACCCCAAGCCCCCACGAGGATCAGGAGAAGCCCGGTCACCGAGCCGCGAGAGCGTGGCATGTACATCGCGTGGGGCCGTTCATAGTCGACCCGCGTGTGCCTCATCAGAATCTCCTCGGTTAATTGCTAATAGTGACTCGGGTACCCGAGTCGACGGTCATCGAATCGGCGAAGAAATGTCGACCGAAATCCGGCCGCTCTAGCTCGGCGGGTTCGTAGCGGCCAAAATGTTGGGAAATCCCGGCGCACGCCGACACGCTTGACGGGACCTACACAGCACCCAACGGCTGATCGCGGCGCGCCGAGTGTGCGTCTGGCGACGCCGCTTCGGCGTGTCGCGTAGCCCGATGCACACTCGTGGCGGCCGATTTCGCCACCCAACACACCACGGCAGTGTCCCTGCGCAGGTTGACAGGAAGTTTGTCGGGCACGACTTGGTGCTTACGGGTGCTACGACGAGCAGGGCGAGTA
>CAVVLC010000073.1:0-29998 GCA_963748885.1 uncultured Actinomycetota bacterium
GCTGAAAGCTGGAGGAAATTCCGATCTCTCCACGGGACGATAAGCCGCCTCCACCGATCGGGGGACAGGCGCGCTAAGTAGAGCGCTAGCTACTTCGACCTGAAAAAGTCGCCGCGTGGCGGTGCGTGAGTTGGGTACTTTTGAACGCGAGGATGGCCTCGAACCCTTGGACTAGAAGGATTCGAGGCCATCGTGTTGAGAACTGTAAACGAGCAGCCCACGTTGTGGGATTCGATCTTGCCGGCCGAGTTGCTGGTGTTGCCCGCTGAGCTGGCGCGGGTCGACGCGCTGCTGGATGATCCGGTGTTCTTCGCCCCGTTCGCGCCGTTCTTTGACGCCAGGATCGGTCGCCCATCGATCCCGTTGGAAACCTATCTGCGGTTGATGTTTTTGAAGTTCCGTTACCGGCTGGGGTATGAGTCGCTGTGCCGCGAGGTCAGTGACTCGATTTCGTGGCAGCGGTTCACCCGGATCCCGTTCGGCACGTCGGTGCCGCATCCGACGACGCTGATGAAGATCACCACCAGGTGCGGGGACGGCGCAGTGGCGGGGTTGAACGAGGCCCTGTTGGTCAAGGCTGCGGGAGCGAAGTTGCTGCGCACGGACAAGGTCCGCGCCGACACGACCGTGGTCGGGGCCGATGTCGCTTACCCGACCGACTCGGGGCTGTTGGCCAAGGCGATCACGAAGATCGCCCGCACGGTGGGCCGGATCAAGGCTGATGGCGGCGCGACCCGGACCCGATCGCGTGATCGACGCCGGGCCGCTGGGCGACGGGCCCGGGCGATCGCGGGCAAGCTGAAGCTGCGGGGCGCGCAGCAACGCGAGGAGGCCCAAGCCACCGTCGCCCGCATCACCGGTGAGCTGGCCGGTCTGGCCGAGGCCGCGATGCGCGAGGCGGACGCCGTCCTCCGCAACGCGCGTCGGGCGCTGCGCAACGCCACCGGCCAGACGAAAGGCCGACTGTGCCGAGCGATCAACGAACTCGACACCACCATGCAGCGCACCCGCCAAGTCGTTGCCCAGACCCGCAGCCGACTGGCCGGGGTGATGCCCGACAGCAGCAATCGACTGGTCAGCTTTCACGATCCCGACGCACGCCCGATCCGCAAAGGCCGCCTGGGTAAGCCGGTCGAGTTCGGTTACAAAGCCCAGATCGTCGACAACGTCGACGGGGTCATCCTCGATCACAGCGTCGAACTCGGGAACCCCGCCGACGCCCCGCAGCTCGCCCCCGCGATCGCCCGGATCACCCGCCGCGCCGGGCGTGCGCCGCGCGCGGTCACCGCCGACCGCGGCTACGGCGAAGCGTCCGTCGAGGCCGACCTGCACGAACTTGGAGTACGCAGCGTCGCGATCCCGCGCAAAGCCAAACCCAGCGCCGCCCGCCGCGAGTTCGAACACCGACGAGCCTTCCGAGACAAGGTCAAATGGCGCACCGGATCAGAGGGACGGATCAATCACATCAAGCGCAGCTACGGATGGAACCGCACCGAACTCACCGGCATCACCGGCGCCCGAACCTGGTGCGGACATGGCGTCCTGGCCCACAACCTCGTAAAGATCGGAGCCCTCGCGGCATGAAAACCCGACACGGGAAACCCATGCGCCAGCCGCCCGCCGGCCCGACCAACCGCCCTTCACAACGTCAAGGGTTTTTCAGGTCGAAGTAGGTAGTACGCATCGCACGTGCCGGGCTGCTGCAAAACGCGTTAGTGTGCAAACCTTTATCTCATCGTGTTCTGGACGTGACTCTTGTTCAGCACTGTTATCACGGTGATTTTCCCGCAGGCGACGGCGCTACGGTTTCTGGCAGTGACCGCGGGGTTTGCTACCGCGGGTGCGGCGTTGGCGGCACCAATCCGCGCCGACATGGTGGGCAACGCATTCCTCGCGGCGCTGACCAATGCGGGCGTCTCGTACAGCCAACCGGTGAGCACGACCGCGCTGGGTCAGTCGGTGTGTCCGATGCTGGTGCAGCCGGGCGGGTCGTTTGAATCGGTCGCTTCCCGGATGGCCGACGGCCATGGAATGTCCGACGACGCGGCGCGCGTGTTCACCGTCATCGCGGTGGCGACTTATTGCCCGGCGATGATGACACCGTTGTAGCCGAACCGGCCGCAGGCATAGCGGATCTGATGCGCGGCCGGCGTGCCCGTAACCTCTACCCAAAGGGCCCAGCAGCAATCGAGGTGAACGGCACTCGTGGTCGACGACAGGCACGGTCGTGACGGTGACCGACGAGGGCGCTCCAGGCGCGACACCTCCTGGTCAAACCCGGGCCGTGCGCGCCCGGTCCAGCCCACGAGCGCCCCTCCCGATCGCGAGCGCGCACCCCAGGACGGGCCCGCCATACCGCCGGAGGTGGACGCCCGGCAACTGGCGCCGGAAATCCGCCGCGAACTGAGCACCCTGGACCGCGCCACCGCCGATACAGTGGCGCGCCACCTGGTCGCCGCGGGCGAGTTGATCGACGA
This sequence comes from uncultured Actinomycetota bacterium, assembly GCA_963748885.1. Classification (GTDB taxonomy): domain Bacteria; phylum Actinomycetota; class Actinomycetes; order Mycobacteriales; family Mycobacteriaceae; genus Mycobacterium. Next base: position 2,478 of record CAVVLC010000073.1, read on the forward strand.
CGACCCGGAAGCCGCGCTGGGTCACGCCCGCGCGGCGCGGGCCAGGGCCAGCAGGCTCGCGGCGATTCGCGAGGCCGTCGGAATCGCGGCCTACCGCAGCGGAGACTGGGCCCAGGCGTTATCCGAATTGCGCGCTGCCCGCAGGATGGGCAGCAAGTCCCCGTTGCTCGCGCTGATCGCCGACTGCGAACGCGGTCTGGGCCGTCCCGAGCGGGCCATCGAACTGGCACGGGGACCCGAGGCGGCGCAGCTCAGCGGCGACGACGCGGACGAGTTGCGCATCGTCGCCGCCGGTGCGCGTGCTGATCTTGGGCAGCTGGAGCAGGCGTTGGCCGTGTTGTCTACGCCGCAGCTGGATGCCGGGCCGCACCGGTTCGACGGCCGCACGATTGTGCTACGCCTACGCCGAGACACTGCTGGCGCTGGGCCGCAATGACGAGGCACTGGACTGGTTCTTGCGCTCCGCGGCCGCGGATGTCGAAGGCGTCACCGACGCCGAAGACCGCGCCAGCGAGCTGGGCTGAAGGGAAGAACAAGTGAAAAGCATTGCGCAGCAATATGACTGCTTGCTCGTGGACCTGGACGGAACCGTGTTCCGCGGCAGCCAGCCCACCGAAGGAGCGGTGCAGTCGCTGAGCGAGGTGGACAGCCGCACGCTCTTCGTCACCAACAACGCCACCCGCAGCGCCGACCAAGTGGCGGCGCACTTGCGCGAGCTGGGCTTCACCGCCACCGACGCCGACGTCGTCACCAGCGCCCAGAGCGCCGCTCACCTGATGGCCGCCCAGCTGCCGCCGGGTGCGCGGGTCCTGATCGTCGGCACCGAAGCGCTGGCCAACGAGATCACCGCCGCCGGCCTGCAACCGGTGCGCCGCTACGACGACAACCCAGTCGGCGTCGTCCAGGGCCTCTCTTTGACCATCGCCTACCACGACCTCGCCGAGGCGGCGCTGGCCATCCGGGCCGGCGCGCTGTGGGTGGCGTCCAACGTCGACGCCACCCTGCCCACCGAGCGCGGCCTGCTGCCCGGCAACGGGTCCCTGGTGGCGCTACTGCGCACGGCCACCGGCGCCGAACCACAGGTGGCGGGCAAGCCGGGGCCGCAGCTGATGCACGACGCCGTCGCACGCGGCGATTTTCGCGCGCCGCTGGTGGTCGGTGACCGGCTGGACACCGACATCGAAGGCGCCAACGCCGCGGGCTGCCCAGCCTGATGGTGCTCACCGGCGTGAACAGCGCGCGCGACGCGGTGCATCGCCGAGCCCGCGCAACGGCCCACCTACATCGGCCGCGACCTGCGTTCGCTGCACCAGGAAGGCGACCGTCTCGCGGTGGGGCCGCAGCCCGACTGGCGGGTGGACGTCGGTGACGGCGCGTTGACCGTCAGCGCGAACGGCCCGAGCGGTGGTGACCCGAGAACAGCAGACGACGGCCTGTCGATCGTGCGCGCCGTCGCGGGCGCGGTTTGGGGGGACGCGATTCGACGGGAGCCGGCGCCGTCGGATCGAGGCGCCGGCGACGAAGCGGGCGCGCGCGGCCCTGCAGCGCTGGTCCCTGGTGCAGCCCGACTGAGCGGGTGACTAGCGTAGGAAGGCCATGAATATCGATCCTGATCAGATTCGCGCCGAGATCGACGCGCTTAGTTGCCCGGCTGCCCGACGAACGGCCGACGCCGAACACGCGCTGTCGCTCGACCGAGCTCGAGGAGATAGCACGCCGCCTTTCCGAGGCGCACGACGTGCTGCTGCAGGCGCTGGAGTCGGCGGAGAAGGGCTGAGTGCGCGCATGGCATCGACGTGCCCGCGTCGACGCCGAGCTGGTCCGGCGCGGGCTGGCGCGGTCCCGCCAGCAGGCCGCGGAGCTGATCGGCGCCGGCAGGGTGCGCATCGACGGCCTGCCTGCGGTCAAGCCGAGCACCGCCGTCGCGGTCACCGCCGCCCTGACCGTCGCCGACGATGGCGAACGCAGCTGGGTGTCGCGCGGCGCGCACAAGCTCATCGGCGCGCTGGACGCCTTCGGGATGCCGGTCGCGGGCCGGCGCTGCCTGGACGCCGGCGCCTCGACCGGCGGCTTCACCGAGGTGCTGCTGGACCGCGGCGCCGCCGAGGTGGTTGCCGCGGACGTCGGGTACGGCCAGCTGGCCTGGTCGTTGCGCAGCGATCCGCGGGTGGTCGTCGTCGAGCGGACCAACGTGCGGGACCTGTCGCCCGAGGCGATCGGCGGGCAGGTCGACCTGGTGGTGGCCGACCTGTCGTTCATCTCGCTGGCCACAGTGTTGCCCGCGCTGGCTGGCTGCGCTTCGCCGGGCGCCGATATCGTTCCCATGGTGAAGCCGCAGTTTGAGGTGGGGAAGGGCCAGGTCGGTGCCGGCGGGGTGGTTCACGACCCGGCGTTGCGTGCCGACTCGGTGCTGGCCGTCGCGCGGCGGGCCGGGGAGCTCGGGCTGGCACGCCGTCGACGTCACGGCCAGCCCGCTGCCGGGCCCGTCGGGCAACGTCGAGTACTTCCTGTGGCTGCGCGCCCAGACCGATCGGCCGCTGTCCGGCGACGTGCTGGACTGGACGCGGTCCGGCGCGCCGTCGAAGAGGGCCCGCAGTGACCAGCCGAACGCACGGTGCTGCTGGTCGTCCACACCGGGCGCGACGAAGCGACCGAAACCGCGCGACGCGTGGAGAAAGTCCTGGGCGACAACGGAATTGCGCTTCGGGTGCTGTCCGCCGAGGCGGTCGACCGGGGGCCGCTGCACACTGGCTCCCGACGACATGCGGGCCATGGGCGTCGACATCGAGGTGGTCGACGCGGACCCGCAGGCCGCCGATGGCTGCGAACTGGTGCTGGTGCTCGGCGGCGACGGCACCTTCCTGCGGGCCGCGGAATTGGCCCGCAACGCCGGCATTCCGGTGCTCGGGCGTCAACCTGGGCCGCATCGGGTTTCTGGCCGAAGCCGAGGCCGAGGCCATCGATCTGGTGCTGGACCACGTCGTCGCGCAGGACTACCGGGTGGAAGAGCGGCTGACGCTCGACGTCGTGGTGCGCGCAGGCGGGCGGCGTCATCGAGCACGGGTGGGCGCTCAACGAGGCCAGCCTGGAGAAGGGCCCGCGGCTGGGCGTGCTCGGGGTGGTCGTCGAGATCGACGGCCGGCCGGTGTCGACGTTCGGCTGCGACGGGGTGCTGGTGTCGACGCCGACCGGATCCACCGCCTACGCGTTCTCCGCGGGCGGCCCGGTGCTGTGGCCGGACCTGGAGGCGATCCTGGTGGTGCCCAACAACGCTCACGCGCTGTTCGGCCGGCCGATGGTCACCAGTCCCGACTGCCAAGATCGCGATCGAGATCGAGGCGGGCGGTAACGACGCCCTGGTGTTCTGCGACGGCCGCCGCGAAATGGTGGTACCGGCCGGCGGCCGGCTCGAGGTGACCCGCTGCGGCACACCGGTGAAATGGGCGCGGCTGGACAGCGCGCCGTTCACCGACCGCCTGGTGCGCAAGTTCCGGCTGCCGGTGACCGGTTGGCGCGGGAAGTGACGGCGTGCGCTGGTGCTCACTGAAATCCGGATCGAGTCGCTGGGCGCGATCAGCGCCGCTATCGCGGAGTTCGACCGCGGCCTGACGGTGCTGACCGGCGAGACCGGCACCGGCAAGACCATGGTGGTGACCGGGCTGCACCTGCTCGGCGGTGCCCGCGCCGACGCCACCCGGGTGCGGTCCGGGGCCGACCGCGCGGTCGTCGAAGGTCGTTTCACCACAATCGATCTCGACGACGCCGCGGTCGCGCAGCTGGACGGGATGCTGCGACGCGTCGGGTGCCGAGCGCGACGAGGACGGCAGCGTGATCGCGCTGCGCTCGGTCAGCCGTGACGGACCTTCGCGGGCCTATCTGGGTGGCCGCAGCGTGCCCGCCAAGTCGCTGGGCGACTTCACCACCGAGCTGCTCGCCCTGCACGGGCAGAACGACCAGCTGCGGCTGATGCGGCCCGAGGAGCAACGCGGCGCGCTGGACCGGTTCGCGAGCGTCGGCCCCGCGCTCGAGCGCTACCGCAAACTGCGTGACGCGTGGCTGTCGGCGCGGCGGGACCTTGTCCGATCGCCGGAACCGCACGCGGGAACTCGCCCAGGAGGCCGACCGGCTGAAGTTCGCGCTCAACGAGATCGACGCCGTCGACCCGCAACCCGGCGAGGACGAGGCGCTGGTCGCCGAGATCGTGCGGCTCTCCGAACTGGACACGCTGCGCGAGGCCGCGGCCGGCGCCCGCGCCGCGTTGTCCGGTGAGCTGGACGACCTGTCCGGCAGCGAGCGCCGCCGACAGCCTGGGGCGGGCCAGGGCCGCGCTGGAGTCCACCGATGATGCCGCGCTGCGGGCGTTGGCCGACCAGATCGGCGAGGCGCTGGCGGTGGTCGTCGACGCGGGCCGCGAGCTCGGCGACTACCTGGATGAGCTGCCGGCCGATGCCAGCGCGCTGGAGTCCAAGCTGGCCCGTCAGGCCCAACTGCGCACACTGACCCGCAAGTACGCCGCCGACATCGACGGGGTGCTGCGCTGGGCGCAGGAGTCGCGCGACCGGCTGGCGCAACTCGACGTCTCCGAAGAAGGGCTGGCGGCGCTGGCAGCGTCGCGTCGATGAGCTGGCACGCGAATTGTCGCAAGCCGCAGTCGATCTGAGTAAGGCCCGGCACAAGGCGGCCAAGAGGCTGGCCAAGGAGGTCACCGCCGAGCTGTCCGGGCTGGCGATGGCCGACGCCGAGTTCACCATCGACGTGACCATCGATATCGCGGCCGACCCGGAGATCCCTCCGCGCTCACGCTGCCGTCGGGCGAGCTTGCCCGGGCTGGTGCCGACGGCATCGACCAGGTCGAGTTCGGCTTCGCCGCGCACCGTGGCATCACGGTGCTGCCGCTGGCCAAGAGCGCGTCCGGCGGCGAGCTGTCCCGGGTGATGCTGGCCTTGGAGGTCGTGCTGGCCGCCTCGACGGCGGGCACCACCATGGTGTTCGACGAGGTCGACGCCGGCGTCGGTGGCCGGGCGGCGGTGCAGATCGGGCGGCGGTTGGCGCGGCTGGCGCGCACCCACCAGGTCATCGTCGTCACGCACCTGCCGCAGGTCGCGGCATACGCCGACGTGCACCTGGTGGTGCACAGCGCCGGACCAAAGGGAACCAGCGTGGTGCGGCGGGTGACCGACGACGACCGGGTGGCCGAGCTGGCCCGGATGCTGGCGGGGCTGGGCGAGTCGGACAGCGGCCGGGCGCACGCCCGCGAACTGCTCGACGCCGCGCAGAACGGCGAGATCTAGCGCACCGCCAACCTCGCCGACTGTGCATCCCACGACGCGACGCGCCGACTGACCGTCGTGTAGTTCACACTCGGCGGGGCGGCTCGAGACCATCCCGCTATAGATCTGTTACAGATGTGACTCTAGATAACTTCTGGGGCAGATGTTACGGCGCGCCTCCCCGCTCCGACCGCGCTCCGCCGACAGAATCGCCCCCATGAAGATGTCAGGGCTTCTCACGCGCAATACCTCCCGGCCGGGCCTCAGCGGCACCGCCCGGGTCGACCGCGAATATCGACCGGCTGCTGCGTCGGGTGTGCCCCGGCGACATCGTCGTGCTCGACGTCCTGGATCTGGACCGCATCACCGCCGACGCGCTGGTGGAGGCCGACATCGCCGCGGTCGTCAACGCGTCGCCGTCGGTCTCGGGCCGCTACCCGAATCTCGGTCCGGAGGTCCTGGTCACCAACGGGGTCACCCTGATCGACGAGACCGGCCCCGACGTCTTCAAGAAGATCAAGGACGGCGCCAAGATCCGCCTGCACGAAGGCGGCGTGTACGCCGGCGACCGCCGGCTGATCCGCGGCACCGAGCGCACCGACCACGACATCGCCGACCTGATGCGCGAGGCCAAGAGCGGGCTGGCCGCCCACCTGGAGGCGTTCGCCGGCAACACAATCGAGTTCATCCGCAGTGAGAGCCCGCTGCTGATCGACGGCATCGGCATCCCCGACATCGACGTCGACCTGCGCCGCCGGCACGTGGTGATCGTCGCCGACGAGCCCAGCGCCGCCGACGATCTGAAGGCCCTCAAGCCGTTCATCAAGGAGTACCAGCCGGTCCTGGTCGGTGTCGGCAGCCGGCGCGGATGTGCTTGCGCAAGGCGGGATACCGCCCGCAGCTCATCGTCGGCGACCCCGACCAGATCAGCGCCGAAGCCCTCAAGTGCGGTGCCCAGGTGGTGCTGCCCGCCGACGCCGACGGCCACGCGCCGGGCCTGGAACGGATCCAGGATCTCGGTGTCGGGGCGATGACGTTTCCGGCCGCGGGCTCGGCGACCGATCTGGCGCTGCTGCTGGCCGACCACCACGGCGCCGCGCTGCTCGTCACGGCCGGCCACACCGCCAACATCGAGACGTTCTTCGACCGCACGCGCACCCAAAGCAACCCGTCGACCTTCCTGACCAGGCTGCGGGTGGGGGAGAAGCTGGTGGACGCCAAGGCGGTCGCCACCCTGTACCGCAGCCACATCTCCGGCGGGCGCCATCGCGCTGCTGGCGCTGACGATGCTGATCGCGATCATCGTCGCGCTGTGGGTGTCGCGCACCGACGCCGTGGTGCTGCACTGGGTCGTCGACTACTGGAACCGCTTCTCGCCTGTGGGTGCAGCACTTGGTCACCTAGCTTGTCCATTCGGTTCTAGAGGACGGTGCTCTCATGATCTCGTTACGCCAACATGCGATTTCGCTGGCCGCGGTCTTCCTGGCGCTGGCCGTCGGAGTGGTGCTGGGTTCCGGCTTGTTGTCGGACACCCTGCTGTCCGGCCTGCGTGACGAGAAGCGCGAGCTGCACTCGCAGATCAACGGGCTCACCGACCAGAAGAACGTGCTGAACGAAAAGCTCAGTGCGGCGAACAATTTCGACAACCAGCTGGTCGGCCGGATCGTGCATGACGCGCTGGGCGGCAAGTCGGTGGTCATCTTCCGCACGCCGGACGCCAAAGACGACGACGTCGCCGCGGTGTCGAAGATCGTCGAGCCAGGCCGGCGGCTCGGTCACCGGCACGGTGGCGCTGACCCAGGAGTTCGTCGACGCCAACTCCGCGGAGAAGCTGCGTTCGGTGGTGAACTCGTCCGATCCTGCCCGCCGGCGCGCAGTTGAGCACCAAGCTCGTCGACCAGGGATCGCAGGCCGGTGATCTGCTCGGGCATCGCCCTGCTGATCAACGCCAACCCGCAGCCCGGCCGTCCCGCCGGTCGACGACGCCCAGCGCGACACCGTGCTGGCGGCGCTGCGCGACACCGGCTTCATCACCTACCAGCCAAGCCGATCACATCGGCGGCGGCGAACGCCGCCGTGGTCGATCACCGGCGGTGCGCTGCCGCGAGGACGCGGGCAACCAGGGCGCCACGCGTGGCCCGGTTCGCCGCGGCGCTGGCCCCGCACGGCGCGGGCACCGTGCTCGCCGGCCGGGACGGTTCGGCGGCGGGAGCCGCCGCGGTCGCCGTGGCCCGCGCCGACGCCGGCATTGCCGGCGACGTCAGCACCGTCGACGACGTCGACGCCGAGTCCGGGCGGATCACCGCGATCCTGGCCCTGCACGATCTGATCGACGGCGGCCACAGCGGGCAGTACGGCACCGGTCACGGCGCGACCTCGGTCACCGTCCCGCAGTAGCCGGCATCGGGCGTGTTCGCCGCGCGACGACGCAGGCTGGGTGTTAGGGTGGATTTCCGTGGGTCGGCAGGCCCAACTGGTTAAGCTAAATGCGCAAGCCCTGCCCGTCTTCACGGAGGTCGCTCAGTGCGTAAGCACCCGCAAACCGCCACCAAGCACCTCTTCGTCAGCGGTGGCGTCGCTTCGTCGCTCGGCAAGGGGCTGACCGCCAGCAGCCTCGGGCAGCTGCTGACCGCCCGCGGGTCTGCACGTGACGATGCAGAAACTCGACCCGTACCTCAACGTCGACCCGGGCACCATGAACCCGTTCCAGCACGGCGAGGTCTTCGTCACCGAGGACGGCGCCGAGACCGACCTCGACGTCGGCCACTACGAGCGGTTCCTGGATCGCGATCTGTCCGGCTCGGCGAATGTCACTACCGGGCAGGTGTATTCGACGGTCATCGCCAAGGAGCGACGCGGCGAGTACCTCGGCGACACCGTCCAGGTGATCCCGCACATCACCGACGAGATCAAGCGCCGCATCCTGGCGATGGCCCAGCCGGACGCCGACGGCAACCGCCCCGACGTCGTCATCACCGAAATCGGCGGCACCGTCGGCGACATCGAGTCGCAGCCCTTCCTGGAGGCGGCCCGGCAGGTCCGCCACGATCTCGGCCGGGAGAACGTGCTTCTTCCTGCACGTGTCGCTGGTGCCGTACCTGGCCCCGTCCGGCGAGCTGAAGACCAAGCCGACCCAGCACTCGGTGGCCGCGCTGCGCAGCATCGGTATCACCCCGGACGCGCTGATCCTGCGCTGCGACCGCAACGTGCCGGAGGCGCTGAAGGACAAGATCGCGCTGATGTGTGACGTCGACATCGACGGCGTCATCTCCACCCCGGACGCGCCGTCGATCTACGACATCCCCAAGGTGCTGCACCGCGAGGAACTCGACGCTTACGTGGTGCGCCGGCTCAACCTGCCGTTCCGCGACGTCGACTGGACCGAATGGGACGACCTGCTGCGCCGGGTGCACGAGCCGCACGAGACGGTGCGAATTGCTTTGGTGGGCAAGTACGTCGAGCTTTCCGACGCCTACCTGTCGGTCAGCGAGGCGCTGCGGGCCGGCGGGTTCAAACACCACGCCAAGGTCGAGATCCGTTGGGTGGCCTCCGACGACTGCGAGACGCCCAGCGGTGCCGCCGCGGCCCTGGGCGACGTGCACGGCGTACTGATCCCCGGCGGGTTCGGCATCCGCGGCATCGAGGGCAAGATCGGCGCGATCCGCCACGCCCGGGCGCGCGGGTTGCCGGTGCTGGGGTTGTGCCTCGGCCTGCAGTGCATCGTGATCGAGGCCGCCCGCTCGGTCGGTCTCACCGAGGCCAACTCGGCCGAATTCGAACCGGCCACACCGGATCCCGTCATCTCCACGATGGCCGATCAAGAGCAGATCGTGGCCGGCGCAGGCCGATCTGGGCGGCACCATGCGGCTGGGGGCCTATCCCGCCGTGCTGGAGCCGGATTCGATTGTGGCCCAGGCGTATGGGACGACGCAGGTGTCCGAGCGGCACCGGCACCGCTACGAGGTCAACAACGCCTACCGCGAACGGATCGCCGAAAGCGGCCTGCGGATTTCGGGAACTTCCCCCGACGGCCACCTGGTGGAGTTCGTCGAATACCCGCCGGAGATGCACCCGTTCATCGTCGGCACCCAGGCCCATCCCGAACTGAAGAGCCGGCCCACCCGCCCGCACCCGCTGTTCGTTTCACTCGTCGGGGCCGCGCTCGACTACAAAGGGGGCGAGCTGCTGCCGGTGGAGATCCCCGAGCACTCGCCCAACGGCAACCAGCATCGAGAAAGCGTCGGGCTGTCGCTACCTGAGCCAGCGGCCCGTGGCTGACCACGATTTCGAGACAATATCGTCCGAAACGTTATACACCGGGGCGATTTTCGCCCTGCGCCGGGACCAGGTCCGGATGCCCGGTGACACCACCGCGGTGCGAGAAGTCGTCGAGCACTACGGCGCGGTCGCCGTCGTGGCGATGGACGACGATGGCAACATCCCGATCGTCTACCAATATCGGCACCCGCTCGGTCGACGGTTGTGGGAACTGCCCGCTGGGCTGCTCGACGCACCGGGGGAGCCGGCGCACCTCACGGCAGCCCGCGAGCTCGTGGAAGAGGCCGGCCTGCAGGCCACGACCTGGCAGGTGCTCGTCGACCTCGACTCCACGCCGGGATTCAGCGACGAGTCGGTGCGGGTCTACCTGGCCACCGGACTGAGCGAGGTGGATCGGCCCGAGGCGCATGACGAAGAAGCCGACATGACGCTGCAGTGGTATCCCCTCGCTGAGGCGGCGCGCAAGGTGCTGAGCGGTGAAATCGTCAATTCCATTGCGGTGGCCGGCATTTTGGCCGCCTACGCGGTAGCCGGCGGGTTAGCCCAGCCACGTCCGGCGGACGCTCCGTGGCTGGACAAGCCGACGTCATTCATGGCGCGCAAGGCCCGAAAGGTCACCGAATGACCGCTGCCCTGGAGGCACAACTGCAGGGCTACCTCGACCACCTGACGATCGAGCGGGGGGTGGCGGCGAACACGTTGAGCTCCTATCGCCGCGACCTGCGTCGCTACTCCAAACACCTGTCGGACCGCGGAATCCACGATCTGGGCAAGGTCGGTGAGGACGACGTCAGCGAGTTCCTGGTGGCGCTTCGGCGCGGGGATCCCGACTCCGGGGCGGTGGCGCTGTCCGCGGTGTCGGCGGCGCGGGCGCTGATCGCCGTGCGCGGTCTTCACCGATTCGCGGCTGCCGAAGGGCTTGCCGAGCTGGACGTGGCGCGGGCCGTCCGTCCGCCGACGCCGGGTCGCCGGCTGCCCAAGAGCCTGACGATCGACGACGTGCTCGCACTGCTGGAGGCCGCGGGCGGCGACAGCCCGGCCGACGGCCCGCTGACGTTGCGCAACCGGGCGCTGCTGGAGCTGTTGTACTCCACCGGATCCCGTATCTCCGAGGCAGTCGGCCTGGACGTCGACGACATCGATACCCAGGCCAGGTCGGTGCTGCTGCGCGGCAAGGGCGGTAAGCAGCGGCTGGTGCCGGTGGGACGCCCCGCCGTGCAAGCGCTGGACGCCTATCTGGTGCGGGGACGCGGCGAGCTGGCGCGGCGCGGGCGCGGAATTCCGGCGATCTTCCTCAATGCGCGCGGCGGCCGGTTGTCGCGGCAAAGCGCGTGGCAAGTTCTGCAGGATTCCGCCGAGCGCGCCGGTATCACCTCGGGTGTGTCGCCGCACATGCTGCGGCACTCCTTTGCCACGCACCTGCTCGAGGGCGGCGCCGACGTCCGGGTCGTGCAGGAGTTACTGGGTCATGCGTCAGTCACAACGACGCAGATCTACACGCTGGTCACCGTGCACGCGCTGCGCGAGGTGTGGGCGGGGGCCCACCCACGGGCGCATTAGCTGCCCAGGTAGTCGGACTCCAACACCAGGTCAGACACCAGCGATTGGTATTCGACGTGCGTCTGGTGCTCGACGGTGTTCCACAGCTTGCCCTGCTGCTGGCGCATGTACTCGCGGTACTTCGGTGCGCCCGGCCATCCGACGTTGTCGGCGACCACGATCGAGCCCGGATGCAGCCAACCCCGCTCGAGGATACTCAGCAAGTCGGCCAGGTAGGCCGCTTTGTCGTGGTCGATGAACACGAAATCGACAGTGCCATCGGCGAATCCGTGCTCAGTCGCCAACGCGTCCAGGGTGCGCCCGCCGTCGCCGATGGTGCCGACCACACACGTCACTCGGTCGGCGACGCCGGCATGATCCCAGATCCGCCGGGCGTTGACGGCGTTGGCTTCGGCGAATTCGACGGAGTACACCTTGGCGTTCGGAGCGGCCCGGGCGATCCGCATGGCGCTGTATCCGATGTAGGTGCCCAGCTCAAGCACCACCGCCGGGTCGGCTCGATGCACCGCGGTGTCGAGCAGCACACCCTTCTCGTCGCCGACGTTGATCAGTATCGACTTTTCGTAGGCAAACTTGTCGATGGTGGCCAGCACGTCGTCGATGTCGCCGGCGCGCGCGTGCTTGAGCACGTAGTCGACCGCGGCCGCTTCGCGTCCGTCACCGAACTGTCCGGTCCTGAAGAAGGTGCGGGCCCCGATGCCGATGCGCAAGACGGACCACCGCAGCAGGGGTATGCGCCGTTTGAGATCCATAGGCAACCACGATAGGCGTGGGGCGACACCCGGGAGTTGTCAAGTCCGGTCAATGAGATGCCGACTATCTGTTCGCTCAGGTGGACATCGCAACCACGCGGGTGGATTGGACGCCGACGTGCGGGAACCTGCTGACCGGAGTCGGGCCGTTCGTGATCGAACGACGGCTCGTGGACCCGGCCGACCCGCAAACCGTGGTGCGGGTGCATTTGGTCAATGCCGGTGCCACGGTGCGGGTTTCGGTTAGCACTCCCGGCAAGCGTGTCCGCTATGAGGGCGGCTGGCAGGTTGGCGGAGTGCCGTGGTGCGCGGCGCCGATCGATGCGATGTTCGGTGACTGCTGTGGCGGCCGGACCGGGACATTGCTCCCCACCGGCAATCACGTGGATCATGTTGGAGGAGTGGCGCCGCGGTGGCCACGGGAGCGGTCATCGTCGGAGCCGGGTGTGTCGGACTGCGGCTGACATGGCCGGCGCCGTTCCTCTGTGCTCCCATGTTGGTCGCGCTGCTGATCGCGGTTGCGTCCCAGGACCGCGTCTAGCTGTATTGGCTGGTTGAGTTGCCTGCGGGTCTCCCGGCTCAAGAACAGGTTGCCGTTAGACTTTCCTGCGATGTGCACGCCCGTCACCACCAGTCACGACCGGTCATGACCGACCCGCCCGAAAGCGACCTCATCACCGGCCTGACCGGGCGGCCGCCGCGGGCGATCCCCGAGCCAAAGCCGCGGAGCTCACACGGCCCCGCCAAGGTCGTCGCGATGTGCAACCAGAAGGGCGGCGTCGGCAAGACCACGTCGACGATCAACCTGGGCGCCGCGCTCGCCGAGTACGGCCGGCGGGTGCTGCTGGTGGATATGGACCCGCAGGGCGCGCTGTCCGCGGGCCTTGGCGTGCCGCACTACGAGCTGGATCGGACCATCCACAACCTGCTGGTCGAGCCTCGGGTGTCGATCGACGATGTGCTGATCCACACCCGGGTCAAGAACCTGGATCTGGTGCCCAGCAATATCGACCTGTCGGCCGCGGAGATTCAGCTGGTCAACGAGGTGGGCCGGGAGCAGACGTTGGCGCGGGCGCTGCATCCCGTGCTGGACCGCTACGACTACGTACTGATCGACTGCCAGCCGTCGCTGGGCCTGCTCACGGTCAACGGGCTGGCCTGCGCGGACGGCGTGGTCATCCCGACCGAGTGCGAGTTCTTCTCGCTGCGCGGGCTGGCGCTGCTCACCGATACCGTCGACAAGGTGCGCGACCGGCTCAACCCAAAGCTGGATATCAGCGGCATCCTGCTCACCCGGTACGACCCGCGCACCGTCAACGCCCGTGAGGTGATGGCCCGCGTCGTGGAGCGGTTCGGTGACCTGGTGTTCGACACCGTGATCACCCGCACGGTCCGCTTCCCGGAGACCAGTGTGGCCGGCGAGCCGATCACCACCTGGGCGCCGAAATCGGGAGGCGCGATTGCCTACCGTGCGCTGGCCCGCGAGTTCATCGACCGATTCGGCGCGTGAACGTCCGCGCGAACGGTGAGCCTTACCAGAATGGCCACCCGGATGGTTCCTCGACGGGCTTTCGGGTCCGGCTCACCAACTTCGAGGGGCCGTTCGATCTGCTGCTGCAGCTGATCTTCGCCCACCGCCTCGACGTCACCGAGGTGGCGCTGCACCAGGTCACCGACGATTTCATCGCCTACACCCGCGACATCGGTGCCGAGCTGGGTCTCGAGGAGACCACAGCGTTCCTGGTGATCGCGGCGACTTTGCTCGACCTCAAGGCCGCCCGGCTGTTGCCGGCCGGGCAGGTCGAGGACGAAGAGGATCTGGCCCTGCTGGAGGTGCGTGACCTGCTGTTCGCCCGGCTGCTGCAATACCGGGCGTTCAAGCATGTCGCGCAGATGTTCGCCGAGCTGGAGGCGAACGCGCTGCGCAGCTATCCGCGCGCGGTGTCGCTGGAGGACCGGTACGCCGAGCTTCTTCCCGAGGTGATGCTCGGCGTGGACGCCTGAGCGATTCGCCCAGATCGCGGCGATCGCGTTCACACCCGCGTCCGGTTCCGAAGGTGGACATCGAGCATCTGCACGAACTGAAAGTCTCGGTGCCCGAGCAGGCCAAACGATTGCTCGCGATGCTGGAAGCCCGCGGTACCGGCCAGTGGGCCTCGTTTTCTGAACTGGTCGCAGACTGTGAGGAGCCGATCGAGGTGGTCGGTCGCTTCCTGGCGTTGCTCGAGCTGTTTCGATCCCGGGCGGTAACATTCGATCAATCAGAGCCGCTTGGCGTGCTCCAAGTTTCGTGGACCGGGGAACGGCCGACCACCGAAGCCCTGGTAGAAGTGCGAGACCAACCGTGACCCCCGCCGATGACGTTGCAGTGGGTGCAAATCCCGCGTGCGGGGGAGAGGAGTGGTGCGATTTGACCCCCGCCGGCGACGATGCAGAGCCCGATCCCGATCCCCATCCCGATGCCGATCTGGGTATCGACATCGCTGCGTTCCCCGAACTGGACGCTGACGAACTCGGCCTGTGCTGGAGGCGCTGCTGCTGGTGGTGGACACCCCGGTGACCGCGGAGGCGCTGGCGGCGGCCACCGAACAACCCGTCTACCGGATCGCCACGAAGCTACAGATGATGGCCGACGAACTCACCGACCGCGACAGCGGCATCGACTTGCGGAGAACCAGCGAGGGCTGGCGGATGTACACCCGCGCCCGGTTCGCGCCCTACGTCGAGAAGCTGCTGCTGGACGGCGCGCGAACCAAGCTGACCCGGGCCGCGCTGGAGACGCTGGCGGTGGTGGCCTATCGCCAGCCCGTGACGCGCGCGCGGGTGAGCGCGGTGCGCGGCGTCAATGTGGACGCCGTCATGCGCACCCTGCTGGCGCGCGGCCTGATCACCGAGGTCGGTGCCGACCCCGACAGCGGCGCGGTGACGTTCGCCACCACCGAGCTGTTCCTGGAGCGGCTCGGGTTGACGTCGCTGGCCGAGCTGCCCGATATCGCGCCACTGCTTCCCGACGTCGACACGATCGAGGACCTCAGCGAATCCCTGGACAGCGAGCCACGTTTCATCAAACTCGCCGGCGCGCTCGGCGCGCCGAGCAGCCGCTGACGTTCGACGTGGACCAGGATTGATGGTCGAGTCGACGTCCAGCGAGGCCGGGGGGACCCGGCTGCAGAAAGTGTTGTCCCAGGCCGGGATTGCGTCGCGCCGCGCCGCCGAGAAGTTGATCATCGACGGCCGTGTCGAGGTGGACGGGCAGGTGGTCACCGAGTTGGGCACCCGGGTCGACCCGGACGTCTCGGTGATCCGCGTCGACGGGGCCCGGGTCGTCGTCGACGACTCGCATGGTGTATTTGGCGCTGAACAAGCCGCGCGGCATGCACTCGACCATGTCCGACGATCGCGGCCGGCCGTGCATCGGCGACCTGGTCGAGCGCAAGGTGCGCGGCAACAAGAAGCTGTTTCACGTCGGGCGCCTGGACGCCGACACCGAAGGGCCTGATCCTGCTGACCAACGACGGCGAGCTGGCACACCGGCTGATGCATCCGTCGCACGAGGTGCCCAAGACCTATCTGGCGACGGTGACCGGGATCGGTGCCGCGCGGGCTGGGTAAGAAGCTGCGGGCGGGCATCGAGTTGGACGACGGCCCGGCGCGGGTCGACGATTTCGCGGTGGTGGACGCGATTCCGGGCAAGGCGTTGGTGCGGTTGACCCTGCACGAGGGCCGCAAGCGCATCGTGCGCCGGCTGCTGGCGGCCGTCGGGCTTCCCGGTGGAGGCATTGGTGCGCACCGACATCGGCGCGGTGTCGTTGGGCAAGCAGCGGCCCGGCAGCGTCCGGGCGTTGCGCCGCGAGGAGATCGGGCAACTGTACAAAGCGGTGGGCCTGTGAGCGGCGTCGTTGGTTGCGATCGACGGGCCGGCGGGAACTGGAAAGTCCTCGGTGTCAAGGGGATTGGCGCGTGCGCTGGCGGCGCGCTACCTGGATACCGGGGCGATGTACCGGATGGTGACGCTGGCGGTGCTGCGCGCCGGGGTCGACCCGGCCGATGCCGACGCCGTCGAGGCGGTCGCGTCGCGAGCCGAGCTGTCGGTGGGCTACGACCCCGATGGGGACCGCTATTACCTTGCCGGAGAAGATGTTTCGGCCGAGATCCGCGGCGACGAGGTAACCCGGGCGGTGTCGGCGGTGTCGGCGGTTCCCGCGGTCCGGACCCGGCTGGTCGAGCTGCAGCGCCAAATGGCCGACGGGCCGGGCAGCGTCGTCGTCGAGGGCCGCGACATCGGGACGGTGGTGTTGCCCGACGCACCGGTGAAGATCTTCTTGACCGCGTCGGCCGAGACCCGTGCCCGGCGCCGCAACGACCAGAACGTCGCGGCGGGTCTGGCCGACGACTACGAAGGCGTGCTGGCCGACGTGCGCCGCCGCGACCATCTCGATTCCACTCGGGCGGTGTCGCCGCTGCGGGCGGCTGCGGACGCGGTGGTCGTCGACACCAGTGACATGACCGAGGCCGAGGTGATCGCCCATCTGCTGGAGCTGGTGACGCAGCGAAGCGGGGCGGTACGGTGAGCCGAGGACGGCACCTGGGCCGACGAAAGCGACTGGGAGCCCGACGATTCCGAGGTAGCCGGAATTCGGTCCGGGCCGCGCCAGTGGTCGCGGTGGTGGGCCGGCCCAATGTGGGTAAGTCGACGCTGGTCAACCGGATCCTGGGCCGACGCGAAGCGGTGGTGCAGGACGTGCCCGGCGTGACCCGGGACCGGGTCTCCTACGACGCGCTGTGGACCGGGCGCCGGTTCGTCGTGCAGGACACCGGCGGATGGGAGCCCGACGCCAAGGGCCTGCAGCAGCTGGTGGCCGAGCAGGCGCGGGTGGCCATGCGCACCGCCGACGCGGTGATCCTGGTGGTCGATGCGGGCGTCGGCGCCACCACCGCCGACGAGGCCGCCGCCGGTATCTTGCTGCGTTCGGGTAAGCCAGTCTTTCTGGCCGCCAACAAGGTTGACAGCGAGAAGGGCGAAGCGGACGCGGCGGCGCTGTGGTCGCTGGGACTCGGTGAGCCGCACGCGATCAGCGCGATGCACGGCCGCGGCGTGGCCGACCTGCTCGACGAGGTGCTGGCCGCGCTGCCCGAAGTTTCCGAAGCGACCGCGCCGGGCGGCGGCCCGCGGCGGGTGGCGCTCGTCGGCAAACCCAACGTGGGCAAGAGTTCGCTGCTGAACAAGCTGGCCGGCGACCAGCGCTCGGTGGTGCATGACGTCGCCGGCACGACGGTCGACCCGGTGGACTCACTGATCGAATTGGGCGGCAAGGTCTGGCGTTTCGTCGACACCGCCGGTCTGCGTCGCAAGGTGGGCCAGGCCAGCGGGCACGAGTTCTACGCCTCGGTGCGCACCCACGGGGCCATCGACGCCGCCGAGGTGGTGATCGTGCTGATCGACGCGTCGGAGCCGCTGACCGAACAGGATCAGCGGGTGCTGTCGATGGTGATCGAGGCCGGACGAGCGCTGGTGCTGGCGTTCAACAAGTGGGATCTGGTCGACGAGGACCGTCGCGACCTGCTGGAGCGGGAGATCGACCGCGAATTGGTGCAGGTGCGGTGGGCGCAGCGGGTCAACATCTCGGCCAAGACCGGCCGAGCGGTGCAGAAGCTGGTGCCGGCGATGGAGAGCGCGCTGGCGTCATGGGACACCCGGATCGCGACGGGCCCGCTGAACACCTGGATCAAAGAGGTGGTCGCCGCGAACCCGCCGCCGGTGCGCGGCGGCAAGCAGCCGCGCATCCTGTTCGCCACCCAGGCGACGGCCCGGCCGCCGACGTTCGTGCTGTTCACCACCGGCTTTCTGGAGGCCGGTTACCGCCGGTTCCTGGAGCGACGGCTGCGCGAGACGTTCGGATTCGAGGGCAGCCCGATCCGGATGAACGTGCGGATGCGCGAGAAGCGGGGCACCAAGCGCCGCTAGCGGCACCGCCAGTGCCGGGTCGCGGACAACCGTTGTGCTCGGTCGGCCGTGATTGGCGTTCGGTGGGCGTGCCATCGAGGCGAGGGGACGGCGCAAACCCTATTTCTGACGATTAATTCCCACGATGCGGACTAATACCCCTACATTCCAGGATCAACTGTTGACAACGCAACTATTCGAGCCCTATCATTCTCTCGTATTGCGGATAAATTAATCCGCATCGTGGGATTTGATGGGAGACAAAGTTGAAGGCGGCAGAGCAGGCCCAGAGCGCGGCGATGACGCGATTCAGTGTGCAGGACAAGTCGATACTGATCACCGGTGCGACCGGTTCGTTGGGCAGCACTGCGGCCCGGGCGCTGGCCGAAGCGGGGGCCCGGCTGACCCTGGCCGGCGGCAACTCCGCGGGCCTGGCCCGACTGGTTCACGACGCGGGCATCGAGGATGCGGCCGTGGTGCCACGTCGCCCCGACACGCCTGCCGATGCCCAGGCCCTGGTGGAGGCGGCCGTCGCCCGCCACGGCCGCCTGGACGGGGTCCTGGTGGCCTCGGGCATGAACCACGTCGCGCCCATCACCGAGATGGCAGTCGAGGACTTCGACAAGGTGATGAATGCTAACGCGCGGGGTGCCTGGCTGGTGTGCCAGGCGGCCGGGCGGATCCTGCACGAGCAGGGCGACGGCGGTAGCGTCGTGCTCGTCTCCTCGGTTCGAGGCTCGTTGGGCCACAGCGCCGGATACAGCGCCTATTGCCCGTCGAAGGCGGCCACCGACCTGCTGGCCAAGAGTCTGGCGGCGGAGTGGGGTGCTGAGGGTGTTCGGGTAAATGCCCTTGCTCCAACGGTTTTCCGCTCCGAGTTGACCGAGTGGATGTACGCCGACGATGAAAAGGGCCGCACCACCCGCGAGGCGATGTTCTCCCGGATCCCGTTGCGCCGCTTCGCCGAACCGGAAGACTTCGTCGGTGCGTTGATCTATCTGCTCAGCGACGCGTCGAGCTTCTTCACCGGCCAGGTGATGTACCTGGACGGGGGATACACGGCATGCTGACTTCCCACGGTTTCTCGCGCGCCGCGGTCGTCGGTGCCGGGCTGATGGGGCGCCGCATCGCAGGAGTCCTGGCCTCCGCGGGCCTCGATGTCGCCATCACCGACACCAATGCCGCAATTCTCGACGCCGCAGCCGCCGAGGCCGGCCAGGTGAACGGCGCGGGCCGCGGCTCGGTGACGGCTGTCGCCGATATGGCGGAGGCGGTAGGCGACGCCGACCTGATCATCGAGGCCATCATCGAAGACCTCGCCATCAAGCAGAGACTCTTCGAACGCCTGGCCACCATGGCGCCCAAGGCGGTGCTGGCGACCAACACTTCCGTCCTGCCGGTCGGCGCCGTCACCGCGCGGGTCGAGGATGGCAGCCGCGCGCTCGGGACGCACTGGTGGAATCCACCGGACCTCATTCCGGTCGTCGAGGTGGTGGCCGGCGAGCGGACCGCTCCGGAGATCGTGGATCGCGTCGTGGACCTGCTCACCGAGGCGGGCAAGCTACCGGTGCGGGTCGAGCGCGATGTCGCGGGCTTCATCGGTAACCGGCTGCAGCACGCGCTGTGGCGCGAGGCCATCGCCCTGGTCGCCGAGGGAGTGTGCGACGCGGCGACGGTAGACCTGGTGGTACGCAACACAATTGGACTACGATTGGCAACGCTGGGCCCGCTCGAGAATGCCGACTACATCGGCCTTGATCTCACCATGGCCATCCACGACGCCGTGATCCCGAGCCTCAACAGCGACCCGTACCCCAGCCCGCTGCTGCGCAAGCTGGTTGCTGACGGGCAGCTCGGGGCGCGCACCGGCCATGGATTCCTCGACTGGCCAGAAGGCGCTCGCGAGCGCACCGCGGCTCGCCTTGCCGGGCACATCACCACGCAACTCGAAAAACCCTGAAAAGAAAGGAAATAACAGCCATGAGTTTCCCCTGGCCCCTCGGTGAAGCCGAATCTAAGTTGGAGTTCTACGATCTGTCCCACCCATGGGGGCATGGCGTGCCGGCATGGCCGTACTTCGAGGACGTCAAGGTCGAGCGTCTGCATAACATGGCCAGAAGCCGCGTGTTGACCCAAAGGATCACCACCGTCATGCATTCCGGCACGCACATCGACGCGCCCGCGCACGTCATCCCGGGCACGCCCTTCTTGCACGAGATCCCGCTGAGCGCATTCTTCGGCACCGGCGTCGTCGTCTCGATCCCGAAGGGCAAGTGGGGCGTCGTCACCGCCGAGGATCTGGAGAACGCCACACCTGAGATCCGGCCAGGCGACATCGTCATAGTCAACACCGGCTGGCACCACAAATACTCCGACAGCCCCGAGTACTACGCCTACTCTCCGGGCTTCTACAAGGAAGCCGGCGAGTGGTTTGCAGACAAGGGCGTCAAGGCGGTCGGCACCGACACGCAGGCACTGGACCACCCGCTGGCCACATCGATCGGCCCGCACGGTCCCGCGGAATTCACCGGCGGCCTATTACCTTGGGCCGTAAAGGAATACGAGGACGAGACCGGGCGCAAGGTGCTGGACGACTTCCCGGAGTGGGAGCCGTGCCACAACGCGATCCTGTCCCAGGGCATCTACGGCTTCGAGAACGTGGGCGGGGACCTGGACAAGGTGACCGGCAAGCGCGTCACGTTCGCCGCGTTCCCCTGGCGCTGGGTGAATGGCGACGGCTGCATCGTGCGGCTGGTGGCCATCGTCGACCCCACCGGTAGCTACCGGATCGAGACGGGTCAGGGGTCGTGACGATGAACGTGACGCGGGCGTCTGAAGCGCCTGCCTACACTGCGCCGTTGCACCACGATGTGGCCACGGTGCGATTGCAGGGACACGAAGCCGGGCAGACCGATCGATTCTGGGTTGGGTTGTCCGTCTACGGGCCGGGTGGGATCGCCGAGACGGCACCCACCCGCGAGGAGATGGTCTACGTCGTTCTCGACGGCGAGCTGGTGGTCACCAGCGACGAGACCGAAACGGTCTTGGGCCGCTTCGACAGCATCCACTTCGCCAAGGGTGAAGTGCGGTGTATCGAAAACCGTTCGGGCCATGAGGCATTGCTGCTTGTCACCTGCGCGCATCCCCAGGAGGAGGAGTCGTCATGAGTGTCGTGATCACCGTCGCGCCCACCGGACCGATCGCGACCAAGGCCGACAATCCGGCCCTGCCGACGTCTCCGGAGGAGATCGCGACCGCCGTCGAGCAGGCCTATCACGCCGGCGCGGCGGTGGCGCACATCCACCTGCGTGATGAGAACGAGCGGCCCACCGCCGACCTGAATATCGCCCGGCGGGCAATGGATCTCATCCGCGAACGGTGCCCGATCCTGATCCAGATGTCGACCGGGGTGGGGCTCACCGTGCCGTTCGAGGAACGCGAAAAGCTGGTCGAGCTGCGTCCGCGGATGGCCACGCTGAACCCGTGCTCGATGAGTTTCGCCGACGCAGAGTTCCGTAACCCGCCGAAGGACGTGCGGCGCCTGGCGGCGCGGATGCAAGAGCTGGACGTCAAACCGGAACTCGAGATCTACGACACCGGGCACTTGGATGCCTGCCTGCGGCTGTGGCAGGAAGGTCTGCTGGCCGAGCCGTTGCAGTTCAGCATCGTCCTTGGTGTGCGGGGCGGCATGGCCGCCACCGCCGATAACCTGCTGACGATGGTGCGCCGGCTTCCGCCGGGTGCGATCTGGCAAGTCATCGCGATCGGGCGGGCCAATCTGGAGTTGACCGCGATGGGCCTTGCTCTGGGCGGCAATGCCCGAGTGGGTTTAGAGGACACGTTGTACCTGCGGAAAGGTGAGTTGGCGCCGAGCAATCTGGCGCTGGTGCAGCGCACAATCAACCTTGCCCAGGCGTTGGACCTGCCGGTCGCCTCAGTCGAGGAGGCTGAGGCCCTGTTACAACTGCCAGGAGGTCAGCGGTGAACATCGACGGCGACGACAACGGCGCGCGCGGCACCGGCATCCAAGTCATCGCCCGCGCAGCCGAGATGCTGCGGGTGTTGCAAGCTCATCCCGGCGGGCTCAGCCAGGCCGAGATCGGTGAGCGGTTGGGAATGGCGCGCTCCACGGTGAGCCGGATCCTCAACGCCCTCGAGGACGAAGGGCTGGTGGCCTCGCGTGGGGCCCGGGGCCCCTACCGGCTCGGTCCGGAGGTTGCGCGCATGGCCAGTACGGTGCGACTTAGCGTCGTGACGGATATGCACCCGTTCTTGACGGAGCTCTCCCGCGAACTGGACGAGACCGTGGACATGTCGATCCTCGACGGGGACCGGGCGAGCTTCATCGACCAGGTGGTTCCGTCGCGCCGGCTGCGTGCGATCAGCGCGGTGGGGGATTCGTTCCCGCTGTACTGCTGCGCCAACGGCAAGGCGATGCTGGCGTCTCTGACGCCAGATCAGCTGGCCAGGGCGTTGCCCAGCCGGCTGGTGCCGCTTACCGGGAGCACCGTCACCACGCCGGCGGCGCTGCGTAAGGATCTCGAACGCATCCGGCGCGAGGGCGTCGCCTATGACCGCGAGGAGCAGACGGATGGCGTCTGCGCCGTCGGTGCGGCGCTGCGCGTCGACGACGAATTGGTGGCGGTCAGCGTGCCGGTTCCCGCACAACGGTTCTATGGCCGCGAAGAAGTACTTGCCCGGGCGCTGCTGACCTGGGTCGACAAAGTGAATGCCTGGTTCAAGACCGCGGAGGAAAGATGACAAAGGCGTTGCGCGACAAGTTAGTTGGGGCCTGGGAGTTGGTGTACTACGTTGAGCGGGACAGCCCCGATGGGCCCACCAGGTACCCGCACGGTGAGGATGCGCAGGGATTGATCATGTACACCCCGGACGGGTACATGTCGGCGCAGATCCAATCGTCGGGCCGGCCTGACTACGACCGGGCGGTGGCCAGCGGCGGCACCATCGACCAGGCTGCGGCCGCGGCGTTGGGGTACCTCGCGTACAGCGGCCGGTACTTCGTCGACGAGTCCACCGGCGACATCCGCCACGAGGCGAAGCTCTCCCTGGTACCCAACTACCTGGGTCAATTCCATCTGCGGCACAGCGATCTCGACGGTGACAAGTTGACGCTGTCGGCCGAGTTACCGCTCGCCGATGGGAACACGGTGTATTCGACATTGCTGTGGGTCCGTGCGGGGTCTGACGCGCAGGTCGCGTAGGTGGTGGCCGGGCTTGGGGTTCATCTGCGGTAGGCTGTCGACCTGCCGCCGGTGGACTCCGCCGTCGACACCGAGCACGACCGGGCTGTGGCGCAGTTTGGTAGCGCACTTGACTGGGGGTCAAGTGGTCGCAGGTTCAAATCCTGTCAGCCCGACAGATGAAGTAGCAGTTCAGGGCCATTTTGTCCGCAGTAATCGGCGCAAAATTGGATACCAGCCGGGGGTAAGTGGCGCAATAGGTAGCGCAACGGCGCGCGTCATTCGATGACCTCGACGGGATCTATCCCAATCGGGTCGATCACGTACTCGTCTTCGCTCGCGGCGTGATCGTAGTGCGCCAGGAGCCGTTCCGACCCGACAGTGACGGCCCAGAGACGGCCGGGGCTGTCGGGCCGGCGGTTCCGAAACCACTCGCCTTTCTCCCGGCTCCCGGTCCATGCCATGCGTATCGCAACGGTCCCACCGCGCCAGAGCGTGATGGTGTCTGGCGGCTTGGCCGGCTTGCCCTCATCGTGGTAGCCCACCTCTCGGAACATCGGCAACCATTGGTCGCGGGGGAGGAGTGACTCCGGGTACTCGGCCCACGTCCAAGCGTCGCCAATCGCGACGATGCGTTGGTCGGGTGGGAGGAACCGCCAGACGGTGGGAAGGAACTCGGGCAGCCGGTTTCGTCCGATCCCGTCGGCCAGGGCGGTCCAGCTGGTCTCCCCTTCCTGGGCGCGCCGGACCGCAGCCCGCATCCGGTCATAGACATTTGGTTGGTGCAACCGCGCGATGATTGCCGCTGTTTTCGCCCCGGCGTCGTCCTCGGGTGCTGTCATAGCCCTAACGCCCCGCTCCACCCGTCGACGGCGGCGCGCGCCGTGTCGTCGCTGGTGTGCCCGTACACGTCGCCGGTGATCGCGATAGAGCTGTGCCCGAGCAGATCCGCGACCGCCTTGATATGCACGCCCGCCTCAAGCCAGCCCACCGCGGCGGAGTGCCGCAGCGTATGCACGCCAACCCCAGCAGCGCCGACCTTGACGGCGGCGACCTCGACCACCCGCAGCAGATTACGCGGATCGACAGGCGTCCCGGATTCCGTCGTGAACACCAGTCCCGACTCCTGCCACTGGTTGACAGCGCGTAGCTTCTCGGCGGCCTGGGCTCTCCGATGTCGGCGCAGCATCGCTACGACAGCAGGGGAGAGCGGCACCGTCCGGCGGGACCTGTCCGTCTTGGGTTCGGAGAACACCAGCTTGCCGTCGACCCTGCCGAGGGTTTGGCGGACCTTCAGCCAGCCCTCATCCAGGTTGAGCACCTCCTTGTCCCACCGCAGCGCCAGCGCCTCCCCTTTGCGCAATCCGGTCGCGACGATCAGCGCCAGCGCCGGATAGTAGCGAGATGACTCAGCGGCTCGCAGGATCGCGGCGACACCGCCGGCGTCTAGATGTTTAGCCTCGCTCCGTTGGACACCAGGACGTGTCACCAGCGCGGCGGGATTGCGTGCAATGAGTTGATCGCGTACCGCGCCGTCCAGGCCGGCGCGCAACACCGTGTACGTCTGACGGATCGTCGAGTCGGACAGTGCCCGCACGGACCCAGGCTCAGGTTCGTCGTCGTCGGAATCGGGTGCCCGCTTGCCCGGCTTCGTCTTGGCTCGCATCGCCAGCACCAGCGCGTCAATGTCGCTCGGCCTCAGCTTGTCGAGCCGGATGGCCCCGAAGGGTGGCGGCTCAAGGTGACAACGGCTGAGGTTCCCATACAGCGCCTTGGTCGAATCCGCGCGATCGGATGCCGCTAGAGCCGTCGCCCGCCAGTGGGCCAGCCAGTCGCCCACGGTCTGTTTCGCGTCCCTGACGGGCGCTCCGGCGCTCAGGCGTTCGCGGGCCTTGTCGAGCTTGTCCCGCACGTCTTTGCGGGTTCGGCCATACGCCACGTACCGCTTGGTTGTGCCGTCGTCAGCCGTATACGAGATCGCGCCTTTGTATCCGGATGGTTTGCCGTTTTTCTTCCAGGCGTAAATGCTGCCTTCACCGTTGGCGTTTCTGCTCATAGTCGTTTCTGGCCTTGTTTGGGAGCCTTCGGAAGTAGGCCAGCTTCGCTGCAGTAGCCGGCATAGCGCGCGGCCGTCCGCTCGGACACGTCAAACTCGGCTGCAACAGCCTTATTCGGCGCCTCCGGATGCCGGCGGTACAAGTCTGCGACCCGCTCTAATAGCTCGCGATCAGTCCGCGGGTCACGGCGCCGGCGCTGCATCCGCTCAACGTCCCTGACGTCATCGCGAGTAACTTCCGGCCGATAAACCTGCGGCCCCCGATAGGGATCGAATACGACGTGATTCGCGGCGCACGCGACGACGATCTGCGTCACGAACTCTTCAAACCGAATCGGCCGCAAATGCTTAGCCCGAACCTCGGCCCCCTCACCGGCAGAGAACTCGAGATACGTGCATGCCGGTGCGCCATCGCGGATCTCAATGCCCATCGTGAGGGAAGGCGTGTCATCGCCACCGCGACCTCTGAATACGATCCGATTTGGGATGTTGTCCCAGTCCCGGCCGTCCCGGCGCGGGCTGAGGTCACCAACAACGACATAGTCGTTGATGTTGAAAGCGGCCGTTCCTTCGAACTCTTGCACAGTCAATTCGGTGACTAGGTAAGGCTTCAGGCGGTCCAGCTCAAATTTTGCGGAGCCCAACGGGTCGAACCCAAACTTCTCTGTGAGGGTGCCAGGGATCTTCTTCAAGCGCTAGTCCTGTTCCGCGCTGCCGCGCTGCCGTGCTGGTGGGCGTCGGTGTCGGCAAGGCAAGTCGGGTGGAACTCGTGTGTTCCCGAGAAGCTTCTCAACGCATCATCCTCTCTATAGCTTTGTCATAAAACGAACCAGTGGCAATGTCGAAATTACCCCGCACCCCTTCATAGTGTCAATGTCACTGGGCGTAAACGTTGTCGCCCGCTGACACATGGAGGGTACGTGAACCAAGACGAAGACCGGCTGCTTATCCCGATTCCCGACGCCCAATCTCAGCTCGGCGGCGTCAGCCGACCCACGGTCTACAGGCTGGTCAATGAAGGCCAGTTGACGAAGGTCAACATCGGCAAGAGAGGATTCATCACCGCGAAAAGCCTTGCGGCATACGTGGATCGGCTCACCGAGGCCGCCACAGCATGAACCAAAAAGAAGAAAACCGCCGGCCTGAGCAACCGGCGGCCCCCTCAGCAGCAGACAACGACACTGTACCGCTGGGCAAACGCCTGTGCTGGGTTCCCTGTACGTGGAGCTTTCCTCAAGACACCGTCAGCCAGCTACGGCGCCGGCGCGAAGCGTCCCGACGCCTGCTGCGGCTCACCGACTGCTGCGGTGCTCAAGATCCGCTTTCATGCCGATGCCACGATCCGCGGCCGCGGCTCAGCGAACAAGCCTTGGACGCCTGGCGAAGCGCGATCGAGCGCACACTGCCGATCGGGCCGCCGCTGGTACCGCTAGAAGTGCTGCAACTGCTATGGCGCAACGGTGGCGCGGATCGCGAACTGGCCCAGCGGGTCTGGGCCGAGACGGGCGGCCTGGTTGCGTGACAGACGATCTTGACCGCTCCGACGAACTCCGCGAGTGGTACGCCGAAGACGAGCGCCGCGACGCGGCCGCTGGCAACGGATACCACTACGACGACCCCGGGCCTGGTGAGCCGCCCGACATCAACGATCACCACCCTGGCGAGTGGAATGGCCAGCCGACGCCTGACAGCAGGTCTGATGGCGCCGGCCAGCCGAAAAGGGAGCGCTCCACACTCCGAATGCAGCTGCTGTCGGTCTCCGACCTCGGGAAGCTACCCGCTGTCAAACCGCTCGTCGACGGCCTGCTCTACCGGAACACGCTGGCGCAACTGTCCGGTCCCCCGGGAAGCTTCAAAAGCTTTATCTCCATTGACATCTCATGTGCGCTAGCATCCGGTCAAGCTAGCTGGGAAGGCCACCGCATACCAGCACGCGAGCGAGTCGTCTACGTGGCCGCCGAAGGCGCATCCGGCCTACGTGCCCGCATCTACGCGTGGTGTGAACACCACGCCGTCGACCCTTCACGGTTGGAGGGATGGCTCTACATCCTGCCGATTCCGCTACAACTTGGTGCTGCCGTCCATGTCGACCAGGGCGCCGAAATGGCCCAAGACGTCGCGGCCGGGCTCCTCGTGCTAGACACCCGCGCCCGCTGCACGGTTGGGCTTGAAGAAAACAGCGCCACCGAGCAAGGCAGGGCAGTCGATGCGGCGGATCGTATCCGCGCCGCCACCGGCTGCACGGTGTGGGGGATTCACCACTCCGTTCGCAACGGGTCCACCCCGCGCGGATCAACCGCGTGGGATGGAGCCGTCTGGACCGACCTGCGGGTCACAGCCGAGGACACCGCCGTGTCGGTCAAGGTGGAAAAACATAAAGACGCGCCCAGCGGCAAGACATACGAGTACCGCATGATCCCGCACAAGCAATACGTCGAGTCGAAGGGACACCACATAACA
>CAVVLC010000074.1:0-36794 GCA_963748885.1 uncultured Actinomycetota bacterium
GGTTGGGAAGGTGTAGTGGCATAGTGGGCAGGTGCCGATCCAATGAGCAAGTGCGCGTTGGAGTTCGCGCACGATGCCGTAGAGGGTCAGCCCTGCCCACTCGCTTTTGGGTCGGTCAGCCGCAGCGTGGTGATGAACAGGTGGGCGGCGGAGACGAGGGTGGCGTGGTGGTGCCAGCCGGTCCAGGAGCGTCCCTCGAAGTGGTCGAGGCCCAGACCGGTTTTCAGTTCCCGGTAGTCGTGTTCGATGCGCCAGCGGATCTTGGCCAGGCGCACGAGCTCCGTGAGGGGTGTGTCGGGGCCGAGGGTGGAGATCCAGTAGTCGGTGGGTTCTTCTGCGCCGGTTGGCCATTCTGCGAGCAACCAGGCTTCGGGGAGGCTGGCGTCGTCGGCTGGGGTGATGTCGCGGTTTGCCGGGCGGATCCGCAGGGCGAGGAATCGGGAGCGCATCGCCGCGGCCGGGTTGTCGGGGTCGGTCTTGGTGCCGTGGCGCCAGGTCAGCGTTTTGAGAGCGGCGCGTCCGGCGGCCAGGGCCAGGTCCTTGCAGGACTGGTGCGGGTGACGGTAGCGCGGGGTCGGGGGGCGTCCGCGCCCGGGGTAGGGGGTGGTCTCGGGCGCCGCGTCACCGGTATAGGCGCTGGTGGCGCCCTTGACGGCGACGACGTAGCCGATCGCGCGGTCCGTCAGCCCCTGCCGGAATGTGGTGGTGTCGCCGTATCCGGCGTCCGCGGTCAGCACTGGCGGGGTACGTCCCCACTCGATCAACTCGTCGATCATCTCCAGGGCCATCTGCCATTTTGGCCGGTGATGCTCGGTGTCGGGGATCGCGCACCGCTTACGGCGCGCCGCGATCACGGCCGCGCCGGCTGGGTCGCCGGCGCACCGCTCGTCCCAGCGTTGGGGCACATACAGTCGCCAATCCAGCGGCGCGGAGGCCGCATCGGAGGCGGCGTGCACGCTGACCGCGACCTGACAGTTGCCGACCTTTCCCAGGGTGCCCGAGTACTGGCGGGCCACGCACGGGGAGGCGTCCCCATCCTTGACGAACCCGGTGTCGTCGATCACCCACGCGTCCGGTTCGATCAGGGCGCACGCCTTGCGGGACAACGTCTTACGGACCGACTCCACGTCCCACGGCGAACTGGTCACGAACTGCTGCAACCGCTGGTGATCCACCTGCAGCCGCTGCGCCATCGGCTGCATCGACTTGCGCCGGCCGTCGAGCATCAACCCCCGCACATACAGCCCGGCCGTCGCCCGCCGATCCTTCCGTACCAACGACGAGAACACCTCGCCGACAAAGGAATCCAACTGGTCATCGACACGTACGAGACTGGTTGCATCCACCCTCCGATTCTCCCAGGGGCGACTCCGAAAACCGTTGCGACACACCGACCTAACAAAGTACTACTAGGTACCTGCGAAAGATTCTTTTCGTAGTGCTCACCCTCGACCGGCGGCACTAATGGCAATGTATGAGCCGTGGAACACAAGCCCCCTACCGCGGTCATCGAGTCGGCCCATGGCAAACACGCTTTGCCGTTCGATGACAGAACGGATTTCGACAATGCCGATCGTGGATTCATCGCCGCCCTGTCCCCGTGCGTCATCAAAGCGGCCGACGGCCGCGTGGTGTGGGACAACGACGTCTATTCGTTTCTGTCCGGCCCCGCCCCGACATCGGTGCATCCCAGCCTGTGGCGGCAATCGACGCTGAACGCCAAGCAAGGCCTCTACGAAGTGGTGCCGGGCGTCTATCAGGTGCGCGGCTTCGACCTGTCCAACATCAGCTTCATCGAGGGCGACACCGGCATCATCGTGATCGACCCGCTGGTGTCCACCGAGGTAGCCGCCGCGGCGCTGGACCTGTACCGCAGCCACCGCGGCGGCGACCGCCCGGTCGTCGCGGTGATCTACACCCACAGCCACGTCGACCACTTCGGCGGCGTGCTGGGCGTCACCTCGCAGGCCGACGTCGACGCCGGCAAGGTGGCGGTGCTGGCGCCGGAAGGCTTCACCGAGCACGCCGTGCAGGAGAACGTCTACGCCGGCCCGGCGATGACCCGGCGCGCGACCTACATGTACGGCAGCCTGCTGGCGCGTGGGCCGCACGAGCAGGTGGGCTGCGGGCTCGGGCAGACCCCGTCGACGGGCGAGGTCGCCGTCATCGTCCCGACCATCGACATCACGACCACCGGCGAGACGCACACCATCGACGGCGTCGAGATCGAGTTCCAGATGGCGCCGGGCACCGAGGCGCCCGCCGAAATGCACTTCTATTTCCCGCGATTCCGCGCGCTGTGCATGGCCGAGAACGCCACCCACAACCTGCACAACCTGTTGACGCTGCGCGGCGCGCTGGTGCGCGACCCGCACGCCTGGTCGGGGTACCTCACCGAGGCGATCGACACCTTCGCCGACCGCACCGACGTGGTGTTCGCGTCCCACCACTGGCCCACCTGGGGCCGGGAGAGCATCGTCGAATTCCTGTCGCTGCAACGCGATCTGTACGCCTACTTGCACGACCAGACGCTGCGGCTGCTCAACCAGGGCCACACGGGCGTCGAGATCGCCGAAATGTTCCAGATGCCACCGGCTTTGGAGCGGGCCTGGCACACCCGCGGCTACTACGGCTCGGTCAGCCACAACGTGAAGGCGGTCTACCAGCGCTACATGGGCTGGTTCGACGGCAACCCGGCCCGGCTGTGGCCGCATCCGCCGGAGGCGTTGGCGCCGCGCTACGTCGAGGCGCTGGGCGGCCTCGACCGGGTGGTCGAACTCGCCCAGGCAGGCCTTCGATTCGGGCGACTTCCGCTGGGCGGCAACGCTGCTCGATCACGCGATCTTCACCGACAGCGAGCACGCCGGCCGCCCGCGAGTTGTACGCGGACACGCTGGAGCAGCTGGGCTACGGCGCCGAGAACGCGACGTGGCGCAACTTCTTCATGTCTGGCGCCGCCGAACTGCGCGACGGCAATTTCGGCACCGCCGTGCAAACCACCTCGCCGACGTTGCTGGCGCAGCTCACGCCCGAGCAGATCTTCGACAGCCTGGCGATCCGGGTCAACGGGCCGCGCAGCTGGGACCTCGACCTCGCCATCGACATCACCTTCGCCGATCTCGGCTGCGAATTACCGGCTCGACGCTGCGCAACGGCGTCCTGGTCCATCGCAAGGTCGCCGCCGACCCGGCGTCGGCGACCGTTACGGTCAAGCTGGACAGCAAGTTTCGGCTGCTGGCTGCGGCCTTCGGCGACTTCACCTCGCCGGGGCTGGAGTTGTCCGGCGACCAGTCTGCGCTGCAGACGCTGCTGGGTGTGCTCGACGAGCCGGACCCGAACTTCAACATCGTGACGCCGTAGCGGGTTCCTGGCGGCGCGACGACTTGCGCCGGGCGGGAACGCTCGAGTGGCCACGCCCTCAACGCAGAGTCGACGCGGCGGACGCGGCAGAGTCAACGCAACTCGCCGGGGTGCTCACACGACGTCGATGACGACCTTGCCGAGTACCTTGCGCTCGGCCACATAGCGCAGCGCCGCGGAGGTTTCGGCCAACGGGAAGCGCGCGCCGATGTAGGGCCGAACCTTGCCGGCGGCGAACATCTGCGCCAGCTCCGCGATGTCGCGCGGGCATCGTCGGGATATCGTCGAAGAAGGTGCGGATCTCCATGCCGCGGATGGTGATGTCCTTGAGCAGCACGAGATTGAGCGGGATCGCCGGAATGGTGCCGGCCGCGTAGCCCAGGGTGATGAATGTGCCGCCGCGGGCAAGGCCGCGCAACGCCGGCTCCGAATAGGACCCGCCGACGGGGTCGAGGACCACCCGGGCGCTGTCGCCGGTCAGTTCGCGGATGCGCGATCTTCAGGTCCTCGCGGTCGTAGTCGACGATGGCCTCCGCGCCGCGCTGACGGCACAGCTGCGAGCTTTTCCGGGACTGGATGCCGCGGCCAGCACCCGGGCTTTCATCGCGACCGCCAGATCGACGGCGGCCAGGCCCACACCGCCCGCGGCGCCCAGCACCACCACCCAATCACCTTCTGCCACTTGGGCAACCGTATCGTAGGGCGTGATACGCGGTGCGGTAGGTGACGCCGAACGCCGCGGCCGACGCGAAATCGGCGCCGTCGGGGATCAGCGTCGCGTTGCTCGCGTCTAGCAGCGCCTGCTCGGCGAACGCGCCGAAGGTGGTTCCGGATACCCGTTGACCCGGGCGGAATGCCGCGCACCTCGACCGACATCTCCCACGGAGATCACTTCGCCGGCGACCTCGTTACCCGGAATGAACGGCGGCGGGATCTTGATCTGGTACTTGCCGGCGATGAACAGCACGTCGGGGAAGTTGACCGCCGCCGCATGCACGCGCACCAGCAGCTGGCCGGGACCCGGGACCGGGTCGGGCACATCGGTCGAAAACGAGGTCTTCTGGTGTCCCGTAGGCACGGCAGACGATGGCGCGCATCAGCGGACCCCCAACCCGCGCAGACAGAACCCCACCAGGTGCTCGATGTCGGCGGCGTCGGGTCGGTCGGCCGAACCCACATACCGGCGCATGGTGGCTGCCGTGCTGCCGAATACCGCCTCGACGTCGCGATCGACGTCGGTACTGCCCAGCGCGGCGATCGGCTCGACCAGCAGATCTCGCAGCGGCCGCATCATCTCCTGTTCTGCCGCGCGCCAATTGGTCCGCGGCCGACATCTGCCCGGCCGCCGCACGGCTCATGCTGATCAGGTGCGGGTCGGCGACCTGTGCCAGGGTGCCTTCGATCCAGCGTGCGACCTGGTCCGGTGGCTCGGCTTCCTTGGCCATCTGGTGCTGCGAGGTAGGAGACGACGATCGCCGACGCCGCGCTCCATGACCGCCAGGATCAGATCATCCTTGCCGGCGAAATACCGGTAGAAAGCTTTGTTCGACGAGCCGGCCTCGGCGACGATGTCGCTGACCCGAGGCGGCTCGGGTGCCACCCGTTCCATCACCCGCACCGCCGCGGCCAGGATGCGTTCGACCTCCTCGGTGGCCTCTCGCTGCCGGTCGTCGAGTGCGCGTTCGACGGCCGCGGCGACCCTGTTGTTCACGGCACTCACGGGCATCGGTAAGCGCCGGAATATGTTCGACGAGGTCGCCGTACTTGGCGCGGGCGGCTTCGCGGCGGACGTCCAGCATCTCGCTGGGCCACGCTCGCCGTCTTCGGCCTCGTATCCCTTGAGCAGCATCCGGGCCAGGTTGACCTTGTGCGCCTCGGTCGGCCCGTCGGCCAGGCCGAGCGCGATCCCGCCGAGCAGCACGTTGACCAGCGGCAGCTGGTCGGTGAGCCCGAGCGCGCCGTGCACCTGGATCGCCCGCAGCGCAATGGATTTCAGCACCTGCGACGCCAGGATCTTGCAGGCGGCGATCTCGGCGCGGGCGGCCCGCTCGTCGCCGTTGTCGATCAGCCACGCGGCGTGCAGCACGGTCAGCCGGAACGGGATCAACTCGGTGTAGGAGTCGGCGACGAACTCCTGCACCAACTGCTTGTCGGCGAGCAAACTGCCTTGCGTGAAGCGGCTTTTCGCGCGCCGCGACATCATCTCGACCGCGCGCTGCGCCATCCCGATCGCGCGCATCGCGTGGTGCAGCCGCCCGCCGGCGAGCCGCGTCTGCAGAATCAGGAAGCCCTGGCCGGGTTCGCCCGAGCAGCGCGTCGGACGGCACCCGCACGTCGTCGTAGTGCACCAGGGAATGTCCCGGCTCGTGCGGGTCGGCGCCGACCAGGTGGTGGTTGGCCGCCAAGGTCAGGCCCTCGGTGCCGGCCGGCATCAGGAACGTCGAGGCTCCGCGTGTGACCGGCACGTCGGGATCGGTGATCGCGACGACGATGAAGAACGAGGCGACGGAGGCGTTGGAGGAGAAGTACTTCCGCCCGGTGATCACCCAGTCGTCGCCGTCGCGGACGGCGCGCGTGGTGAACACCCGCGGGTCGGCGCCGCCCTGCGGCTCCGTCATCGAGAAGCAGGAGAAGATCTCCCCGGACAGCAGGCCGGCCAGATAGCGGTCCTTCTGGTCCTGGGTGCCGAAGCGGGCGAGGATCTCGGCGTTGCCGGTGTCGGGCGCCTGGGTGCCGAACACGATCGGCGCCCACGGGCTGCGGCCCAGAATCTCGTTGATCAACGTCAGCTTGACCGCGCCAAAGCCCTGCCCGCCGAGCTCCGGGCCCAAATGCGGTGCCCACAAGCCGTTGTCGCGAACCTGCTGCTTGAGCGGATCGACGATGCGGCGACGTTCGTCGTTCAGCGGCAGGAACTCGCAACCCGGGAAGAGCACCTCGAGCGGTTCCACTTCCTCGCGCACGAACTCGCGGATCCAGTCGAGCTTCTTCTCGAACTCCGGTTCGGTGGAGAAGTCCCACGCCATCGAATACTCCCTCGCTCGTATTCCGTTAGGGGATCCCGCCGTCGGCCCGCAGTATCGAGCCGGTGGTGAAACTGGATGCGTCGGACGCTAAAAATAATGCGGCGCCGACGATTTCGGGTGGACTTCCGGCGCGCTGCAGCGTAAGGCCGGCGAACCTGTTGGTTCTGTCGTTCTCGAGCCCCCAGGCCTTGCTGATATCGGTCAGAAACGGACCGGCCATCAGCGTGTTGACCCGCACGCTCGGTCCGAACGCCTGCGCGAGTCCCTCGGTCATGGCGTTGAGCCCGGCCTTGGCCGCGGCGTAGGGAATGATGTCGGCGCCCGGGCGCAGCGATCCGGTGGAGCTGACGTTGATGATGGAGCCACGGCCGGCAGCCACCATTCGCTCGCCCACCAACGCCGATAACCGGAACGGGCCCTTGAGGTTGAGGTTGACCACCGAGTCGAACAGCTTCTCGGTGACGTTGGTCAGCTTGTCGTAGACCGGCGACATGCCCGCGTTGTTGATCAACGTGTCGACCTTGCCGAACCGCTCGTAGGCCGCCTCGACCAATCCGTCGAGCTGGTCCCAGCGTCCCACGTGCACCTGATACGCCATGGCGGAGCGGCCTGTTTCGGCCTCGATCTCTTTGGCGGCGGCCACGCAGTTGTCCATGTTGCGGCTGGCGATCACCACGTCGGCGCCGCAGCGCGCCGCGGCGAATGCCATCTCGCGCCCCAGCCCCCGGCTGCCGCCGGTGACCAGAACCACATGGTCGGTGAGGTCGAAAAGCGTATCTGCATAACCCATTTCAGCTCGCTCCGGTCGGCGGCGCCTTGGCCAGCTCGGCGGCCGTGGCGATCAGCTCGGGGATCATCGTCCCGAACGCGTCCTTGATCTTGGGATCGACTCCTCCTTCTTGGGCCCCGAGACGTACCCCTCTGGCATAAGTCTTTTCCAGGACGATGCCCAATTTCCAGTTGGCCAGCACCAGGTAGTAGTCGATGTTCTCGGTGGAAAGCCCGCTGACCCGTTCGTAGTGATCGAGCAGTTCGCTGCGGCTCGGCATGCCGCGCATGTCCAGGTAAAACCCACCCTCGCGCGGATTTTCGCCGTCGTAGCCCAGCAGGCACCAGGCGAGGTCGAGCAGCGGATCGCCGACCGTCGTCATCTCCCAGTCCACGATCGCGGCCAGGCGGGCCGGCTCGCCGTGCGCGAACATCACGTTGGCGAACTGGTAGTCGCCGTGCATGATGCCCGGCTTGTATTGCGCGGGGCGGTTGTTGCGCAGCCAGTCGGCGGCCTCGTCCAGCCCGGGAAGCTCGCGCACCTTGTAGGCGTCCAGAAATTTCAGCCAGCGATCGACCTGGCGCTCGTGGAATCCGTCCGGGCGGCCGAAGCCCTCCAGGCCCTGGGCGCGCCAATCCACCCGGCCCAATTTCGCGGCGCCCTCGACGAGCTCGAACGCCAGGCCGCGGCGGGCGTTCAAGTCGGTGTCGAAGGGCGCCGCCCAGCCGCCGTCCATCGGGCTCCACCCGTCGATCGCGTGCATCACGTAGAACGGCATGCCGAGCACGGTGCCGGTGTCGTCGGCGGCGATCAGCCCGGCGTGCGGCACGTCGGTGCCGGATAGCGCCCGCACCAGCCGGATCTCGCGCAACAGCCCGTCGATGCGGGCCGCGTCGGCGCGGGTACCGGGCATCCGCAGCACCATGCGCTGATCGCCGCGCCGGATCAGGTACAGGGTGTTCTGCGAACCGCCCTTCAGCTGTTCCAGCAGCGGTTTCTCGCCGCTGCCCGGCGCGTCGTGGTCATCCAGCCACCTACTCAGAACACCCGCGTCCAGTTGGGTTTCGCCAGCAATCGACATGGTCCGCACACCCCGCTCTCTCAACAGAGAATAGCATTCTCCTGGCGCTTGGGAAGGGCTGGGAAGAGCGGTCGATCTGGGGGCCACGCAGAACCTCGCGACTTAGTCAGAACGCCGGCGTTCAGCCGTTTCCAGGTTGCTGAAGCCGAGTCAACGGCGGTAGGGCCCGTGGCATAATGGTGGCATAATAGTGGCATGAATCGTATACGCCTGAGCACTACTGTCGACGCCGGGCTGTTGGGCAGCGCACGTGGCATGCGGGCAGGAATCACTGACGCAGCTCTCATCGATGAGGCTCTCGCGGCATTACTTGCTCGTCATCGATCGGCCGAGGTGGATGCGAGCTATGCGGCCTACGACAAGCACCCGGCTGATGAGCCCGACGAGTGGGGCGACCTGGCGTCGTGGCGGCGGGCGGCGTGGAGACTCGTGAGCGCACTTCCGGCACGCGGAGAGGTGTGGTGGTGTGAGATGGCCGAGATCGGCCGGCGTCCAGTCGTTGTGCTTTCGCGCGATGCGGCGATCCCTCGGCTTCGACGGGCACTCGTTGCGCCCTGCACCACGACCATCCGGGGTCTGGCCAGCGAGGTTGTTCTTGAACCGGGTTCCGACCCGATCCCGCGCCGTTCCGCGGTGAATTTGGACTCAGTCGAAAGTGTCCCGGTCGGGGTGCTGGTGAACCGGCTCGGCCGCCTCGCCGACACCCGGATGCGCGCCATCTGCGCGGCCCTCGAGGTCGCGGTCGACTGCTCTGGATGACACGCCAGCAAACTAGCGAGAATCCGAGCCGGATCCTGACCTGACTTTTATCAAGCTAGTGCCGCGCGCGAAAGTTCGCTCGAAAAGCGCAAGTCAATACCGGTTGATCGCGGTTGCGTCATCGTTCGGGCCTGTGCGCGCTCAGCAGGAAACCCGGCGCCATGAAGTGGCCTTCGTTGTCGTGTTCGACGTTCGCTAACGAAGGGGTGAGTGCGTCGGCGTTGCCGTAGAGCTTTGCGGGGCGGAGGTCGTCGACCCGCCAGAGGGTCGAGACCGCGTTGCGCAACTCGGTTTCGGTAAAGCCGCGCGGGCCCGGTGTGTCGCCACCGCCCTGATCGCCTAACGCGCCGGCGGCGAACGCCAGGATGTATAGCGCCGCCCCCGGCGCGGCGGCCAGAATGATCGATCGCAGATAGTCCTGGCGTCTCTCGGGCGGGAGGGCGTGGAACAGTCCGCTGTCCAGGATGGTGGAGAAGCGGCCGTCATAGCCGCGAAAGGTCGTGACGTCGGCCTGCGCGAAAGTCGCTGTCGTCAAACCTTGTTCGGCGGCCGCCGCCGTCGCAGCCCCGACCGCCGTCGCGCTGGCGTCCAAGCCGACAACTGTGTAGCCGCGTGCTGCCAGGGCCAGCGACAGGGCGGCATGGCCGCAACCCGAGTCCAGCACATCGCTGCGGACCGCGCCCTGATCGATGAGAGCCGCCAGCTCGGGTTGCGGCCGGCCGATGCTCCAGGGAGGCGGCGCTTCTTGCCGGTACGCGTCGTCCCAATCCAGGTGCGGTTGCGTCACCTGTCCTCCTCGAGATCAGCGTCATGGGGCGCGATGAGAAACTGGCGCTGCCCACAATCCGACGATGGGACGAAACATGCAAGTGCTCCTGGTCCGGCACGCGTTGCCGCTGCGCAGCGATCACGGCGAGGGTTCCGACCCGGATCTGTCCGACGAGGGATTGGCGCAGGTCAGGCGGCTGCCCAAGGCGCTGTACAGGTTTCCCATCGCCCGGGTGGTGAGCAGCCCGCAGCGCCGCGCCATCCAGACCGCCGAGCCGGTCGCGGCGGCGCGTGAGCTGCCCGTCGAGATCGACGACCGCTTTGCCGAATACGACCGTGACCTGCCGCTGTACATCCCCGTCGAGCAGATCCGCGTGGAGAACCCGCAAGAGTGGGCGCGCATGGCAGAAGGGCGGCTGCCCAGCGCGGTCGACGAGGACGCGTTTCGGGCGCGGGTGCGCGCTGCGCTCGAGGACGTGGTCGCGGCCGCGGATCCCGACGACACCGTTGCGGTGTTCAGTCATGGCGGGGTGATCAACGTGCTGCTGCACGAGATTCTGGGTACGGCCCGGCTGTTGTCTTTCCCCATCGATTACGCATCGCTGACCCGTCTGCTGTACTCGCGGACCGGTCAGGCGACGGTGGCCAGTGTCAACGGCACCGAACATGTGTGGGACCTATTGCCCCGCAATCAACGCTGGTGAGCAACTGGCCCACGCCGAGTGTGTCGTGAGGGCGAGGGTTTCGCCAATTTCTCTCCCTCAGAACACGTTCGG
Source organism: uncultured Actinomycetota bacterium (assembly GCA_963748885.1). Classification (GTDB taxonomy): domain Bacteria; phylum Actinomycetota; class Actinomycetes; order Mycobacteriales; family Mycobacteriaceae; genus Mycobacterium. Next base: position 10,540 of record CAVVLC010000074.1, read on the forward strand.
CGCGCCCTCGCGTGGGAGTTGCGTGGTAACTCGAGCTAGGTGGTAGTGATCTTCGGCGCACTGCTCAGTGTGACATCGCGAACCGGCTCCACGGTTGGCGGCGGCATCACATCGACGATCTCGACACTGTCGTCGGGATCGGGACTTTGCCGCCTGATCTTCCGCCAGAAGTACACGCCGGCCGCACAGGTAAACACCAAGCAGACGGCACTGGTGGTGAAGGCGCCGGTGAGAAACACCGTGAGCCAGTCGATGTCGGAGGCGAAGAAGTTCTTGTAAACCAGTAGCGTCACCGTGCCCAGATAGCCCGAGGCGTCGCAGACGTAGATGAGGAAGCCGGCGTTAGCCACCTGTCTCGTGGCAGCGATCATCCGCTCGAACAGCATCGCATTGAACGGCATGTAAGCGACGTAAAGTCCAGTTCCGGTGCCGATCATCAACTGCATCGGCGTCGCCCAATGGTTGATGTAGGCGAACGCGGACGCCCCCATCAGGACGGCGCCACCAACGGTCATGGCGTGGATGGTCAGCAATGCCCGCAGGTTGTTCTTGATCAGTATCAAGGCGGCGAACGCCGTCAGGGTGAAGATCGCAACCGGGATTTCGCTCTCAGTGAGCACGTCCGGATCGCCCTTGAAACCGAGGGCCGCCCAAATGTCAACAGCGAAATCGTCGCGGAAGTCACGGAAGACCGTCAGCAGTATGTACCCCAACACGAGAAGGAATACGCCGGGTCCATACCTCCGGAGGAACGCGATTCGTTCCGCACCGTTCATCGGACGACGTTCGGTGCGTGCCGCGATGTCCGCCGCACTGGGTGGGGGCAACTGTGACAGAAACCAGACGCTGATGAACAACAGCGGCAGGAAGAGCGCGCCGGTGGCGGTAGGCATCCAGAATTCCGACACGTGGAGATGGACCATCAAGAAGATCGCGACCGTCTTCACGATGCCGGAAGACACGATGAAGCTGGCGCTGAGTATCGCGCCGAGGACTTCGGTCGTCCGCCGCCCCTCCAGGTAGCCGAAAATGAGTCCCCAGATCAAGCCCAGCGGCATCCCGTTGAGAAACAGGCCGATGAACTTTACGTTGACCGGCAGGACGGCAAACAGGATGAGTCCGACCAGTGAGGCCGAGATCAGGATCAGGATCGCCGGCGCGCGACGCCGGGGCTCCATCTCGGCGATCACCTTGATTCCGACCACCTTCGACACCGCGTAGCCGAGGATCTGCGCAATGACGAGCAGCGCCTTGAAGTTGAAATGGATGTGCCAACCAACGACGTCGTCGTAAGTCGCTGCCGCGTATGGCTTTCGGAATGCGTACATGGAGAAGTACACGCAAAAGGCGGCCATACCGCCGTAGAGCACGAAGAGGACGCTATTCGCATTCTCGAGACTGCGGCTGATCGCTGACCGCTTCGGCTGATTCAGGGGACTGGGTGCTGTCGACGCAGCGGGCGAGGTAGCCATAGATGTCCTGTCCTGCTAGGCGGGCCAGTCACAGCGACGCCACCCCTGCGCCGCGGCAAATGCCAGTGTCCACCCAACGGGGTCAAGCCCAGGACTCGCTAGCGTCAATTCCGTCTGTTCACCAACCAGAAAGGCAATGTTCTTTTAGGTCCTTTGGGTGCCATTAATTCAGTTCGGGAAATGTCGCCGCGCCAGGCCAAATGCGATCGTCATGCCGACCCCGGCGGTCACGGAACGCACCGACAGCCGGTCGCTTAGCTCGGCCACGACGTAAGGGCCGCGTGGACTGGAGGCGTAGACGCCCTGCCAGCGCTCACGGAGTTTTAGGCCGGCAACGCCGAGTACGTCGCAGATCGCGCGGTGCAGCGTGTCGGTCGTTGTTTCCGTCATGAAGGCATCGATGGTGGGTTCGGTGTGGTGCGAGTCGCCGATGATCAGCGTGCCGTCGGGCCGTTGCGTCACCATCACGTTGGCGTTGATGTCGAATAGGTCGGGACGCTCGGCCGACATCCGATCGTGCAGCGCGCGTGCGGCGTTGGTCTCGGCGAACGCGGAGTATCTCAGCAGCGACGTCGCGGTGAGGACCGCGGGATCGAGGACCATGCCGTCGGGCGGCTCGACGAGGGCCATCTGCAACGCGCAGCGCGCGATCTGGTGTTCCTCGGCCAACTCGGGGTACAGGTAGTCCACGTCGTGGCCAACACAGACGATCACCCGTTGGGCGCTTGCGGTGCCGCGCGATGTGTGGACGCGCTGGCCGTCGAATCCGTGGTAGGCGGTGTGGAAGCAGACGTCGACGCCGGGTTGGTCGGCCAGCCACGCGGTCAGCCGGCCCGCGGTGACGCGGGGGTCCACCCGCAGGTCACGCCGCAGTTCGGCGCCGCCCACGATGTCGTCGGCCCCGCGTCCATCTAGCCGCTTGCGGACCTGAGCCGCGGTGAGCAACCCGATGCCGTCGTGTCCGCTGGCGCAGAGCTCCTCGAGCACGGCGAGTTCATCGGCGCGCCGTGCGACAGCTATGCCGCCGGTTTCGCGCACGCCCAGGCCCGCGCGCCGGCCGACGTCGAGCCATCGCTCGCGCGCGATGCCGGCGAGCTCACCCAGGTCACCCGACTGCCCGGTGACGCAGACGTGACCGAAGTTGCGGACCGAGGCGCCGACCGCCCGGCCGTCGCGCTCGAGAAGCAAAACCCGCAGGCCGGCATCGAGGGCCGTGGCGGCGTGCGCGAGGCCGACGATTCCCGCCCCGACGACCGCGACGTCGTAGGAGCGGTCGGAGGGAGTCTGGATGCGAGTCACGCCGACAAGATAGAGTCACGCCGACAAGACTAGGGGTAAGGCCGCCGGGCTCAAGTGATCGACGCTGTAACCTGCACCCCATGATCGCACTTGTTGCCCTCGACATGGCCGGCACCACCATCGACGACGGCGGAGCCGTCTACCGAGCTTTGGAGCAGTCGGTGCTGCAGGCCGGCGCCACCGTTGCCGCTGACGACCTGCAAACCTGGATGGGCACCGACAAGATCGAGGCGATCACCAACCTGTTGCGGCTGGGTGGGGTCGAGCCGACTGATGATCTGGTCGCCAACGGGTTCGACGCGTTCCGTGCGCACCTGCGCAAGGCCTACACCGACGAACCACCCGTAGCTCTGCCGGGCGTGGTGCCCGCAATCGCCGAACTACGCTCCCGCGGCATCAAAGTTGCTCTGACGACCGGGTTTTCCGACGACGTCGCCGAACCGCTACTCGCTTCGCTCGGCTGGACCGCCGGTGAGGGGCCCGGCCATACGGTCGACGCCGTCATCACCACATCCGACGTTTCTGCCGGCCGCCCGGCGCCGTACATGATCTTCCGGGCGATGGAAGCCTGCGGCGTGCGCAATGTCCGTTCGGTATTGGTGGCGGGCGATACGGTGGTCGACATTCAGGCGGGTCGCAACGCCGGCGCTGTCGCTGTGGGTGTCCTCACGGGGAAGGTCGACCGCGCCGCGCTCGAGGCCGAGGATCACGATTACGTTCTCGACAGCGTGGCCGACATTCCGGCCGTGCTCGAACGGCGCAGCGCTTCCTAAGGGTCGAACGTTCCGTACCCGCACCGTTCACCGACCAGGCTTTTCGATCCTGGTCGCTCGGACCAATGGGGACACTTGTTCGCCATCTTGCGAAAGTTCTCCCTCCCTGCCTTCGGGTCACTACATTGTCAGAGGGCAGCTGCCTCAAACTAGGTTGCCAGAGAGGTTAAGCGTTCAATTATCCAATTGTTAATGAACTTTTAAACGACTCGCCGCTGTACGGATTTGACAACCGCGGGCTCAGCCCGCTTAATACCTGCATGTTTGCTGGCACGAGAGGCCGCGGCGTCGACGTGGGCGTGCCCGAACCCATCCTCAACCAGGGCCTGCTCGAGTCGCCGCAGCACGCGTTATAGGAGGACGGTTGAAGGGCAAGCATCCAATCGACGGGATGACCCGTCGGGAATTTTTGGCGAAAGCGGCTGCGACCCTGACCGCCGGTGGGGCCATGTCGCTCGCCGGTCCGATTATTGAAAAGGCTTACGGTGCGGGGCCTTGTAGTGGTCATTTGACCGATATCGAACACATTGTGTTGTTGATGCAGGAGAATCGGTCGTTCGACCACTACTTCGGCACGATCTCGAGACGTCCGTGGGTTCAACGACACCGGTTCACCGCAGGTGTTTTCGCAAAAGGGCTGGAACCCCGTGACGCAGGCGGTGGATGCCGCGGGTACCACCCTCCCGTACCGTTTCGACACCAAGCGGGGTCCGCTGGTTGACGGCGAATGCGTCAACGACCCGGACCATGGTTGGACCGCCATGCACCAGTCATGGAATTTTGGGGCAAACGACGGTTGGCTTCCGGCGCAGGCCGCGGTCACCGCGCTGGCGGGTGATGTCCCGGTGACGATGGGCTACTACACCCGCGCCGACCTCCCGGTTCACCACCTGCTTGCCGACACATTCACAGTCTGCGACAACTACCATTGTTCGTTGCTGGGTGGAACCACTCCCAACCGGCTTTTCTGGATGAGTGCCACGATCGACCCGGAGGGCACCCGTGGCGGGCCGGTGTTGGTCGAGCCCACTATCCAACCGCTGCTGAGATACAGCTGGCCCACCATGCCGGATAACCTCGAAACCGCCGGTATCAGCTGGAAGGTGTACCAGAACAAGACGCTGGGGCCCCTCAACAACACCGTCGTCGGCTACAACGGTGTGGTCAACACCTTCCAGCAGTCCGCTGATAGCAAGTCGAACCTGGCGAAGTACGGCATCGCTCCCACGTACCCGCACAACTTCGAGAACGATGTCAAGAACAACACGTTGCCCAAAGTCTCCTGGGTGCTCCCGGGATTTCTTCTTTCCGAGCATCCCTCGTTCCCGACATCCCTCGGTGCAGTCGGGATTATGGACGTATTGCGGATTCTATTGTCCAATCCGGCGGTGTGGGAAAAGACGGCATTGATCGTCAATTATGACGAAAATGGTGGCTTTTTTGACCACGTCGTTCCGCCGACAGCCCCAGCGGGCACTCCTGGTGAGTGGGTCACGATTCCCAATATCGACGCTGTGTCTGGCTCCGGCGGAATCCGTGGGCCAATTGGGCTCGGGTTTCGAGTGCCTTGCGTTGTCGTTTCGCCTTACAGTCGCGGTCCATTGGTTTGCCACGACACTTTTGACCACACGTCGACGCTGAAATTTATCAGCAAGCGGTTCAATGTTCCCGTTCCGAATATCAGCGCTTGGCGAAACGCGACGGTCGGCGACATGACCTCGACTTTCAATTTCGGCGTGGCGCCCAATCAATCGAAGCCTGATCTGGATAATGCGAGGTTGAGGGCGCTGCCGACCTTGGCGCAGTGCCTCCCGAATGTCGTACTGGGTTCGACTGTGAAGAGGTCAATTCCTTATCGCGTGCCATACCCGCAGGTGATGCCCACCCAAGAAACAAGCCCCACTCGCGGAACTCCTAGCGGCCTCTGCTGACTTCGCTGGACCATCACCCCCTGGTGCGGTGGGCGCGCATAACTTCGCGCTAATTCGGGGAGCTTCGTTGGCTACCACGAGAAGCGGTCGGTCGGTTTATCCGTGGCTGCCCGGGGTTGCTGCCGTCGCTGCCGTTGCGCCGGCATTGGTGGCTGCCCGGTGCCGCCGATGCCTCCGATGCCGCCGACGCCTCGGCCCCCGCCGAAGCCGGCGGAGCCGGTGAGGCGGTATTGCCGGTTCCGCCGTCGCCGCCGTCGCCGCCGTCACCGCCGTTGCCGCCGTTGCCGGCGGTGCCGGTGGCGCCGTTGAGACCGCCGCCGTCGCCGCCGCCGCCGCCGGCCCCGCCGGCGCCGCCGGCGCCCGCGAACCCGCCGAAGAAGCTGGTGAGGGGTCGGCACTGTCGAAGATTGCGTTGCCGCCGGTGCCACCGGTGCCGCCGGCGCCGCCGGCGGTGCCGTTGCCGCCGGTGATGCTGCGCCGCTGCCGGTCACCGAGCCAGTGCCGCCCGCCGCGCCGGCGCCGCCTGCGCCGCCTGCGCCGCCGTTGCCGGCATTGCCGGGAATGGGCCGACGATCCGTTATTTCCGTTCGATGTCTGCGTCACCTCCGTCGCCGCCGGTGCCGCCGGCGCCGGCGTCGCCGCCATCACCGGCGGTGACGGTCCCCGCGGAGGCGCCGAAAGCCCGCACCCCAGTGCCGCCGCCGCCGCCGTTGTCCGCCGTTGCCGCCGCTGCCGCCGCTGCCGCCGCCGGTTGCGCTGCCGCCAGTGCCGCCATTGCCGCCGTTGCGCCCGATGCCGCCGTCGGTGCCGGCGGTAGCCGGTAAGGGAAGTGCCGCCGAACCCGCCACTGCCACCGGCACCCCCGTCGCCGCCGTTGCCAGCGCTACCGTCGTCAGTGGCGGCGCCGCCGTTACCCCCGTTGCCGGCGAAGCCGCCGTTGGCGCCGGCGACCGCCAGGCTGCCCGTCGTTCCGCCGCCGCCGCGGCCGCCGTTGCCGCCGGAGCCACCGCCGCCGGCATTGCCACCGTTCAGGCCGCCGAAGCCGGCGCCGCCGTCCCCGCCGGTGCCGCCGCTGCCGCCGTTGCCGCCGGCGAAGTTGATTGCGGCTTGAGTGCCGGCGTTGGCACCGTCGTTACCGTTGCCGCCGGAGCCGCCGTTGCCGCCGTTGCCGCCGGACCCGCTGGCGGAGACGGCAGCGCCCCCGACGCCGCCGTTGCCGCCGTCGCCGCCGCTGCCACCCGCGGCGAGGCTAAAGCCGTTGTGAGAGGTGCCGCCGTCGCCGCCGTTACCGGCGCCGCCGCCGTTGCCGCTGTGGCCGCCAATGCCGTTGAGGGCGTTGGACACGCCCGCACCCGCCTTTACCGCCGACGGCGCCCGCCCCGCCGTCAGCGCCGGCGCCCCCGTTGCCGACGTAGGCGGCGCTTCCGCCACCGCCGCCGGTGCCGCCAGACCCGCCGGCACCACCGTTGCCGCCGGTGAATCCGAGGCCGGTGGGACGCGCTGCTGCTGCCGGCGGTGTCGCCGCCGGCACCGCCGACGCCCGCTGCCCCAGCGGCGCCGCCCGCGCCGGCGTTGCCGACACCGGGAGCGCGCCGCCGGCTGCCGCCACTGCCGCCGCTGCCGCCGTTGCCGCCGTTGCCGCCGTTGCCGCCGTTATAGATGCCGGTCTTGGGGATGAAGGCGCCGGGGCCGGTGGCCTTGCCGCCCGTGCCGCCGGTGCCGCCCGCACCGCCGGCGCCGCCCGCGCCGCCGTTGTCGCCGACGGTGACCGCGCCGCCTTTACCGGGGACGGCGGGGAGGCGTCGCCGCCGGCACCGCCGTTGCCGCCGGTACCGGCGTTGCCGCCGGCACCGCCGCCGAGGTCGCCGTCAATGCCGATGCCGCCGTTGCCGCCTTTGCCGCCGTTCCGCCGGTGCCGCCGTCGATTCCGAGGGTGCCGTGGTAACCGGCGCCGCCGTTGCCGCCGTTGCCGCCGTTGCCGCCGTTGCCGCCGCTGCCGCCGGCGCCTACGTAGCCCGCGGTGCCCGCGCCGGCGCCGGCCGCCCCGGGGCTGCCCCCGGCCCCGCCGTCGGCGCCGGCACCGCCGGCGCCACCGGCGCCGCCCACGGTGGTGATATTGGCACCGCCGTCGGCGCCGGCCCCACCGCTGCCGCCGGCGCCGCCGGCGCCGCCGTTGCCGTTGTAGGCGCCGTTGTCGCCGCCGGCGGCGGTGGCCGCGCCGCCGTTACCGCCGGTGGCGCCGGCCACGGATGCGCCGCCCGCGCCGCCCGCGCCGCCATTGGTGGCGCTGCCGCCTTTGCCGCCGGTGCCCCCCGCACCCGCCGCACCGCCATTGCCGGCGATACCGCCCGCGCCATCGGTGCTGCCGCCGTCGCCGCCGTTGCCGGCCAGGCCGGCGGTACCGCCCGCACCGCCGTCGGGGCCACCGCTGCCCGCGCCGCCCGCACCGCCGTTGCCGCCGTTGCCGCCGGCCCCGCCGTTGCCGCCGGCGGCACCGCTAACCGCGTCGCCGTTGCCGCCGCGCCGCCGGCGCCGCCGATTCCGCCGGCCCCGCCCTGCCCGGCGGTGCCGCCGCTGACGGCCGCGCCGCCGGCGCCGCCGTTGCCGCCGTTGCCGGCGGGGCCGGCGGACGTGCCATCGTCGGTGCCGTTGTTCGCGGCGTGGGCGTCGATGCCGTCGCCGCCGCTACCGCCCGCCCCGCCGTTGCCGCCGCCGCCGGCAATGCCACCGGTGCTGCTGCCGCCGCCGCCGGCGTTGCCACCGTTGCCGCCCGTCGAGCCCTGGTCGCCGTTGCCGCCGTGGCCGCCGTCGCCGCCGCGGCCACCGTTGCCCGCCACACCCGCACCGGAGCCGGCCGCCCCGGCCGATGCCCCCGGCGCCGCCGTTACCGCCCAGGCCACCGTTGGTGCCGACGACGCCATCGCCAGCCGCACCGCCGGCGCCACGCGTTGCCGCCGTTGCCCGCGGTGCCCACGCACGCCGTACCGCCGCCCGCGGCGCCGCCGAGCCCGCCGTCGCCGCCGTTTCCACCCGTGCCGCCCATGTAGCCGATGGCGCCGGTGGCACCCGCGCCGCCGATACCGCCGGTGCCGCCGTCGCCGCCATTGCCGTTGGTGCCGCCGGCGGCAGCCGAGCCCCCGTTGCCGCCGTCGCCGCCGTTACCGGCGTTAAATCCACTGCCGGCGGTGGTGTTGCTGGTGTCGTAATGCCCTGAGCGCCGTTGCCGCCGATGCCGCCGACGCCGCCGTTGCCGCCGTTGCCCGTGGTGCCCGCGGTGCCCGCCGCGCCCGCCCCGCTGCCGGCCGCCCCGCCCGCGCCCGCATTGCCGCCGTTGCCGCCGATGCCGCCGTTGAAACCGGCCGTTGAAGCCATTGCTGGTCACGCCGTCGGGCCCGTCTACGCCGGCGGCACCGGCGCCGCCGTTGCCGCCGTGCCCGCCGTTGCCGTTGGTGCCACCGGCCGCGGCCGAGCCGCCGGCGCCGCCGGCGCCGCCGCCGCCGCCGTTGCCGCTGGGCCCTAAGGCCGCGCCGTTGGTGAGGAAGCCGGTGGTCAGGGCGCCGCTGGTGCCGCCGACACCGCCGTTGCCGCCACCACCGCCGGTGCCGCCGGCACCGCGTCCCACTGACCGCCCCGCCGGTCCCCCCAAGGCCGCCGACACCGCCGGTGCCGCCGGTGCCGCTGGTGGCCGACGTGGTTGGGCCGCCGGCGCCCCCGGTTCCACCGGCAGCGGCAGCACCACCGGCGCCGCCGTTGCCGCTCCCGCTAGCCGCCCCACCCGTGCCGCCCGTGCCGCCTGCACCACCGGTGCCGCCGTTGCCGACGGTGCCGCCGGTGGCGGCCCCACCAATGCCCCCGGTTCCACCGGCACCGGCGGCACCACCGGCGCCGCCGTTGCCGGCACCGCTAGCGTCACCTCCGACGCCGCCCGTGCCACCGGCACCGCCGGTGCCGCCACTGCCGGCGCCGCCGCCGGTGGTGCCCGCGCCACCGGCGCCACCGGCTCCGCCCGCACCCGCGGCGCCGCCGCTACCACCGTCGCCGCCGCTGCCGAGACCGCCGGCGCCGCCGGCGCCGCCGAGACCGCCGGCGCCGCCGGCGCCGCCGAGACCGCCGGTGCCGCCCACACCGCCGATGCCGCCCGTCTGCGTGTTTTCGGCGCCGCCGGCCCCCGCGGCGCCGCCGGCGCCGCCGGCACCGCCGTTGCCGGTACCGCTAGCGGCGCCGCCGGCGCCGCCCTGACCGCCGGTGCCGCCCACACCGCCGATCCCGCCGGTCATCGAGTTGTCGACGCCGCCGTCCCCGCCGGCCCCGCCGGTCCCACCCGCATTGCCCGCAGTACCCGCGCCGCCGGACCCGCCGGTGCCGCCGGTCCCGCCCCGGCCGGCCACCGACAGCACCTGCGCGTTGGCACCACCCGTGCCGCCGGCCCCACCGGTGCCGCCGCCGGCCCCGCCCGCCCCGCCGGTCCCGCCGTTTCCGCCGTTTCCGCCGCCCAGCGTCCCGTTGCTGCCGCCGGCCCCGCCTTGACCGCCTGTGCCGCCGGGGGCCGTGGCGGCCCCGCCCGCCCCGCCGTTACCGCCATGGCCCCACAGCCCGGCCGACCCGCCGGCCCCGCCGGTGCCGCCGCCCGCGGTGCCGGACCCACCATTGCCGCCGCTGCCGAACAACCAGCCGCCTTCGCCGCCCGCGGCCCCGGTGCCCGCCGCCCCGTCGGCGCCGTTGCCTATTAACGGGCGCCCCGTCAGCAACTCAACGGGCTTAAAGAAGGCCAGGTCCGACAGCCCCGCCAAGGGCGACGCATCGGCGGCCTCGGCGGCCGCGTAGGCCTGCGTGCCCGAATGCAGCAACTCCACGAACCGTTCGTGAAACGCCGAAGCCTGCGCGCTAAGCGCCTGAAACTGCTGGCCGTGCGCGCCGAACAGCGCCGCGATAGCCGCCGACACCTCGTCTTGGGCCGCGGCCAGGATCGCCGTCGTACGGGTTGCCGCCGACGCGTTGGCCGCGGTGATCGCCTCACCCAGGCCAGCAAAGTCCGAGGCCGCTGCAGCCAATGCTTCCGGCGCTGCGGTCAGGTAAGAGGACATCGTTGGCTCCCAGTAGGTGGGGTCGATCCCGCAATCTTCATCGATGGCGACGCCGAACAGTACGCTTTTGGCATTTTGGAAGTGCCCGGGTTCGACATTTCAGGCGCCGGTTAATCCCATGTTCACGCGCCGTTTTGCCGCGGACACATAATCGAATCTTTGCGATGCGCTTAGCTGCTTCGCGCCGAGGCGATCACCGGTGGTAAACAAGTCCGGTGACTTCAGCTGACCAACTCGAGGGGCTCGACCTGACCGCGCTGGACGGCTACCTGCGTTCGCTGGGCATCGAGCGCGACGGCGAGTTGCGGGCGGACTTCATCTCCGGGGGCCGCTCCAACCTGACGTTCCGGGTCTACGACGACAAAACGAGCTGGCTGGTGCGACGCCCGCCGCTGCATGGGCTTACGCCGTCGGCGCACGACATGTCCCGCGAGTACCGAGTGGTTGCCGCGCTGCAGGACACACCGGTTCCGGTGGCCCGCACTATCGCCCTGTGCGAGGACGACTCGGTGCTGGGGGCGCCGTTCCAGATCGTCGAATTCGTCGCCGGGCAAGTGGTGCGCCGTCGTGCCCAACTCGAGGCCTTCAATCACACCGTCATCGACGGTTGTGTCGACTCACTGATCCGGGTTCTCGTCGACTTGCACAGCGTCGAACCAAATGCGGTGGGGCTGGGCGATTTCGGCAAAACTACTGGGTACCTGGAACGTCAGGTGCGCCGGTGGGGCTCGCAATGGGACCTGGTGCGGCTGCCCGACGACCACCGCGACACTGACGTGGAGCGACTGCATTCCGGCCTGCGCCAATCCATTCCGCAGCAGAGCCGCACGTCGATCGTGCACGGTGACTACCGGATCGACAACACCATCCTCGACGCCGACGACCCGACCCGGGTGCGTGCCGTCGTGGACTGGGAACTCTCGACGCTGGGGGACCCGATCAGCGACGCCGCGCTGATGTGCGTGTACCGCGACCCCGCCCTGGACCTGATAGTCAACGCGCAAGCGGCCTGGACGTCGCCGCTGCTGCCCACGGCCGACGAACTCGCCGATCGCTACTCGCTCGTTGCCGGCGTGCCGCTGGCACATTGGGAGTTCTATATGGCGCTGGCCTACTTCAAGCTCGCCATCATCGCCGCCGGCATCGATTTCCGCAGGCGCATGTCGGAGCAGGCGCAGGGCAGGGGCGACACCTCAGACCACGCGCCTGAAGTGGTGGCGCCGTTGATCTCCCGTGGCCTCGACGAGCTCGCGAAGCTGCCCTCGTAGCTGCCTACTTCTGGGCCGCCGCGTAGTGCTTCTTGGCCGTCCGACGCAACTGAAGCATCCGTGCGGTGCCGACCGCGACGGTCAGCAGCCCGCCGCCCACCGCAGCCAGCAAGATGGCCACACCGAGCGGCAGGCTCCAGTGCCAGCCGAAGAACGTGAACGGCGTTGATGCCGTGTTTTGCGCGACGAAAATCAGCAGCAGGATGAGTATCAGGAAGCCGAAGATCAACGCCGTCCACAGGGCGCCGGCCCGGGTGAACTTGACGGCCGGTTCCGCCGATGTCGCGCCGGCGGGGAGCGGCGGCGGCGCCGGTGGAACCGGCGGGAGGTCCGAGGCATCCGAGGCAGAGGCGTTGCTGCTCATGCTGCCATCTTGGTCCCATCCCGCACAGAAAGAAACCAAACCACGCCGGAAGGAACCAAACCACGCCGGAAGGAACCAAACCACGCCGGAAACTTGGCGGTGCGTGAACCCGCAACGGGCCCGCTGGCCCCTGCCTCGTCGCTTGTGTCGTTAATGTCGACGGTATGAAGATGCTGCGGCGGGTTCGTAGCGCGACCGTCCCTGCGACAGTGTGGCTTGCGACGGTGTGCATGATCGCAGCCTGCAGCAACGCCGATCCGCTGGGCGCGGAGACCCGCAGCATGAAGTCCATCGTCGTCGGCTCCGGTGACTTCCCGGAATCCGAGATCGTTGCGGAAATCTATGCACAGGCATTGGAGGCCAATGGCTTTGACATTGGGCGGCGGATGGGAATCGGTAGCCGCGAGACGTATATACCGGCGCTCAAGGACCATTCGATCGACCTCGTGCCGGAGTACATCGGCAACCTGCTGCTGTACTTCAAACCCGACTCGACGGCGACCATGCTCGACGCCGTCGAGTTGGACCTCTACCAACGACTGCCCGGTGACCTGTCGATCCTGACGCCGTCGCCGGCCTCCGACACCGATACGGTCACCGTCACCAAGGAGACCGCGACCGCGTGGCATCTGAAAACGATCGCCGACTTGGCGTCGCATTCGTCGGAGGTGAAGTTTGCCGCGCCGTCCGCGTTCCAAACCCGGCCGGCCGGGCTCCCCGGGCTGCGGCAGAAGTACTCACTCGACATCAGCCCGGGCAATTTCGTCGCCATCAACGACGCCGGCGGAGCCGTGACCGTACGCGTGCTGACGGAGGGACGCGTGACCGCCGCCAATATCTTCAGCACGTCACCGGCGATCTGGGACAACCGCCTGGTGGCACTCGAGGATCCTGAGCAGAACTTTCTGGCCGGAAACATTGTGCCGCTGGTCAATTCGCAGAAGAAGTCGGACCGTCTCAAAGATGTGCTGGATGCGGTCTCGGCCAAACTGACCTCCGCGGGTGTGGCCGCGCTCAACGCTGCGGTGTCGGGCAACTCCGGCGTCGATCCCGACCAGGCCGCACGAAACTGGTTGCGGGACAACGGCTTCAACCACCCAATCAGCCAATGATCCGCTTCGACAACGTCAGCAAGTCGTTCGCCGGCGGCACCACCGCGCTGGACCGGCTGACGTTGGAGGTCCCGAAGGCCAAGCTGACGGTGTTCGTCGGTTCCTCCGGCAGCGGCAAGACCACGGCGCTGCGGATGATCAATCGGATGGTCGAGCCGACCTCCGGCACCATCACCGTCGACGGGGCCGACGTGGCGGGTGTCGACCCGGTGAAGTTGCGGCTCGGAATTGGCTACGTCATCCAGAATGCGGGTCTGCTGCCGCACCGCCGGGTGATCGACAACGTCGCAACGGTACCGGTATTGAAGGGCCAGTCCCGGCGCGACGCCCGCCGAGCCGCCTACGAGCTGCTCGAACTCGTGGGACTGGATCCCAAGCTGGGGTCTCGTTACCCGGCGCAGCTCTCGGGCGGCGAGCAACAACGCGTCGGGGTGGCGCGCGCGCTGGCCGCGGATCCACCGATCTTGTTGATGGACGAGCCGTTCTCCGCCGTCGACCCCGTGGTTCGTCACGAGTTGCAGAACGAAATACTGCGTCTGCAAAGCGAATTGCAGAAAACCATCGTCTTCGTCACGCACGATATCGACGAGGCGCTGCGGCTCGCCGACCAGGTCGCGGTGTTCCGGGGCGGCGCGTTACAGCAATACGACGAGCCCCTCCAGCTGCTGACGTCCCCCGTCAATGACTATGTCGCGAGGTTCATCGGTCTGGGTCGCGGCTATCGGTGGCTGCAACTGATCGACGCGGACCAGTTGCCGGTGCACGACGTTCAGCTGATCTCGGCGGGCCGTATCTCCGACGCCGACACCCCGGACGATTGGGCCATAGTGGTCGACGACGAAGGCGCGCCATTGGGCTGGATAGATGCCGACGGCTTGCGCCGGCACCGGGCCGGCGCCGCATTGCCGGACACCGTGAGCGGCATCGGTTCGGTGTTCCGCCCGGGCGGCAACCTCAGTCACGCCCTGGACGCGGCCCTGTCCTCGCCGGCGACGGTGGGTGTCGCCGTCGACGGTGCGGGCAAGGTCATCGGCGGCGTGCTGGCGGCCGACGTGCTGGCCGTCGTGGCAGCCCGACGTAGGCCCGAGCGGGCCTGAACATGCATTACCTGCTGAACCACCTCGACGATGCCTGGGCGCTGACCAAGATCCATCTGTGGCTGTCGTTGGTCCCGGTGCTGCTCGGTCTGGTGATCGCGGTGCCGCTGGGCGCGCTGGTGCGGCGGGCGCCGATCGCCCGACGGCTGACGACGGCGACCGCCAGCCTCGTTTTCACCGTCCCGTCGCTGGCGCTGTTCGTGGTGTTACCGATGATCATCGGGACCCGGATCCTCGACGAGGCCAACGTCATGGTCGCGCTGACGGCCTACACCGCGGCGCTGCTGGTGCGCGCGGTGCTCGAGGCACTGGACGCCGTGCCGGCGCAGGTGCGCGACGCCGCCACCGCCGTCGGCTATTCGCCGATTTCTCGGATGCTGAAGGTTGAACTGCCGCTGTCGATCCCGGTGTTGGTCGCCGAACTGCGGGTGGTGGTGGTGACCAACATCGCGATGGTCTCGGTGGGTTCGGTGATCGGCATCGGCGGCCTGGGTACGTGGTTCACCGCCGGCTACCAAACCAACAAGTCCGATCAGATCCTGGCCGGCATCATCGCGCTGCTCGTGCTTGCGGTCGTCATCGACATGCTGATCGACCTGGCCGGCCGGCTGGCCACGCCGTGGGAACACGCGGCACGCACCGCCCGCGGGCGGCGCGCGGTGGTGCTGCCACCCGTCGGCGGCGCGCGATGAACTTCGTCGAACAGGCGGTGTCCTACCTGCTCACCGCCCACAACTGGGCGGGCCCCACCGGGCTGGCCACGCGCACCTTGGAGCATTTGGAGTACACCGTGGTGGCGGTCGGGGCGTCGGCCCTCGTTGCCGTTCCGCTCGGACTGCTGATCGGTCACACCGGCCGCGGCCAGCTGCTGGTGGTGGGTGCGGTCAACGGATTACGCGCACTGCCGACGCTGGGCGTGCTGTTGCTCGGCGTACTGGTCTACGGGTTGGGGCCAGGACCACCGTTGGTCGCGCTGATGCTGTTGGGCGTGCCGTCGTTACTGGCCGGGACGTATTCGGGCATCGCCAATGTCGACCCCACCGTTGTCGACGCCGCCCGTGCGATGGGCATGACCGAGACCCAGGTGCTGTTGCGCGTCGAAGTGCCGAACGCGCTGCCGCTGATCCTGGGCGGGTTGCGCAGCGCCACGCTGCAGGTGGTCGCGACCGCGACGGTGGCCGCCTATGCCAGCCTTGGCGGGCTAGGCGGTTATCTGATCGACGGGATCAAGGTGCGCCAGTTCCACCTCGCCCTGGTCGGCGCGCTGATGGTGGCGGCGCTGGCGCTGGCGCTCGACGGTCTGCTGGCGCTGGCGGTATGGGTGTCGGCACCCGGCACCGGGCGGCCGCGCACGGCTCTCGGTCGGCGCGATCGCATGCCGGTGAAAACTTAGGGCAGCACTTGGTGACAAACTCGCCGCGGTTCGTAAAGACGCTCTACGGTAGACGAGTGACCGCAGCCCCTTCTGACCCGACTTACCGCGCCTGGCCAGCGATGTTGACTTGGCGCGCACAGGACGTCTCCCGCATGGAATCGGTACGAATCCAGTTGTCCGGCAAGCGGATCAAGGCCAACGGACGCATCGTGGCGGCCGCCACCGCGAGCAACCCGGCGTTCGGAGCCTTCTACGAGCTGCTGACCGACGAGAGCGGTGCCACCAAGCGGTTCGGGTTGACCGTCACGCTGGCCGAGCGGGAACGCCAGCTCGCCATCTCCCGCGACGAGGAGAACATGTGGTTGGTGACCGACCACCAGGGGCAGAAGCGAGCGGGATACAACGGCGCCCTCGACGTCGACGTGGTGTTCAGTCCGTTCTTCAATGCGCTGCCCATCCGGCGGCTCGGCTTACACGAGCGGGCGGACTCGATCACGTTGCCGATGGTCTACGTGCGGGTGCCGGAGATGGTCGTCACCGCCGACACCGTGAGCTACACCAGCGAGGGACGCCCGGACGGGATCAAGTTGCGTTCGCCGGTCGCCAGCACCGATCGTCCCCGTCGACGCCGACGGGTTCATCCTGGACTATCCAGGATTGGCAGAGCGGATCTGATCACGCCGCCGGCTCGGCCCGCGGCGGCCAGTTCTTCGCGCCAATTTTCCGCGCCGATGGTGACGGCGAAGATGTCGGAGCGCGGGAAGCTGTCGTAGCGCGTTCGCGCGGCATGGCCCGCTTCGACGAGTTCGGCCACCGAGCTGTGACTGGGCGAGCGATTCGCGGGCACGGCTGAGCAAGTCGATGACCCGGTCGCAGGCCGGCAGCAGCTGGTCGGCGTTAGCCTCGCACATGGCCCGCACCAGGTCCGGCGCGGTTCCCGCCACCCGGGTGCCGTCGCGGAACGATCCGGCGGCCAGCGCGAAGGCCAGCGGTACCTCCGCGGCGGTGACGGCCAGCGCCTCGGCGAGCAGATGCGGCAGGTGCGAGATGGCGGCCGCCGCCGCGTCGTGCTCGTCGGATTTGGCCGGCACCACCACGGCCCCGCAGTCCAGCGCCAAGGTCATCACCATCGACCAGACCGCAGGGTCGACATGGTCGTCCACGCTGACCACCCAGGTCGCCCTGTTGAACAACCCGCCGTGCCCGGAAACCCAACCGGAGTGCGCGGTGCCCGTCATCGGATGACCGCCGACGAAGCGCGCCAGCAGGCCCGCGGCGGCGACCTCTCGAGCACCGCGCCTTTGACGCTGGTGACGTCGGTCAGCGGACAGTCGGGCGCCACGTCGCGGATGTGGGAGAGCATGCTCGGCAGGGCCGGCATCGGTACGGCCAGCACGATCAGCGCGTCGCTGCCGGCGGCGCGCTTCAGGGTGTCGGTGAGGTCGGTGTTGGCGTCGAAGCCGTCGGAGCGGGCTCCCTGCGCGCCCTCAACGGACCGGTTGTAGCCGAAGACCTCGCGGCCCGCGCCCGCCAAGGCCCGCATTATCGAACCGCCGATCAGTCCCAGCCCCAGCAAGCACACCGGTTCGCCGTCGCAGTCCCAGCCACAGTCCAAGGTTGGCACAGTTCGGCGCGCACTGGTGCTTTCCGGCGGCTCGCTCTGCGTGTCGTCTGGTCAAGGGGCCTGGTCAGCGACTAGCGTAGGCGCCCATGGGAGCACAACGTGCCTGCGTCGAAGGGCCCGGCGGCGGACGTGCCGGACGGATTCGGCGTTGCGGTCGTGCGGGAAGAGGGCCAATGGCGCTGCTCTGCGATGGCGTCGCAAGTCGCTGACCAGTCTGTCGGCCGCCGAGACGGAGTTGCGTGAACTGCGCAGCGCGGGTGCCGTGTTCGGGCTCCTTGACATCGACGACGAATTCTTCGTCATCGTGCGCCCGGCCCCGTCGGGGACCCGGCTGCTGCTGTCGGACGCCACCGCGGCGCTGGACTACGACATCGCCGCCGAAGTCTTGGACAACCTGGACGCCGACATCGATCCCGAGGACCTCGAGGACGCGGATCCGTTCGAGGAAGGCGACCTCGGGTTGCTCTCCGACGTCGGGCTGCCCGAGGCGGTGTTGGGAGTGATCCTCGACGAGACGGACCTGTACGCCGACGAGCAACTGGGCCGCATCGCACGGGAGATGGGCTTCGCCGACCAACTGTCGGCGGTGATCGACCGTCTCGGTCGGTGATCACTGACGAAGATCTGATCCGTACCGCACTGGCGGTTGCCGCGACGGCGGGGCCGCGCGACGTGCCCATCGGTGCGGTGATTATCGGTGCCGACGGAACCGAACTGGCCCGCGCGGTGAATGCCCGTGAGGCCCTTGGTGATCCGACAGCGCACGCCGAGATTCTGGCGATGCGTGCGGCGGCCGGGGTGCTCGGTGACGGATGGCGGCTGGAAGGGGCCACGCTGGCGGTCACCGTCGAACCATGCACCATGTGCGCCGGTGCGCTGGTGCTGGCTCGCATCGCGCGGCTGGTATTCGGGGCCTGGGAACCCAAGACGGGTGCGGTCGGATCGCTGTGGGACGTGGTCCGCGACCGTCGGCTCAATCATCGGCCGGCGGTGCGCGGCGGTGTGCTTGCGCAGGAGTGCGCCGCGCCGCTGGAGGCGTTCTTCGCCCGTCAGCGATTGGGGCCCGTCAGCGATTGGGGTGAGCGCCCGCCGGTTAGGTAAGCTGCTCGGCGGTGGCGTGTCCGAGCGGCCTAAGGAGCACGCCTCGAAAGCGTGTGACGGCTAACACCGTCCGAGGGTTCAAATCCCTCCGCCACCGCCATAGCCCTGGACCCTGCATTGCAGGTAAAGGGCTATTTCTTTGTTTGCTGGCCTGCGGCGTGCCCGCTCTGTGCCCACACTTTGCCCACACTTTCGAGTGAGTAGGACTTGTGGAGAGTGACCGCAACCGCATCCAGATCCGTATCGAAGAGGTCCGCGTACGTGTCCAAAGTGACCTTCGCGCTCTTGTGTTTGATATACGGGTGATCTGAGGCCGGGTCGACCACCCGGACGTGGGTCGGTTGACCGACGAGCGAGGAGACCCCGATGGACCAGTTCATGCCGTGCTTAATCCGTCACCATCGTGGGGCGGAGCTCGTCGCGATCACCCTGGGGCATCCGCTGCTGGATGACTATTTGGCCTTCGTTGCGGCGCGTGCCAGGACCAATACCTGGCTGGCGGTGGCGTCGGATTTGAAGATCTTCTTTGGTGTGGTTGCTAAGCAGCCAGCGCAGGTGAACGCTGCAGATGTCTTCGCGTTCTTGGCATCTCAACGTACTTCCCGCTTGGGCGAGCGGGTGGTGCGATTGGATGACGGCGAGCCGGGCCTGGCGGCGCGCACGATCGCCCGCCGGTTGTCGAGTGTGCGTGGCCTCTACGCCTACCTTGCGGCCCGGGGTGACACCGGCGTGAGCCGCAACCCGGTACCGACCAGCCTGGCCGCCCGCCGCCCCGGTGCCCGGCGCGGCAAGGGCGCGGTGCCGTTGATCCGCACCCCGCGTACGCTGCCGCGGGTGCTGGCGCCCAGCGAGGTCGACGCGCTGCGGGCGGCGCTGCGCACTCACCGCGACCGGGCCATGGTCGAGGCGATGCTGCTGGGTGGCCTGCGACGCTGCGAGGTGCTCGGCCTGCGCCTCGACGACGTCAACATCGGCGAGCGGCGAGTGTTCGTGGCCGAGGGCAAGGGCGGTCGGCAGCGCATGGTGCCGGTGTCGCCGCGGTTTTTCGCCTCGCTCGGGGACTATCTGGAGCACGAGCGGCCACCGGCGTCGAGTGATCGGGTGTTCGTGGTGTTGAAGGGACCACGGCGCGGTGAGCCGTTGTCTGCGGCGGGTCTGGACGAGATCCTCGACGGTGCGCGCGGTCGCGCCGGGCTGACCCAGGCGACGTGCCATCAGCTGCGGCATACCTGTTTCACCCGGCTGCGGGAGGCCGGGATGGCATTGGAGGCCATCCAAGCCCAGGCCGGCCACGCCTCGATCGACTCCACCCGCATCTACCTGCACCTGGCCAACGACTGGTTGGAACGGGAGTACCTGCGAGCCGCCGAAGCGATCGAGGCGCAGGTCGTCGCGTCTGGCGAGGCGGCTCAGGCATGAACCGGTCACCAGCGCATCGCCACGACATCGAGGAGCTCGTTGAGGCGTATCGGGCCGACCTCGTCACGGCCGGGATGTTCGCCGGACACCCGGTGACCTCGGTGGCGCGCACGTTTCTCACCCGCGTTGGGGTGGCCGGCTGGTCGGCGTTGCCGCTGGCATCGCAGTGCGCATTGCCGCTCAAGGAGCGACGGGTGGTCGGTTGGCTGATCGTGACGGGCCGGCTGCGGCCCAGCCCCGACTATCTCGTGGCTTGCCGGCCCTACCTCGGCGAAATCGCCGCCCATCATCACCGCAGGTTCCACGAACGGTTCACCGCGACCTCCGCCGAGCTCGGGTTTGACTCCATCGTGACCCGCCTGCAGTGGTCGGCGCTGGCCAAGGTGGCCGCGCTGGCCGGGCTGACTCCCCAGCGGCTGACCCAGCCAGTGATCGACGAGCAGCGAAAAGCGTTGACCGCCGCGATAACTCGTCACCGACCGGACAGCCATGGCGCCAAGGCGCTCAGCGCGGCGCTGTTCGGTGCGCAAACCACTTTGTTCCACCTCGGCGTTCTTGACACCGCTCCCCGCAAAACAGCCCCAGACCGCTCGGCCGAGCGGGCCGCCCAGTGGGCGGCGGTCCCGCCACGGCTGGCCACCACGCTCACCGGGTACATCGCCCAGACCCGGCTGTCGCTGCGGCCCGCGACGATGGTGCGCGTCGAGGGCGTGCTGCGAGAGTTCGCCGGCTGGCTGGCCGTCAACGCCCCCGAGGTGCTCTGCGTCGCCGACCTGCGTCGGGCACACATTGAGGCCTACAAGCTGCACCTGTCCACCCGGCCCTCGGCCCGCGGCGGCCGCTTGTCCAAGATCGGTCTCGCCGAACACTTTGGCACCCTGCGCACCTGCTTCGAGCGGCTCACCGAATGGGACGGCGACGACATCCCCGCCCGCGTGCTCATGTTCCCCGGCGATCTGCCGCTGCGTGACGACCCGCTGCCCCGCTTCCTCGACGACGCCGCCTTCACCAAGCTGCTGCAGGCCACACGCGCCGCCGACGACCCGTTCGTGCGACTGTGCGTGGAGTTCCTGGCCCGCACCGGCCTGCGCAAGGGCGAATTCCTCGATCTCACAGTCGATTCCGTCGTGCAGATCGGCGCAGGGTACTGGTTGCACGTGCCGCTCGGGAAACTGCGCACCGACCGCTACATTCCCTTGCATCCCCAACTCAAGGATCTCCTCGACACCTGGATCTCCGCTCGACCCACCAGCCTGCGCAGCCGCTACCTGTTCGTCGAGTACGGCCAACGCATCGGCGAAGGCCGCGTCGATCGGGCAGTCGCCAAAGCCGCGAAAGCGGCTGGGATCGGTCATGTTTCGCCGCACCGCCTCAGGCATACTCTGGCGACCCAAGCGATCAACCGTGGCATGACCCTCGAAGCGCTGGCCGCGTTGTTGGGGCACCGATCGATGCGGATGACCCTCGTTTACGCCCGAATCGCCGACCGTACCGTCGCCGACGAATACTTCTCCGTCAGCGAAAAGGTCGAAGCCCTCTACAACCAACCACGCGCACTGCCCGCCGACGCCGAAGGCGCTGAAATGCGCAAGCTCCGTGTCGAGATGCACCGCCGGATGCTCGGCAACGGCTACTGCGCCCGGCCCGTCGGCCTGGACTGCCACTTCGAATCCATCTGCGAATCCTGCACTTTCTTCCAGACCACCATCGAATTCCGCCCGACCCTGCAGGCACAACGCGACGACGCCGCCGAAAAAGGACAACTCGGCCGCCAGAAAGTGTTCGACGGACTGCTCGCCCGACTCGATCAGACCGCCTCCTGACAAGACGCCCTTGACAAGATCACCCGCATAATGTCCGAGCATCCTTTGCAGCGCCAGAACGTTGACGCCGGCCGATACCGCCAGGCTGGCAGCGGAATGCCTCAGGTCGTGCGGAGTGATCTGCTGAACCTTCGACCGCTTCACAGCGCCGGAGAACCATCCGCGCGTCGATTTCGGCCGCGGCAAGTACTTGCCGTCCGGACCCGCGAACACCAGATCGCCGGGCGGCTTGTCCTTGCACAGCGGAGACAACTGGTCGAGGACGAACGACGGTACCGGCACTGAGCGGACCTCGCGGCCCTTGGTCCGGCCCACCGCGTGCTCGACACCGAGCTGTACCGCGTTGTCCGCGACGACCAGGCGCCGCTTAAGGAACTCGACATCACGCACGCGCATCGCGATCGCCTCGCCCCACCGCAGCCCGCAGAACGCCAATACGTACACCAACGGCCGGTGCTCGCCCGCCTCGGCGGCCAGCCGGTGTACGTCGTCAGCCGACAGGTACACGTGGCGGCGGGTGGTCTTACGCGGAAGCCCGTCGATACCACGAGCCGGGTTGGCCGCCAACCGCTTGGCCTTCACCGCATCAGTCAAGATCCCCGACAGGACACCGTGAGCGCGCAGGACCGTGGTAGCCCCACGGCCGTCACGGACCATCTGAGCCACCCACGACTCGACGTCAGGCACGGTGACCTTGGCTACCTGCCAGCGGCCCCACTTCGGCTTGACATGCACACGCCACGCGGACTCGATCATTCGGTAGTTCGACACCGCGGTCGCCTGTTCCTTGCGCGTCAGCCAGTCTGGCGCCAGCTCGGCAACCGTGATCCGGCCAGCAGTCTCCGGAATGAATGCGCCCGTAAGCTTCTTCACCTCGACCGTGGCTGCGAACGCCGCAGCGGCCTGCTTGGTCCGGAAACCGCGTTTGTCGGTCTGCCGGTTATCCGGCATCCGGTAGCGAACACGGTAAAGCGTTGCACCAGTAGATGTTTGGTACTTACTGATCGTCGCCATCTGCACGCTCTCTCAGTAGCTGTTCGCTGCCGTATCGGCGCAAGATCCTGGTTATGTTCGGCTCAATACCGGATTCGACCAGATCGATATCGCGGCCGAGCAGCCAACTTGGGATCGCTCGGAGATAAAAGCTGAACACAGCATCGGCTGTATCGCCGGTAAGCGGGAATTCGGCAACCAACCAGCGCCACAGCCGGCGTGCCTCGACTGCGCCATCCACTCCGGTAGCAGTTACCGAGGTATCGTCAGCTTCGGTTATGGGCATGAGCAGGGTTGCCGGTGAAACTCCAAGTGCCAAAGCCAAAGCCATCAGATCGTCAGCATCCACACGCCGACCACCGGACTCGATCTTGCGGAGGCCGAGAGTGGGGATGGGTCGTTTGAGTTCTTCGAGCTTGTCTGCGAGTTCGGTGTAGGGCATTCGTCCGCGTATGCGCTTGATGTTCCGCGCGACCGTGGCGCCCGTCTCGTCAATCGACTCTATGGGCTTCCACTTTTCGTCAGCTGCCATGCGGCGAGCATAAGCGATCAAAATCATCCGTTCAACGATGTTATTGACAGCTCAATCCAGTCGATGCACAATCATCGCTAGAACGATATAAATCATCGTTCATGAGATCCGAAGAGAGGATGGAGGATGGATGACTTGCCACCGCTCATGACGACGGCGGAGGTCGCGGACTACATCAGGGCGAGCAAGGAGTCCCTGAATCAAGACCGCTATCTCGGCCGCGGCATGCCGTATGTACGAATCGGGCGCAAGATCAGATATCGCCGTGAGGACGTTCTGAAGTACTTGGACGCCAACACGTTCGCGGGGGAGACGCCGCTTATGAGCCATCCCCACACCACGCAGGCCGACCGCGATGCGCTCGATGATCTCGGCCTGGTCGACGACGACGACCACACCGAAATGTTGAAGGCCCCAGGGCTGCCACCCCAGGGCCTTCCAACCAACCTAACCACCAGCAAGTGAAAGGGAGTTCGACCATGAGTGTCAACCGCCCGCCGGCGCCGAGGAGGCCCGGCGATGAGGAGTCTCGCACAACCGCAGCAGGCACTGTGCTGCCAGTGCGGCAATATTCGCACTTACAAGCAGGCCAGGAACACCGTAGGAGACTGCTTCGCCGATCTCCGAACCTGGCACCGGATGGTGGGCGACCTCAAGTGCGCCCACTGCGAAACGATCACCAGGCACGCCCTGCTGCGGCCGGCCAACTGCGACTACCGCGACTACGCCGAGGAATTCACTCGGATGGCCCTCGGAGGCAAACCGACGGACAGGGACCGCTTGACCGACGTCGACCGTATACGCCGGCAATACCGGATGGGACTGCCGAGGAACCCGTACTTATTTCACTGCTATTGGTTGCGGGACACGGAGAGGGCCCGCGCGGCTGGTGTAACGACAATCACCGCGATGTGCGGCGAGACGGTGCCACTGCCCCCTGAGAGGCACTGCCGCAAATCGCGATTCGGGCCGACAGGTGCTGGATACGAAGCCCCACGGGAACTGTCGGAGATCGATCGAGAAGACCCGCAGACCGGCTTGTCGTGGTTCGACCAAGCTTGTCGACTGCCTTCGGGTGTGGAACGCGGATTGGTTGGAATACCGCCGCCGCGAGCTGTTCAAGCGGCTCGGGGATGCGATTTTCGAATCGAACACCCTTGACGGGCGGGCCGTAGAGCGCCTGATTTCCGAGCTAGATTCGGCCGGGGTCAGGCGGCGACGGTGATCGCGCCACCACCATTCGATGAGAGCCCCCCGCCCAGTGCGGGGGTACTCCCCACTCCCGGCAGGTGGCCGGCTGGTACGAGGTGTACTCCTTACGCCACCCGGTGTGGCCGCCAGCCACGGCATCGCCCTCGACCCCACCTTGATCGCCGGCAGTCCGCGCTGGTGCGGCACGCCCGACGACGACGCCCGCAAGATGCTCGCCCTGATCCTCGGCGGTGTCCGCGACGCCCTGCGCAACGACACCGACCAGGAGCGAATGGCCGACGTCAGCAAGGGCCGTGGCGGCAGCCGCCGACTGGCCCGCGAGGTCGCCCGAAGCATTCAGCAGCCACCGCGGCGCCTACATACCACGGAGGGACAGCTTGAACGAGTTTGAGGAGTTCTGGTGTGCCCGGCCGATCCTGGCGCATATCCGCCGGTTCGCGCAGGCCCGGCGCCGCTGCCCCTGGGCGGTCCTCGGAGTCTCCATGGTTCGCGCCAACGGCATCATCCCGCCAGCGATCGCGCTGCCTCCGCACGCCGGCGGCCGAGCCAGCCTAAACATCTTCGTGGCGTTGACCGGTCCGAGCGGCGCGGGTAAGGGCACCAGCGAGTCGGCGGCCCGCGACGCGATCTTGTTCCGCTGGCACCACGGAGACGTTGTTGATCTGCCCGAGTTCCCGATCGGTTCGGGGGAGGGAATCGCCCGCACGTTCATGCCGCCACCGGAAGGCAAGGACGGCATGCCCGAGCGTGAACTGATCACCACCGCCGTCTTCAGCGTGCCCGAGGTCGACACCGCCGCGGGTCTGTTCTCTCGGGCAGGCTCGACGCTGGAAAGCGAGCTGCGCAAGGTGTTCTCGGGAGAACAACTCGGGTTCACCAACGCCCAGGCCCACACCAGAACCCGCGTGCCCGCTCACACGTACAGGTGCGGCCTGATCGTCGGTGTACAGCCCGGCCGCGCCGGTGCCCTACTCGACGGCGCGGACAGCAGCACCCCTCAGCGGTTCATCTGGTTGCCCGTGCTCGACGCTGACATGCCCGACGAACGCCCGAAGGAACCCGCCCAGCTCATCGTCCGGCAGTCGCGGTTCCGCGGAGACCTCGTCGTGCCCAAGGCCGCTCGCGACGCCATCGACACCCACCAGCTGGCGATGCACCGCGGCGCCGTCGACCCCCTCGACGGACACCGGCTATTGGTCAGGCTCAAGGTGTCGGCGGCCCTGATGATCCTCGACAGCCGTGACGATGCGGCGATCAGCGGCGAGGACTGGGAATTAGCCGGCGTCGTCATGGCGATGTCGGATCGCACCCGCGCATGGGTCCAGCGTGAGCGCGCCGAGGCCGCCCAGCGCAGCAACCGAGGCCGCGCCCTGGCAACCGCCGAACGCGAGGAACTCATTTCTGACCGCAAACTCACGCGGGCCAAGGAAGCGGTCCTCCGATGGCTCGGACGGTCCGGTGAAATATCCGGTGTCGACCTTCGTAGAAAGCTGAAGGCAGACCTGCGGGACAACTTCTCTGCCGCCGTATCCGAGTTAGCTGAAGAAGGTCGAATCATCGTCATCGAGACCGAGAAGGGGACCCGCTACCGTCACACACCCGAGGTACACCGGTGTACCCAAAGTACACCCCTAAAACAGCAGGTCAACGGCGGTGTACCGGAGTACACCGGTGTACCACCCGCTACCGTTACAGAGCTGGATTCCCACAAGTAGCAGGAAACCGGCACGCCGAGGCTGTCCGCGGCGAAGTGTGTCGCGCAACGCATCGCCGAAC
>CAVVLC010000075.1:0-63062 GCA_963748885.1 uncultured Actinomycetota bacterium
TAGCCGGGCTTCGCCCCATCCCGACGGGCATGTTGGTCGGGGGTGGCTGGGGGGTTCCGGTCGGGGATGGGATAAAGACCCTGGTCGAAAAGTGTCGGCCGGTTGTATGAACCGCATTACGCGGTTGGTAGGCCTGCTGGCCGCCCGTCCGAACCGGAGCCCATCATGACCGTAGTGCGCAGTGCCGGCGATGTCTTGTCCGATCACACCGTCTTCGAAGTCGAGTGCATCGACCGGATGTTTCTCAACGTGTGGATGCCGCAACTGGCCTACGGCGGCGGTGTACAGGGCTTTTTCGTCGGCCACCGCGGTCACCATTACGCGTCGACCGCGTTGATGGACCCCATGACCAAAGCGTTTGTGACCAACATCCACGGCTTCATCGCCGCACGGGGCCTGGAGTTGGTGTCGTTCGGCAAGGAACGCAAAGACGATGTGGCCCAGCAATTTTCGGCCCGGTTCACCGACAGCGAAGGGGTACTGTTCGTGGGCCGGGCGCAGGAGAAGGCACTGGTGTGGCGCACCCAGCGCCGCTACAGCCGTGACGGGGCTTCCTATGCGTGGCTGGTGCGCTCCACCGCGTTTGTCAACCACTTCTATTTTTATTGCCTCGATGAGGATTTCGGCCCGTTCTTCCTCAAGTTCTGTACCTACTTCCCCTACACCGCCAAGCTGTGCATCAACGGCAACCATTGGGCACAGCGCCAAGCCGCCAAGGCAGGGATCGGGTTCAGCGCGCTCGACAACGGGTTCGCCGCGGTCGATGACGTCACGGCGTTGCAGGCGATCTGTGACAGCCTGGGTCCCGCCCAGATCGAGGCGCTGCTGTGCAAGTGGCTGGCGATCCTGCCCAACCCGTTCACCGACGAGGACCAGGCGGCCGGCTACCGCTACCAGTTGTCGATCCTGCAGGCCGAATTCTCGCTGACCCAGATGCTGGATGCGCCGGTGTCGGGGCGGATCTTCTTCGAAGGCCATCGGCGACAACCTCGACATCGGCCGCCCCGACAACGTTGCGTTGATCTTCAACCGTCGCATCGTGCGTCGCGGCAAACGCAAAACCCCGAGCCGTTTCCGCACCCGGGTTATCACCGATGGTGTCGTCCCGTCACTGCATGTCGACTACAAGACCAACAAAATCAAGCAATACCACAAAGAAGGGAGAGCACTGCGCACCGAAACCACCATCAACAACCCGCGCGACTTCGGAGTCACCAAACGGCTGACCAGCCTGCCCGAACTGAGGCAGCACGGCTTTTCCGCCAACCGGCGCCTACTCGACGTCCAAACCATCAGCTACGACCCGATCCGCGGCGCGAAGGCCTTTACCGATCTGACTGCGCCCGTCGTCACCGGCACAGGCACCCGCATCGCCGGACTGCGTTTCGGCGACAACCGAGTTCACGCCCTGCTGCACGCACTGCTCATCCACCGGCTGCTGCCTCACGGATTCACCAACCGCGAGCTGCGCACCCTTACCGCGCCCCTCCTCAGCAAACGATTCGAGGACATCACCGCCGGGCAGATGACCTACGACCTGCGGCGCCTGCGCACCCACGGACTCATCGAACGCATCCCCGGTACCCGCCGCTACCGCGTCACCGACACCGGCCTGCAGTACGCGCTGCTGTTCACCCACGCTCACGACCACCTGCTGCGCGCCGGTCTTGCCCAGATCAGCGACCCCGACCCACCACAACCATCACGGCTGCGCGCAGCCGCCCGCGCCTACCAAGCCGCTTTCGACGATCTCACCTACCACGCACGACTCGCTGCCTAAGCCAACCACGACCCCACCCGCAGAATTGACTCAGCATTAGCGGCTGAACCGCCTAAGCCCTCTAAGGGGAGCCGGCGCCGCCGGCGCCGCCGCTGCCGCCGCTACCGCCGGTGGAGCCGGAGGGGCCGGCGCCTGCGTTGCCCGCGGTGCCGCCGCTGCCGGGGTTGCCGTGGAGTCGGTGCCGCCGGTGCCGCCGGTACCCCCGGTGCCGCCCGCACCGGCGGTGTCACCGCTGTGGGTGGTGCTGCCGCCTTGACCGCCTGGGCCGCCTTGGCCGCCATTGCCGGCGGCACCCCCGCTGCCTGGCGTGCCGCTGCTCGTGCCAGCCGCGCCGCCTTGACCGCCGGCGCCGCCGGCGCCGCCGGTGCCGGCGTCGTTGCTGCCGTCGTCGTTGTAGCCAGCGCCGCCGGCGCCGCCGGTGCCGCCGGTGCCGGCTAGGCCGCCGCGGCCGTTGGTTGCGCCGGAGACAGCGGTGCCGCCGGTGCCCCCGGTGCCGCCTTGGCCGCCGTCGCCGCCGTCGCCGCCGGTGCCGCTGGCCGGGCCGGTGCCACCAGCGGCGCCTTGACCGCCTTGACCGCCTTGACCGCCCGCACCGGCGCTGTCACCGCTGGTGGTGGTGGCGCCACCTTGACCGCCGCCGCCGCCTTGACCGCCGCCGCCGCCGGAGCCCGCACCGCCGTAGAGGCCACCGGTGCCCGCCGCGCCGCCTTGAGCGCCGGTACCGCCTGCACCACCGCCCCCGCCGGCGCCGGCGTCGTTGCCGCCATCGTCGGCGTAGCCGGTGCCGCCCTGGCCGCCGCCGCCACCTTGACCGCCGCCGCCGCCGTAGCCGTTGATTGCCCCGGAGACGGCGTTACCGCCGGCACCGCCGGCACCGCCGGCACCGCCTTGACCGCCATCGGAGGCGCTGCCGCCGGCCGGACCGGTGACACCAGCACCGCCTTGACCACCGCCGCCGCCGGACCCGCCGCCGCCGGCCGGGTCACCGCTGGTGGTGGTGGCGCCGCCCTGACCGCCGGCGCTGCCCTGGCCGCCAGCGCCCCCGGCGCCCGCGATGCCGCTGTCGAGGATGCCGCCGGTGCCGACCGCGCCGCCGGCACCGCCTTGACCCCCGGCGCCGCCGGAACCGCCGGAGCCGCCGGAGCCGCTGCCGTCGTCGGCGCCGCCGGCGCCGGCTTGACCGCCAGCACCGCCCTGGCCGCCGGTGCCGCCGGAGCCGTTAGTTGCCCCGGACACGGCGTTACCGCCGGCACCGCCGGCACCGCCGTAGCCGCCGCCGCCGCCATAGCCGCCGGAGCCGCCGCCGGCCGGGCCGGTGCCGCCAGCGCCGCCTTGACCGCCTTGCCCGCCTTGACCGCCCGCACCCGCGATGTCACCGCTGGTGGTGGCGGCGCCCCCCTGACCACCGGCACCAGCGGAGCCGCCGAAGCCGCCGCCGCCCGCAAGGCCGTAGAGGCCGCCGGTGCCGGCCGCGCCGCCTTGCCCGCCGGCACCACCGCCACCGCCGGTGCCGCCGGCGGTGGCGTCGTTGCTGCTGTCATCGGCGAAGCCGGTACCGCCCTGGCCACCGGCACCGCCGTCGCCGCCTTGGCCGCCGGTGCCGTCGATGCCGCCATTGCCGGCACCACCCTGGCCGCCTGAGCCGCCGCCAGCGCCGGTGCCACCGCTGCCGCCGGTTTTGCCGACCGCGCCGGTGGCGCCCTGAGCGCCGGACCCGCCGGTGCCGCCCTGACCGCCTTGCCCGCCGCTGCCCGCGCCGCCCGCGGTGCCGCCGGTACCGCCGGTACCGCCGGTACCGGCCAACCCGCCCAGACCGGCGCCGCCACCGGTGCCGCCGATGCCGCCGGCGGTGGCGTCGTTGCTGCCGTCATCGGCGTAACCGGTGCCGCCTTGACCGCCAGCGCCGCCGACGCCGCCGTCGCCGCCGCTGCCGGCGGTGCCGCCATTGCCGGCCCCGCCCTGACCGCCTTGACCGCCGCCGCCGCCGGACCCGCCGGTGCCCCCGGCATGACCGAGGGTGCCGGTGGCGCCTTGAGCGCCGGACCCGCCGGTGCCGCCCTGACCGCCTTGCCCGCCGCTGCCCGCGCCGCCCGCGGTGCCGCCGGTACCGCCGGTGCCGGCCAACCCGCCCAGACCGGCGCCGCCACCGGTGCCGCCGATGCCCCCGGCGGTGGCGTCGTTGCTGCCGTCATCGGCGTAACCGGTGCCACCTTGACCGCCAGCGCCGCCGACGCCGCCGTCGCCGCCGCTGCCGGCGGTGCCGCCATTGCCGGCCCCGCCCTGACCGCCTTGACCGCCGCCGCCGCCGGGACCGCCGGAGCCCCCGGCATGACCGAGGGTGCCGGTGGCGCCTTGAGCGCCGGCCCCGCCGGTGCCGCCTTGCCCGCCTTGACCGCCGGCGCCCACGCCGCCCACGGTGCCGCCGGTGCCGCCGGTGCCGACCAACCCGCCCAGGCCAGCGCCGCCACCGGCGCCGCCGGTGCCGCCCGTGCCGGCATCGTTGCTGCCGTCGTCGGCGTGGCCGGTGCCGCCCTGACCGCCTTGACCGCCGACGCCGCCGGCGCCGCCGGAGCCGTTGGTTGCCCCGGACACCGCGGTGCCGCCTTGACCGCCCTGGCCGCCTTGACCGCCGTCGGCGCCGGTGTAGCCGGTGCCGGTGGCCGCGCCGGTGGCGCCTTGGCCGCCTTGCCCGCCGCCGCCGCCGGCCCCGCCGGCGCCAGCGGTGTGGGAGGTATAGGTGGTGCCGCCGCCCTGGCCGCCTTGGCCGCCGGCCCCGGCAGCACCCGCGTCGCCCCCGGTCCCGGTGCCGACGATCCCGCCGGTGCCGACCGCGCCCCCTTGGCCGCCGCCGCCGCCGAAGCCACCGCCACCGCCGGCGGTGGCATTGTTGCTGCCGCCGTCGGCAGCACCGGCGCCGCCCAGGCCGCCTTGACCGCCGGCCCCGCCAGCACCGCCATTGGCGTTGATGCCGCCATCGCCGGCGCCACCCTGGCCGCCTTGACCGCCGCCACCGCCGTCGCCGCCGCCGCTGGCGAAGTCACCGCCCTTGGTGGCGGCGCCGCCTTGACCCCCGACGCCGCCTTGACCGCCAGCGGCCCCGGCGCCGGCGACGCCGCCGGTGCCGCCGGAGCCGACCGCGCCGCCAGCACCGCCCTGACCGCCGAAGCCGCCGCCACCGGCCACGCCGACGTCGTTGTGGCCATCGTCGGCGTACGCGGTGGCGCCCTGGCCGCCCTGGCCGCCGGCGCCGGCTGCGCCACCGCTGCCGTTGGTTGCCCCGGAGACGGCGTCACCGCCAGCACCGCCAACACCTCCTTGACCGCCGCCACCGCCAAAGCCGCCGTTGAAGTAGCTATTGCCGGCGCCACCCTGGCCGCCTTGACCGCCCTGCCCGCCTTGGCCGCCCCCACCGGCGGTGTCACCGCTGGTGGTGGTGGCGCCGCCCTGACCACCGGCACCACCTTGGCCGCCGGTCCCGCCGTCGCCGGAGCCCGCAAAGATGCTGAAGCCGCCGGTGCCCGGCGCGCCGCCTTGACCGGCGGCACCGCCAGTGCCGCCGGCGCCGCCGGCGGTGGCGTCCTTGCCGCCGTCATCGGCGTAGCCGACACCGCCCTGACCGCCGGCCCCGCCGTCGCCGCCGCTGCCGCCGGAGCCGTTGCCGCCGCCATTGCCGGCGCCACCCTGGCCGCCTTGACCGCCGGCAGCGCCGTCGCCGCCGTCGCCCCCGTTATTGCCGATGGTGCCGGTGACACCTTGAGCGCCGGCCCCGCCGGTGCCGCCCTGGCCGCCGGCACCGCCGGTACCCGCGCTGCCGCCGCTGCCACCGCTGCCACCGCTGCCGGCCGCCCCGCCTAAGCCGGCACCGCCACCAGCGCCGCCGATGCCCCCGGCGGTGGCGTCATTGCTGCCGTCGTCGGCATAGCCGGCGCCACCCTGTCCGCCTAGGCCCCCGCCGCCGCCACTGCCGCCGCCGCCGTTAGTTGCCGTGGCCACGGCAGTGCCCCCTTGACCGCCCTGGCCGCCGACGCCGCCATCCCCGCCGCCGCCGCCAGCATTGCCGATCGTGCCGGTGGCGCCTTGGCCGCCTTGGCCGCCCTGGCCGCCGATGCCGCCGTAGCCGCCGAAATCACCGCTGATCGTGGTGTCGCCGCCCTGACCGCCCACCCCGCCTTGGCCGCCGGTGCCCGCGGCGCCCGCGGTGCCCGAGGTGCCGCCGGAGCCGCCGGTGCCGGCCGCCCCGCCCAGCCCAGCGCCGCCACCGGTGCCGCCGGTCCCGCCGACGCCGCCTTGGGCGCCGGAGCCGCTGCCGCCATCGGCGTCGCCGGGGCCGCCGTCCCCGCCTAGACCGCCAGTACCGCCTTGACCACCGGCGCCGCCGGAGCCGTTGGTTGCCCCGGACACGGCCCCCCCGCCTTGGCCGCCTTCACCCCCAGCGCCGCCGTCCCCGCCGGTATAACCTGTGCCGCCAAATGGGTTGCCGCCCATAGTGTTTGCGGCGCCTTGACCGCCTTGGCCGCCCTGACCGCCCTGGCCGCCGGCGCCGGCGGTGTGACCACTAGCGACGGTGGCGCCGCCTTGACCGCCGGCGCCACCGTCGCCCCCGGTGCCTGCGCCGCCCACCGTGCCGGTGCCGGCGACACCGCCAGTGCCGGCGCTGCCGCCGCTGCCGCCGTCTCCGCCTTGGCCGCCGCCACCGCCAGCGGTCGCGGCGTTGCCGGCGTTCCCGGTGTAGCCGACGCCGCCTTGACCGCCCTGGCCACCGGTGCCGCCAGCACCACCATCGCCGTTGGTGCCGCCATTGCCGGCGCCACCTTGGCCGCCGTCTCCGCCTTGGCCGCCGTCGCCGCCGACGCCACCAGAATTGCCGGGAGTGACGGAGGCGACGCCCTGGGCACCGGCCCCGCCGGTACCCCCTTGGCCGCCGTCACCGGCGATACCCGCGCTGCCCGCGACGCCGCCGGTGCCGCCGCTGCCGGCCAGGCCGCCGGCGCCAGCCGCCCCGCCGTTACCGCCGGTGCCGCCGGCGGTGGCGTTGTCGCTGCCGTCGTCGGCGAAGCCGGTGCCGCCTTGCCCGCCTTGGCCGCCGGCGCCGCCGGTGCCGCCACTGCCGGTGGTGCCGCCAGGGCTGGCGCCACCCTGGCCCCCTTGGCCGCCGGAACCGCCATCGCCGCCGGTGCCGCCGGCATTGCCGACGGTGCCCACGGTGCCGGCATCACCGGCGCCGCCGGCCCCGCCGGCCCCGCCGTCACCACCAATGCCCGCGACGCCCGCATGGCCAGCGGTCCCTAAGAATCCAGCGGCGCCGCCGCTGCCGCCGGCGCCAGCGGCACCGCCGGCGCCTCCGGTGCCGCCAGCCCCGCCATCCATGCCCACGCCGTTGCTACCGGCCCCGCCACCACCGCCGGTGCCGCCGGCCCCGCCGTTGCCGCCGGTGCCGCCCGCGCCGAGTAGCCCGCCGGCGCCGAGCAACCCCGGGTCGGCGCCGCCGGCCCCGCCGGCCCCGCCGGCCCCACCGGCAAAGCCAGTACCGCCAGCTGCGACATCTCCGAGGGCCGCGGAGCCGGCACCACCAACCCCGCCGGCACCGCCGGCCCAGCCCACCAGCGCCTTATCAATGCCACCGCCGCCGCCCGCCCCGCCACTTGTGCCAGCGCCCGTAACGCTGGCGCCGCCGGCCCCGCCCGCGCCGCCGGCCCCACCCGAGCCGCCCAACAGCCCACCGGCACCACCGGCGCCACCGGCACCACCGGCTTCGCCCGCCCCGCCGAACCCGCCGGCCCCACCGGCACCGCCCGAGCCGAACAGCCCGGCGGACCCGCCAGCCCCGCCCGCACCGCCAGCGGTACCCGACCCGCCGTTGCCGCCGTTGCCGAAAATCCACCCGCCGCCCCCGCCGGCCTGCCCAGTGCCCGCAGCCCCATTGGTGCCGGGGCCGAACAGCGGGCGCCCCGTCAACAGCTCGACGGGGGAAAACACCGCCAGGCTCTGCAGATCCTGCTGAATGCTCTGCAACGGCGAGGCATTGGCCGCCTCCGCCGCGGCGTAGGCGCCCGCCGCCCCAGTCAAGGTTTGCGCGAACTTGGCATGAAACGCAGCCGCCTGCGCACTGAGCGCCTGATAGTCCTGGGCGTGCGCGCCAAACAACGCTGCGATAGCCGCCGACACCTCGTCGGCGGCGGCGGCCGCGATCCCTGTCGTCGGCATCGCCGCGGCCGCGTTGGCGGCCGTGATCGTCGACCCCAGACTGGACAAATCCGAAGCTGCCGAGGCAACTATCTCCGGAGCTGCAGTTAGATACGACATAGCGCACCTCCAAGCAGGGGGCATGACCTCAGCCGCCGCTCAGGTCACTCAAGTGCCACTTCTCGCGGAGCGTACGCTTTCACATCGACTTCATGTCGGTTTCACACAAACCCTGGCGGACTCTGACGGCGGCGTCAAAACCCGCGAAAGCACCCCGGACTTACCAGCAAAGATCCACGTCCACCGCATTGACAACTGGGGTTGACCCCTGATGGTGGACACCCGACTGGTGGGACTGCTGGTCCAGCGGGGATGTCCGTATGCCGGGCAAGCGCAGGAAGTACACGCCCCGAGTTTCACGACCAGGCCGCCCGCCTGGTGATTGAGACCGGCCGCCCGGCGGCTCATGTGGCCGCTGAGATTGGTGTGGGTGATCAAGTGCTGGGGCGTTGGGTGCGCCTCCAGCGTTGAGCGGGCGCGGCTGGTGATACTGGCGCGGTGCTAGATGCTGATGAACGCGCGGAGCTAGAGCGCCTACGCCATGAAATCGCCGAATTACGTTCAGACCGTGAGTTTTTGAAAAAGGCCACGGCCTTCTCGTCTCGGAACACAACCGGTAGAAGCCGACCGGGTGATCGAGGTAGAGAAGGCCACCTACACGGTTGGGCCGATGTGTGGGCTGCTGGAGGTGTCGCGCTCGGGGTACGTATGGCGCGAGTCCCGCGACGGCGGTCCGACGCCGGCCCGGCAGCGGCGGGCCGAGGTGGACGCCAAAGTCGCTGAATCCCACGCCGCTTGTGACGGTGTGTACGGTGCCCCGCGCGTTCTGGCTGATCTGCGTGCTGACGGTGAGCGAGTCTCGCGCAAGACGGTGGCGGCCTCGCTGCGCGCCACGGCCTTGCCGGGGTGGCGTTGGTGAGCGTGGGCGACCTGGTTCTCACTGGGATCGGTAGGTGAGCACCGCAACGGCGTCGCACAAAGGGTCGGCCGGCATCCGATGGAGATCATCGACCACTGCGTGTGGCTGTACTTTCGGTTTCCGCTGAGCTTTCGGGAGGTCGAAGGGCTGTTGCTGGCCGTGCGACGTGATGTCGCACGTGGTGAGTGGTCACGTTCGATTGGGGGTCGTTTGTTGAGGATTTGACTCGGTCCAGTGTCCAAGCGCGGCGCGTCGTCAAACCCCCTTGCCCGGGGGAGCCCGTTTCGCACAGTTGGCTGCGGCGATAGCATTCGCCCGAGCGAACATGCGGCGGTGCTGCGCCGAGATCCGTTAGGCGGTGCGTCGATGTACAGCACGATGCAGGACTTTCCGTTGACGATCGCCGCGATCATGCGGCATGGCTGCGGTGTGCACGGGGCACGAACCGCCACCACTGCAACGGGGGCCGGCTACCGGCAGATCAGCTACCACGGCCTGGGCCAGCGGGCCGCGCAGTTGGCAAACGCGTTGCGCGGGATCGGCATCACCGGGGATCAGCGCGTCGGCACGTTCATGTGGAACAACGCCGAGCACCTGACCGCCTATCTAGCGGTGCCGTCGATGGGTGCCGTTCTGCATACCCTCAACATTCGGCTCTTTCCCGAACAGGTCGCCTTTGTGGCTAACGAGGCCGAAGACCAGGTCGTGTTGGTCGACATGTCGTTGGCCGGCGCGCTGGGCCCTATCCTGCCCAGCTTCGACACCGTGCACACCGTGATCGCGGTTGGCGAGGGCGACCTTTCGCCACTGCAGGAATCGGGTAAGACCGTGCTGCGCTACGCCGACGTGATCGACGGCGAGCCGACCGAGTTCGACTGGCCGCGTATCGACGAGAACTCCGCGGCCGCGATGTGCTACACCAGCGGCACCACCGGCAACCCGAAAGGCGTTGTCTACAGCCACCGTTCGAGCTTTCTGCACACGATGGGGGGCTGTACGGCCAACGCCATGGGCGTCGGGTCCAGCGATAGCGTGCTGCCGATCGTGCCGATGTTCCATGCCAACGGGTGGGGGTTGCCGTATGCGGCGCTGATGGCGGGCGCCGACCTGGTGCTGCCCGACCGCCACCTCGGCGCCCGGTCGCTGATCGACATGATCGAAAAGCTGCGGCCCACGGTGGCCGGTGCGGTGCCGACGATCTGGAACGACGTCATGCATTGCCTGGAAAACGAGCCGGACCGTGACATCTCGTCGCTGCGACTGGTGGTCTGCGGCGGCTCGGCCGTGCCGGTCTCGCTGATGCGCACCTTCGAAGAGAAGCACCGCGTGCAGATTCGGCAACTGTGGGGCATGACGGAAACGTCGCCACTGGCGACCATGGCCTGGCCACCGCCGGGAACCCCGGAGGACCAGCACTGGGTGTTCCGCGGCAAACAGGGTCAACCGGTCTGCGGTGTGGAAGCCCGAATCGTCAACGACGACAACGAGGTGCTGCCCAATGACGGCAAGGCCATCGGTGAGGTGGAGGTGCGTGGCCCGTGGATTGCCGGCTCGTACTACCAGAGTCGCGACGCGTCCAAGTTCGACTCCGGGTGGATGCGCACCGGCGACGTCGGCACCATCGATGCGCGGGGCTTCATCTCGCTGACCGACCGCGCTAAAGACGTCATCAAGTCCGGCGGGGAATGGATCTCTTCGGTCGAGTTGGAGAACTGCCTGATCGGGCACCCGGATGTGCTCGAGGCCGCGGTCGTCGGCGTTCCCGACGAGCGCTGGCAGGAACGACCGCTGGCCGTCGTCGTGCTCAACGAAGGCGCCTCCGTCAGCGCCGGCGAACTGCGAACCTTCCTCGCGGATAAGGTC
This sequence comes from uncultured Actinomycetota bacterium, assembly GCA_963748885.1. Taxonomy (GTDB): domain Bacteria; phylum Actinomycetota; class Actinomycetes; order Mycobacteriales; family Mycobacteriaceae; genus Mycobacterium. The sequence continues at coordinate 10,806 of CAVVLC010000075.1, forward strand.
GTTCGTTGGTGGCTGCCCGAACACTGGGCCTTCGCCGATGAGATTCCCCGTACCAGCGTGGGCAAGTACGACAAGAAGACCATCCGGTCCCGATACGCCCAGCATGGCTATTGGGTCGTCGAGGCGCGCGACTGAGCGGGGCCTGAGCGAGTGTGAACCACACGACGGCCAATCGGCGTGTCGCGTCGCACGATTCACTCTCGGCGCGGGATTAGAGCCCGAAATTGCGTTATGTTCGATCGCGGCGCCTGAATCCCAACACCGTGAGGCGATGTCCAATGCCAAAGTCCGTCGTGGTCGCGCAATCGCGAGCAATACCCGTCGCTGTCGAGGATGCGTTCAGTCGCACGCTTCCGATCCCGCTGACGTCGATCTGTTCGCACTGGTACGGGCCGATCCCGCCGATCAGGCAGATCCGGGACCAGTCGGGGGATTGGGACGCCGCGGGGCAGACCCGCACCATCTTGATGGCCGGCGGCGGCAGCATGCACGAGGAGCTGACCAGCGTCGACCCGCCGCGGTCGTTCGGCTACACGCTCTCGGGGATCAAGGGCCCGATGGCAGCGCTGGTCGGCCGCGTCGAGGGCACATGGAGCTTCGCCCCCGCGGGCACCGGAACCAAGGTGACCTGGCAGTGGATCCTGCATCCGAAGTCGGCCGTGACGGCGCCGGCGCTGCCGGTCTTCGCCCGGGTGTGGAAGGGGTACGCGGGAACGGTGCTCGAGAAGCTGTCCGCGCGGCTGGTCGGCTGAACACCCATGTGTCGACTCTTCGGCCTGCACGCGGGGACCGACGTCTGTCACGGCCACGTTCTGGCTGCTGGACGCACCGGACAGCCTGGCCGAGCAGAGCCGCAAGAACCCGGACGGCACCGGCCTGGGCGTCTTCGACGAGCAGGGCCGGCCGAAGGTGCGCAAGGAGGCGATAGCGGCGTGGCAGGACGCCGATTTCGCCAGCGAAGCCCACCAAATGACCGGCACGACCTTCATCGCTCACGTCCGCTACGCGACGACCGGATCGCTCGACGTGCGCAACACCCACCCGTTCTTGCAGGACGGCCGGATCTTTGCGCACAACGGCGTGCTCGAAGGCCTGGATGTTCTCGATGAACGGCTGCGCGAGGTCGGCGCCGACGATCTGGTGTTGGGCCAGACCGATTCCGAGCGGGTATTCGCCTTGATCACCGCCTCGATCCGCGCCCATGAAGGTGACGAATCGGCCGGCCTGGTCGACGCGATGAGCTGGCTCGCGGCGCATGTGCCGATCTATGCGGTCAACCTGCTGCTGAGCACCGCCACCGATATGTGGGCGCTGCGTTACCCCGCATCGAATGAACTATATGTCTTGGACCGGCGCCTGGACGGCGCGCCGGATTTCGACTTGCGCACCAACCGAATTCGCGCGTGGTCCCAGCCGCTGTGCTCCCGGCCGTCGGTGGTGTTCGCCAGCGAACGGATGGACAACGATCCGCGCTGGAGCCTGCTCGCCCCGGGGGAGCTGGTCCACGTCGACTCCGCGTTGCGGGTCAGCCGAAACCTGGTGCTGCCCGACGCGCCCAGGTACCTGATCAGCCGGGCCGACCTGAGCCCGCCGGTCGGAGCTGGCGCAGCACACGCAGAGCCCGCGCATGACAACCGAACGCGCCCTCGTGCTGGCCGGTGGCGGGTTGGCGGGAATCGCCTGGGAGACAGGCGTTTTGTGCGGCATCGCCGACGAGTCGCCGGCCGCGGCCCGGCGCTGCTGGATTCGGACGTGCTGCTGGGAACGTCGGCCGGCGCGGCGGTCGCCGCGCAGCTCGGCAGCGGCTGCCCGCTGGAGGATCTGTTCGCCCGGCAAGTCGCCGAGACGTCGGCCGAGATCGACTCCGGCGTCGACATCGACGCCATCACCGAACTGTTCCTGGCGGCCCTGGCGTGACCCGACAACACGTTGGGACGCAGCAAGCGGGAGCAGCGCAAAAGATCGGGGCGGTGGCGCTGGCGACCGAAACCGTTGCCGAGCCCGTTCGCCGCGACGGTGATCGCGCAGCGGCTGCCGTCGCACGACTGGCCGGATCGGGTGCTGCGCATCACCGCGATCGACGCGGCCACCGGCGAACTGGTGGTCTTCGACCGGGACTCGGGCGTGGGGCTGGTCGACGCGGTGGCGGCCAGTTGCGCGGTCCCGGGAGCGTGGCCGCCGGTGACAATCGCGGGCCGGCGCTATATGGACGGCGGGGTCGGCAGCCCGGTCAACCTCGGCTTCGCCGCCGACTGTGCCGAGGCGGTGATCCTGGTGCCCGCCGGCGCAGATGCGCCGTCGCCGTTCGGCCGCGGGCCGGCCGCCGAGATCGCGGCGTTCGCCGGCGCCAGGCATTCGCTGACGGTGTTCGCCGACGACGACTCGCTGGCGGCGTTCGGGCGCAATCCGCTGGATCCGCGCTGCCGCACCGCTTCGGCGGTGGCCGGGCGCGAGCAGGGCCGCCGTGAGGCGCAGCGGCGTCGCGCGGTTCCTGGCGCGTCTGACTGGATCCGGACCTCGATCCGGATCAGCCGTCGATGGCGGGCGTGTCGTCCGCCGTCGAATTCGAGGGCGTCCAGCGCGCGCGCGGCCAGCGCGCGGCCGATGGCGATGACCTCCACCGCCCGGTGGAATTCCAGGCTCGGCACGTCGTTCGCGGCACCTCGATCAGCAGGTCGGGCGGATAGGCCGCCAGCGTGTGGCGGGCCAGCGCGGACTGGGCGATGTCGATCGTGCGGTTCATCACCTCGAAGCTGCCCAGCTTCGGGACTCCGGGCGGCCGTGAGGCCGTCCAGCCGTCGGTGGTTGCGAAGGTCTTCCGGTCGTCCTGGTCGGCCGGATCTCTGCGTGCTTTCCGGCCAGCTGTCTGGCTCCGGGGTCGTCGCGCCGAACCGGCTCAGCAACGCCCGCGCCGTCGGCCGGTCCAGCAGCGACGCTGGCGGCGTTGGCGTCGAACAGCGCCGTGGTGCTGCGCACCATGCGGTTCACCCACTCGGCGGTGACGCCCGGCTCCGGGTCGCGAGCGGTCGCCGGCCGGTCTCGCTGCCGTTGAGGCTCACCGCGATGGTCAGGTCGGCGTTGACCGCCGCGATCGGCGCCATCGGCAGCGGGTCCAGGATGCCGCCGTCGGCGAGCAGCCGGCCGCCGACTCGATGCGGGGCGATCACGCCCGGTATCGCGATGGACGCCCGGATCGCCTCGTCGAGGGGGCCGCGCTGAAACCACACCGACTTGCCGGCCAACAGGTCGGTCGCGACCGCGGTGTACGGGATGGGCAGCTGCTCGATGGTGACCGGGCCGAGGATGTCGCGCACGGCGTCGAGGATCTTCTCGGCCCGCATCACCCCGGCCGCGCTGATGGACGGGTCGAGCAGCCGCAGAATCGTGCGCTGCGTCAGCGACTTCGCCCAGTCGGCGAGCTCGTCGAGCCGACCGGCGGCCTGCACACCGCCGACCACCGCGCCCATCGACGAGCCGGCGATCCCGACGATGTCGTAGCCGCGCTCCCGCAGTACCTCGATCACGCCGATGTGGGCGTAGCCGCGGGCGCCGCCGCTGCCCGAGCGCCAGTGCCACGCGAGGTTGGCGAGGACGCCCTGCGAGCGGGTGGTTACTGTGCCAGTTCGGCGCGGGCATTCCGCTATTCTGCGCGGCGGAATGCGCCGTCATTGGCCGGGTCGGCAATTTCATGCACCCGTGATCTCAATTCCGCGGCGGGGCGTCGCAATGGGTCGCAGCGGGTCGCTACCCGCATTCGGCGTTGGCCGCGGCCTGCGCGGCGACGATCACCGCCGCCTGCCGGGCCGCGGTCAGATCCGCCCACCGGACATTCCAGCTGCCCGCGTCGCCCGATGGCGATCTCTGCACCATCGCCAGGTACGGCTCGAAGAGCGCGTCTCGGTCTTGGGCTGGGCGTCCATCCACACCTTCGCGGCATGACAGGCCTGGAAGTACTCCTCTTCGGTGGACTCCGCGGGGGCGTCGACGCGGGTCGTGATTCCGGCGGGGGAGACGCCGATGGAGGCCGGCGGCTGGGGGGCGGCCGACGCGGCTGACGACCGCGCCGGGGCCGTACCGGTGCCGGTTTCGTGCGAGCACCCGGGGACGGCCGCCAACGCGGCAAGGCCGGCCACACCGGCCACGAGAACGACCATGCTCCGCAGCGGGGAGCGGCGACGGTACCAGCGCACGGTGACAATCTATGCAAGACTGCTGGCGTGATGGAGCGCTTCGGATTTTGTGAGTGTTGTCGGCCCTAACTCGCCGCCGCTTGTCCGATCCGTTCTCCCTGGAGCCCTCACATGTCTGTGCCGACTTTCGTCCATCCCGTTGCGCGCCCGCTGTCCATCCCGTCCCCATCCTCGGGACCGACGCGGCTGCGGGTGCCCGATCTGCTGCAAGCCACCGACCAAGCCGCCGACGACGTGCTCAGCGGACGGTGCGACCACCTGCTGCCCGCGGGCGGCGTCCCTCCGGACGAACGCTGGTTCACCCGCATCAGCGGCGACGAGGAACTGGACGTCTGGCTGATCAGCTGGGTGCCCAGGCCACGCGACCGAATTGCACGACCACGGCGGGTCGCTCGGCGCGCTGACCGTGCTGTCCGGGTCACTCAACGAATTCCGTTGGGACGGAAGGCGGTTGCGACGCCGCCGGCTCGATGCCGGTGATCAGGCCGGGTTCCCGCTGGGCTGGGTGCACGACGTGGTGTGGGCGCCCAGGCCCGCTCCTGAGTCCCATGCCGCGCCGGTGCAGCCGACCCTGAGCGTGCACGCCTATTCGCCGCCGCTGACCGCGATGTCGTACTACGAGGTCACCGATCGCAACAGGTTGCGCCGCGAGCGCACCGAATTGACCGACCAACCCGAGGGGTCGTGATGAGCCGCATTGATCGGGTACTGGCCGCAGCACGTGGCCGGTATCGCCGCCTACGCGCCGCCGAGGTGCCCGAGGCGCTGCGGCGCGGGGCGGTGCTCGTCGACATCCGGCCGCAGGCGCAGCGCGCCCGCGAAGGGGAGGTGCCGGGGGCGCTGGTGATCGAACGCAACGTGCTGGAATGGCGCTGCGACCCGACCAGCGACGCCCGGCTGCCGCAGGCCGTCGACGACGACGTCGAGTGGGTGATCGTCTGCTCGGAGGGCTACACATCCAGCCTCGCGGCGGCGGCCCTGCTGGACCTTGGCCTGTACCGCGCCACCGATGTCATTGGCGGCTACCACGCGTTGGCGGACGCCGGCGTGCTGGCCGACCTGGTCGGACGCCCGGTCGCCGTCACTGGTTCCCTTGGCCGGCGTCCGCGGTTGCAGGAAGTGCTGCGCCCGGACCACGGGGTAGCCCGTCGCTGGATATAGTCCGCCTTCGCGCGCGTTAACCGCCCGAACGGTTCACGGGGTGCCGGCTGTACCGGAACTGCCGTTGCTGCCGTTGCTGTTATTCGTGTTGGTGCTGTTTTGATGACCGCCGGTGCCGCCGGTGCCGCCGGTTCCGGCGGCACCACCGGCGGTCGTACCGTTGCCGCCGTTGCCGCCGGTGCCGCCCTTGCCGCCGACGCCGCCGCTGGCGACGGAGCCGGTACCGCCGGTGCCGCCCGTGCCCCCGGTGGCGCCGGCGCCGCCTTTGCCGCCGCTTCCGGTGCCGCCATTGCCGCCGATGCCGCCGGCGCCGCCGGTGCCGCCGCCAGCGTTTACTGGTGTGCCGGCGCCGCCCTGGCCGCCGGTGCCGGCCGTGCCGCCGGCGCCGCCGTTGAACCCGGTGCCGCCGGTGCCGCCGGTGCCGCCGGCGCCGCCGGCGCCGCCGGTGAAGTTCTGGTTTGAGCTGTTAGTCCCGCCGATGTTGCCGTTGCCGCCGGTGCCGCCGGCGCCACCGGTGCCCGCGTTGCCCGCGCTGCCCGCGGTGGTGCCGCCGCTGCCGGCCGCCCCGCCCGCGCCGGCCGCCCCGCCGGTGCCGCCGGTGCCGCCGCTGCCGCCGGTGCCGCCGCCCGCGCTGATAGCGGTGCCGCCGGTGCCGCCGTTGCCGCCGGTGCCCCCGATCCCGCCGGTGCCGCCGACACCGCCGCTGCCGCTGGTGCCGCCGGTGAAGCTGGTGCCGCCCTTGCCCCCGGCGCCTCCGGTCCCCCCGTTGAAGCCGGTCCCGCCAGCGCCTCCGGCGCCGGCGCCGGAAGCGGCGGAGCCGGTCGTGCCGATGTCGCCGTTGCCGCCGGTGCCGCCGGTGCCGCCGGTGCCGCCGGTGCCCGCGGTGCCCGCGGTGCCCGCGGTCGTGCCCCCGGTGCCGGCTGCCCCGCCCGTGCCGGCCGTCCCGCCGCTGCCGCCGGTGCCGCCGCTAAAGCCGCTCGCGCCGCTGCCTGCCGCGCCCTGGCCGCCGGTGCCGCCGGTGCCGCCCTTGCCGCCGTTGCCGCTGGCACCGCCGCTGACGCCGGTGCCGCCAGCGCCGCCCGTGCCGCCGGTGCCGCCGGTAAAGCCGCTGCCGCCGGCCGCGCTGCTGCCGGTCGTGCCGGTGCCGCCGTTGCCGCCGTTGCCGCCCTGGCCGCCGGTGCCGCCACCGCTGGCGGTGCCACTGGTACCGCCGCTGCCGGCCGTCCCGCCCGCCGCGGCGGTCCCGCCGGTCCCGCCGTTGCCGCCGTTGCCGCCGGTGTTGCCGGTGGCGGTGCCGCCGGTGCCGCCCGTGCCGCCCTGGCCGCCGGTGCCGGCGGTGCCGGCGGCGCCGCCGTTGCCACCGCTGCCGCCGCTGCCCGCTGACCCGCCCGCACCGGCGGTCCCGCCCTGGCCGCCGGTGCCGCCCTGGCCGCCGTTGGCGCTGGTGCTCGCCCCGCCGGTGCCGCCCTGGCCGCCTTGGGCGCCGTTGCCGCCGGCCCCGCCGCTGCCGTTGGTGCCCCCGCTGCCGCTGTTGCCGCCATTGCCGCCATTGCCGCCGGCCCCGCCGTTAGAGCCGGTGCCGCCGGTGCCGCCGCTGCTGCTGTTGTTGGTGCCGCCGCCGCCGCTGGTGCCGTCGCCGCCGTCGCCGCCGTTGCCGCCGTTGCCGTAGTTGCCGGTGCTGCCGCCGGTGCCGCCGGTGCCGGCTGACCCGCCCGTGCCGCCGGCCCCGCCGTTGCCGCCGGCAGCGCCGTTGCCGCCGTTGTTGCCGAAGGCTAAACCGCCCCTCCCGCCGTCTCCGCCGGTGCCGCCGGTGCCGCCGGTGCCGTTGGTGCCGCCGGTGCCGCTGATGCCGCCCTGTCCGCCGGCGCCGCCGGTGCCGCCGTTATAGCCGGTGCCCCCCCCGGCGTTGGAGTTGAAGCCTTCGTTGCCGGCGGCTCCGGTGCCGCCCTGGCCGCCGGTGCCGCCGGTGCCGTAGTTGCCCGTGGATCCGCCGGTGCCGCCGGTGCCGGCCGACCCGCCCTTTCCGGCCGCCCCACCTTGGCCACCGGTGCCGCCGACAACGCCGGTGCCTTCGTCGGCGATACCGCCCGTTCCGCCCTGGCCTCCGACGCCGCCGGTGCCTCCGACACCGCCGTTGCCGTTGGTGCCGCCGGTGCCGGCGGCGCCGCCGGTGCCTCCGGCACCGCCCGCGCCGCCGTTATTGCCGTCTCCGCCGACAGCGCCGCTGCCGGCCGTGGCGTTGGTGCCGCTATTGCCGGTGCCGCCGGTGCCGCCTTGGCCGCCGGTGCCGCCGGTACCGTAATTGCCGTCGCTGCCGCCGGTGCCGCCGGTTACCCCGCCCTTGCCGGCCGCTCCGCCGGCACCGCCGGTGCCGCCGTTGGTGCCGGCGCCGCTGCTGCCTCCCGCCTGGCCGGTGCCGCCTTTGCCGCCGGTGCCGCCGTCGCCGCCGTTGCCGCCGTTGCCATTGGTGCCACCGTTGCCGGTACCGCCGGTACCGCCGGTACCGCCGGCCCCGCCGTCAGAGCCGGCGCCACCGGCGCCACCGCCGGTACCGGTCGTGCCCGTGGCGCCGACACCGCCGGTGCCGCCCTGGCCGCCCTGGCCGCCGGTGCCCGCGCCGCCCGCGGACCCGCCGGTGCCACCGGTGCCGACCGCCCCGCCGGGCCCGGGGGTCCCGCCGTTGCCGCCGGTGCCGCCGATGCCCCCGGCGCTCGCGGAGCTGCTGCTCGCCCCGCCGGTGCCGCCTTGGCCGCCGATCCCGCCGGCGCCACCGGCCCCGCCGCTGCCGTTCGCCCCGCCGGAGGTGGTGCCGCCGGCGCCGCCGGTGCCGCCGGTCCCACCGGAGAAGCCCGTGCCGCCGTTACCGCCGCTGGTGCCGGTTGTGCCTAGGCCGCCGGCGCCGCCGGCGCCGCCCTGGCCTCCGGTGCCGCCGGTGCCCGCGGCGCCAGTGGACCCGCCGGTGCCACCGGTGCCGGCTGACCCGCCAGTCCCCGCGGCTCCACCGGTGCCGCCGATGCCGCCGCCGCCGCCATTCGAGCTGCTGCTCGACCCGCCGGTGCCGCCGGTGCCTCCGGTGCCGCCGGTGCCGGCCTGGCCGCCGGTGCCGTTGGTGCCGCCATTGCCGCTGCCGCCGGCGCCGCCGTGGCCGCCGCTACCGCCGGTATAGCCGGTGCCGCCGGTCGAAGCGGTCGTGCCGGTCGTCCCGATGCCGCCCGTGCCGCCGGTGCCGCCCTGGCCACCGGCGCCGCCAGTGCCGGCGGCGCCCGCGGAACCTGAGTCGAGGAGGCCCGAGCCGCCCGCCCCGCCCGTGCCGGCCGCCCCGCCAGCACCGCCGGTGCCCCCGGTACCGCCGATGGAGCTGCTGCCCGCCCCGCCCTGGCCGCCCTCGCCGCCGGCGCCGCCGGTGCCGGCGGCACCGCCGTCCCCGCCGGCGCCGAACAGTGTCCCGCCCGACCCGCCGGCGCCGCCGGTGCCGCCGGCGCCGCCGTGTCCGCCTATTCCGCCGTTGCCGACGGCCGCGCCGGTGCCGCCGGTGCCGCCGGAACCGCCGGTGCCGCCCTGACCGCCCGCACCACCCTGGCCGAAGAACATCCCGCCGGACCCGCCGGACCCTCCGGCCCCGCCGATGCCGCCGGTGCCGCCCGCCGTCCCGGTGCCGCCGGACCCTCCGGCCCCGCCTGCGCCGCCCTGGCCGAAGAACTTGCCGCCGGCCCCGCCGGCCCCGCCGGACGCGCCGGTCGAACCGGTCGAACCGATGCCGCCGGCCCCGCCGGACCCGCCGTTTCCGAACAATCCGGCGCTGCCGCCGCTACCGCCGGCCTGGCCGGTGCCGCCGGCGGCGCCGTTGCCGCCGTTGCCGTACAAGATTCCGCCGGCGCCGCCGCTGCCTCCAGCCGCGGTCGCGTCGCTGCCGTTCCCGATCAGCGGCCGACCCAACAGCGACTCGAAGGGCGAGTTGAGCACGGACAGGACGTCGTCGCTCGCGGTGCTCAGCGAGCTCGCGCTCGCCGCTTCGGCGTTGGCGTAGGAGTTCCCGGCGCCGGTCAGGGTGCGCACGAACTGGTCATGAAACGCCGCCGCTCGCGCGCTGAGCGTCTGAAATTCCTGGCCGTGCGCGCCGAACAACGCCGCAATCCGCGTTGACACTTCGTCTTCGGCCGCGGCCAGTATCCGCGTCGTCGAGGCCGTCGCCGCCGCGTTCGCCGCGCTGATCGACGACCCGATTCCGGCCACGTCTGAGGCCGCCGAAGCCACCAGCTCCGGAGCCGTCAACACATACGACATGGCGCACCTCCCAGCCCAACTTTCTACGGCTTGTTGACCCCGCTACGGGGGTCGACAAATCGGGAGGTTAACGCGGAAGGGGCAGCATGAGTCGGTTTCGGACAAAGCAGTGCACCCGATTTTGCCGAGGGGCGACCGGTGACCGTTGACCAGGCGTTTTATCCGCCGGTCGAGCCGCTGGGGAGGGCGTCGGCGTGCAGCAACGGCCGCAGTTTGTCGGTCTTCTCAGGAGTCCAGCCGGGCGGCGACAGCACCGCGGCCCAGCCGTTGGCGACGTCGGCGACGTAATGGTGGCCGTGCCCGTCCGGAACGTCCACGGCCACCGCCATATCGGCGGAGACCTGTAAGAACGTCACCACCGGGATCCAATACGTCTGCGGCAGCACGTCGTAGCCCCGCTTCTCCCGCAGCCAGTCCGGTCTCTTGAATAAGAGGTCGGTAGTCCACCAGGCGATCGGGTCCGAGGCATGCTGCAAATACACCACCTTCGGACTGCCCCAAGGGGCGGCGGGGCGCCCCAGATTGCCCGGGCGGGCGACGAAACGGACGTTGTCGCCGTTGTCGTAAATGGGCAACCACTCCGGAGACCCGCGATCGCGGGTGGCCGTCAGCTGGGTCCAGATGGTGTTGTTGAACGTCGGGCCGCTGAACAGCGCGCCGTCGGTGCGGGCGAGGACGTTGTTGAGGCTCATGAACGGCGCCTCGCCGCCGAACGATCCCAGACTCTCGCCGAACACGACGACCTTGGGACGCTGCGGTTCCGGCATCTGCTTGACGAGTTTGTCGACGGCCTCGAACAGCGCCTGGCCCGCGTGCCGGGCGTTCTCCTTGTCCACCAGGAAGGACAGCCAGCTGGGCAAGAACGAATACTGCATGCTCACGATCGCGGTGTTGCCGTTGTACATGTACTCCAGGGAGTCGGCCTCGGCCTCGTTGATCCAGCCGGTGCCGGTGGTGGTGGCGACCGCGACGACCGCGCGGTCCAGTCCGCCGGTGCGCTGCAGCTCACGCGCGGCCAGCTCGGCGGTTGCGTCGATGCCGTCCGCGGAATTCAGCCCCGCGTAGGCCCGGATCGGCTCGGTGGCCGGCGCGCCGTTGAACGCGGTGAGTTGGGCGACGCTCGGGCCGGCCGCCACGAAGATCCGGCCCTGGTGGCCCAGCGTCTCCCACGGCACGAACGACTCCGGGCCACCCGATCGCAGCCGTGATTTCGGCGCCGCGGTGGCGGCCTTCCCCTCCTCGTTCACCGTGTTGAAGGTGTTGTTCAAGGTGCGCATGGCGAACTTGACGACGACGCCGTTGAGCAGCGTGATCGCGAGCACGAGGAGCACGGTCACGACGATGGTCGCCGACACTCGGAAGGGTGCGATCCGGTCGACCTGCCCCACCAGGAAGATGACCAGCCGCCGGATCAGCTGGCCGATCTCGACCAGCGCGGACAGCACCACCAGCGACAGGATCGCGGCCTCCGGGTAGTCGTACCACTGCAGGTGCTTGACTCCCATCAGGTTTCGCACGGCGTCCTGCCAGACGTGAAACCGGATGGCCATGATCACCATGCCGATGACGCCGATCGGGACGAGTGCCTTCCACGCCCAAACCGGTGCCGGCGGGCTGGAATCCTTCGAACGCATGTAACGGACCAGCCAGACGCAGAAGACGCCCAGGCTATAGCCAATGGCACCGGAGACGCCGCTAACCAGGCCCTGGAACAACGCAGTGCGTGGCAGCAGCGACGGTGTCATGGAGAACCAGATGAAAACCAAGCCAATCGAGGTGCCGGTGAAGGTGTAACGGCGAACCCACCAAGGTCTGTGGGCCGGTTGTGACTCGGGGGTGGGGCCGGCTTCGGGTTCACCTCCGCCAGGGGCTTCGGCGCCGTCGACATCTTCCGTCTTGGCGGCTGGTTCGTCGTTGGCCGATTTATCGCCAGAGGTGGTTGTCGCCGAGCCGGGCTCGCTCATGGGGCATCCCTACCGGTGCGTGAAATTGGGAGGGCGCTTGTCGATGAACGCCGCCATTCCTTCGGACTGGTCGTCGGTCGCGAAGGTCGAATGGAAGAGCCGGCGTTCGTAGAGGAGCCCCTCGGTCAGATTGGTTTCGAAGGCCCGGTTGACGGCTTCCTTGGCCATCCGGGCCGCAGACCGTGACATCTGCGAAATGGTGGTGGCGACGGCCACGGCCTCGCTGATCAAGTCGTCGGCCGGCACCACCCGGGAAACCAGGCCGCTGCGTTCCGCCTCTTCGGCGTCGATGGTGCGCCCGGTCAGGATCAGGTCCATCGCCTTGGCCTTGCCGATGGCCCGGGTCAGCCGCTGCGAGCCGCCCATCCCGGGCAGCACGCCGAGTTTGATCTCAGGCTGACCGAACTTCGCCGTGTCGGCCGCGATCAGCACGTCGCACATCATCGCCAGCTCGCAGCCACCGCCGAGTGCGTATCCGGCCACCGCCGCGATCGTGGGCGTGCGGACGGCCGCCAGCTTGCCCCAGGCGGCGAAGAAATCGGCGCCGAACGCGTCGGCGAACGTCAAATCGGCCATCTCCTTGATGTCGGCGCCGGCGGCGAAGGCCTTGGCCGAGCCGGTGATCATGATTGCCCCGATCCCGGGATCGTCGTCCAGTTCGGTTGCGGCGCTGGTGACTTCGCCCATCACCTGGCTGTTGAGCGCGTTGAGCGCCTGCGGCCGGTTCAATGTGATGATGCCGACGCGGTGATCGCGCTCGACCAGGATGGTTTCGTACTTCGTGTTGTCTGTCACCAAACCGCCTTTCTAGAAACTCAAGTCGTCGTCGACCGGTGCGAAATACGCGTCGACGTCGGTGGCGCTGACCGCGGCCAGCGTCGCCGGCGACCACTTCGGGTTGCGGTCTTTGTCGATGATCTGCGCGCGAATGCCCTCCACGAAGTCGTGTGAACGCGACGATGCCGACGACATCCGATAGTCCTGGGTCAGAACATCTTCCAGCGTTTGCATTTTGGCCGCGCGACGCACCGCCTCGAACGCCACCGACACCGCGATCGGGGAGCGGGTGGCGATCACGTTCGCGGCGTCATTCGCCGGTCCCGCGTCATGGCCTCGCAGCGCGGCGACGATATCCACCACGCTGTCCTTTGCATAGCACTCGTCGATCCATTCCCGTTGTGCAGCAAGCTCACTCGATGGAGGTTCGATCGCGTGGTGGGCCAGCGCGCTTTCGACGCCGTCGTCGACGATCGCCGCCGTGAACGCGTCGAGTTCGCCGTGTGGCACGTAGTGGTCGGCGAAACCCATCGCGATGGCGTCGGCGCCGGTGAACGGTGCTCCGGTCAGGGCGGCGTGCATACCCAGGGCGCCGGGCGCCCGCGACAGCAAGTACATCTGGCCGACCTCGGGGATGAAGCCGATGCCGACCTCGGGCATGGCGACCTTCGAGGTGTCGGTCACCACCCGGACGCTCCCGTGTGCACTGACACCGACGCCCCCGCCCATCACGAAGCCGTCCATCAACGCGACGTACGGCTTGGCGAACCGGCCGATCTGCCCGTTCAGCAGATATTCGTCGCGCCAGAACCGCCGCGCCTCTACCCCGTCCTTGCGCATGCTGTGGTAGAGCGGTACCACGTCGCCGCCCGCGCACAGGCCGCGTTCTCCGGCTCCGGCGAGCACCACCGTTCGCACCGCGTCGTCGCGTTCCCAACGGGTGAGCACCGCGCTCAGCAGGTCCACCATCGTCTGGTTGAGCGAGTTGATCGCCTTGGGGCGGTTGAGCGTGATCAGGCCGACGCCGCCGTCGACGCGGGTCAGGACCTCGTCGGATTCGCCAGTCACTGCCCCGGTCACGTCTTCGCCTCCCATCGCCGCACGGCTAATCAAGGGCCACTCAAGGCTTGACGAGCAATCTAGATCGTGACTCGCCCCCCGCTGCCCGCGGGGCTAAGGTTTATCGATAGCCGGACGACGAAAAGGACCAGGAAAAAACCCAGAACACGGGAGCCCTGCCCGGAACTTGGGTGGACACTGATTCGTTGACCAGGTGTTCGCACGGCTCGAAGCCTCAGAACAGCCACTAGAGAGGATCCGACGGTGCGGGAGACAAGCAACCCGGTGTTTCGTTCGCTGCCTAAGCAGCGGGGCGGATACGCGCAATTCGGCACTGGCGCGGCCGCGACGCAGGCGGGGTATCACCAAGCCGACCCCTACGCTCCCTATCAGGAGGCCCGTGACAGTGCTTCCCGGCCGCTGACCATAGATGACGTCGTCACCAAGACCGGCATCACGCTGGGCGTGCTGACGGCCGCGGCGGTGGCGTCCTTCTTCCTGGTGGCGTCCAATCTCGCGTTGGCGGCGCCGCTGACCCTGATCGGCGCGCTGGGCGGCTTTGTGGTGGTCATGATCGCCATCTTCGCCCGCAAGCAGGACAACCCGGGTGTCGTGCTGACCTACGCCGCGCTGGAGGGGCTCTTCCTCGGTGCGTTCTCCTTCATGCTGAGCTTCCAGACGTCGATCGGCGGCCGGTCGGTCAGCGCCGGGGCCATGATCGGCGAGGCCATTATGGGCACCTTCGGTGTGTTCTTCGGAATGCTCGTCGTCTACAAGACGGGCGCCATCCGGGTGACGCCGAAGTTCACCCGAATGGTGGTCGCGGCGATGTTCGGCGCGGTGGCGCTGATGTTGGGCAACTTGGTGCTGGGCCTGTTCGGTGTCGGCCACGGAGCGGGCCTGGGGCTGCGCAGCGGCGGCCCGATCGCGATTCTCTTCTCGCTGGTAATGATCGGCATCGCCGCCTTCAGTTTCCTCATCGACTTCGACTCGGCAGATCAGATGATCCGCGCCGGGGCTCCCGCGAAGGCCGCCTGGGGCATCGCCCTGGGCCTGACCGTGACGCTGGTCTGGCTGTACCTGGAGATCCTGCGTCTGCTCAGCTATCTACAGAACGATTAGCTCCCACGCACAGAAAAGCCGGCACGCCTCCTGGCGTGCCGGCTTTTCTGTGCGCTCTCGAACGTTGACTCTGCGCTGAGGGCGTGGGCCACTCGCACTTTTCCGCCGTGGACGCAGAGTCGAGCGCGAGAAAGTTAGCTGAGCCGCTCCAACACCATCGCCATGCCCTGGCCGCCGCCGACACACATGGTTTCCAAGCCCAATGTCTTGTCGTGGGTCTTCAGGTTGTTCAGCAGCGTGGTGGCGATGCGCGCGCCGGTCATGCCGAACGGGTGGCCCAGCGCGATCGCCCCACCCGACACATTCAGCTTGTCCTCGTCGATGCCCAGCTCGCGCGCCGAGCCCAGCACCTGGACCGCGAAAGCCTCGTTGATCTCGAACAGGTCGATGTCGCCGATCGACATGCCGGCCCTGGCCAGCGCCTTCTTGGACGCCTCGATCGGGCCCAGGCCCATGATCTCCGGCGACAGGCCGCTGACCCCGGTGGACACGATGCGGGCCAGCGGCGTCAGGCCCAGCTCCTTGGCCTTGGTGTCGCTGGTGATCACCAGCGCGGCGGCGCCGTCGTTGAGCGGGCAGGCGTTGCCGGCGGTCACGGTGCCGTTGGGCCGGAACACCGGCTTGAGCTCGCTGACCTTCTCGTAGGTGGTGCCCGCGCGTGGGCCGTCGTCGGTGCTGACGGTGGTGCCGTCCGGGCAGGGTGACCGGGGTGATCTCGCGTTCGAAGAACCCGCTCTTGATCGCCTCCTCGGCGCGGTTCTGGCTGCGCACTCCCCAGTGGTCCTGCTCCTCGCGGCTGATGCCGGTGAGGATCGACGACGTTCTCGGCGGTCTGGCCCATCGCGATGTAGACGTCGGGCAGGTTTCCGTCCGCGCGCGGGTCGTGCCATTCGTCGGCGCCGGCGGCCGCCGCGCCGGAGCGCTCCTGGGCCTCGTCGAACAGCGGGTTCTTGGTGTCCGGCCAGCGAGTCGGAGTTGCCCTTGGCGAACCGGGACACGGTCTCCACACCCGCGGAGATGAACGCGTCGCCCTCGCCGGCCTTGATCGCGTGGAACGCCATCCGCGTGGTCTGCAGCGACGACGAGCAGTACCGGTTGACCGTGGTGCCCGGCAGGAAGTCGTAGCCGAGCGCGACGGCGACGACACGCGCCATGTTGAAGCCCTGCTCACCGCCGGGCAGGCCGCAGCCCAGGATCAGGTCGTCGATCTGGTGCGGGTTCAGCGCGGGCACCTTGTCCAGCGCTGCCCGCACCATCTGAACGGTCAGGTCGTCGGGTCGGATGCTGACCAGCGACCCCTTCATGGCGCGGCCGATCGGCGAGCGGGCAGCAGAGACGATCGACGGCTTCCGGCATGACTGAGTCCTTCCTAATTCCATGCGGGCCCGCCAGCGAGTGCGGGCTCGCCTCTCGATGGGGGCACAGACCCAGACAAAATCTAGTCGTTAGCCACGGTGGCACGGCCGGGGGGACGACGGGCGCGGGCAGCATCGCGTGGCCGGGGCGGACCGCCACAACCGCGACAGGACGGACGGCGCGCGGGTGGCACGGATCAAGCACCGGCGCGCCGGACGGTGACGGCGCGGGAAGCGGTGGGCTCTGCATCTTTTCGCCCAGCGCCTCGCTACGACCGGGCAGCAGCTGCTCGGCGGCCAGCGCGTACGCCGACCGCCGAGGGATGGAACTGGTCGGCGGAGAACATCATGCTCGGGCCTGGTCCGGAATTGGGGTGCCAGCAGGTGCGCCAGCGGCACCGGCACGCCGCCGGCCGCGCTGCACCGCGGCGGCCTGGGCACGGGCGAGGCGCAGGCCACCGAGTGCTGCGCCAGCGAACGCAGCGGCTGGGGGATGGCGGTGATGACGCCGAGGTCCGGGCAGGTGCCGACGACCACAACCGCGCCGCGGGCGCGCAACTTGCGCACCGCCAGGGCCAGCCGATGCGCGGACTGGCTGATGCCGTTGAGCGCGGTGATGTCGTTGGCGCCCAGCATCATCACCGCGGCGTCCGGCGGCGGCCCGGCCACGAACATCGCATCGACTTGGCTGCATACGCCCTTCGAGGTGGCGCCGACGATGGCCTTGGTGCTCAGCCGGATTCGCTTGCCGGTGTGCTCGGCGAGCCCGCGCGCGAGCAGCACCCCGGCACTTCCTCGGCGCTGCTCGCAGCCGTACCCGGTGGCCGTGGAGTCGCCGAAGATCATCAGGTGCAGGTCGAAGGTCACGCCGCGTTGCCAGCGCTGCACCGGCCCGCCGCCGGGGGTGTAGACGCCGTCGGCGCGGGGCGGGACGTCCCATGACTTGGGGATGATGGTGCGCGCCTGCGTCGCCTGGCCGACCAGCAGATTGCGTGCGCCCAGATAGGCGGTGCCCGTCGAGGCGACTGCACCCGCTGCGGCCAGAGCGATCGTTGAACGACGCGGCACCCGGATAGTCACGCGACCATTTTAGGCCGTCGCTGTGGTTTATGTAGGTAGTAGCTGAGGACGTAACCGATTACGTTGTGGAGCAGTTGTTATACCGAAACGGACTCTTGAAAGCAGCGATCTCAAATATGCTGTCAAGCTAAGTTTGCGGGATTGGCTGAACGCCTGGGAGATGAGGTGAACCAGACGCCCAGCCGTCTCGTCACATGCTGTATGGACTACAACGTCGTAGGAAGTGTTGAGCATGACTGCACCGAGCAAGGTATCTGGCTCGCCTCGTGACGCGTTTCGCCCACGGGATGTACTGAAGGCACGTAGACTTGAGGCCCGCAGATTTGCGATCAGCGATGGCGCTCCGGTCGAGGTGGTCGAGTCCGGGCCGAGCGTCGCCGCGCGAGTAGCTACGCTGGCGTCGCGATCTGACGATTCGGCCGGTTCTGGCCGTCGGCAGCTACGCTCCTAACTTGCCCTATCCGTGGGGCCTCATCGATTCGCGGCCCGGGCCATGATGCCGGCGACTGGCTGCCGTTCGCGAAGCAAGTGACCTTGCCTAATGCTTCAGCACAGTTGATGCGCGCCCCCGGAGTGCTGCCCGCCGACGGCAGCAGGCGGGTGGTTCTGTACTTGCACGGCGGCGCCTTCTTGACCTGTGGGGCAAACTCGCACGGCAGACTCGTCGAGGCGCTGTCAAAGTTTGCTGACGCGCCGGTTCTGGTGGTCAACTATCGGCTGGTTGCCCAAGCACTCGATCGGGATGGCGCTCGACGATTGCCAGGACGCCTATCAGTGGCTGCGGCTGCGTGGCTACGAGCCGGAGCAGATCGTGCTGGCCGGCGACTCCGCCGGAGGCTACCTGGCGCTTGCGCTGGCGCAACGGTTGCAGCGGCAGGGCGAGGAGCCGGCGGCGTTGGTGGCGATCTCGCCACTGCTGCAGCTGGCAAAGGAATGCAAGCAGGCCCATCCCAACATAAAAACCGACGCGATGTTTTCGGCGAAGGCGTTCGACGCGCTCGTCGCGCTTGGTTGCTGGGGCGGCCGCCGGCACAAGCGGGACCACAAAGTCGACGGCGAAGCCCGAAGAAATCTACGAGCCCCTGGAACACATCGAGCCAGGATTGCCGCGGACGCTGATCCACGTGTCCGGCTCCGAGGTGCTGCTGCACGACGCGCAGTTGGCCGCGACCAGACTGGCGGCGGCCGGCGTGCCGGCCGAGGTGCGGGTCTGGCCGGGCCAGGTGCACGACTTCCAGCTGGCCGCGCCGATGGTGCCGGAGGCGCTGCGTTCACTGCGCCAGATCGGGGAGTACATCCGCGAGGCCACCGGCTAGGCTAGGTGGACGGGTACCGACCGTACTGACCGCGCCCGGCGAGTGGCTGTGCGCGCGCCGAAAGTGCCTGAGACGATGAACCCATGCGGATCGCGCAGCACATCAGTGAACTCATCGGCGGCACACCACTGGTTCGGCTGAACTCAGTCGTCCCCGACGGGGCCGGCACCGTGGCGGTAAAGGTCGAATACTTCAACCCGGGCGGCAGTCCAAGGACCGGATCGCGGCGAAGATGATCGACGCCGCCGAGGCCAGCGGGACTGCTGAAGCCGGGTGGCACCATCGTCGAGCCCACGTCGGGCAACACCGGTGTCGGTCTGGCGCTGGTCGCCCAGAAACCGCGGCTACAAGTGCGTGTTCGTCTGCCCGGACAAGGTCAGCGAGGACAAGCGAAATGTGCTGCTCGCCTACGGTGCCGAGGTCGTCGTGTGCCCGACGGCGGTGCCGCCCGAGCGACCCGGACAGCTACTACAGCGTCTCCGACCGGTTGGTCCGCGAGATCGACGGTGCCTGGAAGCCCGACCAGTACGCCAACCCGGCAGGGGCCGGCCAGCCACTACGCGACCACCGGCCCGGAGATCTGGGCCGACACCGACGGCAAGGTCACCCATTTCGTCGCCGGCATCGGCACCGGCGGGACGATCACCGGCGCGGGCCGCTACCTCAAGGAGGTGTCCGGGGCGCGGCCGGAAGTACCGGTCAAGTCATCGGCGCCGACCCGGAGGGGTCGGTGTATTCGGGCGGCAGCGGCCGGCCCTATCTGGTCGAGGGGGTCGGGGAGGACTTCTGGCCGGCGGCGTACGACCCGACGGTGCCCGACCAGATCATCGCGGTGTCCGACTCCGACTCGTTCAACATGACCCGGCGGTTGGCCCGCGAAGAAGCGATGCTGGTCGGCGGGTCGTGCGGGATGGCGGTCGTGGCCGCGCTGAAGGTCGCCGAGGCAAGCCGGCCCGGAGGCGCTGGTGGTGGTCTTGCTGCCGGACGGCGGGCGGGGCTACATGTCGAAGATCTTCAACGACGCGTGGATGTCGTCGTACGGGTTCCTGCGCAGCCGCCTGGACGGGTCGACCGAGCAGTCCACGGTCGGCGATGTGCTGCGCCGCAAATCCGGCGCGCTTCCCGACCTGGTGCACACCCATCCGTCGGAGACGGTGCGCGACGCCATCGGCATTCTGCGCGAGTACGGGGTGTCGCAATGCCGGTCGTCGGCGCCGAGCCGCCGGTGATGGCCGGCGAGGTCGCCGGCAGTGTCTCCGAGCGCGAACTGCTCTCGGCGGTCTTCGAGGGCCGCGCCAAGCTGGCCGACGCCGTCTCGGAGCACATGAGCCCGCCGCTGCCGCATGATCGGCGCCGGCGAGTTGGTCACCGCGGCCGGCAAGGCGCTTGCGTGACTCGGACGCGCTGATGGTGGTGGAGCAGGGCAAGCCGGTGGGCGTCATCACCCGGTACGACTTGTTGGGCTTCCTTCGGACGGGCCCCGCAGAAGGTAGGCGGCGGTATCGGCGGTAGCGGGCGACAAACTTGGCCCGCGATACAGATGCGGCCGCTCGCGCCAACGGTGTGCAACAGTGTGACCCAGCTCTCGCCCGGTCGCCGCGCAACCCGGTCCTCAGGTACTGTAAGCGGCCTAGTTCAGCTGCTTCGAGTGGAAGGTAGCCCATGACCGATCAACCGCCGCCTGGTGGGTCCTACCCGCCACCTCCGCCCCACGGTCATCGGGTGGGTACGAGCCGCCGCGGGCCGGGTACCAGCCTCCGCCGCCTCCTCCGCCGCCGCCGGGCGGCCGTTCCTATGCTCCGCCGCCCGGCGGTAGCAGCCCCCCGCCGCCTCCGCTGCAGGCGGCGTGCCTACCCGCCCCCGCCGCCGGCGGCGGGTGGATATGCGCCTCCGCCGCCCGGACCGGCCGTCCATGCCCATGCCGACGGACTCCTACACGCCGTGGATCACCCGGGTGCTGGCGTTCCTCATCGACAGCATCCCGGCGGTCGTCGTGGTCGGCATCGGTTATCTGATCTCGGCGCTCGAGACGGACTGCACCGAGTCCTACGGCTACAAGGTCTGCACTTCCGGGGGGCTGGGCGTGCTGGCGATGTTGTTCACGTACTTGGTGGCGTTTGCCTACTTGATCTGGAACAACGGCTACAAGCAGGGCACCACCGGGTCGAGCATCGGCAAGGGTGTCATGAAGTTCAAGGTGGTCAGCGAGACCACCGGCCAGCCGATCGGTTTCGGAATGTCGGTCGTGCGCCAGTTCGCGCACGTCGTCGACGGGGCCATCTGTTACATCGGTTACTTGTTCCCGCTGTGGGACGCCAAGCGGCAAACTCTGGCGGACAAGATCATGACAACGGTCTGCCTGCCGGTCTGATCGGCGCGGCAGGCGACTCGACCGCACACGGTAGGGGAGGACGGGTAGGAGGGGCAATGACTGACCAGCCGTCCCTCGGTAACTACCCGCCCCCGCCGTGGCGCCACTACCCGCCGCGACGACCGGGTAATCAAGGCGCGGCAGCCGATCGCCGATGAGCCAACAGCGCAAGGCACACGACGGGTTCGCCGGCCTGGCGACGAAAGCCATCCACGCCGGCTACCGGCCGGACCCGGCAACCGGGGCGGTGAACGCTCCGATCTACGCCAGCAGCACGTTCGCCCAAGACGGTGTCGGCGGTCTGCGGGGTGGATTCGAGTACGCCCGCACCGGAAACCCGACCCGAGCCGCATTGGAGGCCTCGCTGGCCGCGGTCGAAGAGGGCCAATTCGGGCGGGCGTTCAGCTCCGGGATGGCGGCCACCGACTGCGCCCTGCGGGCCATGCTGCGACCCGGTGACCACGTGGTCATTCCCGACGACGCCTACGGGGGCACCTTCCGGCTGATCGACAAGGTCTTCACCCAGTGGAATGTCGAGTACACGCCGGCGGGGCAGTCCGATCTGGACGCGGTCCGCGCGGCTATCACGCCGCGGACCCGGCTGATCTGGGTGGAAACACCGACCAATCCGTGGCTGTCCATCGCCGACATCGCCGCAATCGCCGAGCTCGGCCGGCAGATCTCCGCAAAGGTACTGGTGGACAACACCTTTGCCTCACCCGCGCTGCAGCAGCCGTTGACGCTGGGTGCCGATGTGGTGCTGCACTCCACCACCAAGTACATCGGCGGCCACTCCGACGTGGTGGGCGGGGCGCTGGTTACCAACGATGAGGAGATGGACGCCGCTTTCGCCTTCCTGCAGAACGGCGCCGGTGCGGTGCCCGGCCCGTTCGACGCCTACCTGACGATGCGCGGCCTGAAAACATTGGTGCTGCGGATGCAGCGCCACAGCGAAAACGCTGCTGCCGTGGCGGAATTCCTCGCCGGGCACCCGTCGGTGAGCGCGGTGCTTTATCCGGGCCTGCCCACCCATCCCGGGCACCAGGTCGCAGCACGGCAGATGCGCGGCTTCGGTGGCATGGTTTCGGCGCGAATGCGCGGTGGACGGCAAGCCGCCGAGGGGCTGTGCGCCGGCACCAAGGTGTTTATTCTGGCCGAATCGCTGGGTGGGGTGGAGTCGCTGATCGAGCACCCCAGTGCGATGACGCACGCGTCGACGGCCGGTTCGCAGTTGGAAGTGCCCGAAGACCTGGTGCGGCTTTCGGTCGGCATCGAAGACATCGCCGACCTGATCGGCGACCTCGAACAGGCCCTGGGCTGAGTAGCGCGAACTCGCGCTAGGAGTGGTAAGGCTCCGCGCTGACCAATGTGACCTCAACGGTGTTGCCGTTGGGCACGGTGTAGCTGCGGGTCTCGCCCACCTTGGCGTCGATCAGGGCGCCACCCAGCGGTGAGTTCGGCGAGTAGATCTCGAGCTTGCCGTTCTTGACGCTCTCCTGGCGGGTGGCGATCAGGAATGTCTCGTTGTCCGACTTGTCGCCGTTGTAGTAGACCTTCACCACCGAGCCGGGCAGTGCTACGCCGGACTGCTTGGGGGCTTCGCCGACCTTCGCGTTGTTGAGCAGGTCCTGTAGCTGGCGGATGCGGGCCTCCTGCTGGCCCTGCTCGTCGCGGGCGGCGTGATATCCGCCGTTCTCGCGCAGGTCGCCCTCCTCGCGGCGATCGTTGATTTCCGCGGCGATGATCGGACGATTGGCGATCAAGTGGTCGAGCTCCGCCTTGAGCAGGTCATGTGACTCCTGGGTCAACCAGGTCACCTGAGTGTCCGTCATCTCGTCGCGCTCCTCGTGTTCTCGGTTCCGCGTATCCGCGTAAGCTTCGCCAACCCCCGGCCCGGAGGTATCCGGGTCCCGCCCCGGATGCTGCCGCCCCGTTCTTCTCACGGCCACTAATGCAGCAATACACGGTCCCAGCCGGAACCGTGCATTCATCCATGTTACCACTGCGAAAACAGCCGATGACGGGACATACGCAGCTCGGTTTGTGGTGTGATCAGCCCGTCCGCAGGTAACCGGGCACGTCGGTGCCGCAGCCATAGATGTCGGCCATCGCAGGGGACTTGAAGGATTTCACCGTCGTCGTCACCTGGACCGTGGTCTCGCTGGACGGCGGGACCAGTACTTCCCGTCGGCCAGTTTCGCTGCCGTCCTTGGAGCGAACCCGAACGATGCAGTCCACCGGCCGCGACGGGTCGGAGCGAGTCACGCTGATCGTCACCGATGCCGTCTCGTCGTCGACCACTTGATAGCCGGCCAACGAGCCGGTGACCGCGGCGGTACCGAGCCGCTGGTAACCCACGATCGCGATGGCGGTGCCGGCCGCGACGATCAACACCGCCAGGCCGATGGCGACACGGCGCCGCGATCGGCTGGACAGCCGCGGGCGCCCGTAGCGGCCCTCGGGCGGCAAGATCGGCTCTGGATTCATGGCTGGTTCTTGGCGGGGGTTGTCCGGGCTCGGTCCGGTCTGAGTGAACTGGAATTATAGGCTCCCTTATAGGCTCAACGGGGCGACCAGCAGACGGACTAGCGGACAAGGCGGGACAAGGGGGCACGTGAGCGAACTGCGGTTGATGGCGGTACACGCCCACCCCGACGACGAGTCCAGCAAGGGGGCTGCCACCCTTGCCCGCTACGCCGATGAGGGCCATCGCGTGCTGGTGGTGACGCTGACCGGCGGCGAGCGCGGCGAAATCCTGAATCCGGCGATGGACCTGCCCGGCGTGCACGAACACATCGACGAGATCCGCCGCGACGAGATGGCCAAGGCCGCCGAGATCCTCGGTGTGGAACACACCTGGCTGGGCTTTGTCGACTCCGGCTTGCCCAAGGGTGACCCGCCGCCCCCGCTGCCCGAGGGCTGCTTCGCGCTGGTGCCGCTGGAGGTGTCGACCGAGGCGCTGGTGCGGGTAGTGCGCGAGTTCCGGCCGCACGCCATGATCACCTACGACGAAAACGGCGGCTACCCGCATCCCGACCACATTGCCTGCCACCAGGTTTCGGTCGCCGCCTACGAGGCGGCCGCCGACTATGTCCGCTTCCCGGACGCGGGGGAGCCCTGGCCGGTGTCCAAGCTCTACTACGTGCACGGCTTCCTGCGCGAGCGGATGCAGACGCTGCAGGATGAGTTCGCCAAGCACGGCCAGGAGGGCCCGTTCGGGAAGTGGCTCGAGCACTGGCACGCCTCCGCGGACCCGTTCGCCAACCGGGTGACGACCCGCGTCGAGTGCTCGAACTATTTCGGCCAGCGCGACGACGCGCTGCGGGCGCACGCCACCCAGATCGACCCGAACGCCGAATTCTTCGCCGCCCCGCTGTCGTGGCAGGAGCGGTTGTGGCCGACCGAAGAATTCGAGTTGGCTCGCTCGCGCGTGCCCACCCGACTGCCCGAGACCGACCTGTTCGAGGGAATCGAGACGCACTCGTGAGCCACCTTCTGCTCACCGTGATTGCCGAGGGCGGGCCGCACAACCACGGTCCGGATTTCGGCAAGGCCAGCCCGTTGGGGTTGCTGGTGGTCGTGTTGCTGTTGATCGCAACGTTGTTCTTGCTGCGGTCGATGAATCGGCAACTACGCAAGGTCCCCAAATCGTTCGACCGGGATAACCCCGAAACCGACCAGGTCGCCGACGAGGGCACCGACGCCGTGGGTGACGTTGGTGAGGGCGGGCCGGGGACCCACCGCAACGGATCCGCGCGAGCATCGGGACAAGGTGATGACCCAGGCTGACCCTTCCGGCCCTTCCGGCGCCAACACCCTCGGGCTGGCCACCAGCCCCTATCTGCGCCAGCATGCGGACAACCCCGTGCACTGGCAGCAATGGACGCCGCAGGCGCTCGCCGACGCGGCGGCGCGCGATGTGCCAATTCTGCTGTCCATCGGCTACGCCGCCTGTCATTGGTGTCACGTCATGGCCCACGAATCGTTCGAGGACGACGACGTGGCCGCCGCGATGAACGCGGGATTCGTCTGCATCAAGGTCGACCGCGAAGAACGGCCCGACATCGACACGGTCTACATGAACGCCACGATCGCACTCAGCGGCCGAGGCGGTTGGCCGATGACGTGTTTCCTCACGCCCGACGGCCGCCCGTTCTATACCGGCACGTACTACCCGAAAGACGCTTTCCTGGAACTGCTTTCGATCATCACGGAGACCTGGGTAGAGCGCCGCGGTGAGGTCGAGGAGGCATCTGACCAGATCGCCGGGCAGTTGACCGCGTCGGTGAAGCTACCGCCCACCGATGCGGAGGTGGCGCCGGAAGTGTGCGATAACGCCGTCGAAGCGGTGCTGGCTGAGCAGGACAAGGCTCGTGGCGGCTTCGGCGAAGCGCCCAAGTTCCCGCCGTCGGCGCTGCTGGAGGCGTTGCTGCGCAACTACGAGCGCACCGGGTCGGCGGCGGTGCTGGCGGCGGTCTCGCGCACCGGCTCCGCGATGGCGCGTGGCGGCATCTACGACCAACTCGCCGGCGGCTTCGCCCGGTACAGCGTCGACAACGCCTGGGTGGTGCCGCATTTCGAGAAGATGCTGTACGACAACGCGCTGTTGCTGCGGGCCTATGCGCACTGGGCCCGGCGCACCGAAGATCCGTTGGCCCGCAGGGTCGCCCGGCAAACCGCGCGGTTTCTGCTCGACGAGCTGACCGATGCCGACATGTTCACCTCGTCGCTGGACGCCGACGCCGACGGGCGGGAGGGTTCGACCTACGTCTGGACGCAGGAGCAGCTGACCGAAGTGCTCGGCGATGACGACGGTGGTTGGGCGGCGGAGGTTTTCGGCGTGACCGAGACCGGCACGTTCGAACACGGGACATCGGTGCTGCAGCTGCGCTCGGACCCGGACGACCCGGAACGACTGGACCGGATCCGGGCCACGCTGCTGGCCGCCCGGCTTACCCGGGCCCAGCCCGGACGCGACAACAAGATCGTCACCGCCTGGAACGGGCTGGCCATCACCGCGCTGGCCGAGGCCAGCGTGGCTTTGGGAGATCCCGAGCTCGCCTCTGAGTTGGTTCAAGCAGCGCAGCGCTGCGCGACGGCGGTGCTGGACCTGCACCTGGTCGACGGCCGGCTGCGACGCGCCAGCCTCGGCGGGACTGTCGGCGACAGCGCCGCCATCTTGGAGGACTACGCGATGTTGGCCACCGGATTGTTGACGCTCTACCAGCTGAGCTCCGACAAGAGCTGGCTGAGGTCGGCCACCAAGCTCCTGGACACGGCGCTGCTGCAATTCGCTGACCGGGAACGGCCCGGCCGCTGGTTCGACACCGCCGACGATGCCGAGCAGTTGCTGTTCCGGCCCGCCGACCCGCTGGATGGGGCGACTCCGTCGGGAGCCGCGTCGGTTGCCGAGGCGCTGCTGATCGCGGCGCATCTGGTCGATATCTACCGCGCCGGGCCGTATGCACAGGCCGCGAACGAGGCACTTAGCGCGCATTCGGTGCTGCTGGGACACGCCCCTCGGTCGGCCGGACATTGGCTGGCTGTCGCCGAGTCCTCAGTGCGCGGGCCGCTGCAGATCGCGGTGGCCTGCGACCCATCGCAGTCGTCGCTGCTGGCCGAGGCGCGCCGACTGGCGCCCGGCGGCGCGATCGTCGTCGGCGGCCAGAAGGACTCGGGCGCGCTGCTGGTCGGCCGGGACCGAGTGGACGGCGCCGACGCCGCCTACGTGTGCCGGGGAAAGGTCTGCGACCTACCCGTCACCGCGGCACCGGAGCTCGCGGAAGTCCTGAAGGCCTAAAGGATTCGAGCCTAGAAGACGACGAACCACATCGCGATGTAGTGGCAAATCGCCGCCACGGCGGTGCAGGCGTGGAAGAACTCGTGGTAGCCGAACGTCGTCGGCCACGGGTCGGGCCAGCGCAGCGCGTAGAGAATGCCGCCGATGCTGTACAGGGCACCCCCCACGAACAGCAGCACCATCGCGGCCACCCCGGCGTTGTGCAGGATCTCGGTGGTGAACCCGACCGCCACCCAACCCAGCATCAGGTAGAGCGGCACGCCCACCCAGCGCGGCGCCGACGGCCAGCACATCTTCAGCAGGATCCCGGCCACCGCGCCGCCCCACACGATCCCCAAAACGAGTCGTCCCTCGCCGGGCGGCAGCGCCAGCAGCGCGAACGGTGTGTAGCTGCCCGCGATGAACACGAAGATCATCGAATGGTCGGCCCGCTTCATCCATTTCTGGGCGGTCGCGGACTTCCAGTGCACCCGGTGGTAGGTGGCGCTGACGGTGAACATCAGGATCGTGGCCCCGGTGTAGAGCAACGTCGCGAGCCCGGCGCGGGTGGACGCCAGCGCCCAGGACACCGCCACCAGCGAGGCACCCGCGAAGACGGCGGCTCCGGCCGAGTAGACGTGGATCCAGCCGCGGAAACGCGGCTTGGTCAGGACGCGGTTGACGCCTTCGGCGATCTGCTGGGCGGCACCCTCGACCGTCTGCTGGGCGGCATTCCCCGACGCGAGCTCCTGCGCTGGGGGCTCCGCGTTGGTGGTGGCCGTGCTGCTCATGGACTCAGGGTAGCCGGGAATGGTTACAGCGCGGTGCGGGCGGCGGGGTGAGTTCGCCCAACTCCGGGCCGGAATTTGGCGCAGGTCACAGTAGTGTGGACATTCGTGGAAATCATTCCGCCGCGGATCAAGGAGCCGTTGTACCGACTCTATGAGCTGCGGCTGAGGCAGGGTCTGGCCGCCTCGAAACCTCAACTTCCCCGTCACATCGCCGTCCTGTGCGACGGAAACCGGCGGTGGGCCCGCGACGCGGGATACGAGGACGTCAGTTACGGCTACCGGATGGGTGCCGCCAAGATCGCCGAGATGCTGCGCTGGTGCCAGGAGGCCGGCATCGAAATGACCACCGTCTACCTGCTGTCCACCGAGAACCTGCAGCGTGATGCCGACGAGCTGGCCGCGCTGATCGAAATCATCACCGACGTCGTCGAGGAGATCTGCGCACCGGCCAACCGCTGGAGTGTGCGTACCGTCGGGGATCTTGAGCTGCTCGGTGAGGAGCCGGCCCGTCGGCTGCGCGACGCGGTGGAATCCACACCGGGCGTCGCGCCCTTTCACGTCAACGTCGCGGTCGGTTACGGCGGCCGGCAGGAGATCGTCGACGCGGTGCGCGCGTTGCTGAGCAAGGCACTTGCCAATGGTGCGACCGCCGAGGAGCTGGTGGGCGAGGTGACCGCCGAGGCCATCTCCGAAAACCTCTACACCTCGGGGCAACCCGACCCCGACCTGGTGATCCGCACGTCGGGCGAGCAGCGCCTGTCCGGATTTCTGTTGTGGCAGAGCGCCTATTCGGAGATGTGGTTCACCGAAGCGCACTGGCCCGCGTTCCGCCGCGTCGATTTCCTGCGTGCCCTGCGCGACTACAGTCAGCGGCACCGCAGGTTCGGCAAGTAGGCGAGCGCCTGGCGGGGTAAGCGCGGCGCCGTGCGTGCCACACTGGATGCATGGCTGCGCTGTCGGCGGTGGTGTTCACGCTGAGCGGGTGGCTCGGGCTGTACCTGCTGGCCCGCGATCCGCGCAAGCCGGTGCTGGTGCTGGCTGCGACCGGACTGTGTGGTTTCGCGCTGGTCGTGGCGCTGGATGCGGTGCGGACGGTCTGCGTTACGCATGCCCAGCTGCTCAGTCAGCTGGAGATCTACCTGGCCGCGGTCCCCAGCGTGGCGTGGTTCGCGGTGCTCGTCGAGCTGGCGCGGCCGTGCGACAGCTGGCGGGCCCGCACCCGTGAGCTGTTGCTGATCGGCGGTGTCGCCGCGCTGACGCTGTTCGGCGCGATGATGGCCGGTAGTGTCAACGGCCCGCTGCGGCCGGGGCACCTGCTGATGATCGCGGTGATCTCGGTTTCCACGCTGGGGGCGATGGTCGTCGCGGTGTTGCGGCCCGCTCAGCCGGCTCCGGTAGGCCGGAGTGGTCTGGGATTAGTAGCCGTCGCGACGCTGTTCTTCGCGCTGGCTAACGCCATCCTGATCATTCCGCTGGGCCTGGTGCCCAGCTGGCTGGCCCTGGCGTCGACCGGCTTAGACGTCCTGGCGCTCGGCGGCGCGGTCGCGCTGTGGGACGCATTCGACGAGGGCCAGGCACTGCGAGCCGACATGCTGCGCTCGTTCGCCGGCTGCTCGGTGGTGGCGGCACTATTTGGTGGTCAGGCCCTGATCGGTCTGGCGGTAACCCGCAGCGAACCCACCGCGCGGACCGCGCTGACGGTGCTGCTGTTCACCAGCCTGGCGATCTCGATCGCGGTTCAGGTCCTCGCCGATCCGCTGGCCGGGATCCTGGACCGGCTGGCTTTCTCCAGGTCGCCCAGGCTGCGCGCCGACCGGGCCGCGCTGCGGCACACCGGGGCGGCGTTGCCGCTGCGGTCTCAGGATCCGCTCAGCGATGTCGACGACGACACCTTTGTCCGGCTCACCCGCCGGGCGCTGGGCCACTACGGTGACCTGACCAAGCTGGTAGCCAGCCCGTTGACCACGTTGCCGGTGATCGATGAGCGGCTGGCCGCGCGTGGCGCGCCCGACCACCCGCTGGAACGGGCCAACGAACTCAAGGCCGTGCTGGCAGACGGTATCGGGCGGCTCAAGCCGCGCGACGGCGGCGACTTCGGAACCACCGAGCAGTGGCGCTACTACAACTCGCTGTATTTCCCCTACGTCGTCGGCGTGCGCGCCTACGCGCAGAACGCCACCGCCTCCGGTTTGGACCCAACCGCCCGGCAGGCCTGGCAGTGGTTCGTCACCGAGGTCCCGCAGCGCTCGCTGCATAACTGGCAAACGGCCGCGGCCCGGCTCATCGCCGCCGATCTGCGCGGGCGGGTCCCAGTCGCCACGGACTAGCTCCGCAGGGTGGCCATCCTCTGAGCGGTTTGCTACGAATACGCCCGAAGAGATCCCACCGACCGGTCAGACAGGGGAATTCATGGCTCCACGCCAGGCGTCGAAGCCTCCGCCCGCCAAAGTGGTGCGGGCGATCGAAACTCTCCGGCATCAACTCGCTCGCCTACACCGGCGCCTGGTCCCGCCTCAGGTTGCGATGATCGAAATGATCATCGACGCGTGGTCAGCCCAGGCGATCACCGCGGCGGCGGACCTCGGCATCGCCGACGCGCTGGCCAACGGGCCTGTAGCGGCCGACGAGTTGGCGACCGCCGTCAACGCCGACGCCGACGGGGTCAGTCGTTTGCTCAGGGCATTGATCAGCAGGGGCATTTTCCGGCAGCGTCGCGACGGCCGCTACGACCTCACCCCGCTCGCCAACACTCTTCGTCGCGACGCTGAGGTGTCGTTGGCCGGATTCGCCCGATGGGTGGGTTCGCCTCAGCACCGCGAGCATTGGAGCCTTCTCACCGAGGCTGTGCGGACCGGGCGGGCCACTGTTCCCGGACTACGCGGCAAGCCCGTCTTCGACTATCTGACCGACGAGACCGAACTCGGCAAGATTTTCAATGAAGCCATGACGGGTACGTCCGAACTCGCGATCGCACCGGTGATCGCCGCCTACGACTTCAGCTCGTACTCGACAATCATCGATATCGGTGGGGGGCACGGTCGGCTATTGGCCGCGATCCTTGCCGCGACGCCGCACGCGCGCGGCGTCTTGTTCGACCTCCCGCATGTGGTGGCAGGAGCCCCGGCTGTACTTCGCGAACACCATGTCGAAGACCGAGCGCGGATTGCGCAGGGGTCGTTCTTCGACTCCGTACCTGGAGGTGGCGACGCTTACCTACTCAAGCTCGTCATTCACGACTGGTCCGACGACGAGGCGGCGCGCATCCTTCGCAACGTGCGCACCGCGGCTGGCGTGGGCAAGCACCTGTTGCTTGTCGAGTTAGTGATTCCCCGGCACGGCCGCGAATTTCCGGGCAAATGGGTGGACCTGGACATGTTGGTCGGACTCGAAGCGCGTGAACGCACCGCCGCCGAGTACGAGCGTCTGCTGGACCGAGCGGGCTTTCGCATGACGAAGGTGGTCGAAACCGCGTCGCCGTTCAGCGTCGTGGAGGCCAGAGCAATTTAGCCAACCGGGAATAGCCGGGTGAACTCCCTGGTCATTCAATCCGTGGCAGTAGTTGGCAGTGCCAAGCGTCGATCTGGCAGTGCTTCGACGGCACGCTCAAAACTGTTCGACCTGACCGCCATCGCGAGGAGTGATCATGACCACAATTTCCGGACCGACGACCCGCCCCCTGTACGACTCGACCGACTCGCTGTTGCGTTTCGCGATGCGTGCCGACGCCACGTTGACGGGGCTGATGGGTCTGGCCGCCGCCTTCGTCGCTGACCCGCTGTCGTCACTGACCGGCCTGACGTCCATCCAGGAATACAGCATGGGCGCCTTCTTCGTGCTGTACGGCCTCGTGGTGTTCGGCCTCGCCGCCTTGCCGGACTTGCGCCGCGCCGGGATTGGCGTCGTGGCGGCCAACGTCGTCTACACCGTCGCGGCGATCGTTGCCGCCGAACTGGTGCCGATGACCGCTATCGGGGTGGCATTGACGCTGGCCAGCGGCGTCTACACCGCGTTCTTTGCGGGCCTGCAGTACCTGGGAGTGCGTCGGTTCGAGGCGTAGTTCGGGCCGAGCGTAACGCCAGAGTGGCGCGGCCGCGCGCACGCCACGCTGGCGTTACGCTCGACGCCCGCAAGCGGGCGGTACCCCCAGCTCGACGCCCGCCCCTGTCGGCATTGAGTAGGGGTGCAACGCAATTGCGATAGCCGACTACTTACGCTCATCGGCGTCGGCCATGCCAATCTCTGTGCATGCAACAAGCCTTGATCGCTGACCGAATGTTACCGCAGATTCCGGCAACGCTGACCGACGCAGTCGAACAGTTCAAATCCGAGATGCTCGCCTTGGACCGGGAATTGCTCGCGGGAGACGACAACGAGACCGTCACACAGCTGCAGTTGAGTGCCGCGTGCACGGCCGTTGCGGACGATTTCCGGCGGCATATCGCCCGCGGTGGCGCCGACGAAGACGAGTTGGCGGCCTACATGTTCCGCGAGACCTTCCCCTATTTCTCGATGAGCCGCCTGATCGACCGGTCCTACGTCAAACCGCGCGGTTACGCTGGCGATTACCTCACCATCGAAATGGTCTACAAGAATCAGGCCGCCGGGGACCGGCGTCTCGGCCGCTACATCGACCGGTGGTTTCTCGACATTCCCGCGTCGTGCGCGGTGAAGAACAGGCGTCGGCTGCTCGCCGACACCATCGCAGAACTGGCCGGCACCAAGGCCACCAGGGCCGGGGCCCCGCTGCACGTCACGAGTATCGCCAGCGGACCGGCGCGCGAGTTGTTCGACGTCCTGGCCGACCACCCCGGGATCGACCTGCACGCCACCTGCCTTGACGTCGACGCCGAGGCGTTGGCCTACGCCAAGGCCGCCGCGTGCCGAGCGCGAGCGACCGAGCGCTTCCGGTTCGTGCGCGCCAACGCGGTGAAAGTGGCGCTCGGCCGCGATGACATCGAACTGCGCGAGCAGGACTTGGTCTACACCATCGGCCTGATCGACTACCTGCGGGACGATCTCGTCGTGGCGCTGCTCGACTGGATCCACGACCGGCTGCGGCCGGGCGGGACGATCATCGTCGGTAATTTCGACGTCGCCAATCCCTGCAAGCCGTTCATGGACCACCTGCTGGAGTGGCGGTTAATTCACGGCAGCGCAGCCGATCTCGAGGCGTTGTTCCGTCGGTCGAAGTTCGCGACGGCACCATTCCAGGTGCGCACCGAGGGCACCGGTATCAACCTGTTCGCCTCCACCCAGCGCGCCTAGAGCTTGCGCAGCCGCAGCCGGTTGATCGAGTGGTCGGCGTCCTTGCGCAGCACCAGGGTGGCGCGGGGACGGGTCGGCAAGATGTTCTCGACCAGATTGGGCCGGTTGATCGACCGCCAGATCTCGCGGGCCGCGGCGACGGCCTTGGGGTCGGTCAGGGCCGAGTAGTGGTGGAAGTGAGATTCCGGGTCGGCGAAAGACGTGCCGCGCATCGCCAGGAACCGGGATACGTACCACTGCTCGATGTCTTCGATCCGGGCATCCACGTACAGCGAAAAATCGAACAGGTCCGACACCATCAGGGTGGGGCCGGTCTGCAGGACGTTGAGGCCCTCCAGGATCAGGATGTCGGGATGGCGGACCACGTGTTTGGCCCCGGAGATGACGTCGTAGCGAAGGTGTGAATACACGGGCGCGCACGCGTAGTCGGACCCGGATTTCACCAAGGTGACGAACCGCAGCAGTGCCCTGCGGTTATAGCTCTCCGGAAAGCCCTTGCGGTGCATGAGGTTTCGCCGGTCAAGCTCGGCGTTGGCGTAGAGGAAGCCGTCGGTGGTCACCAGGTCCACCCGGGGATGGTGATCCCAGCGGGCCAGCAGCGCCTGCAGCACGCGGGCGGTGGTTGATTTGCCGACGGCGACGCTGCCGGCCACACCGATGATGAACGGCACCGGCCGGGCCGGGTTTTGGTGCGGCTCGCCCAGGAATTCCGCGGTGGCGGCGAACAATCGTTGGCGCGCTGCGACCTGAAGGTGAATCAGCCGGGCCAGCGGCAGGTAAACCTCCTCGACTTCGAGCAAGTCGATTTGCTCACCCAGACCACGCAGGCCGATTAGTTCCTCTTCGGTGAGGGCCAGCGGCGTCGACATGCGGAGCGCGCGCCACTGCTTTCGGTCGAACTCCACATACGGGCTCGGCTCGCTCAGCCGGGGCATAGTGCCAGTGTTGCAGGGGCGGGCGTGAGTCCGACGGCTGGGCTGGCCAAAAGCATCGGTAGATAGACTGACGGCCGTGACCGCCGCACCTCATGCCCGTACCGCTGTCTCTCGCACCGAGTCCGTGATGTCGGCCCCGCTCGCCGAAGTCGACCCCGACATCGCCGAGTTGCTGGGCAAGGAACTCGGGCGGCAACGGGACACCCTGGAGATGATCGCGTCGGAAAACTTCGTGCCGCGGGCGGTGCTGCAGGCGCAGGGCAGCGTGCTCACCAACAAGTACGCCGAGGGGTTGCCCGGCCGGCGTTACTACGGCGGCTGCGAGCACGTCGACGTGGTGGAGAACATCGCCCGCGACCGGGCCAAGGCGCTGTTCGGCGCCGACTTCGCCAACGTGCAGCCGCATTCGGGCGCACAGGCCAACGCCGCGGTCCTGCACGCGCTGATGTCGCCGGGGGAGCGGCTGCTGGGCCTGGACCTCGCCAACGGCGGTCACCTGACGCACGGCATGAAGCTCAACTTCTCCGGCAAGCTGTACGAGAACGGCTTCTACGGCGTCGACCCGACGACGCACCTGATCGACATGGACGCGGTGCGCGCCCAGGCCCGCGAATTCCGCCCGAAGGTGATCATCGCCGGCTGGTCGGCTTACCCGCGGATCCTGGACTTCGCGGCCTTCCGGTCGATCGCCGACGAGGTCGACGCCAAGCTGTGGGTCGACATGGCGCACTTCGCGGGCCTGGTCGCGGCCGGCCTGCATCCGTCCCCGGTGCCGCACGCCGACGTGGTGTCGACCACCATCCACAAGACGATCGGCGGGGGCCGCTCCGGCATGATCCTGGGCAAGCAGGCAGTACGCCAAGGTCATCAACTCGGCGGTGTTCCCGGGCCAGCAGGGCGGTCCGCTCATGCACGTCATCGCGGGCAAGGCCGTCGCGTTGAAGATCGCCGGCACACCGGAATTCGTCGACCGGCAGCAGCGCACGCTGTCCGGGGCCCGGATCCTCGCCGACCGGCTGCTGGGCGCCGACGTCGCCAAGGCCGGCGTGTCGGTGGTCAGCGGCGGGCACCGACGTCCACCTGGTGCTGGTCGACCTGCGCAATTCCCCGCTCGACGGCCAGGCCGCCGAGGACCTGCTGCACGAGGCCGGCATCACCGTCAACCGCAACGCCGTGCCCAACGACCCCCGGCCGCCGATGGTGACCTCGGGTTTGCGGATCGGGACCCCGGCGCTGGCGACCCGCGGCTTCGGCGACGCCGAATTCACCGAGGTCGCCGACATCATCGCGACCGCGCTGGCCGAGGGAACTCGGCGGACGTGTCAGGGCTGCGGGAGCGGGTGACGCGGCTGGCCAGGGAGTTCCCGCTCTACGAGGGCCTCGAGGACTGGACACTGGTCGACAGGTGACCCGGCGACACCAGCCAACGTGATTTCACAGAACCTGTGAACGCGGGTTACAGTAACCGCATGGCACAGAAACCTGTCGCTAACGCGTTGATCCTCGAACTCGAGCCGGTGTGCGAAGAGAACATCGCTCGCCATCTGGGCACCGAGGACATCTGGTTCGCCCACGACTACGTGCCCTTCGACCGGGGCGAGAACTTCGCCTTCCTCGGTGGACGCGATTGGGATCCGTCCGATGCGACGCTGCCCAGGCTCATCACGGATGCCTGCGAGATTCTGCTGATCCTCAAGGACAACCTCGCCGGCCATCACCGCGAGCTTGTCGAGCACTTCATTCTCGAGGACGTACTGGGGTCGCTGGCTCGGCCGCTGGACCGCGGAGGAGCATCTGCACGCCATCGCGCTGCGGGAGTACTTGGTGGTGACCCGCGAGGTCGACCCGGTCGCCAACGAAGACGTTCGATTCCAGCACGTGTTAAAGGGCTACCGGGCCGACACGTACTCGCAGGTCGAGACCCTGGTGTACATGGCGTTCTACGAGCGCTCCCACAAAGAGTTCTGCCGAAACCTGGCCGCGCGGATCGAGGAGCCCATCCTGGCCGGACTCATCGACCGGATCGCCCGGGACGAAAAGCGGCACGAGCAGTTCTTCGCCAACCTCGTCGAGCACTGCCTCGGATACACCCGGGACGAGACGATCGCGGCGATCGCGGCCCGCGCGGCGGACCTTCAGGTCCTCGGCGCCGACATCGAGACCTACGAGGACAAGGTGCAGGCCATGGCCGACGCCGGCATTTTCGGACCCGAACAGCTGCGGCAGGTCATCTCCGAGCGCATCACCGCATGGGGCTTGGCCGACGAGCCCCAGCTGCGGCAATTAGTCATCAGCTAGTTCTCACGCCGGGCCGCGGCGGGCACGCCACTCTTTGGCGCCTCGGTGTTCCCGGCGCGCCTGCACGGCGGCCGCGCGGCGACGAGAGTAGCGTCGCAGATGATGGTCAGCGACATGTTCTGCTGCCAGGGCGGCACTCCCGGTTTCTGCACGAGTCACTACTACGGCAGGACCGGCCCCGGTCCTGGTGCCGCGGCTCCCGTCTACCTGCCTGTGTGGGGCCCCACCGGTTTAGCCCGAGGAGCGCTCCGTGACCGATCTCCGGACGTACGTGCTCGACACTTCCGTGCTGCTGTCCGACCCGTGGGCGTGCAGCCGGTTCGCCGAACACGAAGTGGTGGTCCCGCTGGTGGTGATCAGCGAACTGGAAGCCAAACGGCACCACCACGAGCTGGGCTGGTTCGCCCGTCAGGCGTTGCGTCTATTTGACGATCTTCGGCTTCAGCACGGACGGCTTGATCGGCCGATTCCCGTTGGCGCCCAAGGCGGTACGCTGCACGTCGAGCTGAACCACACGGATCCGGCGGTGCTGCCCGCCGGCTTTCGTACGGACAGTAATGACTCGCGGATCTTGAGCTGCGCCGCCAACCTGGCCGCCGAAGGCAGGCGGGTCACACTGGTCAGCAAGGACATTCCACTTCGCGTCAAAGCGGCCGCGGTGGGGCTGGCCGCCGACGAATACCACGCGCAGGACGTCGTGGCCTCCGGATGGTCCGGGATGCACGAGATCGAGACCGGTCCCGAGGAAATCGACGCGCTGTTCGCCGAGGGCGAGATCGACCTGGCCGAAGCCCGGGACCTGCCGTGTCACACCGGGATCAGGTTGCTGGGCGGCAGTTCCCACGCACTGGGCCGGGTCACGCCCGCCAAACGCGTCCAGTTGGTGCGGGGCGACCGCGAGGTGTTCGGGCTGCGTGGCCGTTCCGCCGAGCAACGGGTGGCGCTCGACCTGCTGCTCGACGAGTCGGTGGGCATCGTGTCGCTGGGCGGCAAAGCCGGCACCGGCAAGTCGGCGCTGGCGTTGTGCGCCGGTCTGGAGGCGGTGCTGGAGCGCCGGACACAGCGCAAGGTGGTGGTTTTCCGTCCGCTGTATGCCGTCGGCGGCCAGGAGCTGGGTTATCTGCCCGGCAGCGAGAGCGAAAAGATGGGCCCGTGGGCGCAGGCGGTCTTCGACACCCTGGAAGGGCTGGCCAGCCCGGCGGTGCTCGAGGAAGTGCTGTCCCGCGGCATGCTCGAAGTGCTGCCGCTGACCCACATCCGGGGCCGCTCGCTGCACGACTCGTTCGTCATCGTCGATGAGGCGCAGTCACTTGAGCGCAACGTCCTGCTGACCGTGTTGTCCAGGTTGGGCACGGGTTCGCGGGTGGTGCTGACCCACGACATCGCCCAGCGAGACAACCTGCGGGTCGGCCGCCACGACGGGGTTGCGGCCGTGATCGAGAAGCTCAAGGGACACCCGCTCTTCGCGCACATCACCCTGCTGCGCAGCGAGCGGTCGCCGATCGCCGCGCTGGTCACCGAGATGCTCGAGGAGATCGCCGGGCCGCAGTAGTCTGTGCGCCCAGTCGACGCCCCGGTTGCACCCCCGCGCCCGAGTAAACTTCGAGCGTGCGCAAACGACCCGACAGCCAGGCCTGGCGGTACTGGCGGACCGTGATCGGCGTCGTCGCGGCCGGGGCGGTGCTGTTGATCGGTGGCCTCACCGGCCACGTGACGCGCGCCGACAGCCTGAGCTGCGCGGTGGTCAAGTGTGTGGCGCTGACGTTCGACGACGGGCCCGGACCGTTCACCGACCGGCTGTTGCAAATCCTGAAGGACAATGACGCCAAGGCCACGTTCTTCCTGATCGGCAACAAGGTGGCGGCTAACCCGGCGGGGGCCAAGCGCATCGCCGACGCCGGTATGGAAATCGGCAGCCACACCTGGGAACACCCCAACATGACGACGATCCCTCCCGAGGACATCGCCGGTCAGTTCTCCCGGGCCAATGACGCGATCAACGCCGCAACCGGCCGCACACCGACGCTGTGGCGCCCCGCCGGCGGCTTGTCCAACGACGCGGTCCGGCAGGTCGCCGGCCGGTTCGGGCTGGCCGAAATCCTTTGGGACGTAATACCTTTCGACTGGGCCAACGACTCCAACACGGGAGCCACGCGGTACCTGCTGATGACCCAGATCAAGCCCGGCTCGGTGGTGTTGTTCCACGACACCTACTCGAGCACCGTCGACCTGGTATACCAATTCATCCCCGTTCTCAAGGCTAACGGCTACCGCCTGGTGACGGTCAGCGAACTGCTCGGGCCGCGGGCGCCCGGCAGCACCTACGGCAGCCGCGAGAACGGTCCACCCGTCAACGAACTGCACGACATCCCGGCCGGCCGGATCCCGACATTGCCCAACACCCCGTCGCCGAAACCGATGGCCAACTTCCCGATCAGCGACATTCCGGGCCAGAACTCGGGCGGGCCGAACAACGGTGCTTAGCACGGGGCCTGGGATCCGCTGAGCTCCGCACCGCTACCTTGTTAGCGTGGGCAAGGCCGGCTGGCTTCGGGGTTGGGGGGGCCGGGGCGGCCGACAGCGTCGCCGGACCGCCGTCGGGTTGTCGATTCAATATGCGCTCGACCTCGCCAGCGCCTACCTCCTTGCCGTCGTCAGTGTGTCCGCCATTTTGATCCCGCTTCGGGGCCACACGTACGTCGACTTCGCGGAGCGGAACACCGTAGCGGTGGTGGTGCTGGTCGTGCTGGGAACCATCAGCGTCGCGATTGCGAACATCGTGAGCCTGGCGCCGACGCTGCGTTGGTTCGTCGCCGGGAAGGAACCGACAACAGTCCAACGGGACGCCGCAATGAAGCTGCCCGGCCGGCAGTCGGCGATCCTGTTCGCGGCGTGGGCTTTGGCCGGCGCAATCCTGATGGTCCTCAATCGCGGTGGCGGGGCCGCCGTGCTGTTGCCGGTTCTGCTTGGTGTGCTGCTCGGCGGTCCGGCCGCCGCGGGCATGGGCCTGCTGCTTTCGCAACGCACCCTGCGGCCGATCATCAGAGCGGCGACGATCGGTAGCGAGCCTCGTCTATCGGTGCCGGGCGTGTTCGCGCGGCTGGTTCTCCTATGGTTCTTGTGCAGCGCACTTCCCGTTGGGGTCATCGCGACCTTCGTAGTTCTGCGCTCCAACGGCTGGCTCATTCAAAGATCTGCGTCGCTGGATGTGCCCGTCCTGGTGGTGTCGCTGGCGGCGCTGGTTCTCGGGCTGCCGATGATGATCCTGACGTCGCGGTCCATCGCCGATCCGGTCGGCGAGGTCGTCGACGCGATGGCCGAGGTCGAACACGGCAACATAGGAACATACGTAGGCGCCTACGAACGCTCCCAAATCGGGCGCCTGCAAACCGGATTCAACCGGATGGTGGCCGGACTCGCCGAACGCGACCGGTTACGCGATCTGTTCGGCCGATACGTCGGAGCCGATGTGGCCCGGCGCGCGGTCGAAGAGGGCGCGGTGCTGTCGGGCGATGTGGTCGATGCGGCAGTGCTTTTCATCGACCTGGTGGGCTCAACCCAGCTGGCGGAAAGCCGTCCCCCGCAAGAGGTTGCCGAGGTGCTCAACGACTTCTTCAGGATCGTCGTCGGCGCCGTCGACGAACATCAGGGTCTGATCAACAAATTCGCGGGCGACGCCGCACTGGCCGTCTTCGGGGCGCCGCTGCGCATGGATGAACCCGCGTCGGCGGCCCTGGCGACGGCACGCGCTCTGGGTACCCAGCTGCGGCAGTTACCCATGGTGGACTTCGGCATCGGTGTTTCGGCGGGTCGAGTCTTTGCCGGCAACATCGGTGCCGAAAACCGTTACGAATACACCGTGATCGGTGACGCCGTCAACGAGGCCGCCCGGCTGGCCGATCTTGCCAAAACCGCCGACCGGCGGATCCTGTGCTCGGCGGCCGCCGTCGAGCGGGCCGGTGCGGCCGAGCGCGAGCACTGGGCCGAATGCTATTCCACGGTGCTGCGCGGCCGTTCCGAAGCCACACTCGTCTCGGCGCCGGCGGTTGACGACGCGAGCCCCCCGCGCGCTAGCCCCCGTTGACTTTAAGCTGCGAAACCACCTGGTTGATGATGGCCGCCGAGGCGGCATCGCCGATCGGCGTTGCGCCCAAGAAGATGGTGACCGGTTTGGTGTCGACCGCGATGATCACGACGGAGTCGCCCTTGATGCTGCGTGATGGGTCGGCGATCGTGATGTCGGCGTCTACCCGCGCCGCCTTGACCCCGTCGACTTTGGTCGTCGACGACTTGGCCGGGCCCAGCGTGGGTGACGCGTTCGCGTAGCCGGGGCCGTTCGCCACGCATTGCAGCAACTTCGAAGCCTGCGCGGTGACGTCCATGCTGGTGACGAAGTTGGTGATGGCAACCTCGGCCTGCATCACCCACTGGCTGGCGCCCGGCACCTCCTTGGCGACCCCCACCGCGGCGATCAGGTTCGGGGACGAGTCGTCGGAGAACTCCGTCCAACCGGGCGCCGCGTTGATCGGGAACGACAGCTTGCCCGCGGTGACGGGGCCGCCGCCGGGCTTCTGGCCACCGGACACATTGGGCGTGCAGTCGGTCGCGATTTGGTCGGAATTCGAGGGCGAGCTGGTGGCGCTTGTCGCCGAGGTGCCCGAGGGTTTCGCCTGGGTCGACTTGTTGTCGTTGCCGATGTTGAGCGCCAGGATCACCACCAGCGCAATGACACCCAGCACCGCGATAGCGGCGAGGATGATCCACGGCAGCTTCGAGCGTGCGCCCACCCGGCGGTGGTCCAGGCGGGTACGGCCCGCCCGACCAGCCGGGGGTGAACTGCTGGCCGGTCTGGGGAAACTGCTGGGGTGGCTGGGGTGGATAGCCGGCCGCGGCGTTGGGGTCCGTGCCGCCGGGGGAGGTGGGGTACGGACCTGGGGGCGGGTACGGGTATGTCCCGCCCTGCGGGGCCTGCGGGTACGACCCGCTCTGTGGGCCCTGCGGGTATGCCCCGCCCTGCGGGTATGCCCCGCCCTGCGGGTATGCCCCGCCCGGCTGGTACGGGTACGGGCCGCCCTGCGGCTGATCGCCCTGTGGCTGATCACCCTGGGGCTGCCCGCCCCAATATGGGTCCTGTCCATACGGATTCGTTCCGTAGGGATCCTGGCCGTACGGGCCGCCTGGAGGAGCCGTCATTGTTAAATCACCTTACTCTCATCGACCGCGTCGCCCGAGGTGGCCGCGCGACCGCGCTAGTCGTCCGGCTCGGCCTTTACGTGGGCCATCGCCAGTACGTCGAGCCGGCGGTCCAGCTCCTCGACCGACAGCTTGTCGCCGATCAGGCCGCGGTCGATGACGGTCTGGCGGATGGTCTTGCGTTCCTTGAGTGCCTGCTTGGCCACCGCGGCGGCCTCCTCGTAGCCGATGGCCGAGTTCAGCGGCGTCACGATGGACGGCGACGACTCGGCCAGCTCGCGCAGGTGCTCGACGTTGGCCGTCAGCCCGGTAATGCAGCGCTGCGCGAACAGCTTTGACACATTGGTCAGCAGCTTGAACGACTCCAGGACGTTGCGGGCCATCATCGGGATGTAGACGTTCAGCTCGAAGGCGCCGCTGGCGCCGCCCCAGGCGACCGCCGCATCGTTGCCGATCACCTGCGCGGCGACCTGCGTAACCGCTTCCGGCAGAACCGGATTCACCTTGCCCGGCATGATCGAGCTACCGGGCTGCAGGTCCGGCAGCTGGATTTCGCCCAGGCCGGTCAGCGGGCCGGATCCCATCCAGCGGATGTCGTTGGCGATCTTGGTCAGCGACACCGCGATGGTGCGCAGCGCGCCGGACGCCTCGACCAGCCCGTCGCGAGCCGCTTGGGCCTCGAAAGAGTTGGCCGCCGTTCGTAATTCGGAGATGCCCGTCTCGGCGACCAGCACCTGCGACCACCTTGGCGCCGAAGCCCTCGGGGGCGTTGAGGCCGGTGCCGACCGCGGTGCCGCCGATCGCCAGCTCACCCAGCCGCGGCAGCGACGCGCGCACTCTTTCGATGCCGGCCTCGATCTGGCGGGCATACCCGCTGAACTCCTGGCCGAGCGTCACCGGAACGGCGTCCATCAGGTGGGTGCGGCCGGACTTGACCACCGTGCGCCACTCGTTGGCCTTGGCTGCCAGCGCCTCGTGCAGCTCCTCGAGCGCCGGAATCAGATGACGCACCGCGGCTTCGGTGGCCGCGATGTGGGTGGCGGTGGGGAAGGTGTCGTTGGACGACTGCGACATGTTGACGTCGTCGTTGGGGTGCACCGTCACGCCGTTCGCGGCCGCGATGCTGGCGATCACCTCGTTGGTGTTCATGTTGGAGCTGGTGCCCGAGCCGGTCTGGAAGACGTCGATGGGGAACTGGTCGTCGTGGCGGCCGTCGGCGATCTCGGCCGCCGCGGCGATGATCGCGTCGGCCTTTTCCGGCGCCAGCAGGCCCAGGTCCTTGTTCACCTGCGC
Source organism: uncultured Actinomycetota bacterium (assembly GCA_963748885.1). Taxonomy (GTDB): domain Bacteria; phylum Actinomycetota; class Actinomycetes; order Mycobacteriales; family Mycobacteriaceae; genus Mycobacterium. The sequence goes on from CAVVLC010000075.1 coordinate 53,039, forward strand.
GCAGGCGCCCTTCAACAGGCCCAACGCGCGGATCTGGGTGCGCTCCAGGCCGCCGCCCGGAGATCGGGAAGTTCTCCACCGCACGCTGGGTTTGGGCGCGCCACAACGCTTTTGCCGGCACCCGGACCTCGCCCATGGTGTCGTGCTCGATGCGGTATTCGGCGTCATCGGCACTGATCGGCCATATGGAGTTCCTTGCACTTGTCGGATGTTGGGTCGTTAGGGCAGGGGATAGGCGGCGGTGCTGTCGCCGGTGAAGTCGATGGCGGAGTATTCGTTGAGCTTCGACAGCCGGTGGTAGGCCTCGATCATCCGGACGGTGCCCGACTTGGAGCGCATCACGATCGACTGCGTGGTGCAGCCGCCCGGGTAGTAGCGCACGCCCTTGAGCAGGTCGCCGTCGGTGACGCCGGTGGCGCAGAAGAAGACGTTGTCGCCGGAGACCAGATCCTCGGTGGTCAGCACCTGGTCCAGGTCGTAGCCGGCGTCGAGCGCCTTGCGGCGTTCCGCGTCGTCCTTGGGCGCCAGCTGGGCCTGGATCGCGCCGCCCATGCAGCGGATCGCCGCGGCGGCGATGATGCCCTCCGGGGTGCCGCCGATCCCGGCCAGCATGTCGGTGCCCGAGTCGGGCCGGCAGGCCGAGATCGCGCCGGCGACGTCACCGTCGGTGATCAGCCGGATCCGGGCGCCGGTGTCGCGGACGTCGTCGATCAGCTCGGCGTGCCGGGGCCGGTCCAGGATGCACACGGTCATGTCCCGCACCGACAAGCTCCTTGACCTTGGCGACCGCGCGGATGTTGTCGGCGATCGGCGCGGTGATGTCCAGCACGTGCGCGGCGTCGGGGCCGACGGCGATCTTGTTCATGTAGAACACCGCCGACGGGTCGAACATCGCGCCGCGATCGGCCACCGCCAGCACCGAGATGGCGTTGGGCATGCCCTTGCTCATCAGCGTGGTGCCGTCGATCGGGTCGACGGCGAAGTCGCAGTCCGGGCCGTCGCCGTTGCCGACCTCCTCGCCGTTGTACAGCATCGGCGCTTCGTCCTTCTCGCCCTCGCCGATGACCACGACGCCGCGCATCGACACCGAGTTCACCAGCTCGCGCATCGCGTCGACCGCCGCGCCGTCGCCGCCCTCCTTGTCGCCGCGCCCCACCCAGCGGCCCGCCGCCATGGCGCCGGCCTCGGTGACCCGCACCAGCTCCAAGGCCAGGTTGCGGTCCGGGGCCTCACCGGCGGGCCCGCGGCAGATCCGGGTCGGCGGCCCGCAACCTCAGCTTGCTCATGGTTGGTGATTGTCCCAGAAGCGGATCCGGATGCCTGGAGCTGGGATGCTGGCGCAGCTGGGATACTGGGCGGACGTGACCGTCGGAGCCGCAGCCAGGACCGCCCGAGCCGGCCAAGCCCGCGGTTGCTGCAGGACGGCCGCGACATGTTCTGGTCGCTGGCGCCGCTGGTGGTGGGCTGCATCGTGCTGGCGGGCATGGTCGGGATGTGTTCGTTTCAGCCGGGCGGGACGATCAGGGGAACGATCCCGTCCTACGACGCGGCGGCGGCCCTGCGGGCCGACGCTGCGACGCTGGGGTTCCCGATCCGGATGCCGCAGCTGCCCGCGGGCTGGCAGCCCAACTCCGGCGAGTCGCGGCGGCATCGAAAACGGGCGCACCGACCAGCGACCGGTCAGCGGCTGCAACGCGGCCACCTCGACCGTCGGATACATCAGCCCGAGCGGGCATGTACCTGAGCCTGACCCAGAGCAACGCCGACGAGGACAAGCTGGTCGCCTCGATCCATCCCGGCATGTACCCGACCGGCACGGTGGACGTCGTCCGGCATCAACTGGATCGTCTACCAAGCGGCGATCAAAGCGGGGCGGCCGCCGAGCCGGTGTGGACCACCCGGCTGCCCAGCCCGGCCGGCCCCACCCAGATGGCGGTCACCGGTGCGGGCAGCCCCGATGAGTTCCGTACGCTGGCGTCGGCGACACAATCGCAGCCGCCGTTGCCCGGCCGATAGCGGGCAACCCAATAGGAGGGACATCGGAGTGACCGCACCCGAAGCAGACCTCTCCGGGTGGTCGGCGGCGCCGTTCACCGGCGGCGGCTACACCCACGACGTCTACCGCAAGGGCGCGGGTCCGGGGGTGGTGCTGATTCCCGAGATACCGGGGATTCATCCCGGGGTGCTGGCCCTGGGCAATCACCTGGTGGACAACGGGTTCACCGTCGCCATGCCGTCGCTGTTCGGTGAGCCGGGCAAGCCCGTGACGGCCGGCTACCTCGCCGCGGTCATCGCGCGGGCCTGTGTGGCCAGGGAATTCGCGGCGTTCGCGACCAACAAGCCGCGGCCGGTGTCGCTGTTCCTGCGGGCGCTGGCCCGCGACCTCAACGCGACGACGCCCGGCAAGGGCGTCGGCGTGATCGGCCAGTGCTTCACCGGAGGCTTCGCGCTGGCCGCCGCGGTCGACGACAGCGTGCTGGCTCCGGTGCTCAGCCAGCCGTCGGTGCCGATAGCCCTGGGCATCACGCGGCGCCGCGATACCGGGCTGAGCGAAGCCGAGATGACCACCATTGCGGACCGCTGCTCCAAAGACGGGTTGTGCGCCATGGGCCTGCGGTTCAGCGAGGACAAGATGGCGCCCGGCGAACGGTTCGCGGCGCTCAAGGAGCGGCTGGGCGACGCCTTCGAGGTGATCGAGATCGACTCGAGCCCGGGCAACGAGCACGGTTTCGGCAAGGCAGGCGCACTCGGTGCTGACCGACGAGGTCCGTGAGGTCGACGGCCAGCCGGCCTACGAAGCCCGCAAGCGGGTGGTCGAGTTCCTCACCCGGAGCCTGACGTAGCCGCTACGGGGCAGCTGAGGGCTGCACCGGCACGTTGCCGCCATGCACCGCCCGCCGGCCGTTAACCTGGGGTTAAGCGTCGGAATGGGGAGTGCGAGACGTATGGCGATCGACAATCGTGTGGTCGAAACCAGCTACGGCCCGGTCCGGGGCGCCGACGAAACGACCCCGGCCGGCCGCGTGCGGGTGTGGAAGGGCCTTCGGTACGCCGAGCCGCCCATCGGGGACCTGCGTTTCCGTGCGCCGGAGCCGCCGGAGCGGTGGACCGAGGTCGACGACGCCACCGTGTTCGGCCCGGCCTGCCCGCAACCGGTCTTTGCCAACATTCCCCTCGACTTGGGGGCGCCGCAGGGCGAAGACTGCCTGCGGCTGAACGTCTGGGCTCCGCCCGACACCGAGCCCGGTGACCGAAAACCGGTGATGGTTTGGCTGCACGGCGGCGCCTACGTGCTGGGATCCGGCAGCCAGTCCCTGTACGACGGTCGCAGGCTGGCCAGGCGCGGCGACGTCGTGGTGGTGACGGTCAACTACCGGCTCGGCGCGCTGGGCTTTCTCGACCTGTCGTCGTTCAACACGGCACGGCGGCGTTTCGACTCGAACGTCGGGCTGCGTGACGTGCTCGCGGCGTTGGGGTGGGTGCGCGACAACATCGCGGCGTTCGGCGGCGATCCCAACAAGGTCACGCTGTTCGGCGAATCCGCTGGCGCGGGGATCGTGACGACCCTGCTCGCCACCCCGGCGGCCGAGGGCCTGTTCGCCGGCGCGATCGCCCAGAGCTCACCGGCGACATCGGTGTACGACGGTGCCCGGGCCCGGCGTGTCGCGGAGCGCGTCCTGGACAGGCTGGGAATCACCAAGTCCGACGCGGGCTTTTTGCGCGAGCTGCCGACCGCGGAGATTATTACCGCATCGCAAGAGGTGTTCGACGAAGTGCCCGTCCACAGTCCGGGCACGCTTGCGTTCGTCCCCATCATCGACGGCGAGCTGTTGCCCGACTACCCGGTCAAGGCGGCCCAGCAGGGTCGTTCACTCCCAATCCCGTTGATCATCGGCACCAACAGGCGCGAGGCGGCGCTCTTCCGGCTGTTGAGGTCGCCGCTGCTGCCGATCACTCCGCACGCGATCACGTCGATGTTCAGCCAGATCGCTGCCGAACAGCCCGACCTGCAGTTGCCCACCGAGGAGCAGATGGCGTTGGCATATTCGGGACGGCGGCGCAAGGCAAGAGGGCTGAGCATCGCGACGGACGTCGGCTTCCGGATGCCTTCGGTGTGGCTGGCCGAGGGGCACAGCGCAGTGGCGCCGGTGTACCTCTACCGGTTCGACTACGCGACCCCGGTGTTGAAGCTCCTCATGGTCAGCGGCGCCCACGCCACCGAATTGCCCTTCGTCTGGAGCAATCTTGGTGGCCCGCAAGACTTCACGCTGAAGCTCGGCGGCGCCAGAACCGCCAAGGCGGTCTCCCGAAGGATCCTGACCAGGTGGGTCAACTTCGCCGCCGCGGGCAAGCCCTCGGGCCTGGCCGGCGAGCCCGAATGGACTCCATACCAGGCCGCCGATCGGGCCTGCCTGATCATCGGCAAGCGCGACACCGTCGGGCACGACATCGACGCGCACGTCCGGGCCACCTGGGGGAGCGAGATGGTCAGCTTCCGTTAGCCGGCTCCGGCGGGCTCACTGGTGCAACTGGCTCAACGGCCTGGGTATCCTGCGCCTTCTTCCGGCGGAACCACGTGCGGCCGACGGGTTCTTCGCGGCGCTGCTGCAGTTCAACGTCCTTGTACACCGCGAGGTAGACGTCGACGGTGGTGACGATCACGATCATCAGCACCGGACCGATGACGATACCCCAGGCCCCGAACATGGTGAGGCCCGCGAACACCGAAAGCAGCATCAGCGCCGAATTCAACCGAGCGTCGCGCGGAACGAGGATGGGGCGCAGGAAGTTATCGATATTGGTGACCACCAGGAGGTGCCACAGCACCACGAACGCGCCGCCGGCGATATTGCCGTACAACATCATCCCGATGCCGAAGGGAATCGTCACGATACCGCCGCCCAGCGGAATGATGGACAAGGCGGTCAGCAGGATCGCGAAAATAAAGAAGCCGTGGTGAAATCCGCCGATATAGATGGACGCGGCGCCGGCGACGCCTTGGCACAGCGCAATGACGAACTGTCCGTTCACGGTGCCGCGCACCATGGCACCCATCTTCGCCAGGTACAGATCCGTGACTTCGTCGCCCAGCGGGTTGAGCTGGCCGATCAACGTCCGCACTTTCTCCCGGTTCACCAGCAGCGCGACAAACACGTACAGAAAGATGATGGCTTGGGTGACGGCGCCGGCGATGCCTCCGACGGCGCCCTGCAGAAACTGCAGGAGCCATTGGCCCGCATGCTGACCTCCGGTGACTATCGCTTTCCGCAGGGTGTCCGCGGTTACCGTTATGTGCGCGAACGGCACCCGGGACAGCAGGTCGTTGACGTAGTGCAGGACCCTGTCGCCAAGTTCGCTCAGGTCGGTCGTCTTCACCCACCCGGCGATGTCGTTGATCATGCGGGAAATCTGAACAACGGCGAGGACCAGCAGGAGTCCGATCGGCACGATCACCATGACCAGCGCCGACAGCAGGGTGGCGGTGGCGGCCAATCCGGTGCCGAGACGTCGGTTGAACCAATTGAACAGGGGTGTGAACAAATACGCCCCGACCGCGGCTACCACGATGAGCACAAAATAGTTGCGCAGGAAGTACGCACCGAACAGCAGAGCGATGATCGTGAAGATCGCGACGGCGCGCCTCTGATTGAGCGTGAATTCAGTGGTCATAGCGCGGATCCGGGCACCGTGCGCTGGGCGTTACTCCGGCGGCGGCGCGGCGACGACGGACGCCAGATGGGGCTTGGATGCGGCCTTGACCTGTTCGAACAGCTCTTGGTAATACGGTAGGCATTCGGCCGTGGCCTGCTCGGTGGTGAAGAGCGGACGGTAGCCCAGGTCCCGCTGCGCCTTAGCGATCGAAAAGTAGTTGTCCATGTAAAGCCGTTCCACCGCATTGGGTTCCAGCGGCGGCTTGGGCAGCCCGAACTTGAAGTGCAGCCGCTGCCACACCAGCATCACGTCACGCACCATCCGGCCCGACACCCGCATCTTCGGCCAGGGTTGACCACACGCCACGACGACCGGCCGCGCGAACTCGAACATGTTGATCGGCTCACCATCGTTGATGAAGTAAGCCTGTCCGGGTGAGGTGCCGCCCGGCACCAGGTGCTCCGCGGCCAAGATGAACCCGTGAATCAGGTTGTGTACGTAGGAGTTGTCGAGTTTGGCGTCCTTGCCACCGACGAGCACCTTGACCTGCCCGGCGACCACGCTTTCGAACAGTCTGCGGAACATCGTCTGGTCGCCGCGACCCCAGATGCCGCTGGGCCGGATGGAACACGTTAGCATGCCCTCCACGCCGTTCTGTGACAGCGCGAACTTCTCGGCGACCACCTTGGTTTCGGTGTAGAGGTCGGCGAACCGGTCGGTGTAGGGCAGCGATTCGTCGCCGCCGGGGATGGGCCTGCCGCTCATCACCACACTGTTCGACGCCGTATAGACGAATCGCTTGACTCCGGCCTTTTGCCCGGCGTGGACCAAGTTCTCGGTGCCGTGGACGTTGACCCCAAAGCTGCGCTGTCGATACTCCTCGGTCACCGAAGCGCCGCCCATCAGCTCGATGATCGCCGCGGTGTGGAAAACCGTGTCGATGCCTTCGACGGCCTTGGCGCAGACGGCCGCGTCGGTAATGTCACCTTGCAGCACGTCCAGGTTCGGATGATCCGGTAACGGCGACGGCGCACGGTCGAACGACCGTACGAAGTGCCCGCGGTCGAGCAAGGTGGTCACCAGGTTGGCGCCGACAAAGCCGGAGCCTCCGGAGACTAAGACGCGGCCGAGTTCTGTTGTCAACGATGCATCACCCATGCGGCGAAGCATAACTAAAACGTGTTCCAATATGGACAGAAAATTCGTTTCCGAATTTGGCTCGGTTCAGCTTTCTTCGGCCTGGCCGGCGGCCAGCGCATCGGCGACCCGCTGGCGCGCGCCAGCTAAATGTTCCTCGCACCTTTTGGCGAGTTGTTCGCCTCTTTCCCACAGCTTCAGCGACGCGTCAAGATCGAGCCCGCCTTGCTCTAGCAGCCGTACGACTTCGATCAGCTCGTCCCGGCAAGCTTCATAGCCAAGCTGACTAATAGGCGTAATGGAGTCGGTCTCGCGGGTTTCTTCAGGGGCCATCGGTCCGTCCTTCGCTTACTGCTGCGATGGCGCCGTCGGAGACCCGCACCCGCAGTTTGGTGCCCGCCGCCGCGTCGTCGACCGATCGCAGCACTCTCATCGGTTGGGCGGCCGGTCCGCCCGGCGCGACCGGTTGTACGACGGCTTGTACTACGGCTTGTACAACGGCGTAGCCGCGGGCCAATGTGGCCGCCGGGCCCAATGTTGCCAGCCGCGCCGCCAGGTGGCCGATGCTCTCGGTCTCCGAGGCGACCAGCCGGGTGATGTCGCGACGAACCGCCGCCCGGGCCCGGTGAATTTCCTCGGCGCGAACGTTCAGGGCCGTCAGCGGCTCGGACAGCACTGGGCGGCTGCGCAACTGGGCCAGAGCGCGCTGCTCGCGGGACACCCAATTACGCAGTGCCTGGGCGCTGCGCCGGCGCAGGTCATCGATCAGCCGCTGCTCCGCGGCGGTGTCGGGGACCACCTTCTTGGCGGCGTCGGTGGGAGTGGCGGCGCGCAGATCGGCGACCAGATCGCACAGCGGGTTGTCGGGCTCGTGACCGACCGCGCTGATCACCGGGGTGCGACAGGCCGCGATGGCACGGCACAGCGTCTCGTCGGAAAACGGCAGCAGGTCCTCGACGCTGCCACCGCCCCGGGCCAGCACGATCACGTCGACCTCGCCGTCGCGATCCAGTTCGCCCAGCGCCTCGCACGATCTGCGGGACCGCGTTGGGCCCCTGCACCGCGGTATTGCGGACCGCGAAGCGAGCCGCGGGCCAGCGTGCCGCGGCCACCGTCGTCACGTCGCGTTCGGCGGCGCTGGCGCGCCCGGTGATCAGCCCGATCATGTTGGGCAGGAACGGGATTGGTCGCTTGAGGCGCTGGTCGAAGAGTCCCTCGGCGTCCAGTAGCCGGCGCAGCCGATCGATGCGGGCCAGTAGCTCGCCTACGCCAACCGCGCGAATCTCACTGAGGCGCAAGGAAAATGTGCCACGACCCGGTGTAGAACGACGGCTTGCCGCACACCACAACCTGAGTGCCTTCGGCGAGTTTCACCGGGGACCGCAGCATCAGATCGCGCGAACATGTCACGGTCAGCGACATGTCGGCCGCCGGATCGCGCAACACCATGAACACGGTCTTGGAGTCGGGTCGCATGCTCACCTGGGCCAACTGCCCCTCTACCCAGACGGTGCCCAGCTTATCGATCCAGCCCGCAACCCGGATGGCTACGGCGCGAACCGGAAACGGGTTTTCGGCCGAATTCCCCATTGAGTTCAAGCTGGCGTCGAATCCACCCGGCTCACTTCGCTGTCGCGCGGGTGATCCTGTTGGCGAGCAGCGTCTGGAACGGAGCACGGGCCTTGGTGGCCTTCTCGTAGGCCAGCAGGGCCTCGAGTTCGCCGACATCCAGCGATGTGCAGCCGCGCGCGCAGCTGGGCCAGCGTCAGCGCCTGGTAGTCGAGTTCGGTGGCGATGGGCGGCACCGGAGCGGTCGACGTGGCCGCGGGCTTTTTCGCGGGCCTGGTGGGCGACGGCTTGGACGGGGCTTCAGACGTAGTTGACGACTCGGATACCGAGTACAAAGCGAACCGCCCCTCGGCCCGGCGGTCGCCGTCGTTCGCGTCGCCGCCGGCAAACGGAGTCAGAACTCCTTCGGCGGACTCGGGCAGGTCCTCGTCGAACGTCGCCCACTCCGGCTTCTCGTCCTTGGGCGGAAACAGCGTCTCCAGGGTGCTGTCGCCCTTGGTCACCAGTTCGGCCAGGTTCTGCTGAAACCGCATGACGATGTGCGCCGCCTGACTGGCTAACGTCATCGGGTACATCAGGATGGTCTTCGGCAGCTTCATGGTCTCCTCGACGGCGACCGTCGCCGCGCCGACCAGCAGCCGAACCCCATACGGTGCAGTTGCCATGGTCCAAGATGCCTCAAGCGGCGGCTAACTCCAAGCTGCGCGCGTGCTGGCGAGCCGTGTCGCGGAACGTACCCTGGAGGCCATGCCGCCGACCGTCAACATGGGCATTCCCGGTACCAGCCGTCGGGGAGCTCGGTAGCCAGCACCGGCCACCGGGCAAGCGGGTGCTGCTCGCCGAGCCGCGCGGCTACTGCGCCGGGGTCGACCGGGCCGTGGAAACCGTCGAGAGGGCGCTGGAGAAGTACGGCGCCCCGGTCTACGTGCGCAAGGAGATCGTGCACAACCGGCACGTGGTGGAGACCCTGGCCAAGGCCGGCGCGATCTTCGTCGAGGAGACCGACGAGGTGCCCGAGGGCGCCATCGTGGTGTTCTCCGCGCACGGCGTCGCGCCGACGGTGCACGCGGCGGCCGCCGAACGCAACCTGCAGACCATCGACGCCACCTGCCCGCTGGTCACCAAGGTGCACAACGAGGCCAGGCGCTTCGCCCGCGACGACTACGACATCCTGCTGATCGGCCACGAGGGCCACGAGGAGGTCGTCGGCACCGCCGGCGAGGCGCCCGACCACGTCCAGCTGGTCGACGGCCCCGACGCCGTGCGACAACGTCAAGGTCCGCGACCCGAACAAGGTGGTCTGGCTGTCGCAGACCACGCTGTCGGTCGACGAGACCATGGAGACCGTCGAGCGGCTGCGGCGAGCGGTTCCCGAAGCTGCAGGATCCGCCGAGCGACGACATCTGCTACGCCACCCAGAACCGCCAGGTCGCGGTCAAGGCGATCGCGCCCGAGTCCGACCTGGTGATCGTCGTCGGCTCGCGCAACTCGTCGAACTCGGTGCGGCTGGTCGAGGTCGCGCTGGATGCGGGCGCCGCGGCCGCCTACCTGGTCGACGACGCCGGCGAGATCGACCCGGCGTGGCTGGACGGCGTCACCACGGTCGGCGTGACCAGCGGTGCCTCGGTGCCCGAGGATCTGGTGCGCGGCGTGCTGGAGCGGCTGG
>CAVVLC010000076.1:0-26523 GCA_963748885.1 uncultured Actinomycetota bacterium
GCTCGGCTCGGGTCGTGCTTAGAGCCAGTTGCGAATTCGGAAGCTGCGGTACAAGAAAAGGCAGATGATGACCATGAGGCCGACCACCACCGGGTAGCTCCAGTGCCACTTGAGCTCGGGCATGAACTCGAAGTTCATGCCGTAGATGCCGGCGATCATGGTGGGCACCGCGACGATACCGGCCCAGGCCGAGATCTTGCGCATGTCGCTGTTCTGCTGCATGCCGACGCGGGCCAGCGCGGCCTGCACCAGCGAGTTGAGCATGTCGTCGTAAGCGACGATCTGGTCGGTGGCCTCGCTCTGGTGGTCGGCGACGTCACGCAGGTAGCGTCGCACTTCTTTGGAGATCAGGTCTTTGCTCTCGATCTGCATGCGATGGAACGCCGCGGACAGCGGGGCCACGCACCGGCGTAGTTCGACGACCTCTCGCTTGAGCAGGTAAATCGGTTCGACGTCGAGCTTGCGGCCAGGCGCAAAGGCCACTTCCTCGATGCCGTCGATGTCGCATTCCATGTGGCTGGTCACCGTGAGGTAGTGGTCCACCACGGCGTCGGCGATGGCGTGCATCACCGCGTACGGACCAAGCCGCAGATGCTCGGCGTCGCCGTCCATCCGCTTACGCACGTCGGATAATCCGCCGTGCTCGCCGTGGCGGACGGTGACCACGAAATCGTTGCCGACGAAGATCATGATCTCGCCGGTTTCGACGATCTGGCGGGCCAGCACCACCGATTCGTGCGGGACATAGTTGACGGTCTTGAGCACCAGAAACAGCGTGTCGTCGTATCGCTCCAGCTTGGGCCGCTGATGCGCGTGCACGGCGTCCTCGACCGCCAACGGGTGCAGCCCGAAAACGTCTGCCACCTCCTGCATGTGGGCGTGGTCGGGCTCGTGCAACCCGATCCAGACGAATGCCGTCGTGCCCGGTGAATTCGATCTCGCGCACCTTATTCAGTGCCGCGTCGTACGAATCGTATTTGCCGGGCACCCGGATGCCATCGACGTAGACGCCGCAGTCGATTAAGGGCTCGGCGGCCGCCGGGGTGGATGCGACTGCGGGTTGCTCGTCAGACGCTGGGGTTTCGCGATCGGTCTCAGCACTTCAGGCAGTGCGTCGAATCCCGGGAACATATCGACCTCCCATCGCGGCGGCAGGTTTGATCGAGATCGGGCTGTTCATGCTACGCGTCCTGGCATAACGCGGGGTGACGGCGCGACCGAGTCGGCGGCATCCGCGGCCGGAGGTTTCCGGGCGGCAGCGGTGCGCTAGTTTCGACCCCGACATCCGAAACTCTTCCTTCTCCAACAAGGAGCAAACCGAAGTGAGCGCAAGTCCTCTCAAGGTCGCCGTCACGGGCGCTGCCGGCCAGATCGGCTACAGCCTGTTGTTCCGCCTGGCCAGCGGTTCGCTGCTGGGACCCGACCGCCCGATCGAGCTGCGTCTGCTCGAGATCGAGCCGGCGCTCAAGGCGCTCGAGGGCGTGGTGATGGAGCTCGACGACTGCGCTTTCCCGCTGCTGTCGGGCGTGCAGATCGGAGCGGACCCGAACAAGATCTTCGACGGCGTGAATCTGGCCCTGCTGGTGGGCGCGCGTCCGCGTGGCCCGGGCATGGAGCGCAGCGACCTGCTGGCAGGCCAACGGTGCGATCTTCACCGCGCAGGGCAAGGCGCTGAACTCGGTTGCCGCCAGCGACGTCCGCGTCGGCGTGACCGGAAACCCGGCCAACACCAACGCGCTGATCGCGATGACCAACGCGCCCGACATTCCCGCGCGAGCGGTTCTCCGCGCTCACCCGTCTCGACCACAACCGGGCGATCTCGCAGCTGGCGGCCAAGACCGGGGCCGCGGTCACCGACGTCAAGAAGATGACGATCTGGGGCAACCACTCGGCCACCCAGTACCCCGACGTGTTCCACGCCGAGGTCGGCGGCAAGAACGCGGCCGAGGTCGTCAACGACCAGGCCTGGATCGAGGAGTACTTCATCCCGACCGTCGCCAAGCGCGGCGCGGCGATCATCGACGCGCGCGGCGCCTCGTCGGCCGCCTCGGCCGCATCGGCGACCGTCGACGCCGCCCGGAGTTGGCTGGCCGGGACGCCCGACGGCGACTGGGTCTCGATGGCCGTCGTCTCCGACGGTTCGTACGGCGTGCCGGAGGGCCTGATCTCCTCGTTCCCGGTGACCACCAAGGACGGCAACTGGACGATCGTCACCGGCCTGGAGATCGACGACTTCTCCCGCGGCCGGATCGACAAGTCGACCGCCGAGCTGGCCGAGGAGCGCACCGCCGTCACCGAGCTGGGGCTGATCTGAGACTGCCCAGCGCGATTAGGACTACTAATGGGTAGTCAGTACCCTGGGCACGTGTCCGAATTGCTTGAATCGATACAGACGCGCGTCGAGCAGGGCGTTATCAGCGACGCGGAGATCTTCGAGGCACACGACGGCGGCAAGCTCGCCGTAGGACTGACGGCTCCGCTGGATACCCAGCGCGCCCTGTCGATCGCCTACACCCCGGGTGTGGCGCAGGTCAGTCGCGCGATCGCGGCCGATCACACCCTGGCCGAACCGCTACACCTGGGCGAACCGGCTGGTGGCCGTCGTCAGTGACGGCACCGCGGTACTGGGCCTGGGCGACATCGGGCCGGCGGCGTCGCTGCCGGTGATGGAAGGCAAGTGCGCGCTGTTCAAGGAGTTCGCCGGGCTGGACGCGATCCCGATCGTGCTGGACACCAAGGATCCCGACGCGATCGTCGAAACGCTGGTGCGGCTGCGGCCGACGTTCGGCGCCGTCAACCTCGAGGACATCTCCGCGCCGCGCTGCTTCGAGATCGAACGTCGTGTCATCGAAGCACTGGACTGCCCGGTGATGCACGACGACCAGCACGGCACCGCGATCGTCGTGCTCGCGGCGCTGATGGGCGCGGCCAAGTTGCTCGGCCGTGACATGACGTCGCTGCGGGTGGTGGTCTCCGGGGCCGGAGCCGCGGGCATCGCGTGCTCGAATATCCTTCTGGCAATGGGGGTTTCGGATATCACCGTGCTCGACTCGCGGGGCATCCTGCACACCGGGCGAGACGACATGAACAGCGTCAAGGTCGACTTGGCGCTACGCAGCAACCCGCGCGGTCTTACCGGCGGCATGGTGGAGGCGCTCGACGGGGCCGATGTGTTCCTCGGTGTGTCGGCGGGTGTCGTCCCCGAGGAGTTGATCGCCACGATGGCGCCCGACGGGATCGTGTTCGCGCTGTCCAACCCGGATCCGGAGATCCATCCCGACATTGCGGCCAAGTACGCGGCCGTGGTGGCCACCGGCCGCAGCGACTTCCCGAACCAGATCAACAACGTGCTGGCGTTCCCGGGATTGTTCCGCGGCGCCTTGGACGCCGGGGCGCGCCGGATCACCGAACGGATGATGGTGGCCGCCGCCGAGGCGATCTTCTCCGTCGTCAGCGACGACCTCGCGCTCGACCGGATCGTCCCGAGCCCGCTGGACCTGCGCGTCGGGGAAGCGGTGGCCGCGGCGGTGGCTCAGGCCGCAAAAGACTCAGACGCCTGAGATATCGGGGCGTGAGGGTCGGCAGGCTGGCGGCGCTGCTGCTCGCCGCGGCGCTTTCCGTGGCCGGCTCGGCCGGATTGGCCGGCTGCGCCGCTGATCAGCATCCCGCGCCGGAGTTGGTGGTCGGATCCGGGTCCGACCCCGAATCGACGCTGCTGGCCGGTATTTATGTCGCGGCGCTGCGGTCGTACGGTTTCGCAGCGCGAGCCGAGAGCGCCACCGACCCGATGGCCAAACTGGACTCGGGAGCATTCACGGTGCTGCCCGCCTTCACCGGCAGGATGTTGCAGACCTTGCAGCCCGGCGCATCGGTGCTATCCGATAGCCAGGTCTACCGGGTGATGATCTCGGCGCTGCCGGAGGGCATCGCCGCGGGCGACTACACGACCGCGGCCGAGGACAAACCCGCGCTGGTGGTGACTCAGGCGACCGCGGCCGCCTGGGGCGGCAGCGATCTGAGCGCAGACCTCAGCGCGCTACCGGCACACTGCGCCGGGCTGGTCGTCGGGCGTGGTCGCCGGAGCCCAGACGCCGTCGGTGGTGGGCTCGTGCCGGTTGCCCGTGCCGCGTGAATTCCCCGATGGCGCAACAATGTTGGCCGCGCTGCGGGCAGGGCAGCTGACCGCGGCGTGGACCACCACCGCCGACCCCGACAATCCGGCCGACCTGGTGGTGCTGAACGACGGCAAGCCCGCACTGATTCAGGCCGAGAACGTGGTGCCGCTGTATCGGCGCAACGCGCTGAGCACTCGGCAACTGCTGGCGCTCAACGAGATCGCCGGCGTGCTGGACACCGCGGCGCTGGCCGATATGCGGCGCCAGGTGGCCGGCGGCGCGGACCCGCAGGCGGTGGCCGGCGGGTGGTTGGCCGAGCACCCGCTGGGGCGTTGAGTTCAGGGCCGTTAAGGGCTGGGGCGCGGGATCAGCCGGCCCGTCACGGTCATGAACAGCCGCTGATACCCCGAACCCGTCAGCCGCACGATGGCGTCGAGCACCTTGGCGTCCGCGCCCACCAGCACCCGGGCCCGTTTCTTGCGGACCGCGTCCAGGATGATCCGGGCGGCTCGTTCCGGGCTGGTGCGGGCCACGCTTGTCGAACGACTTGGCCAGCTTGTCGTTGTCGAGTCCCTCGGCGGCGGTGGCGTTGCGGGCGATCGCGGTCTTGATGCCGCCGGGGTGCACCGTGGTCACCGCCACCGGGTGGCCGGCCAGCATCATCTCCTGGCGCAGCGCCTCGGTGAAGCCGCGGACGGCGAACTTGGCCGAGTTGTATGCCGCCTGACTCGCGCACCGAGAACAGCCCGAACAGGCTGGAGACGTTGACGACGTGGCCGTCCCCGGAGGCGATCAGGTGCGGCAGGAACGCCTTGGTGCCGTTCACGACGCCCCAGAAGTCGACGTCCATCACCCGCTCGATGTCCTTGAATTGGCTGACCTCGATGTCGCCGGTGAAGGCGATGCCGGCGTTGTTGTAGATCTGGTTCACCTTGCCGAAGTGCTCGTTGACCGCGTCGGCGTAGAGCAGGAAGGCCTCGCGTTCGGTGACGTCGAGACGGTCCGCCTTGACCGGCGCCCCGATCGCCTTCAGCTGTTCCTCGGTCTGGGCCAGCCCCTCGGTGTCGACGTCGCTGATCGCGAGGCTGGCCCCCGAGCGGCCCAGCTCGATGGCCAGCGCCTGCCCGATCCCCGAACCGGCCCCGGTGACCGCGGCGACTTTGCCGGCGAACCCCTTCATGAGCGCCCTCCCTCGTGTCGACTCACTTGCGTCGAGGTTAGCCGGTACCAGCGGTACGCGGTATCAGTGGGTGGTCCGGTAGCCAAATGCGATCGGTGATTTTAGGCTTCGCCCGCCTGTATTTTCCCTGCCGATTCGTCAACCAGTTTCTCAAGAAGGCGGATGTTTGTTTCTATGTCAGGGTCGTTCGGCAAGTATTGGTGGGCCAACTGATTGTGGTGCAGTGAGCGCTGATAATCCCCGATCTTGTAATAGCATAATCCCAGTTGCTTGTGCGGCAGCCAGGTCTTGAACGGATAGTTTTCCACCATCCAATCAACCCCATTGTTTCCCGGGTCCTGCAACGCCAGCTCATACCAGAAGATGGCTTGTCGGAATTGGTTGCGATTGAGGAAACGTTCGGCGAAGCGACAACTGAATTCGGGGTGCGGAACATCTAATTCGAGAGATTTGAGCGTGCATTCCCACTCTTTGTCTAAATTCCCCATGAGATAGTAGCACCGCGCTAGTCTGTGCAGGGCGAAAAGTTTACGATCGACAGCGTCCTCGGCGCTCGCTAAATATTGCTGATGGTAAATGATCGCTTTGTCATATTCTTTGTCGGCCTCCAACTCGAGAGCGTACTGGAACAGGTCTCGGGGAGGTAGCTGTTGCCCCGCGTTGATGTGCTTTTCGTAGATCAGCAGGTTACGCCGCGAGGGGCCGCCGAGTTCACCGGCGGGTTTCCGGTGGGTGACGACGACTTCACTGTTGACGTAGCTGAACTTCCCTTCGGTCACCAGCTCTTCGTGGACCACCCCGTGCCACACAAAATTCTTCGACCTTCTCACCAGCCGGAGATTTCGGCCACTTTGCATGACGTTGTTCGACTCGTCGAAGGCGGTATGATAGATCATCGATACCGCGTCTATGGCGGCATTCAACGTAGTTTTTAGTTCCAGTAGCTTGGTGCGATCTTCTGGAAGCAGGACGTCATCGGCATCCAACCATAAAATCCAGTCCATAGTCGCCTGCGCAAACGAATAGTTTCGTGCCGCGGCAAAATCGTCGACCCATGCGAAATCAAAAACCCGGGACGTGAAGTTGCCGGCGATGATCTTCGTACGATCATTCGAGGCCGTATCCACAATGACAATTTCGTCGGAGACACCTTCGACGGATCGCAAACATCGTTCCAGCGTTTGTTCCTCGTTCTTGACGATCATGCATAGGCTTATCGTTCTCATCTGGTGCACCTCATGACCTCGCCCGGAGTCTGCTCGGATCGTCGGGCAGGAGCGTATCGCGGACAAGAGGCCTCACACACTGACCTGCCTCCTTGGATCCCGGCGTGGTCTCAGCGGCACGAAAAAATAGCTGCGAATTGGGGATCGCAGATCCTGGCGGGCGCGCGTAAAGTCCCCGATGCTGTGTGAACGATGTGTGCTGGATCACATTTTGGTGAGGAGCCGCAAATGTCTTCGTATGTTCTCGCGTCGCCGCAGGTGATGGCCACGGCCGCACGGGATCTCAGCGGGATCGGCCAAGCGATCAGATCGGCCACGACGGCGGCGGGTGGCTCGACCACGCAGGTGGTGGCCGCGGCCCACGATGAGGTGTCGGCGGCGGTCTCGGCCGTGTTTGGCAGCTTCGGCCAGCGGTTTCAGGGGCTTAGTGCGCAGGCGGGGCTGTTTCATGAGCAGTTTGTGCAGGCGCTGGGCTTGGGTGGGTTGAGGTATGCGGCCGCCGAGGTCGCCAACAGTTCGCCGCTGCAGGCGCTGGCGCGCGATGCCCAAAGCCTGGGGGTGTTTTCCCCGGTGCAGGACCTCACGGGGCGCCCGCTGGTTGGCAACGGCGCGGACGGGGCCGCCGGTACGGGGCAGGCCGGCGGGGGTGGCGGGTGGTTTTTCGGCAACGGCGGTGCCGGTGGGTCCGGGGTGGCCGGCAGCACTACTGGCAGCCCGGCGGGTGGTAGCGGCGGGGCCGGGGGTTCTGCTGGCTTGTTCGGCAGCGGCGGGCAGGGCGGGGCCGGCGGGGACAGCCTTGCCAACAGCGGCGCGGTCGGTGGTCACGGGGGTGTCGGTGGTGGGGGCGGGTTGTTTGGCGCCGGCGGGGCGGGCGGGGCCGGTGGGGCCGGTGGTTCTGGCCCCACCACCACGGCGGTCGGTGGGGCTGGTGGTGATGGCGGGGCCGGTGGGTCTGGTGGCCTGCTCGGGACCGGCGGGACCGGCGGAGCCGGTGGGGTCGGCGGGGCCAGCGCCGGTCCCGGCAGCCCCGGCAGTCCCGGCGGCGCACCCGCGGGCGCCCAGGGCGGTGCCGGAGGTGCCGGAGGCGCCGGCGGCGCCGCGGGCGGCCCCAAGCTCCCCAACAGCGGCGATGTCTACGTCACCAACACCGCCGACGGCACGGTGTCGGTGATCGACCCGACCGGGATCGTGATCACCACCATCACCCTCCCCACCGGCACCACTGCCGCCACGGCGCAAGAGTTCGGGTTGGCGGTCAGCCCCGGCGGCGAGAACGCCGGCGATGTCTACGTCGCCGGCTCCATCCTCACACCAACCGTCGGCAGCACCCCCGGGACGCAGAACGGCGTGCTGTGGGTGATCAGCCCCGACAACAAGTCGGTCACCACCATCAACCTCACCGGCCCCGCCGGCGGCACCTCCGAGGCGTTGGGGGTGGCGGTCAGTCCCAAGGGCGAGGTCTACGCCGCCGGCGTAGACCTCGCACCACCCGTCGGCACCAACCCCCCGTCGGAGAGCGCCACGGTGTGGGTGTTCGGCCCCGACAACCAGCCGGCCGCCACCATCACCCTCCCCGCTGTCGCCAATGTCGAAAGCATCCCGGAATTATTGGCGGTCAGCCCCACCGGCGCCAACGCCGGCGATGTCTACGTCAACACGTTCAACTTCAACACCGTCACTGCCACCCAGACCGGCGGTGTGTCGGTGATCAGCCCCGCCAACGTCGTGCTCACCACCATCGCCCTCCCCAACCCACCCTTGGGGGTGGCGGTCAGCCCCACGGTCAACCCCGCCACCCACACCGCCGACGTCTATGTCGCCAGCAACGACCCAACCACGGGCAACGGCACGGTGTCGGTGATCAGCGGCCCCGACCCCACCAACCCCATGGTCACCACCATCTCCGCCCTTCCCCCCAACACGTCGCCGGCCGGGGTGGCGTTCAGCCCCAACGGCACCGACGTCTACATCGTCAACAACAACGACCTCAATGTGGTCACCAACCCTCCCCCCGGCACGGTGTTGGTGTTCGACCCCGCCACGGGCACCTTCGCCCCGCCCATCACCGTCGGCACCGCCCCGGTCGGCGTGGCGGTCGGCCCCGGCCCCACCGGCGATATATACGTCGTCAACTCCAACAACACGGGCGGCACCACCTCTCCCCCCAGCACGGTGTCGGTGATCGACCCCGCCACGGACAAAGTCATTGACACCATCATCGTCGGCGCCGGCGCGGAGTTCGTGGCGATCGCTCCCTAGGCCTAGGCCTAGGCGGCGGCGTGGGCAGCGCCGACGTTCAGGCTCGATTGCCCGGTTCCTTACTCGCGCCGTTCGGGCGTTCGCCGTCACCGGGCTGGCCGAACCTTCAGCCAAACGCGGTGTCGATGATCTCCTGCTGCTCGACGGCGTGCACCTTCGACGAACCCGACGACGGCGCCGACATGGCACGGCGCGAAATGCGCTTGATCCCGGCAAGCCGGGGCAGCAGCTCGGGCAGCTCCAGCCCGAAGCGCGGCCACGCGCCCTGGTTGGCCGGCTCCTCCTGCACCCAGAAGAACTCCCCGGCGTTCTCGTAGCGGTCCAGCGTCGCGTCGAGCCGGCGCTTGGGCAGCGGGGCGAGCTGTTCGATGCGCACGATCGCGATGTCGTCGCGCTTGTCCTTGGCCTTGCGGGCGGCCAGCTCGTAGTAGATCTTGCCGCTGGTCAGCAGGACCCGGGTGACCTTGCTGCGGTCGCCGACGCCGTCCTCGTAGGTGGCTTCTTCCAGCACCGAGCGGAACTTCATCTCGGTGAAGTCCTTGACGTCGCTCACCGCTGCCTTGTTGCGCAGCATCGACTTCGGCGTGAACACGATCAGCGGGCGCATGACCCCGTCCAGGGCGTGCCGGCGCAGCAGGTGGAAGTAGTTCGCCGGAGTCGACGGCACCGCGATGGTCATCGAACCCTCCGCCCACAACTGCAGGAAACGTTCGATGCGGCCCGAGGTGTGGTCGGGGCCCTGCCCCTCGTGGCCGTGCGGCAGCAGCAGCACCACCGTGGACAGCTGGCCCCACTTGGCCTCACCGGAGCTGATGAACTCGTCGATGATCGACTGCGCGCCGTTGACGAAGTCACCGAACTGCGCCTCCCACAACACAAGTGCGTCCGGGTTGCCCACGGTGTAGCCGTACTCGAAGCCGACGGCCGCGTACTCCGACAGCGGAGAGTCGTAGACCAGGAACTTGCCGCCGGTGGGGCTGCCGTCCTTGTTGGTCGCCAGCAGCTGCAGGGGGATGAACTCCGCGCCGGTGTTGCGGTCGATGATCACCGAATGCCGCTGGGAGAAGGTGCCACGCTGGGTGTCCTGCCCCGAAAACCGCACCAGCTTGCCCTCGGACACCAGCGAACCCAGCGCCAGCAGCTCGGCGAAGGCCCAGTCGACCTTGCCTTCGTAGGCCATCTCCCGGCGCCTTTCCAGCACCGGCTGAACCCGCGGGTGCGCGGTGAACCCCTCCGGCAGGGCCAGGAACGCGTCGCCGATGCGGGCCAGCAGCGACTTGTCCACCGCGGTGGATAGGCCCGCGGGGAGCATCTGGTCCTCCTCGACCGACAGGCTCGGCTGCGCGCCATGCTTCTCCACCTCGCGGACCTCGTTGAACACCCCCTCCAGCTGGCCCTGGTAGTCGCGCAGCGCGTCCTCGGCTTCCTTCAGCGAGATGTCACCGCGGCCAATCAGGGATTCGGTGTAACTCTTGCGGGCCCCGCGCTTGGTGTCGATGACGTCGTACATGTACGGGTTCGTCATCGACGGGTCGTCGCCCTCGTTGTGCCCGCGCCTGCGGTAGCACAGCATGTCGATGACGACGTCCTTGTGGAACTTCTGCCGGAAGTCCACGGCCAGCTTCGCCACCCACACGCACGCCTCCGGGTCGTCGCCGTTGACGTGGAAGATCGGCGCCCCGATCATTTTCGCGACGTCGGTGCAGTACTCGCTGGACCTGGAGAACTCCGGCGCGGTGGTGAAGCCGATCTGATTGTTGACGATGAGGTGGATGGTGCCGCCGACGCGATAACCGGGCAGGTTGGTCAGGTTCAGCGTTTCGGCGACGACTCCCTGACCGGCGAAGGCGGCGTCGCCGTGCAGCATCATCGGCACCACCGAGAAGCGCTGTTCGCCGTCGGAGTCCAGCAGGTCTTGCTTGGCCCGGACCAGGCCCTCCAGCACCGGGTCCACGGCCTCCAGGTGCGACGGGTTGGCGGTCGAGTGACACCTGAATGTCGTTGTCGCCGAACATCTGCAGGTACATGCCGGTGGCGCCGAGGTGGTATTTGACGTCACCCGAACCGTGCGCCTCCGACGGGTTCAGGTTGCCCTCGAACTCGGTGAAGATCTGCGAGTACGGCTTGCCGACGATGTTGGCCAGCACGTTGAGCCGGCCGCGGTGCGGCATCGCGATGACTACCTCGTCCAGGCCGTATTCGGCGCACTGGTCGATCGCCGCGTCCATCAGGGGGATCTGGCTTTCGGCGCCTTCCAGCGAGAATCGCTTCTGCCCAACGTATTTGGTCTGCAGGAAGGTCTCGAAGGCCTCGGCGGCGTTCAGCTTGCTCAGGATGTATTTCTGCTCGGCCACAGTCGGTTTGACGTGTTTGGTCTCGACCCGCTCTTCCAGCCACTTCTGTTGTTCGGGGTCGAGGATGTGGGTGTACTCCACCCCGATGTGCCGGCAGTAGGCGTCGCGCAGCAAGCCCAAAACGTCGCGCAGCTTCTTGTACTCGCAACCAGCAAAACCGTTGACCTTGAACACCCGATCGAGGTCCCACAGCGTCAGCCCATGGGTGAGCACCTCGAGGTCGGGGTGGCTGCGGAACCGGGTTTTGTCCAGCCGCAGCGGGTCGATGTCGGCCATCAGATGGCCGCGGCTGCGGTAGGCCGCGATCAGCTCCATCACGCGGGCGTTCTTGTCGACGATCGAGTCCGGGTTGTCGGTGCTCCAGCGGACCGGCATGTACGGGTTGCCCAGCTCGCGGAAGATCTCGTCCCAGAAGTCGTCCGAGAGCAGCGTTTCGTGGATGGTGCGCAGGAAGTCGCCGGACTCCGCGCCCTGGATGATCCGGTGGTCATAGGTGGACGTCAGCGTGATCAGCTTGCCGATCCCCAGTTCGGCGATGCGCTCCTCGCTGGCGCCCTGAAACTCGGCCGGGTATTCCATGGCGCCCGACACCGATGATGGCGCCCTGGCCGGCCATCAGCCGCGGCACCGAGTGCACGGTGCCGATGGTGCCCGGGTTGGTCAGCGAAATCGTCACTCCGGCAAAGTCTTCGGCGGTCAGCTTGCCGTCGCGGGCGCGGCGGACGATGTCCTCGTAGGCGGACACGAATTCCGCGAACCGTAGCCCCTCGCAGCGCTTGATGCCGGCCACCACCAGCGCGCGCTTGCCGTCCTTGCCCTGCAGATCGATCGCCAGACCAAGATTCGTATGGGCGGGTGTGACAGCCGTCGGCTTGCCGTCGACCTCCGCGAAATGCCGGTTCAGGTTGGGGAACTTCTTAACGGCCTGAACCAGCGCGTAGCCCAGCAGATGGGTGAAGGAGATCTTGCCGCCGCGGTTGCGCTTGAGCTGGTTGTTGATCACGGTGCGGTTGTCGATCAGCAGCTTGGCCGGCATGGCCCGCACGCTGGTCGCCGTCGGCACCTCCAGCGACGCCGACATGTTCTTGACGACGGCCGCTGCGGCGCCGCGCAGCACCTGCAGTTCGTCACCTTCGGCCGGCGGGACGGCGGCGGCTTTGGCGGCCGGTGCGGCCGGTGCGGCCGCCGGCGCGGAGGGTGTGGCCGGCGCGCCGTTGCCCGCCGTCGCGGGGCTGGCGGGGCTGGCGGGGCTGGACGGCGGCGCCGACGGCGCGGGCTTTGCTTCTGGGGCAGCTGGTTTTGCTTCCGGCGCGGGGGCAGCCGGCCGCCCGTCGGCGGGGGCCGCGGTGTCGGCGGTTGACTCGGGGTTGTAGTCAACCAGGAACTCGTGCCAGCTCGGATCGACCGAGGAGGGGTCGTCGCGGAACTTGCGGTACATCTCTTCGACCAGCCATTCGTTCTGCCCGAATGGTGAACTTACATTGCCCACGGCCGCTGTTCGCCTCGATTCCTTTGTTCTGCAAGCGTTTTGCGCGACGCCTGCAACTTTGCAGCACCCCGGGGGCCGGAGTGCTGCACACCCGCGGCGGTCCTGGAGGTTTCCGCCTCATAAAGGCTAGCGCTTCACCGGCAATTCGCCAGAAGGACCGGGGAACAGGAGTCGGGTGCCGGCAAACTGCCGCCGGCCGGCCGCTAGCCGGCCTCGTGGATCGCCGGCAACAGGTGGAGAGTGCCTGGCCAGCGCGCCGGCGGTACGCCGAACGCATTGCGGGCGTTGCGGACGATCTTCTTGCCTACCGCGCGGTTGCCGACACCGCCGATCGCGGCGCCGATGCCGACCGGCAGCATCTTGCCGAACATCAGCGCGCCCCGGCGCAGCGTGTACCTCTTCACGGCGTATTTGAGCATCCGGCTGTTCAGCCGCGCCAACGTCGACATCGGCAGCGAGGCCATGCCCTCCGCCAACCAACCGCCGTTGGTGCGGGCCGGCCCGATCAGTTCGCCCATGGCGCGCTTGCTGTCGTCGCCGACCAAGGGCGGCGAGCACCAGAGCGCGGCGTCGTTCCCGGTGGTCGGCGGGGATGCCGTACACCGAGGCGAGCGCCAGCACGAAGAGCGCGGTGGCTTCGAGGAAGAACACGGTTTCCCCGGCGCCCGCGGACAGCGCCGTCAACGTCCCCACCCCGGGGAACGTGGCCGTCGAACCCACCGCCGCGCCGCTTGCCGTCAAGGCGGTCAGGTAGCGCTTTTCCAGCATGACGGCGATCTCGGCGGGGCCGGCGCCCGGATGCGCGCGTCGCAGCCGGGCCACGTAGGCCTCGGCCGCCGGGCCCTGGATCCGCGAACTGCGCTCGATGAGCTGCGCCAGTGCGCGCGCGGACGCTTTGGGCTTCTCATCGCTAGCGGCCGGCAAGTGGTCGGGTGTTGACCTGTTCCGTCGGGCGAACATATATTTGCCTCTCCTGCTGATGGCGTCTCCTCTAGGCTAGCGTCCGTCCAGCGAATCGCGGGTAGAGCAAATCTCGGGGCTATCTGTTCTGTGGTTTCGCAGCTGCTTACCCTCGTGCGGACATACCACTCCGTATGCGGGGTAAGCCGGTCGAGCAGGGCCGGACAGGACGGAATATCGATGACCCATTTGCTGAGGTTGCCGGGCGGCACCGGACGTGCGGGATCAGAGAACCCCTGGAACGCGCTGTGGGCGATGATGGTCGGCTTTTTCATGATCATGCTCGACTCGACCATCGTCGTGATCGCCAACCCGACCATCATGGCCGACCTGCGGGTCGGATACTCCGAGGTGGTCTGGGTTACCAGCGCTTACCTGCTCGGGTATGCGGTGGTGTTGCTGGTGGCCGGCCGACTCGGTGACCGGTTCGGCCCCAAGAACCTCTACCTGATCGGTCTGGCGGTGTTCACCGCCGCCTCGCTGTGGTGCGGGCTGTCGGGCAGTGTCGCCATGCTGATCACCGCACGCGTCGTGCAAGGCGTCGGGGCCGGGGTGCTCACCCCGCAGACCTTGTCGGCGATCACCCGGATCTTCCCGGCCCAGCGGCGCGGTGTCGCGATGAGCGTGTGGGGTGCCACCGCCGGCGTCGCCAGCCTGGTGGGGCCGCTGGCCGGCGGTGCGCTGGTCGACGGGCTGGGCTGGGAGTGGATCTTCTTCGTCAACGTCCCGATCGGCATCGTCGGCCTCGGGTTGGCGTTTTGGCTGGTACCGGTGCTGCCGACGCAGCAGCACCGGTTCGATCTGATCGGCGTCGGGTTGTCCGGGGCGGGCATGTTTCTGCTCGTCTTCGGGCTGCAGCAGGGCCAGTCCGCCCATTGGCAGCCGTGGATCTGGGCGATGATCGTCGCCGGCGTCGGGTTCATGGCGACATTCATCTACTGGCAGTCGGTCAACACCCGCGAGCCGCTGATCCCGCTGCACATCTTCGCTGACCGGGACTTCAGCCTGTGCAGCGCCGGGGTGGCGGTGATCGCGTTCGCGACGACGGCCTTGGTGCTGCCGCTGACGTTTTATGCGCAGGTGGTGTGCGGGCTGTCACCGACCCGCTCGGCGCTGCTGATCGCCCCGTTGGCGATCGCCAACGGGGTGCTGGCGCCGGTTGTCGGCATGATCGTCGACCGGTACCACCCGATGCCCGTGCTGGGTTTCGGCTTTTCCATGCTGGCGATCGGTCTGACGTGGCTTTCGTTGGAGATGGCACCGGACACGCCGATCTGGAGGCTGGTGTTGCCGGTGTTGGCGACGGGTGTCGGGATGGCGTTTGTGTGGTCGCCGCTGACGGCCACCGCGACCCGCAGTGTGCCGCCACGGCTGGCCGGCGCGAGCTCTGGTGTGTACAACGCGATTCGGCAGCTCGGGGCGGTGCTCGGCAGCGCCGGCATGGCCGCGTTCATGACGTGGCAGATCGGCGCGAAGATGTCGCCCCTGCCGCCCGACCGAGAGCTACCGGCTGGCGGGAGCGGCGCCCTGCAACTGCCGGAGTTCCTGCGCGAGCCGTTCTCGACGGCGATGTCGCAGTCGACGCTGCTGCCGGCATTCATCGCGTTGTTCGGGATCGTTGCAGCGCTGTTGCTGGTCGGCTTCAGGCCGTGGGCACGCGGTGGCGGTGATCCGCGCGGGTCACAGGTCGGCTTCGTCGACGGCGAGGAGGGCGATGACGACGACTACGTCGAGCTGATCCTTCGTCGCGAGCACGAGATCGAGCACGATCTCGGGGAAGTGGAGGGCGACACCGAGCCGCTGCTGATGCCGCGGTCCGGCCACCAGCCCCCTGTCCCCGCCCCGGTCCCCGCGGCCTGGCACAGCGATCCCGTCGAATCGTGGCACAGCTTGCTCGCCGACCCGGCGCCGCGATCCGAACCGATTGGCTTCGCCCACAACGGCTCACAAATCGGCTCCCAAATCGGCAATGAGCATTTCCGTCGGCTCAGCGAATACGAGGCGCCGGAAAGCCGGCATTACCGGCCCGATCCGGACGACGATCCGACCGGCCACGGGCGGCATTCGTCCGTTTGATCGCCGGCTAGATGAAAACTGCGCCGGCGCAGCAAATGTCATCAATCGACGGTATTCCCTACCACTCCCGTCAATAATCTCCTCAGTCGTATTGGGCGTCCGAGGGGAGACGCAGGTGTCTTCGTATGTGATCGCTGTACCTGAAATCTTGGCGGCAGCGTCCGGGGATTTGGCGGGGCTCGGATCGGCGATCCGGTCGGCCAACGCGGCCGCGGCGGCCACGACGATGGAGGTGCTGCCCGCGGCAGGGGACGAGGTGTCGGCGGCCATCGCGAAGTTGTTCGGCACCTTTGGCCAGGATTATCAGGCGCTCAGCGCGCACGCGGCGCAGTTGCACGACCAATTCGTGCGGGCTTTGACCGCCGGCACGGACGCCTATGCGGCCACCGAGGCGGCCAACGCGGCGGCGTCGCAGGGTCTTGGCGTGTTTTCGCCCTGGCAGCTGCTGACCGGGCGCCCCTTGGTGGGCAACGGCACAGACGGTGGGGCGGGCACCGGGGCACCCGGCGGCGGCGGCGGGTGGCTGTTCGGCAACGGGGGCAACGGTGGCTCGGGGGCAGCGGGCCAGCCAGGCGGGCGCGGCGGCGATGCGGGGCTGATCGGCAGTGGTGGCAATGGCGGGGCCGGCGGGACGGGCGTAACCGGGACGACCGGGACGGCGGGCGGCACCGGCTTCGCCGGCGGCACCGGCGGTACCGGCGGCGACGGCGGTCGCGGCGGCTTGTTGCTCGGCGCCGGCGGCGCCGCCGGCCAGGGCGGAGTCGGCGGGCAGGGCGGTACCGGCGGCGCCGGTGCCGACGGCACTGCCGGGGTGGCAGGCAGTGCCAGCAACGGGGATGGCGGCAATGCCGGCAATGGCGGCGACGGTGGCCGCGGCGGTGACGGCGGTACGGGCGGGGTCGGCGGCAAGGGTTCGCAGTTGTTCGGCGGCCAGGCGGGCGCCAGCGGCAACGGCGGCAACGGCGGTGTCGGCGGCACCGCCGGGGCAGGTGGTACCGGCGGGGCCGGTGCGACGGGTATCGACGGCAGTCCCAACGGCGGCTCGGGCGGTGACGGCGGGAATCCGGGCCAACCGGGTGCCCCCGGTGGCGGCGGCTCTGGCGCTCCCGGGGCAAACCCGGGCGTGCAGGGTCCCGTGGGTGCCCAGGTCACCAGCGGCGGCGACGGCGGTAAGGGCGGGGATGGCTTTACCGCTACCGCGGTGAGTCCGACACCGGGTCAAGGCGGCGCCGGCGGCAACGGCGGCACGTACGGCGACGGCGGCTCCGGCGGCAACGGCGGCAACACCACCGTCGGCGGTACCGGCGGAAAGGGCGGTGACGGAGGCGACGGCGGCACGTTCGGCAACGGCGGGAAGGGCGGCGCCGGCGGTAACGGCGACACGGGCGGGGCCGGCGGCACCGGCGGCACCGGGTCCAGCCAAGGAGCCGCAATGGCCGTAGGCGGCACCGGCGGGGCCGGCGGCACCGGCAACGCCGGCTTCGGCGGGGCCGGCGGCACCGGCGGTTCCGCTTTTAGCGGCGGGGCCGGGGCCGCCGTCGGCGGTGACGGCGGGGTTGGTGGCATCGGCGTCGCGGGGGGTGGGGCCGGCGGTGACGGCGGCAGCGCTTTCAATGGCGGAACTGGACAGGCCACCGGTGGCAACGGCGCGGCCGGCACCAGCGGCGGCGCGACCGGTCCGGGCGGGGCCGGCGGCGACGGCGGTAACGCATTGGTTGCCAACGCCGATTCGGCGGCCACCGCAAGCAGCGGAGCCGGCGGAGCCGGTGGCGATGGCACCACCGGAGGGGCAGGCGGCGCCGGCGGCCTGGCGGCCACCGAGGGAACCGGAAGCGTCACACCCGGCGCCGGCGGCGCGGGCGGCAAGGGGGCCACCGGGCCCGGCGGTGCCGGCGGCACCGGTGGCGGCGCGACGATCGCTAATGCCGCCTCCACGGTCGCCCCCGTCGGCGGCACGGGTGGGGTGGGTGGTAGCGGCACCACCGGCGGGGCCGGCGGCGCCGGCGGCATTGGGTCTATCAGTGACGCCAGCGCTCCCGCTGGGGCCACTGCTTTCGGCGGGGCCGGCGCAGCGGGCGGCACCGGCACCGCCGGCACTGGCGGGACCGGCGGTTACGGCGGGTCGGCGCAAAACTACGGAGCGGGAGGCGCCAATGGCGGCCTTGGGGGCGCGGGTGGCGCCGGCACCGCGGGCTACGGGACCGGCGGTAGGGGTGGGGACGCCTTCAACTACGGCACCGGAGCCGCCACCGGCGGTGCCGGAGCGGCGGGGATCAACGGCGGCACGACCGGCGCCGGTGGGGCGGGCGGCAACGGCGGGAACGCAACCATCACCCTCCAGGGCACGACGGGTAACGATCCCTCGACGGGCACTGCCCTGGGCGGGAAGGGTGGCGCTGGTGGCAGCGGCACCAGCGGCGGTGCCGGGGGTACCGGTGGTACGGCGACAACATGGGGAACCGGAAAAGTCACCGCGGGCGCCGGCGGGGCGGGCGGCATCGGCACCAGCGGTGATGGTGGCGCCGGCGGCATGGGCGGCACCGCGGACATCGACAGCACCGTCTCCCCGGCGGTCGCCACCGGTGGCGCCGCTGGAACCGGCGGGATCAGCAGCGGTGGCCACGGCGGCGCCGGCGGCATGGGCGGGTCTGCGGACAACTACGGGGGCGGCGACGCCATGGGCGCCAAAGGTGCGGCCGGTGGCACCGGCACCCTGGGCGGTGGTGCCGGCGGTGCCGGCGGTTACGCGACCGCATACGGCAGTGGTAACGCCACGGGCGGCGTCGGGGCGGCGGGCACCAGCGGCGGTGCCGCTGGCACCGGTGGGAATGGCGGCGACGGCGGCGCCGCGTCTATCCAGCCCCCCACCTCCGCTTCGACTTCCACCTCGACCGCCGTTGCCACCGGCGGGGCCGGTGGCATTGGGGGGAACGGCACCACCGGCGGTAACGGCGGGAACGGCGGTCTGGCGTTCACCACCGGACTCGGAAGCGTGACGGCCGGCACCGGCGGGGCGGGCGGCACCGGGACCATCGGCGGCGGCCACGGCGGCGGCGGCGGCCTCGCGGAAATCAATAACGACACGTCTGCGGTTGCCGCCACGGGCGGCACGGGCGGTGCGGGCGGCAGCGGTACGACCTCCGGCGGATTCGGCGGCCTAGGCGGTGGCGGTCAGATCGACAGCCTGGTCTCCAAAGCCGCCGCCACCGGAGGCGTGGGCGGAGTGGGCGGCAACAGTACGTCCGGCGTCGGCGGCGTCGGTGGCAGCGGCGGTTTCGCGCTTACCCACGGAGCCGGCGATGTGCTGGGCGGCAACGGCGCGGCCGGCGGCACCGGCGCCACCGGCGATGGCACCGGCGGCACGGGCGGTTTTGCGCACAACGAAGGCACTGGAAGCGCCACCGGCGGCGACGGCGCCGCCGGCGTCACCGGCGTGATCGCCCACCCCGGCGGGGCCGGGGGCGACGGCGGCGCCGCGACGGTCGAAGCCGGCTCGCCGGGCAATGCCACCGGCGGGACGGGCGGCATTGGTGGCGACGGGACTGGTGGCGGTGGGGGCGGTGCCGGCGGCGTCGCGACCAACAACGGAACCGGTCTCGCCACCGGCGGCGACGGCGGCGACGGCGGCGACGGCACGACCGCCCCAAGCAATGGCGGGAACGGCGGCAACGGCGGCAACGCCAGCGCAGCTGTCACGGGCAACGCCGAGGGCGGCTCCGGCGGCTCCGGTGGTATGGCCGGGGGTAGCGGCACCCCGGGCGGACCCGGGATGCACGGAACGCCGCCATAGCGAGACGCGCCCAAAGCCGGCTGCTGAATGACGGGTGACACCCCGGGCTAGGCGACGCAGCCCGCGGTCAGCGCCAAAAACGCGCCCAAATCCATCAGGCCGGCGGGGGTGGCGGGCAGATACTCGGTCAGCATCTCCGAGCGCACGATGACCGCCGCGTATTGCGCCCGGCTGATGGCGACGTTGAGGCGATTCCGGTTGAGCAGGAACGAGATTCCGCGCGGCACCTCCTCGATGGAGGATGCCGTCATCGAGACGAGGACCACCGGCGCCTGCCCGCCCTGGAACTTGTCCACCGTTCCGACCCGGACCGCGCCGAGGCCCGCTGACGTCAACCGGCGGCGCACCAGCGCCACCTGCGCGTTGTACGGCGCCAGCACCAGCACATCCGCGGCGGCCAACGGCCGGGTGCCGTGCTCATCGGTCCACAGGAGGCCGATCAGCCGCTCGATCTCGGCGGCGATAGCGTCGGCCTCCTCGGGGCTCTCGATCGAGTTCCCTTGGTGGGCAACGGAAAGCACCCGAACGCCGGGCCGATACCCGTCGAGGCGCCGCGCGGCCGTGCGCTCGGCGTGGGAATCCAGTCTGCCCTCGTAGGCCAGTGCGGAGACGGCCGCACACACCGCGGGATGCATGCGGTAGGAACGGTCCAGGAAATAGCCGCGCTCGTCGGGCAGCGTGCGCTGGCCGTCGACCAGCCAATCCAGCGCCGAGGTGTCGACCGGTTCGGGATGCGTGCCCTGACTGACCTGCGGCAGCTGCTGCGGGTCGCCGAGCAGCATCAAATTCGCGGCCGCGGGGGCCACGGCGATGGTGTTGGCCAAACAGAACTGGCCCGCCTCGTCGATCACCAACAGATCTAGGCTGTTCCGGGGCACGCGATTGCCGTTGGCGAAATCCCATGCCGTGCCACCGATCACGCATCCGCCGGTGTCGGCAATGAACGCCGGATACTCGCTCGCGTCGATCTGGCGCCAGCTCTTGGTGCCATCGTCATGGGCCTTCTTCGCGACCCGCTGTGCATCGAGCCCGGCCGCCACGACGCAGTCCAGCAGGTTCTCCACCGCGGCATGCGATTGTGCGACAACCCCAACGCGCCAGCCGTTTTCGTTGACCAAGCGGGTGATTACCGCCGCGGCGGTGTGCGTCTTACCGGTCCCCGGCGGTCCGTGTACCGCGAGGTATGACGAGTCCAGATCCAGCGCGGCAGCAGTCATGTTGGCGACGACGTCGGTGCCGCGGGCCAGCGGGGCACCGCTGCGGGTGCGGGGAGCGCGGCGCAGCAGGATATCGACCAGCGCAGTGCGCGGCAGCCGCGGCAACCCGGCGGCCCACGCGGCGGCCGTCGATTCGATGGATTCGCGCAGGGCCGCCGTCTGCACCGGCGGCCCGGGGGTGAGCGCGAACGGCAGTTGCTGAAATACGTTGCCGTCATGCCCGTACTCGCTCGACGATGACCACTTCGGTGGGCACCGTCGGGTCGTCGGCCTCGACCACCTCCGCGCGCCCGGCCGCCCGCCGGTCGGGGCTGTCGGTCATCCCTCGCGGGGCGGGGGGCTCGTAGAGCGCGAACACGTTGGCCTGCAGGTCACCCCGCGCCAGCTGACCGCGCAGCCGCACCCGTCGCTGCGGCTTGCGTGCCCGGGCCGGCGTATGCCAGTCGACGCGACCGACGCATCGTCGGCGACGAAAACGTTGGTGTTGTCACCCCATTCGTCGACCGGGAAAGTTCAGCCGGTCGAAGTGCGCCCACCAGAACGGCTTGTCCTCTCGACGGTGGTAGCCGCGCGCGGCGGCCACCAGGGCGACGGCGGTCTGCTCGGGTGTGCGCTCGGCGACGCCGGCATCGCCGGTGAAAGCCGACAAAGTCAGCGCCAATTGATCGTGGTCTTCGACCCTATTGCCGGACCGAACCGGTTGCGCGCCAATGGGTACGACGCCGGACTCGTAGGCCCGCATCATCAGCCAGTTGCGCAGCTCGCGGGTGGACCGGCAGTCGTATTGGTTGTAGTCCTCGATCTCCTTGAGCACGGTGGCGGCATCGTCGAAGCGGCCTTCGGCCTGTAGTTCGTAATATCGCGCGTAGGAAATGATCGAGCCGCGGCGGTGGTAACCTCACCGGCGCGCAGCTGCGCCCCCATGTACAGCGGCTCCAGCGCCTTGAGGCTGAACGATTCGGCTCCCACCCGAATGCTCTTGCGTACCAGCGGATATAGGTCAACGAGCATCCCACTGCGCAGTAGCTCGTCGACCTCGTCCTCGCCGACCCCGTACCGTCCGGCGAGCCGCAACAGCGCCGTCTTTTCGTACGGCGCGTAATGGTAGATGTGCATGTGGGGGTGACGCTTGCGGCGCTTGGCCACCATCGCCAGAAAATCGATCAGTGCCTTGCGTTCGCCGGCCCGGTTATGCGCCCACAGCGGGCGAAACGTCCCCTTTGCCTCCAACACGCCGAATAGGTATTCCAGACCCCACTCGCGCCCGTCGGCGGTCCATAGCGGGTCGCCCTCGAAGTCGAAGAACAGATCACCGGGATCCGGCTCCGGCAGCAGCGACAGTGGCTGCGGGTCTATCACCTCGAACTGCGGAATGCCGGTGCTGCGTTGCAGGACCTGCAGTCCGGCCTGCTTCGTAAGCTTGGTGAGCGCGCTGGGGGCCAGGCCGGCCACCGCTCCGCTATGGCGAGCCAGCTCGCCGACCGTCGTGATGCCGGCGTCAAACAGCTTGTCCCGCTGGGTCACTCGCATGCCGGCGACCAGCAGCAGGTCGTCGGATGCACGCACCTGTTCGGTGCACAGCACGCAACGGAAACACGCTCGTACACCTTCGTCTTCCCAGCGCACCGGCGTGCCCGCCGCGTAGTGCTCGTCGAGCAGCCGTTGCAACAGCGCGCGCTGGGATCGGTAGACCGGGACCAGGTCGCAGACCCGATACGGCACGACGGTGTCGTCGCCCAGGTGCAGCTCGGCCTCGGGCGCCACCTGGACGCCCGATTGGGTCAGTGCATCGGCGTAGGCCGCCAGCTGCAGCAAGGCGGTGACCTTGGGCGAGCGGGCCAGCTTGGTGTCGATGACCCGATACCGGTCACCGTCTCGCACCAGGAAGTCGGCAAACCCGACGAAGCGGCCGTCGAACATTGCGGCCTGATACACGGCAGGGGCGTGGTTGGCGATGGCGCGCCGGGTCGCCTCGGCCGCCGCCGTGAGCCCGGCGATCGTGTAGGCCGGACGGCCGATCACTGCCATCGCCTCGCCGAACTCGTCGCGCAGTCGATCGAGTTGGCGCCGTTCGTGCTCGTTGCCGAGAACGACTGTCCGCGCAAACAATTCGTCCTCGACGGTGACGGTTGGCGCGCGACCGAGTTTGGCGTCGAAATCCCGTAGCAGCGCGTACTCGCAGCGTGCCGCGGTGGCGAGATCCGTGGCGCTGTAGACGACGCTGTCGCCGGTGACGAACACAGCAGCCACTGTAGGGGAGGGGTCCGACGGCTCGGGCCGGGCGAGATCGGTCAACTGGGCATGGCGCGGGATGGTGCAGGCGGTTTGTGTCTGTGAAACGTGTGATTTGTATCTGAGGAATATGTGACCGGATGCGCAGGCTCTGCTGCGGCATCCGTGACCGCCATGTTGAAGCGCCGCAACGAGTAAACGTTGAATTTGAGATGGAAATCGCGAGAAGCGTTGAAATTTTGGCTCGTCCCTGGTGTTTGACGCGGCTGTAGCAAATACTGTCCGGAGGTCCGGGCCGGGCCCGACTCATGGATGGGAGCCGCCGATGTCGTCCTATGTGATTGCCGTACCCGAGGTTGTAGTGGCGTTGTCGGGAGACTTGGCCGGGATCGGGTCGGGGATCAGGGCGGCGAACGCGACGGCGGTTGCCTCGACGACGGGGATCGTGGCCGCGGCCCAGGATGAGGTATCGACGGCTATTGCGGGGTTGTTTGACACCTACGCGGAGGATTATCAGGCGCTGAGCGCGCAGACGGCGCGCTTTCATGACCAGCTTGTGCAGGCGCTGAACGCTGGTGGGCGCGCGTATGCGGCTGCCGAGGCCGCCAACGCGTCGGCCTTGCAGGGTCTTGGGGTGTTTTCACCGTGGGAGCTGCTGACGGGGCGTCCGTTGGTGGGTAACGGAGCAAACGGGGCGGCCGGCACCGGCAACGCCGGGGGCGACGCCGGGTGGTTGTACGGCAACGGCGGCGATGGTGGGTCGGGCGTGCCCGGCGGCAATGGCGGGGCTGGCGGGTCCGCCAGCCTGTTCGGCCGTGGTGGGGCCGGCGGTGCCGGTGGGGCCGGCACGACGGGCGCCGGCGGTAACGGCGGAGCGGGCGGCAGCGATGGGCTGCTGGGCGGCGGGGCCGGCGGTAACGGCGGGGCCGGCGGCGTCGGCGGCGTCGGCAGTGCCGGCGGGGCTGGCGGCACCGGCGGTGCCAACAAGCAGGTGTTCATGGGCGCCGGCGGCGCCGGCGGCGCCGGCGGCAACGGTGGGGCCGGTGCCCAAGGCGCCACCGGAACAGTCGGCAACGCCGGCAACGCCGGCTTTACGGGCGGGGCCGGCGGTCAGGGCGGCTTGGGCGGAAACTCCGGTGGCGGCGGCACCAACGGCAGCGGTGGCGCCGGCGGTGCCGGCGGCCAAGGTGGCCAAGGCGGCACGGGCTACGCCGACGACGGCAGCAATGACGCCACCGCTGGTGGTAACGGCGGTACCGGAGGCAGTGCTGGTTTCGGAGGGGCGGCCGGCGGCGGGGGCAGCGGCGGCGTCGTGGGCCCCACGGGCACCGGCGGCGCGGGCGGCGCCGGTGGCAACGGCGGGGCCGGCGCTCAAGGCGCCACCGGCACCGTCGGACATACGGGCGGCGCCGGCGGCGACGGTGGTCGCGCCGGCAACGGCGGATTGGGTGGCTTTTCCGGCCCAGGCGGTACCAGCGGCAGCGGCGGCGCCGGCGGCGTCGGCGGTGCCGGCGGCCAAGGCGGCGCCGGCTATGCCGACGACGGTGGCAACAACGCCACCGCCGGCGGCATCGGTGGCACCGGTGGCCAGGGCGGCCGCGCGGGCGGCGTCGGCTTTCTCGGCACCGGTGGCCAGGGCGGCGCCGCGGGTGCCGGCGGTGCCGGGGGCCAGGGCGGCGAGGGCGGTGCCACCCATACCAGCGGTCACCTCGCCGGTTCGGGTGGCCAAGGCGGCACCGGCGGCCACGGCGGTGAAGGCGCCTTCGCCGCCGCTGCCGACACCGCCTACAGCGGCGGCCAAGGCGGCGCCGGCGGCCTGGGCGGCCAAGGCGGCACCGCCGTCTCCGGCGCAACCAACGGCAGCGGCGGCGCAGGCGGCACCGGTGGCCAAGGCGGCCTGGGCGGCACCGGCCGCTACGACGACGGCAGCAACAACGCTGGCACCGGCGGTATCGGCGGCACTGGTGGCGGGGCTGGTCTGGGCGGGGCGGTCGGCACCGGCGGCAGCGGCGGCGTCGCGGGCAGCGCGGGCACCGGCGGTGAAGGCGGCCCAGGCGGCTTCGGCGGGTTCGGCGACCAAGGCGCCACGGGCACCAAAGGCCATCCGGGCGGCACCGGCGACGCTGGCGCTGGCGGCGGCCAAGGCGGCCAGGGTGGCGCCGGCAATGGCGGCACCAACGGCAGCGGCGGCCCTGGCGGCGTCGGCGGCGATGGCGGCCAAGGCGGAGACGGCTATGCCGACGACGGCAGCTACGACGCCACCGCCGGCGGCACCGGTGGCGTTGGTGGTGGCGTCGGACTCGGCGGGGCTGCCGGCACCGGCGGGACCGGCGGCGTCGCGGGCAGCGCGGGCGGGGGCGGCTTCGGCGGTGACGGCGGTGTTGGCGGCCAAGGCGCCACCGGCACTATCGGCCATACCGGCGGAAACGGTGGCGCGGGCGGTCAAGGCGGCCAGGGTGGCGCTGGCGGCAGCAACGGCAGCAACGGCAGCGGCGGCTTAGGCGGACTGGGCGGCCAGGGCGGTTCCGGCTATGCCGACGATGGCGCCAACAACGCCACCGCCGGCGGTGCCGGCGGTGCCGGCGGTCAAGGCGGTGCAGTCGGGACCGGCGGCACCTACGGCAATGGAGCCCATGGCGGCTTGGGCGGTGACGGCGGCGCCGGCGGTCAAGGCGGCGCCACCGCCACGATCGGTGACGTCGCGGGCGCGGGGGGTCATGGCGGTCAAGGCGGTCAAGGCGCCGCGGGTGGCGCGGCCGGGCCCGGCGGCTTTGGCGGAGACGGAGGCTACGGCGGCTCCGGTGGCGTCGGCGGTGCTGGCGGCTCCGCCAAAGCCGGGGCAACCAACGGTAGCGGCGGGGCCGGCGGTCAGGGTGGTGGCGGCGGTCAAGGCGGTGCCGGCGGCGCCGACGACGGCACCAACGACGCCCGCTTCGGCGGCTTCGGCGGCGGCGGCGGCGATGGTGGTGCCGGGGGGGCCGCCGGCACCGGCGGAGCGCCCGGCACCGGCACCGCGGGCACCGGTGGCGCCGGCGGCAGCGGTGGGGCCGGCGCTCAAGGCGGCGCCACCGCCATCAGCGGTGACAATGGCGGTTTCGGTGGCTTCGGCGGCGACGGCGGTCGTGGGGGCGCGGGTGGCGCCGGTCCGATCGGCGGCTTCGGCGGCGACGGCGGTCAAGGCGGGGCCGCTGGTACCGGCGGCGCCGGCGGCAACGCGGTCTCGGGTGCAACCAACGGCTACGGCGGCCGCGGCGGGGAAGGCGGCGCGGGCGGGCAGGGCGGGGCCGGCGGCGCCGACGATGGCTACAACGACGCGGGCGTGGGGGGTGACGGTGGTGCCGGCGGGCAAGGCGGTCACGGCGGCGCCGTCGGCACTGGCGGCAGCGGCGCCTCTACGGGCACCGCCGGCGACGGCGGCGACGGCGGTGCCGGCGGTCAGGGCGGCGGCACCACCACCAGCGGTAACCACGCCCAGCGCGGGGGTCAGGGCGGTCAGGGCGGTCAGGGCGGCGCTGGTCTCGACGGCCCGGCCGACGGCGCCGGCATGTCCGGCGGCGGCGGCGGTGCTGGCGGAGACGGCGGTGCCGGCGGCAACGCCGTCTCCGGGGCGATCAACGGTAACGGC
>CAVVLC010000077.1:0-21322 GCA_963748885.1 uncultured Actinomycetota bacterium
CGCCGGCGCCCGGATTTGCCGAGCCGTGCCCCGCGCTAGGAGCGGGCGAAGACACCGTTCATGCTCTGTTTGAATGCGTTGTCGAAACGGCGGTAGCTGCTACGCAAGGTGTGTCCCGGCCAACGGGGCGGAATGAGTTC
The DNA here is from genome assembly GCA_963748885.1 of uncultured Actinomycetota bacterium. GTDB lineage: Bacteria > Actinomycetota > Actinomycetes > Mycobacteriales > Mycobacteriaceae > Mycobacterium. Next base: position 141 of record CAVVLC010000077.1, read on the forward strand.
GCCGGGCAATAGGGGGTCGAGCTGAAGATGGCGGACCACAGCGATCGACAAGCCGAACTCATAGGCGATGTTTTCGGTCGAATCGTGCTTGCGCGCGTCCAGCGCATCGTTCATCGCCTCGATGAGTGCCAGAGCGTCGTCGGCCCACCCATCAAGGGAAAAGAGCGATCGGATCTTGTCGGCGGATATGTCGGTGGCGGCGCCGTGAAAGTGGGTGCACTGCTGATCCAGCACCGCCCGGGATGCCGAAATCCGTTGTGGATCAAGGTTATCCGGACGTATCCAGACGCCCTCGCGTAGCTCGGCCAGGTGCAGGGCCGTCGCTGCCTTGCGCAGTTCGAGGCGATCGGCCGCCGACCGGCGGTCCAGCGACACGATCGCCAGTTCCCATGTCCCGTCCCATCCGGGGGCGGCCGCGTCGTCGATCCGGGACGCCTCGTCGACGCGCTGGCGGCGTTCCGACAACGCCCGGCGAGCGCGTAACTGCCGTCGTCGGTGCGGAGTTCGCCGGCTGAGACCATCCGCCACAGGCAGGTGCGGGCCGCGCCGTCGCTGATGCCGAACAGCGAAGCCACCGCGACCAACTCGGCCACCGTAAGACGGGCGTGGTCGGCCCCCAACAACGCCGACGCGAGGACCGAACGCGCGCTGAGCGGTCGGTTGCCGATCAAGTCGGTGACGCGGGATTGCGGCACTGCGGGCACGGTGTTATCTTCGCCGATCGCCGGCCGTATCACCAAATCATTGACACGTGAGATCTAGAGCGTGATACTCGATAGGCATGACCTCACCGCCGAAGTCGTTGGTCGCTGACGATGTCGAGATTGTTCGGCGCATCCTCGCGCATATCGACGCCGGCACCACCGATGAGGGCGAGAGTTGGCGCGAGCCCGTCGAAAACTATGTGAGCGCGGCGCGGTTCGCGGAGGAGCTGCGGATGCTGCGCGCGATGCCGAGCGTGTTCGTTCCGTCTGCGGCGATCCCGAACCCGGGCGACCATGTCGAGCGAACAGCGTTCGGCGTGCCCCTGTTCGCCGTGCGGGGGCGCGATAAACGGGCGCGGGTGTTCCGCAACACCTGTCGGCACCGGGGATTCACCCTCGTGGAGGGGCCCGGGTGCTCGCACGCGTTGATGTGTCGCTATCACGGCTGGACGTATCGGCTGGACGGCTCGCTAGCGCATGTGCCCCGCGCCGAAGCCTTCCCGGGCCTGGATCCCGCGGCGCGGGGTCTGGTCGAGGTCGAGAGCCATGAGGTGGACGGGGTCATCGTGATCGGCCCGATCGACGGCTCCGGTGCCCCGAACGGCGTGTGCCGAGGAAGCGTTGGCGTGGCTGATCGACGGCACCCCGTGGCGCGACAAGCTGCGGGCGGCGCAACGGCTGGTCTATGTGGAATCCAGGACATGGGCGATCAACTGGAAGGTCTTGGTCGAGCAGTTCCTGGAGGGCTATCACCTCAAGACGACGCACAAGGACACGTTCTTCCCGTTGCAGTACGACGACCTCACCGTGGTCGAGCCGTTCGGCCCGAACAGCCGTATCACGTTCCCCTACCGCAACATTGAACGGCTCCGCGACCGGGCGGAGGACACCTGGACGACGGACGCGCGGGTCACCTACGTCTATCACCTGTTTCCCAACGTCATGCTCGCCACGTTCCCGGACCTGATGCTCCTGATCGCGATCGATCCGGTGGACGTCGAGCACAGCACGGTCAGCATCTATTCGATGGCCAAACCGGCTTTGGTACAACGTGTTTCGGCAGAAGCGCCGGAGCCAACGCCGCGGGCAGCCTCGCCGCGCGCGGCGCCGTGGAGGACAACGAGATGTCGGCGGGTGTGCAGCGCGGGCTGCGCTCCGGTGCAAACGCTTTCGTGGAGTTCGGACGGAACGAAAGCGCGATCGGGCACTTCCACGCCACGTTGCACGAGCGGCTGGTTCGATCGAAGACCGCCTGAGCTCAGGAGTCGAACGGGGCCAGCCGCACCGCCAGCGGCAAACCGCAGCGAACGAGCAGCCCGAAACGGCCCTTCGGAACCGCGGTCGCCTCGGCTCGCATCATGTCGATGAGCTCGCGTTTGAAATCACCACGCGGGTAACGGCTCAGCACCTCGTTGACGTTGTGCGGGGTGATGTCCCAGGTGCGCAATCCCGCCCCGTCGACCATCGCTCCCCATTGCAGGTAGCAACCGATCGTGCCGTCGGTTTCCACCTTGACTCCCGGTGTCAGGTGTACGCAGATACCGTCGGCGAGCAGCGCGGCGCGTTCCTCGCCGATTCCAGCAGCGGTGGCGCAGGACAGCATCCGGTCGACGCTGCCCAGGGTGAAATCACGGTCGGCCGCCGGGTTGACGATGCCATAGTCGTGCAGCAGCGACCCGCAGTAGAAGAGCTCGTCGTCCATCTTGTTACCGTCGACGGTCGCCAGCGCCCGCCCGAACAACCAGGTGCGGTAGGAGTGGCCCTCGAGGGCCGGCGGCAACTCGGCGCATGCCTCTTCGGCCTCGCGCGCGAACTTCGAATCGGGGACCGCAAAGGTGTCGAGGTCGACGCGTGCGGCCGCTTCCGGCAGCCGGCCCAGCGCGAGTCTGGCCCGCCCCACGATGTTCTCCCACTGGCCCACCGCAATTGCGGCCAGCAGCCGGCGCCGCTCCGCACGCGATAGCCGACCACCGGTCCGGCGGACCCAGGCCAGACCTCCGAGCCGCTGCGGATCGGGCGCATTCACCAACCGGTCGGCCGGCATCGCGGCTACGCGGACTTGAGGAACACGTCGTTGAGCGTGACGGAACGAAGGTTCCGGGATCGGATGACGTCGACGAGTTGCGGATAGACGTGGGTGACCGGCAAGTGATTGAGGTGGCCGATCACGATGTCCTGCGGGGTGAAGTACTGGTCGGCCATCTTGAGGATGTATTCCTCGGTGATCACCGTGGAATCCGACAGCGAACCCGACCACAGCACGGGGGCGGTGTAGCCGAGGTCGGCCGCCACGGCATCAACGGCGGCATTGTGCTTTGCATACGGTGGCCGGAAGTACGGCTTGACGCCCACTCCATAGGTCTTCTTCAAAAATGCGTCGTTGCGGGAAAGTTGTTCGGCGATTTCGCTTTTCGTCAGCGTCGTCAGGTCCGGGTGGGACCAGGTGTGGTTGCCGAGCTGGATCTGTCCGGACTCCACCAACGGTCGCAGCAGCGCCAGGTTTTCGGTCCACGAGTCGTACACGCCATTGACGAAGTACGTCAGCCGCAGGCCAGTGTCTTTGGCCAACTGCGTGTAGGCGCGCACCACCTCGGAGTTGACGCCGTCGTCGAGGGTCAACGCAAACAGATCACCGTCGCCGGGGATCTTGCTCAGTGCGCCCCCGCCGGGCAGCGCGATGCGAGCGCTCAGCGGTGGTGGCGGCAACAAACCTTCCACCGGGGAGGCGGTCGGACCGGAGGTAGCCACGGACGCCGCGGGCGTCTGAGCAAAGGTTCGCGGTTGCGGGTCGACCACCAGCCGGGCCGCACCCACGCCGGCAACGGTGGCCGCGGCAAGCGCCCCGAGGAACCGGCGCCGGTTCAGCTCCGAGGGCGCACTGCCTCGATTGGAACCGGCGGATCCGCGCCGATCCCGGGCCGGTCGAGGTTTGCGGTGCGACCCGGCACCAGGGCGTCCCGAATACGGGATGCCCCTGTTGCCGAACTGCTCCTCCACAGCTGCGAACCGTACCACCAGCAGGGACGATATGTCTGATTCTTTGCGGAGCGGTCAGCAATGGTTGCCACATCGAAATGATGTGGAAGTGGTCGTCAAGGGCGGCTTGCCCAAGGCAGTGACAGTCCCAGCGAGTCCCGGAGAGAGACGAAACGAGACATTTCCCACTCAGTGCGGCGGTTCGCCGCCGCGCTGCGGTAGCTGTACGGCCTCGACCTCGGGGGTGCCCAGGGTCGAGGCGAGCCACGGCAGTGACGCCCCGAAAGCCTGGGCAGCGAACGGCCAGTCATGTTTGCCGGGCTGGGTAACCACTGCGCAACTGATCCCGTTGGCGGCGGCAACGCCGCACAGCGTGTGGGCGGCGGCATCCTGACCTTCCGGGTTGGCGGAGGGGTCGCCGCTCGTGGATGCGGGGGCGGCATTGGCGGCCTGGGCGACCTCGTGCGCACCCGACGACCCCGGAATGTCGAACCACCCCGACACCCCCGTGTAGGGGCCATGCCGATTCATGACGGTGGTCGGGTCGAAGGCGGCCCAAGCGGCGGCATTGCCACCGAACAGCCGGGCGACGGATTGGTCTTTGGGGCCGACGTTGGGGCTGCGGTCGCCGGCGATGTCGACGAACGCGCTGAACATGTCCGGATGCATGACGGCAAGGTCGACCGCGCAGGTGCCGCCCATCGACCATCCCGCGACGCCCCAGTTGGCGCGCTCGGCGCTGACCCCGAAGTTCGAGACCACGAAGGGCACGACATCTTTTGTCAGGTGGTCGGCGGCGTTGCCGCGGGTGCCATTGACGCACTCTGTGTCGTTGTCGAAGGCGCCGGTGGGATCGACGAACACCAGCACCGGGGCGAACCCGTGATGACGGGCCGCGAAGTCGTCGATGCTGTCGAAAGCGCCGCCGGCACGCAGCCAGTCGGCGGGGGTATTGAAGGCCGAACTGATCATCATCACCGTCGGCAGCCGGGGTGGCGGATTGCTGCCGAACCACGCCGGAGGCAGATAAACCAGTTCCTGGCGGTGGGGGAAGTGCGACGCGTCGGAGCTGATGTTCACCGGCACCACGACGCCCCTGGTCGGCTTGGTCCCGGCGACCTGCATTTCGGTGACCCGCAGCCGATCGATCTGATCGGGCAAGGGCCCCGATGTCAGCTGATTCCATGCCGCGAGCACGGTGGGGAAATAGCCGACCCAACCGTTGACCGCCAAGATCGCGCATAACACGCACAGGGGCACCGACAGCAGCGCCAGCCCGCGTCGCCACCAGCGGGCGCCGGGCCAGCCCAGTACCAGCACGGCGGCCGCGAGTCCGGTCATCGCTATCCACAGCCACAGCGACGCCGGTGCCGGGTCCCCGGCCACGCCAAGCGACGTGATGTACCAGAACGATATCGCCGTCACCACCGCGGCGACGCCCAGCGCCGCGGGTAATGCCCAGGTACGCCAACGCCGCCGACGCAGTCCGATCGCGCCGATGGCGACCAGCAGCGCCGCCCCTTGCGCTACCGGCGGCAACCAGCCATGCAGTAGGGAGGCCTGTTCGATGAAGGTGGGCAAGAGTCGTGACCCTCAGCAAATCCGACGATGGCTCGGGACCCCGGTGGGTGCGCGGTGGTGGCCGGCCGTCATTGCGCTCCCTCCACGAGGCGGATATGTGATCGGGTCGGACCAACTATCCCATATGCTCGCGCGCAAAAAGCGTCTCATTTCGATGATGACCACGAAGACGCTCGGGCGGGTTTCAGCCCATCAGCAGTAGGAAACGCCCGAGTCAACCGAAACCTGGGTGCCGGTGACGAACCTGGATTGGTCGGAGGCGAGCCAGGCGACAGCGTCGGCGATGTCCTCGGGCTGGGCGATACCTTCGGGTAGCAGCGGTCTGTTCAGGCCCCGCAGGTACGGGTATGTGTCGCCGGCCGATCGAATCGCCTCGCGCATCTGGCCGCCGCCCATGGGGCTGTCGACCGCGCCGGGGTGCAGGCTGTTGACGCGGATGCTGTGCCGGCCCAGCTCGGCGGCGAATGCGCGCGCCATGCCGGTGACCGCGTGTTTGCTCACCACGTAGTGCACCATGAACGACTCCATTTTGATGCCGGCAGCGGATCCGATGAGGATGATCGATCCGCCACGGCCGCCGTCGATCATGTGACTGGCGCTGGCCATCACGGTGTTCCAGGTCCCGGTCACGTTGGTGTCAATGGTGTCGCGGAAGGTCCTGGGGTGATTTGATCCCAGGCTGCGGGGCTGCAGATGCCGGCGTTGGCGACGACAATGTCGAGACGGCCCAGTTCGTCGACGGCCGCGTCGACGGCGGCCTTGAGCGCGTCAAGATCGCGGATGTCGACCATCGCGGTGATGATCCGTCTGCCGTCCGGCGCTACTAGCCGCGCCGTTTCGGCGAGGTCGTCGGGCGTCGGCGAATCGTAGGGAACGCTGGATGGCAAGGGCCCGGCAATATCGACCGCGATGATGTCGGCGCCCTCGGCGCTGAGCCGCACCGCGTGCGCTCGGCCCTGTCCCCGCGCGGCGCCGGTGATCAGCGCGACCTTTCCTGCGAGTGATCGGTCATGAGAGTGTTCGGCTCGTCGTTAGTCGCGAGCAATCTTGTCGAGCGGGATTGGACCGTTCGAGCATGCCGTAGGTATCTCGCCGTCCCAGCGGTAGCGCACGCCGGCCTGCTGCAGGGCCGGGAAGCTGGGCATCTCCTGTTTGAGGGCCTGCATGGAGTACATGTCGTCGTCGTGATGGATGTCGTGCGTTGACAACACCGTCTCGCCGTCAATCTCGTCAGGCCGTCGGCGGTTTGCAGCACAAGTGAGACGTCTTCGTCCCGGGGTCGCAGTCGGTGCAGCCACGGCGCCCGTACCGCCCGCGCCGCCATGAGGCCCCGTCGCCGGTGAAGATGATAGCCCTCGTTGAAGGTGGGCTGGCCGTCGGGACGCGGCGGGTAGGCGATGTAGCCGAACGCCCGGCCGCTGGGGAAGATCGCCGACTGCCAGCAGTGTCCCCAGAATCCGGCGAGCTTGCGCACGCCGGTGCGGCGGATCCGCAGCCCGCTGCCGGTGAAGCTGCATCTGCCGGCCGGCCGCACGGAATTCACCGGTGGCGGTGAATAATTGCTCGTAGCGGGGCCCGCCCATGAGGTCGCCTTCGATGGAGGCCTTGAGCCGCGACGCCGGCCTCGGGTTGCAGCGTTCCCTGCACCCAGGGCGGAACGGCCATCGTCGCCTGGACCTGGAAACTTATATCGACCGGCGGTCCGTCCTTATTGCCCTGCGACCAAGTCGGCCGACGAGGTCTGCACCGCCGGCCCGTCGTAGGTCATCGTCCAGGTGCGGAACGGTTCCAGGCACCGAAACACCAGACCGCCGGCACCCAGCACGCTGGCCCGCCCATCGGGTCCTTCGGCCGGCAACGAGGGCCCGTTGGTGCGCAGCCGGTACACCCGTCCGTCGGGGAAGGCGACGTTGACCTGGATGTCGTGGGCATCCCAATTGGCGCCGACCGCCTCGATACCGATGCGCGGCAGAGCCGATCTCGCCGCGGTCGTCGACGACCCAGAAGCTCACCGAGTCGCGCATTTGCGGATTTTCGGGCCGCCGGGCCAGCGCGTATTCATGCGACGGGTCGATACCGCCGGTCAGATCAACAGTCATCAATTTCCTTTTCCCGCCAAGTTTCTGCTGCGCGGTCCAACGGCTTAAGCCCTCCACATAGCTGGCGAACCGCGGGCGCACCTCGTCGAAATTTATGCCGAACTCGACCGGATCGGCGTGCGAGCTCGGCTCACGCTCGGCGGCGGCCTGCGTCCACCAACTCTGCATCCGGGCTTCGAACTCGGCAGTCGACCGGCGCCCCCAACCACGCATACAAACCGGTGACCTCGCCGATCGGATCAGCCTGCATGGCACGAAAATCGATGTCGTAGAACCGGTCCTCGTTACCGTCGGCGCGAAACCGCAACGCCCGCTGCATGCCCAGTGTCCAATGCTCGACGTTCAGCCGCCCGATATAGCGACGGTCGATCTCATCGCTGAACGACCCGATGATGTCGGCGTACAGATCGGCCACCGACAGGATGACGTCGGTGGGATCGCGGTGCGTCATGACGAACCGCGCGTCGGGAAACACCGCGTCCAGCGCATCGAGCCACAACACGTGCGACGGGCATTTCAACCGCCATGGCCGTTGCGGCTCGCCCCACTGCAGCAGCTTCATCACCCTGCGCTGATACCGATACGTCGACGTGAGGTCGGCACCTTCCACCAACCACGCAGAATACGAAGGGATTTCGGCGAACGACTGGAACAGGTGCGACTTGAAATCCAGCGCCATCAGCTCATGGCACTCCATCGGCCCGTGCGTATCAGCCGGCACGTGGTAGCGGGTGCCGACCATCTCGCCCTTGTCGGGCGGGATGCGGGGGTCGCGGAAGCCTAAGCCCTGCACCGTCGAGGGCGGCGGGCACGGTTGCGACGACTCCCAGCGACGCAGATAGCGCACGTCGGGGTCTTGCGCCAGCAGCATCGACAAAGCGGTCGATCCGGTCCGCGGCAACCCCAGTCCGATCAGCGGCGCGCTGATGGCCACGTCGTCGATTTCCGGGTGGCGGCGATACCAGTCCTCCACCTGCAGCCGCTGCGCCAGGTAGCCGACGATGCGCTGCCGCAGGAACGCCTGCCCGCGCGCGTGCAACCGCGCCTCGTCCCGCAGCGAGGACAGCAGGATGTCCAGGCCGTCGGCGAACGAGTCGTCGCCGAAGTCGGTGAGGCCGGTTCGGGCGCTCGCCTCGTCCATCACCTCGACAGCGCTGGGCGTGAACCCCATGAACCCCGAAGCGTAGCGTCGAGGAGGCAGTGGGTGATATGGGCCCGTTACACGGAAGGGAGACATCATGACCGTCACCGTTGTCGACGCGGGACCAAGCCGGGTCTGCCGGTCGGTTGAGGTCGCCGCTCCGGCGGCCGAGCTGTTCGCGATGGCCGCCGATCCCCGCCGCCACCACGAACTGGACGGCTCGGGAACCGTTCGCGACAACATCAAGGTGCCGGCGGAAATGGCTGTGGGATCGAAGTTTTCGACCAACATGAAGATGCTCGGCGTGCCCTACCGGATCACCAGCACGGTGACCGCCTTCAAACCGAACGAATTGGTCGAATGGCGCCATCCGCTGGGCCACCGCTGGCGCTGGGAGTTCGAGTCGCTGTCGCCCACGCGGACCCGGGTCACCGAGACGTTCGACTATCACGACGCCGGTGCGCTCAAGAACGGGTTGAGGTACTACGAGCTGGATGGGCTTCCGAAGGGCAACACCGCGGGTATCGAGGCAACGCTGGCCAAGCTGCGTGACCGCTACGCCGGCGGTAGCTGATCCTGACCGGTCACGTCGCGGGTCGGCGGCGTCCCACGGGACCACGCCGGACACCCAATGGGTCAGCTCTTCGGCCTGGTCGTTGCGGTGCAGGTGGCGCGGAGGCTGCGCGAAGGTGGCGTAGGGCCGGCAACGGATGACGACGCGGTTCTCCCGCTCGCACATCGCTTCGACGACGTGGCGTGCGCTTCGTCGCCGAGCGGCTGACCGGACATTCGGCCGGCGACCGCCATCATCACGTCGACCGTCAGGTCGCGGTCTGCGTCGAGGGTCGCGTCGGCGTAGACCTGCAGATAGCGAACGGCCAGCGCTCGTCGAGGACGCACAGGCTGACCTTGCCGTCGCGTTCGATGACGCGGGCCTTGCCGCGGCCGGCCATGGTGGACACCAGCAGCTCGTCGTCTGTCGGTGGGGATGTAGTAGACGATCGACATGGCCGGGACCGTCGTTGCGGCGGCGGTAGCCGAACACACAGGTGCGGTGGGTGCGGACGAATTCGCGGCGCTCGGAGGGACAGCATGTCGCGGTCGGTGGGAGCGGTATAGGGCTCCGCGGCCAGAGTGGCAGAAGCATGGCGAAAAATCCTTGTTATCAAGGGTGTTGATCCGTCTGTCATTAATGGATACAGTGTGTCCATTAATAATGACGATGTCAAGTTGCCCAGCGCGGGGATGCGCGGCATACGGCCGAGAGCCCGCCCCGCTCACGCGGGCGCCCGGCCCTGCCCGCTGGACCGGATCCTTGCCGCGGCCCTTGAAATCGTTGACGAGCAGGGGGCTGACGCGCTGTCGATGCGGTCACTGGCGCAACGCCTGGGATCGGGCACCGCCACGCTGTACCGCCACTTCGCCAACCGCTCGGAATTAGTGGCCATGGTGGTCGACCACATGCTGGGGGACCTCGATCTCGACCCGCGTGCCGAGTTGCCCTGGCAGGAAGCCTGTATCACGTTCGCGCAGGACATGTTTGACGCGCTCGCCCGACACGGCAATGTCGCACCACTGCTGATCGGGCATGTCCCGATGGGGCCCAACGCCTTGGCACAGCGCGAACTCGTCCTGTCGGTGCTGCTCGCCAGCGGGTTCCCACCGGCCATCGCCGCGCGCGCCTACGCCGGCCTGTCGCGTTATGTGCTCGGCTTCGCGATACAGCACCGGGTCGGAAGACGAGCAAGCCCAGCAATCCGAATTGTCGGCCAAATTCCATGGACTGGATCCGTCTCAATACCCCGCAACCGTCGCCGTCGCCGACTACCTCCCCGTACCGTTGGCCGAGGAGTTCACCTTCGGACTGCGACGCATCGTCGCCGGCCTCGAGGCGCTCCGCGGGTCGGCGCGCTCCTAGCCTGCTTTCAGACGACCGAGGTACTCGATCATCGTGTCGACGGCGGCTTCCAGCGGACCGGTGTCTCGGCGTACCTGGCTGAGCAGCAGTCCACCTTGTATGCCGGCAAGCAGCGCCAGCGCGATGCGGTCGACGTCCGTTCCGTCGGGAATCTCGCCGCGCGCCACGATGGTCTTCAGACCGTCGTCAATCATGTTCTCCCACTGAGCAAATGACTTCGCGAGCCGCGCCCGCGCGACCGGGTCGCTCTCGGACAGCTCGTTGGCCATTGAGCCAAGCGGGCAACCTCCCGCACAGCCCAGACCGCGCACCAGGTCGACCATTATGTCGCGCCAGCGATGTAGGTCCGCGATGCATTCGATGCGGTCGAGGCCGAGTTGCTGCACGCCGAGCACGTGGCCGGTCTGAAAGTCGATCACCGCGGCGACAAGATCGTTTTTGCCGGCGAAGTAGTGATACATCTGCGAGGTGCTGATGCCTGCGGCTTGCTGGATGCCTTCGATGGTGGTCCGCGGCGACGCCGCGCTGCAGCATCAATTCGGAGGCGGCGGCCACGATACGGTCGCGGGTTGCGCGGCCTTTCGGGGTCAGGGTGTCGTAATCGACTGGAGCCATCTGCACCCTTTCGAGACGGAGTAATCACTCCAAAATGTATCAGTTTTGGAGTTGACAATCCATTTTCTGCTCAGCAGGCTGAACTTGTTCGCCTACTGATTCGTCTACTAGTCGGCGCCGGAAGCGGTTGTCCGCCATGCCGGCACACGCGAAGGGTTATCAAGAATGAGCACCACCTCCAACACCGGCCACGCGACCATCGCTGACCGGGTCGCCCAACTGCACCACGGAATTGCCGGCCGGCTGCCCACCGAGGTTCTCGACGCGTTCGGTGCCGAACAGGCGCGGTGGAGGCCGGTGGCGTACCGGCAGCCGTCGCGGTGCCCGGCGACGCGATGCGCGATGCGGATCTGCTCGACGTACACGGCGCGCCGACCACGCTGGCCAAGGCGATAAGCGGTCGCGGTGCGGTGGTGGTTCTTCTACCGCGGTGCGTGGTGTCCCTACTGCAACCTGACGCTGCGCGCCTATCAGGAAAATCTTGTCCCGCACGCTGGCCCAGCGAGGTGTCCCGCTGGTGGCGATCAGCCCGCAAAAGCCCGACGGCTCACTGTCCATGCAGGAGAAGAACGAGCTGACGTTCACCGTCCTGTCCGATCCGGGCAATCAGCGTAGCGAGCGCGTTGGGCGTGCTTACCGCGCCCGACGACGGCGCCCGCGCAGCTCAGCGCGCCCTTGGCCTCGACCTGGCCGCGACCAACGCCGACGGGACCCACGGGCTACCGATGCCGACCGTGGCGATCGTCGACGGCGACGGGATCATCCGCTGGATCGACGTGCACCCGAACTACACCACCCGCACCGAAGTTGCCGACATCGTCGACGCGTTGCACGCACTCGAATGAGGAAGGATGTTGTTTGATGCTTGACGGCACTCGAAACCACCTGGCGCAATTGGCAACCCGTTCTGGACAACTCATCAGCCGCTACGGCCTGGTGGTCGTGCTGGCCTGGATCGGCTTCGGCAAGTACGTGAAGATGGAATCCCGCGTGCTCATCGAGCACAGCCCGCTGATGAGCTGGATCTATCACGTACTCAGTGTCACCACGGTCGCACGGGCACTGGGGACGATGGAAATCGTTGCGGCACTGCTCATTGCGTTGCGCCCGCTGTGGCCACGCGTGTCGGCGGCCGGCAGCGCACTCGCGGTGGTGCTGTTCCTGGGGACGCTGAGCTTCCTGTTCACCACGCCCGGGGTGGTCGCGACGCATGCCGGCGGGGTCCCGGTGCTGTCCGCGCTGCCGGGCCAATTCCTGCTCAAGGATCTGGTGCTGATCGGGGTGGCGCTGTGGACGCTGGGCGACTCACTGGGGGCCGCGCGATTCAGACGTAGGGCAGAACTTCTCGGTCAGCAACTGCAGACTCGCCCAGCCCGCGTCGATCGGCAGACCGCCCATCAGTGGGTTCATAACGATTGCTTTTCTGCCGCAACGAATCTGGTCGATCAACTGCTCGGGGGTGAGGATCTCGACTATGCCGAGGTGACGCAGCTCGGTAACCGAGGCTGCGGCGGTCTCGTTGGGACGCGGAACGCCGGCGCGCTTCCAGGCACTGTATTCGGCAGTCTCGTTCATCAGGAAATCGCCGTAACGGTCGACCAGGCTTCGTCGGGATCGTCGTGCAGCAAGCGTGACGGTACTGCCGTTCTCCGGGCGATAGACGAACCCCGTCTTACCGTGCTTGCTCAACTCCTGCCGATACACCTCCTCCACCTCGGGCATGGCCATCGGCGGCGAGAACGGTAGCCCGAAGCGCGCCGCCCGCCGCGCCGCGACGGCCGTCATCCCACCGATCAAAAACGAACGGATGCGGACGCGTGAACGGCTTCGGCGTGACGTTGATGAGCGCGCCGTGCGTAATCGAAAGGTTCTTCGCCCCAAGCCTGCAACAGCACCGAAAGGCAGTGCTCCATTAGAGCGCCGCGCCGTGCCCAGTCCTTGCCGACCGCGCGGTACTCTCGCGGCCGGTAGCCGATTCCCGCCAAGAAACTGAAGCGGCCCTGAGCGAGGTTGTCCAACACGGCGATATCCTCGGCGAGCCGGACCGGGTCGTAGAGCGGCACGATCAGCGCGTTGATGCTGATCCGCAGCCGTACGCGTTCGACCGGCGACCGCGGCGGCCAGAATCAGCGGCGAGGGAAGCCAACTCGTCGCCGCCAAGTGATGTTCTTCGCCGCTGACGGCGGTGAATCCGCGCTGATCGGCGAACTCGGCCATGTCCAGCGCGGCCTGATAACGGCCTCCGTGTGCTGCGCCGCCGGGTCGGCGATATTGGTCATATTCAGCCGTAACGCGGTGAGCAGACTCATTGTTGTACGCACGGGAGTGTGCTTGTGTCGCACGAACAACGTTCCCCTGATGAGTTCGCTTGGCCGAGCCAAGCGCGGCGTCATACGCGTCCGGCGGCAGGCTGGCGGCCCGCTCCGACAGGCCGCGGGTCAGCACACAGATGGCCTCGACCGCGGCCGCCGCGTCGGTGCCGCGGGACAGCACCCCTTGTGCCCGGGCGTCGGAGACAATCTCCGTGACGACGTCGCGCAGCGCCTTGGACCCGGGGTAATTTGGGGCGCCGCGCCGTAGCTGGGTAGCACCCTCGGCGCGATTGCCCGCAGGAACGCGGCCAGATAGCGGATAGTCATGCATCAGCCGTTTCGACTCGTCCAGCACCGCCTCAAGCCGGTCGATGACGTTGTCGGACTGCGCGGCAGCAGCCCGTAGTCGCGGCAGCACGATCGTCTTCAATCTCTTCGCCGGTCGTCCTGAGCAGTTCGGACTTGTTGGGAAAGTAGTGATAAAGGCTGCCGCTGGTCATGTCGGCGGCCTTGGCAATCTCGCGGATCGAGGCCTGCGAGTAGCCGACTTCGGCGACACAGCGCATCGCCGCGACGATGATCCGCTGGCGGGTGTGCTCACCATTTGCGCCAACCGGCCGGCCGAGCTGAGACGAACGTGGCGGTCATGTGCCGAAACTAATTGACCGCGCGATAATATTCGAGCTCGTCGGCAAGAGTCAGGACACGGCAGCAATGACCAGACCCCAGCTGGGCCGCCCGGTCGGAGCCAGCGGCGAGGAAACGCGCCAGCGGATCATCATCGCGACCATGCGATGCGTGGCCGAGCGTCGGGCTATTCCCGGGCGACGATCCGCGAAATCGCGCGCATGGCGAACGTCACCAGTGCGAGCCTGTACAACTACTTTCCGAACAAGGCCGGAACTGATCAAGGCGACGATCGAGGCCAGGGGCGACATCGCGATGCCCCGGCTGCGCCGGCCGCTGAAGGGCCTGGCGACATCGTCGACAGAATCGAGGCGGTGCTCGACGAATGCGGGCATTTGATCCGCGAGTATCCCGACCTGGCCGCATTCGAGTGGGTGATCCGGGCGGAAAACGCGCCGGGCACCGCCCCGGACGCGGGTAGGGAGCGCCGGCTTTGCGACGTTCCGCAACATCATCGAGGCCTCGTCGAGACGCGTGCCGGCGCGGTGAACTCGGTGCGACCCGGACCGCGGGGCGCGGTGGAGGTCATCTATGCGATCATCTTCGGCCTGACGGAGTTGGCGGCCACGTTGCGACGGAGGATTTCCAGGCCGCGCTGAATTCGGCGAAGGCCTTGATCCGCGTTCGGGGGCCGTTAATTCGTCCCTTGATATGATCAAGCGATTAATTATAGAGTCTTGGTCAGGGAGAGTGGGGTCGAGACCTTGACCGAAACTGTTGGGTGCGGCTTAGACGACGTTCGACGTCGACGCGCTGCGCCAGAAGTATGCCAAGAACGGGCCCGGCGTATCGCGGCCCGACGGGATCGCGCAGTACGTGGAGATCGCGGGTGAGTTCGCCCGGTTCGCCGAGGATCCCTGGGCGGATGCGGAATTCACGCGCGACCCGCTGACCGACGAGGTCGACGTGGCGATCGTCGGGGCCGGCTTCGGCGGGCTGCTGACCGGGCGCGCGGCTGCGTGAACTCGGCGTGCAGAGCGTGCGGTTGATCGACAGGGCGGCCGACGTGGGCGGCACCTGGTACTGGAACCGCTATCCGGGTATCGCCTGCGACGTCGAGTCCTACGTGTATATCCCGCTGCTCGAGGAGCTGGGCTACATGCCCCGCGGAGAAGTACGCCAAGGGCGCCGAGATCTTTGCGCACTGCCGGCGCATCGCCGAGCACTACGACCTGTACCGCGACGCGTGCCTGCAGACCGATGTACACGAGATCCGTTGGGACGAGGCGATTCCCGCTGGATCATCCGGACCAACCGGGGCGACGAGATGCGGGCCAGGTTCGTGTCCATGGCCAACGGGTATCAGGCCAAGCCCAAGCTGCCCGGCATCCCCGGCATCAGCGCCTTTCGCGGGCAATACCTTTCACACCAGCCGGTGGGACTACGACTACACCGGCGCGACAGCTGCAGAACCTGGCCGGACAAGCGGGTCGGCATCATCGGCACCGGTGCGACCGCCGTCCAGTGCGTGCCGCACCTGGCGCAGGCGGCCCAGCAGCTCTACGTCTTCCAGCGCACGCCGTCGTCGGTCGACGTGCGCGCCAACCAGCCCACAGATCTGCAGTGGGCCAACGCATTACAGCCGCGGCTGGCAGCGCGCGCGGATCCAGAACTTTCAGATCCTCACCGCCGGCGGGCAGGCGGAAGAAGATCTGGTCGCCGACGCCTGGACGAGCATCACCCGCAAGCTGCCGGTCATGCGCCATGACACGGATGCGACGGTCGAGCCCGGAGCAGCGCACGCCGCGACATCGAACTCGCCGACTTCGCCAAGATGGAGGAAATCCGGGCGCGGGTCGACGCGATCGTCGCGGATCCCGCCACCGCCGAGGCGCTCAAGCCCTGGTACGGCTACTTCTGCAAACGGCCCTGCTTCCACGACGAGTATCTGCAGACGTTCAACCGCGACAACGTGACCCTGGTCGACACCCGCGGCCGGGGGGTGCAGCGCATCACCGAGACCGGCGTCGTGGTCGACGCAGTGCCCTACGAGCTCGACTGCCTGATCTTTGCAACGGGGTTCGAGGTGGGCACCGACTACTGCCGTCGTACCGGGTTCGACCTGATCGGCCGCGACGGCGTCACGCTGACCGAGCGCATGGCGTGACGGGGTGCGGACATTTCAGGGCCTGTGCGCCAACGGTTTCCCGAACTGCTTCATCGAAAGCATCGCGCAGGCCGGGCTTACGGTGAACTTCCCCTACCTGCTTGACGTGCAGGCGACCCACGTCGCGTGGATCATCGCCCGGGCCCTGCAATGCGGCGCCACCGAAGTCGAGGCTTCAGCGCAGCGCCGAAGCCGCTTGGGTGGACACCGTCTTGGCCCGCTCCACCGCGACCGCCCAGCGGGCCAAGACGTGCACTCCCGGTTACTACAACCGCGAAGGAAAGGCGGACGCCAAGACGCGGCAGGGCAGCTTTTTCTTCGGCGGACCCACCGAGTACGCCGATATCTTGGCGGACTGGCGAGCGAACGGGGATTGGGAGGGGTTCGAGATCCGCGGCGCGAAGGCCGGCCCGTGACGTACTTCCTCGGCCGATTACGGGCGGCGGCGCGGCGCCGGCCCGCACCGAAGGTCGCGATCATCGGTGCCGGGTTCGGCGGCCTCGGCACGGCGGTGGCACTGCGCCGGGCCGGCATCGACGACCTGGTGATCATCGAGGGCGCCGAGGGCGTCGGCGGCACCTGGCGGCGCAACACCTATCCCGGCGCGGCCTGCGATATCCAGAGTCATCTGTATTCATTTTCTTTCGCGCCGAACAAATCCTGGAGCCGCACCTTTGCTCGCCAGCCCGAGATTTTGGCCTACCTGGAGTCGGTGGTCGACGACTTCGATCTGCGCCGCCACCTCATGCTCGGCACTACGGTGCACGCCGTCCGGTGGAACGAAAACACGTGGCAGTGGGACTGCAACTCGAGCGCGCCGGCCAGACCGCGACCCTGAGCGCCGACGTTGTCGTGTGCGCGGCAGGGTTGTTCGGCTCGTTGAAGCTCCCCGATATCGCCGGACTGGGAGACTTCAGCGGCATCCTGATGCACACCGCGCAGTGGGACCATCGTTGCGACCTGACGGGCAAGAGGGTGGCGGTGGTCGGCACCGGGGCCAGCGGGGTGCAGGTCGTCCCCGAGCTGGCGAAGATCGCCGAGCGCGTGACGGTGTTCCAGCGCACCCCGCCGTGGATGGTCCCCAAGGACGATCGTCCTTACAGTGCAACCGAATTAGCGCAGTTCCGGCGCAACCCGCTGGCGGCCCGCCGCACGCGTTGGAAGATCTGGAAATTCCAGCACGACAACACCGCGACTTTTGCCGACGACCCCGTCGTCACCGCCCGCAGCCAGATCGCCACCTCGTTCCTGGAGCGCACCGTGCCCGACGAGCGGCTTCGCCGCGCGTTGACACCGGACTATCCGTTTCGCTGCAAGCGGGTGCTGCTGGGCGACGACTATTACCGTGCGTTGCAGCAAGACCATGTCGAACTTGTCACCGATCCCATCGACCGAATCACCGCGACGTCGATCGTCACCACAGGCCGGTCAGGCTGTTGAAGTCGATGCGATCGTGCTGGCCACCGGATTCGAGACGTCACACTATCTGTCGGGTATCGAGGTCATCGGCACCGGCGGGCAGGGCCTGCACGAGCGGTGGGGACCCGACCCCAGCGCCTACCTGGGCGTTGCGGTCAGCGGATTCCCTAATTTCTTCATGCTCTACGGACCCAACACCAACCAGGGCGGCAACTCGATCGTCTATATCCTGGAGGCCGGTGCGCGACTGGTGGCCAGCGCGGTAACCCGGCTGGCACGTAGAGGCGGATACCTCGATGTGCGTCCCGAGGCCGAAAAGCGTTACAACGATGGGCTTTCCGCGGATCTCGAGCGCACCATCTGGACCAAGTGCGACAGCTACTTCCGTTCCCCCACCGGGCGCATCGTCACCCAATGGCCCTACACAGAGCTGGAATACGCGCGGCGCACCTGGCGGTTGCGGCCGCGGGATTGGCTGCACCGCACCGGGGCGGCCCCGGTGACCCGGCCGGGACTGGTTGGCGCTACTCCCAGTCGTCATCCGGCGGCGGAGGAGGCGGCGGCTCAGGTCCGCGGAATGTGCTGAGGGCGAAGGCGACGAATCCAGCGATGACCAGCACAACGCCGGCGATGATGGCCCAGATCAACGCGGTGAACTCGGCGACGTCGACGTAATCGCCGACGCCGTAGCGAATGTCGGAGGGCCCCGAGCAGTTGACCGTGTAGTCGCCTGCGTCCTTGGCCTCGAAGTAGAACTCACCCTGCCAATGGCCGGTTGGGATGAAGCCGAAGTCATACTGGGTGGCGTCGACGCGCTGCCCCTGGTGGTCACGAACGCTGCAGCCGATGGGATTTGACGGCGTTCCGGAAGCGGGGCTGGTGTAGTAGATCGATTTGAATTCGCCGGCGCCCATGTGCACCGTGGTGCTCTGGTTGTTAGCGAAGCTGTGTTCGTCGCTCGGCAACCTGCCGGTGACCTGAACCAAGAAGACGAGGACCGCCGAGATGGCGACAAGGGCGCCGATCGCGCCGAGCACCCTGCCGATCGCGTAACCGAGCCTGCGCGGGCGCTTGGGGGATGGCATGCGTTTGCTCCTTGGCAGGTGATTGGGCTGCACGCCCAAGTCATCCTAAGGGCGGTCCCCGAGGGCAAAGGCTGCCGCCTGTTCGACGGTCATCGCGGCGCCGTCGTTCCAGGCCGTCTGGAATTCCGCGGTGCTGAGCCGCTCGCGTGCGCGAGTCTCGCAATCGGTATGGAATGGACCGAGGTGGGCGGCGATTAGCGGAGCCCCGATAGCGATGCTCAACTCAGCGGCTGCTGCCATCAGGACCACGGCCGGCCGCGATTGCTGACGCGAATCCATGATCCATGCCAGGATTTCCAGTTGATTCGGGAAGACGTACGTGGAATTGCTTTCCAGGGAAAGCCGCAAACCTTTTTGGAGCAGTTCTTCGGCGCGCTGTAGGTGGCCCAGCCGCCAGCAGGCGACGCCAACCGACAGCAATGTGACCCCACGTATCACCCAGTCGCCCCGGGCTTCGGCCAAGGCGAGTCCTTTTTCAGACCATTCCAGCGCGCTGTCGGCGTCGCCTGTAACCAGCTCCAGAATTCCCATCAACTGCAAGCACTCCGCCTGGACTTCGAAGTCGTCGGTCGCGGCCAGTGCCCGCTGGAAGCAGTCGCGTGCCTGGCCGATGTCGCCGGTGAGCAGCGCGGTGTAGCCCTCGAGGTAGGTGAGCAAGCCGCGTATGACGGGGGCTTCGATCACCTCGAGGAGCTCGTGCAGCTCGGCGAACCAACCGACGGCCGTCGCCAGGTCGCCGTGTATATGGGCGACGTGCGCCGCGGTGAATAATGCCCGGACACGCTGCATTTGAGCTTCAGGCGGTGTGGCGGCCAGCGCCCGCCGTGTCCATTGGCCACCTTCGCCGAGCATTGTGTGGAATACCCAGAACGGGCGCAGGGCGGCGGTCATGTCCACCGCGGTGGCGGGGGAGTCGGTGAGGCTGAATTGCAATGCCTCGCGGATGTTGGGCATCTCGACGGACAGGCGGCGGACGAGGTGGAGTTGTTGGGGGCCGAACCATTGGGCCTCGGCGTTGGTGGCCAGTTGTTGGTACCAGGTGGCGTGGCGGCGGCGCAGCGAGGTGTGGTCGTCGGTGTCGGTCAGGCGGGCGAGGCCGTATTCTCGGACGGTTTCGAGGAGGCGGAAGCGGACCGCGCCGTCGTGTTCGGTGCGGATCAGGATGGACTTGTCGACCAGCGCGGACAATAGGTAGGTGCATCGAGGTCTTCGATGTCTTGTCCGCAGATGTCGCGGGCTGCGGGCATGTCGAAGCTGCCGGCGAAGCCGATAACCGGCTCCAGAGGTGTTGTCCGGCGGCGTGCACAGCTCAGCTCCATCGATGCACGCGGCGAGAGTTTGCTGGCGGGCGGGGGCGCCGCGGCGCCGCTGTGAGCAGCCCGTATCGGTCGGATAAGCCGTCGGCGATCTGTTCGACGGACATCACTCGCATGCGTGCGGCGGCCATCTCGATGGCCAGCGGCAACCCGTCCAGGCACGAGCAGATACGTGCCACGGCCACGCTGTCGTGTTCGGTGAGGGCGAATCCGGGGGCCGCGGTGCGGGCGCGGTCGACGAACAGGGTCACCGCGGCATAGCCGGCCAGGGTGCGCAGGGTGGGGTCGTCGGCGGCGCCGGGTGCGCTCAACGCGGGCAGCGGCAACACCGCTTCGCCGCCGATATCGAGGACTTCGCGGCTGGTGGCCAGGATGTGCAGTCGGGGGCAGGCCCCAACAGCGTCTCGGCGAGCTTGGCCGCGTCGTCGATGATCTGTTCGCAGTTGTCGAGCACCACCAGCGCGTGGCGTTCGAGCAGAAAGTCGACCAGCACGTCGATCAGGGCGCGGCCGGGGTGATCGCGCACCCCGAGCGCGGCGGCCATCACGTCGGTCACCAGCCGGCCTCGCGCAGGTGGCCAACTCGACGGAGACCGGATAGCCGAATCGCCGAACTGCCCGCGTGGGGCCTGGATGGCCAGGGTGGTCTTGACGATTCCGCCGATCCCGGTCAGGGTGACCAGCCGCGACCGGGGTGAGCATCGAACGCAGCTCGGCCATTCGGTGGTCCTGCCCACGAAACTTTCCAGCGGTGCCGGAAACCTGGGCACCGGCGCGGCGCACCGAGGTCGATGCGGTCGAGGTGTTCGGGAGCTCGGCGAGCGCTGTCGGGCGCGGGTTCGCCCTGCACCGCCATGTCGTCCACGGCGAACCCGCGCCGGTGCTGCAGCGCCTGCAGTTGCGCCCCGAACTTCAGCATCGAGGGCCGCTCGGCCGGGGTCGCGGGCCATCGCCGCACCGATCACCTCGGCGATGTCGTCGTTGGCGCCGCGGTCGCGCAGATCGGGTACTGGTTCAGAGGCGATCCGCAAAAAGTGCGCCATCACGTGCTCGCCCACGCGGCGCTCAAAGGCCGCGTGCCCGGTCAACGCGGCGAACAGCGTCGCACCCAAGCTATACACGTCCGAGGCCATCGTCGGGGCTTCCCCGCTTAGCACCTCCGGCGCGGTGAACGCCGGGGACCCGGCGAAGGTGCCCGCGGCGGTGTTAAACCCGCCACTGAC
>CAVVLC010000078.1:0-12408 GCA_963748885.1 uncultured Actinomycetota bacterium
TTTACGACGCTCACCGCGCCAACGGGGATCTCCATCATCAGGCGCTACGCGCCCTGGGCAACCGGCTCGTCGGCATCCTCCACGGCTGCCTACGCCACCACACCCACTACGACGAACACAAAGCCTGGGCACACCGCATCACAGCAGCCGCTTGACAGTTACGAACCTGGGATGTCTAACTGATGCGGTCCGCCCTGGTGTAGACGTTCATCGAGTTCTCCGCGCAGGAACGCCACCAGGGTGATCCCGGCCTCGCTCGGCCAGCGAGACCGCCAGCGACGACGGCGCGGACACCGCGGCCAGCACCGGAATCCCGGCCATCACCGCCTTCTGCGTCAACTCGAACGAGGCCCGCCCGCTGACCAGCAGCACCGAGCCGCGCAGCGGAATCCGGTCGTGTTCGAGCGCCCAGCCGATCACCTTGTCGACGGCGTTGTGCCGGCCGATGTCCTCGCGGACCGCCAGCATGGTGCCGTCCACGCCGAACAGCGCCGCGGCGTGCAGCCCGCCGGTGCTGGCGAAGACCTTTTGCGCGCTCGCGAAGCTGGCCGGGCATCGCCCTGCAGCGTGGCCGCGGCGACGGTGGCGCGGATCGTCGCCGGGCGAGAACCGGCTGATCGTCCGCACCGCGTCCAGCGAGGCCTTGCCGCAGACCCCGCACGACGAGGTGGTGTAGAAGTTGCGCGTGACGTCCAGACCGGGCGGGTCGACGCCGGGCGCCAGCGTCACGTCGAGCACGTTGTAGGTGTTGGGCCCACCGTCCCGCAGGCCCATGGCGCCGCCGATGTCGCCCCGCCCGCCGCAGTAGCGGATGCTCAGCACGTCGTCGCGGCGCGCGATGACCCCTTCGGTGAGCAGAAAGCCTTGCGCGAGTTCGATATCCGAGCCCGGGCGTGCGCATCGTCACGGTGATCGCGCTGCCGTTGACGCGGATCTCCAGCGGCTCCTCGACCGCCAGGGTCTCCGGCCGGGTGGTCGCCTGATCGGCGGTGAGGTGTCTTACCCGCCGTCGTGCGGTTACGTGCCCCACGCTGCGCGAGACGCGGCTGAGCGGTCAAGACTCACGCAGCCAACGTACATTGGTTGCCGGGCTCACGTCGTGTGAGAGCGCCTCGGGGACGGGTAGATCGTCAGCAAGGAAACGCCTGAAATGAGGGATGTAGTGGACGAGGCGAAAGCCGCTTCCGGCGAGTCGTCAGAGCCGGTCGCGGTGGATACGGCGAAGGTGTTCGCCGCGCTCGCCGAGATCATCTACCAGGGCACAGACTCCGCCGAGGTGTACGCGGCCATCTGCGTCGCGGCGACACTGGTCGTTTCGGGCTGTGACCACGCCAGCCTGCTGGTGCGCCGCGATGGCCGGTACGTCACCGTTGGCGCCAGCGACCGCATCGCGCAGCAATCGACGACCTGGAACGCAGCACCGGCGACGGGCCGTGCATCGACGCCATCGAGGACGAAATCCCCGCAAATCGAGCCCGACTTGACCACGCCATCGTTGTGGCCCCAGCTCGCCGCTCGCGTGGTCGCCGAGACGCCGGTGCGCGGGGCCATGGGGTTTCGGCTGCTGGTCGATCGCCAGGTCACCGGTGCGCTCAACCTGTTCAGCGACACCGCCGGCAGCTTCAACTCCGAATCCGCCGGCCAGGCGATCGTGCTGGCGTCTTTCGCGAGCGTGGCCATCAACGCCATCGCCCAGGGCGAAGACGCCGCCACCTTGCGACGCGGACTGCTCAGCAACCGCGAAATCGGCAAGGCCGTCGGCATGTTGATGCTGCTCAACGGCAGTTACCGAGGACGAAGCGTTCGACGTGCTGCGCCGCTATTCCCAGGACCTGAACATCAAACTCGCCGACGTGGCCCGCACGGTCATCAGCCAACCGCGGGAAAATTGCCTTCGACGACGACCGCCACCGACGCGTCCGACGCCTGACGGCCGGCTATTGGGCTATTCGGGCAGCCGCAGCTCGGGCTTCTCGACCTCTTCGATGTTGACGTCCTTGAAGGTGACCACCCGCACCTGCTTTGACGAACCGGGCCGGCCGGTACATGTCCCACACCCAGGCGTCGGCCAGGCGCAGCTCGAAGTACACCTCGCCGTCGGCGTTGCGTGGCACCATCTCCACGCTGTTGGCCAGGTAGAAGCGCCGCTCGGTCTCCACGACGTAGCTGAACTGCCCGACGATGTCCTTGTATTCGCGGTACAGCGAGAGCTCCATCTCGGTTTCGTACTTTTCGAGATCCTCCGCACTCATCTGCCACTCACCTGCTCAGACGTCCTTCTCCTGCGACAATTTGCCCCGATCTGCCCAAATGCCCCGGTTGGGCGCGTTGCGCCATAAGCGACCGCCGGTTGCTCCCATCTTTCCTCACCAGTGGTCGTCATGCCTCCCCGGAGGGTCCGGATCGCATTCGGCGACCATCTCGACGTTCGAGCCGGTCGCCACGCGCCGAACGTTGATGAACGAATAGCGGTGCTGGGGGCACGGACCCAGCCGGGTCAGAGCCAGGCTGTGCGCGGGCGTGCTGTACCCCTTGTGGTCGGCGAAGCCGTAGCCCGGGTGGTCGGCGTCCATCGCGACCATCAACCGGTCCCGGCTGACTTTGGCCAGCACGCTGGCCGCGGCGATGCAGGCGGCCGCCGCGTCGCCCCCGACCACCGGCAGCGAGGGCATCGGAAGGCCCGGCACCCGAAAGCCGTCGCTCAACACATAGCCGGGCCGTATCGGCAGGCCGGCCACCGCACGCCGCATGCCTTCGATGTTCGCCACGTGCACGCCGCGCCGGTCGACCTCGGCAGACGGGATGAACACCACGTGGTAGGCCAGCGCGTAGCGGCGGATCAGCGGAAATAGCCTCTCCCGCGCCTTCTCGGTCAGCTTCTTCGAATCGTCCAGGGCGGCAAGGCTTTCCAGCCGATTCGGGCCGAGCACACAGGCCGCCACCACCAGCGGGCCGGCGCAGGCGCCGCGGCCCACCTCGTCCACCCCGGCCACCGGCCCCAGACCGCTGCGGTGCAGCGCGGACTCCAGGGTGCGCTCCCGCCAAATCCTGAAGCCTTGCGGATCACCGTCCGCGGCGGCCACGTCGTGGCCATGGCTACTGGCCCTGCTGAGGGTTCACCGAACCCACGCCACCCCATCGCGACGGCGGCCACACGATGAATCTGGCCTTCCCGATGACATTGGTCACCGGCACGGTCCCCGACATCGGGATCGCCGGTGCACAAAATCCCCTTTAGCGCGTCGGCCGGGGTGCTGGTGCAGTGAGCCCGCGAGTCCGCCGAGTGCGTCCGGTTGTCGCCCATCACCCACAGCCGTCCCTGCGGGACGGTGACCGGCCCGAACTCGCTGCCCAGGCACGGGTACACCGACGGGTCGGCCATCATGGTGGCGGCGTTGAGGTACGGCTCCTTGAGCGGCTTGCCATCGACCGTCAGGCCGGTGTCGGCCCGGCATTGCACCGTCTGCCCACCGACCGCGATGACACGTTTGACCAGGTCGTTCTCGTCGGGTGGCACGAAACCGACAAACGACAGCGTGTTCTGCACCCAGCGCAACGCGGTGTTGTTGGAGCGGATCGACTTGTACCCGGTGTTCCAGTTCGGCGGTCCCTTGAACACGATGACGTCACCCGGGTGCGGTGTGCCGAAGAGTTCGGCGGTCGGTGAAGGGCGCCGGTAACTGACCTTGTCCACCATGATCCGGTCACCGACGCATCCCGTGCACCCGTGCAGCGTTGGTTCCATCGATTCCGACGGGATCAGGTAGGGACGCGCGACGAACGTCAACATCACGTAGTAGAGCACCACCGCGATCAGCGCCAGAATCGCGAGTTCCTTCAGCGTCGACCGCTTCTGGGGCTCCTCCGACTCGCCCTTCTCCGCGTCGGCGGGTGCTTCCGCCTTGTCAGCCTTGTCGGGGGGTTCGGGGTCGCGGGTAGAGACCTTCGGCTCCGACTGACCAGCGTCGGGCTGGGGTTCAGGCGAGGAGTCCGTGGGTTCTGTCACGAGATCAGACTAGCCAGCACAAACTGTGCCCGTGTGAACCACCGCGACGCGCGCGTTCAGCGCTTTTCCTTGATCTTGGCCTTCTTGCCGCGAAGTTCGCGCAGGTAGTACAGCTTGGCGCGGCGGACGTCGCCGCGGGTTACCACCTCGATGTGGTCGATGTTCGGCGAATGCACCGGGAAGGTCCGTTCGACGCCGACGCCGTAGCTCTCCTTGCGCACCGTGAACGTCTCGCGGACCCCGCCGCCCTGCCTGCGGATCACCACGCCCTTGAACACCTGGACACGTTCCTTGGCGCCCTCGATGACCTTGACGTGCACGTTGATGGTGTCGCCCGGGTTGAAGGCCGGGATGTCGTCGCGCAGCGACGCTTGATCGACGAAGTCCAGCCTGTTCATCGTAAGAAGACACTTCCTTGGGGTCGCGGCTTTGCGGCGACTGCCCACACGGGGACGTGAGGCGGTCACCAAGCCGATGGTTTCGGGCTTCTGGGTGCATCTCGCAGCGGGCGGGAACCCGCCCGTCCGGCCCACAGCCGCTGGAGACAACTGGTCAATTGTGCCAGACCGCGCGCTTACACGGAAAATCACAGGAAATCCGGTGGTTCATCGCACGCCAAATCCGCTGGTGAATGGTAGATATAGCTGGGGTCAAAACGCGCTAGTCGAACCCGAACCTCGGCGTTGACACCCGGGCGGATGGCGAAGCGGCCGCCCGCACGCACGTTTGGCACTTCCAGAGGAGAGGGTCGGAGGAAGAAATGCGCCCACGGCCGCGCACGGTGCTCACCGCCATCGCGGCGGTGACGCTGGTGCTGGCCGGGTGCGACGAGGCAACGGTTGCGGAGAAGCCGCACACCAGGCCGGTCCACAGCGCGGCCGTCCGCCTGGCGCCACACCCCCAGCCACAGCCTGTCCAACCGCAGCCCGCAACCCAGCTTGCCGACTTTCTACTGCGGGCCATCACGCCGCCCGAAACGTCGCCGCCGGTGCCGAACGCCGACTTCAACGGACTCCAGGCACGCATCCAGCAGGCCACCGACCAAGCCGCCGCCGCGGGCGCCACCCTTTCGGTCGCCATCCTCGACCGCGCTACCCACCAGCTGGTCTCCAACGGCGATGCCCAGATCCCCGGCATCGCGTCGGTGGCCAAGCTCTTCATCGCCGACGATCTGCTGCTGCAGGAATCCCAGGGCAAGACCGTGCTGTCCCCGGAGGATCGCCAGGCATTGGACGTCATGCTGCAGTCGTCCGACGACGGCGCCGCCGAAAAATTCTGGGGTCAGGACGGCGGAGACGCCATCATCACCCAGGTCGCCAGCCGATACGGGCTGGCGTCCACCACGCCGCCCAACGACGGGCGCTGGTGGAACACGATGAGCACGGCGCAGCGACCTGGTCCGCTACTACGACATGCTGCTCAACGGGGCCGGCGGGCTGCCGCCGGAGCGGGCCGGCATCATCATCAACGATCTGGCGCAGTCCACCCCCACCGGGATCGACGGCTACCCGCAGCGGTTCGGCATCCCCGACGGTCTGTACGCCGAGCCCGTCGCGGTCAAGCAGGGCTGGATGTGCTGCATCGGCGCCGACTGGATGCACCTGTCGACCGGGGTGATCGGCGCGGACCGCCGCTACATCATGGTGATCGAGTCGCTGCAGCCCTCCGACGACGCCACCGCGCGCCAGACGATCACCCAGGCCGTCAAGACGATATTCCCCGGCGGGCGAATCTGACGACCGCCCGCTGCCGGCGTTAAGCGTTTCACGTGGATAGGTCGGGCCGGCGCTCGCGGGTGCGCTGCAGCGAGACCTCCGCACGCCACGCGGCGATGCGCGCATGGTCGCCGGAGAGCAGGACCTCCGGCACGTCGAGATCGCGCCAGCTCGGCGGCCGGGTGTAGCTGGGGCCCTCCAGCAGCCGGTCCAGGCCCGGCGAGTGCGAATCATCTTGGTGCGACGCCGGATTGCCCAGTACGCCGGGCAGCAGCCGCACCACGGCCTCGATCATCACCACGGCCGCCGACTCGCCGCCGGGCAGCACGTAGTCGCCGATCGAGACCTCTTCGACGCGCATCCGCCGGGCCGCGTCGTCGACCACCCGCTGGTCGATGCCCTCGTAGCGGCCGCAGGCGAACACCAGGTGCGACTCGGCGCTCCAGCGCTGCGCGGTCGCCTGGGTGAACAGCGCACCGGCCGGGGTCGGAACAACCAAAAGTGTTTCGCCAGAACAGATCTCGTCGAGCGCGTCGCCCCACACCGGCGCCTTCATCACCATGCCGGGGCCGCCGCCGTAGGGCGCGTCGTCCACCGAGTGGTGCACGTCATGGGTCCACCGCCGCAGGTCGTGCACGCTGCAGATCGACCAGCCCCGACTGCGATCGCCTTGCCCGGCAACGATTGTCGCAGCGGGTCGAGGTAGGCCGGAAAGATCGTGACGACGTCGATTCGCATGTCGCGCACTGCTACTCCAGGTCCAGCAGGCCGTCGGGCGGGTCGATCTCGACGGTGCCGTCGTCCAGCGACACCGACGTGACGATCGCGCTGACGAACGGCACCAGCAACTCCGCTCTCGCCGCCGCCTCGACTCGACGGCGCTTGACCGCCAGCAACTCGCCCGCCGCGGTGTGCAGCACCTCGGCGACGACGCCGACGTCGAGCCGCCGCCGTCGTCCGGACCCGCAGGCCTTCGAGCTGGTGGTCGTAGAACTTGTCGGGCTCGTCGATCGGCGGCAGGTCCGCGGAGTCGACCACGAACAGGCTGCCCCGCAACGCGTCGGCGGCGTCGCGGTCGGCGACCCCGGCCAGCCGCACCAGCAGCCGGCCGCCGTGCTCACGCGCGCTGCTCGACGACGTAGCTGCGCTCCGGGCATCGGCCGCGATCCCGGCGGGACGCCTTGGCGCGCAGCGTACTACCCGGCGCGAAGCGGTCGGCGGGATCGTCGGTGCGGACATCGACGACGAGCTCGCCGCTGATGCCGTGCGCCTTGACGACGCGCCCGACGACCAGCTCCATGGAGCGTGCGCTCGCGCTACTGGTCGGTGTCCACCACGTCGACGCGGATGCCGCGGCCGCCGATGCCGGCGACCAGCGTGCGCAACGCGGTCGCGGTGCGTCCGCCGCGGCCGATCACCTTGCCCAGGTCGTCGGGGTGCACGTGCACCTCGACGGTGCGGCCACGCCGGCTGGTCACCATGTCGACGCGGACGTCGTCGGGGTTGTCGACGATTCCGCGGACCAGGTGCTCGACGGCGTCGACGACGACAGTGCTCATTCGCCGGTCAGCTTTCGGCTCGGCCGGGCGTCGGCCGGAGCCTCGGCGGCGGCCTCGGACGCGGCGCTCGCGGCCTCAGCGGAGCCTCGGCGCGGCTCGTCGGCCTCGCGCCTTGGCGGCCTTCTTGGCGGGCGCCTTCTTCTTCGGCTTGGCGGCCTCGCCGGTCGGAGCACCGTCGGCGGCGGCCAGCGCGGCGTTGAACAGGTCCAGCTTGCTGGGCTTGGGCGGCTTGACCTTCAGCGTGCCCTCGGCGCCCGGCAGGCCCTTGAACTTCTGCCAGTCACCGGTGATCTTCAGCAGCGCAGAACGGGCTCGGTGGGCTGGGCGCCGACGCACAGCCAGTACTGCGCGCGCTCGGAGTCGATCTCGATCAGGCTCGGCTCTTCCTTGGGGTGGTACCGGCCGATGACCTCGATGGCGCGGCCGTCGCGGCGGTTGCGCGCGTCGGCGACGGCGATGCGGTACTGGGGATTGCGGATCTTGCCAAGCCGGGTGAGCTTGATCTTGACAGCCATGGTTAAGCGATTTCTCCTGTGTTGCCACGCTGCAATTCAGCGACCCGGGCGGATGCCCGGTCCGGTTTTGCCTCGCGTGTGTGACCGCCGCGCAAGCGCCCGTGACTGAGGACGGGTCGCGCGGCAGACAGCCGCCCATTGTGCCAGAAGCGCGGCCGGGGCCGAAATTCGACGGGTCAGACCCACCTTCTGGAAGGTCTTCGTCTCGACCCGACGGGTCATCCGCCAACCCTCGGGGGTGCGGACGAACTCGTCGTCGTACCAGAGCCCGCAGAACATGACCTGGTCCTTTCCCCGCCGAGCACCATCGGGTTGAAGCAGATCACCCGCGACGACGCGGTGTCCCCGTCGAAGCGGACCGAGAAATTGCCCAGCATGTGCGCGTAGACCGGGAAGTTCGGCAGCACCTCCGCCAACCATTTCTTGACCTCGGGAAGCTGCCGTCGATGCCGCCCATCGCGCGGTAGTCGATGTAGGCGTCCGGAGTGAAAACCTGGTCCAGATCATCGAATCGACGCTGGTCGATCGCGGTGGAGTAGTCCACCAGCAGTTGCTGGATCTCCAGCCGGTCCGAGATCTCTTCCAGGCTCAGCATGTCGTCGATTGAACACGACCGGTGGCTCTTGAAACAGCATCGAGATCCGGCGCCGGGACAGACCGGAGCAGCCTTGCGGTAGCTGCTCGGACCGCAGCCGAACCAACGCCGGCACGACCGGGTCAGCACGCTCTGCTCGGCGTAGCCGAGTTCTCGGGTTAGGTGCGACAGGCTGATGTCGGTGTCGCGTAGGTAGTGTTCAGCGGTTTCGCGGCGCACCCTATCGATGAGTTCGGCCGAAGGTGGTCTTCTCCGCGGACAGGCGGCGGTGCAGTGCCCTTGGATGCAGATCGAACTGGGCGGCGATCAACTCAAGGCTGGCGGTGCCGGTGGGCAGGAGTTGGCGGACCATGGTGCGCACCGACTGGGTCATGCCGGGCTCGTGTGTGGTGATTCCGGTCAAGTACTGCACGACCGCTTGATGCGCGAGCGCGTCTTGGTTGAGCGAGCGAGCGAGATCGGCCGTGTGGAAAGCGAAGCCCGCTGTTGGTTGCGTGAAGCATGGCCGGCAGCCGAAGTAGCTCAGATAGTCGGCGGCCGCGGTGAGCGGCTCGTGCGGGAAGTGCACCGTCAAGGGCGCGTACTGCGCGCCGAGCAGGAACCGCAACACCCCCAGTGACACCCCCAGGGACAGTTCGGTGGTCTGCGGGTGCGGCGGCGGGCGCTCGATCAAAATCTCGAACGCGTAGAACGACTGTCCGGTGTCGGCACCCTGAATGATGCGGGTGGAGATGGCCGGGCTGTAGGCCGCCAGGAAGGTTTCGACGATCGCGAAGGCGTCGCCGACGGTGGCCGCGGTGCGCACGGCCACCCCGAGCGGTCCAAGGATTTCGATGCCCTGCCGCAGTGCCAACCGCCGCCCGAAATCGGGGGTCGATGTGGCTGCCGCCTCGGTCTCGACAGCCATGATGAGGCTGCGGTACGGCACAAAGACTTCGTGCTCGCCGACGTCATGGGGCCGGATGCCGGTCGCGCGCAGCAGTTCGACCGGATCGCCGCCCAGTTCCGCAACCAGGCGCGGATACCCCGACAGCGCCGTTCCGCGCACCACCGACATGTCAACAAATGTCAAATAATCGTCCGCAACTGTCAAGACTCCGGGCTTGTCGTGACCGCATTCTGGAAACCAACGAGGCAAGCCCCCCGGCAAGCCCGACAAACGCGACAAGCGCGACAAGCGCGACAAGCCCCACGAAAGGAACATCCCATGAGCTTCGACACGGTGATCCGCAACGGCCGCTGGTTCGACGGCACCGGCGCGCCGTCGGCGATCCGCAACATCGGCATCCGCGCCGGTCACGTCGCGGCGATCAGCCCCGGGCCGCTCGACGAATCGGGCTGCATCCAGGTGATCGATGCCGACGGCAAGTGGGTACTGCCCGGCATGGTCGACATCCACACCCACTACGACGTCGAGGTGCTCGGCGCCCCGTCGCTGTCGGAGTCGCTGCGCCATGGCGTGACGACGGTGATGGTGGGTTCGTGTTCGCTGTCGACCGTTCACGTCGACGGCCAGGACGCCGGCGACTTGTTCGCCCGAGTGGAGGCCATTCCGCGCGAGCACGTCATCGGCACGGTTGACAAGTACAAGACTTGGTCCAACTGCGAGGAGTACATCGCCGCGCTTCAGGCACGGCCGCTGGGGCCCAATGTCGCCGCCTTTATCGGGCATTCGGACATGCGGACCGCAACCATGGGTCTGGACCGCGCAACCCGCAAAGAGGTGCGCCCGACCCAGGCCGAGCAGGCCCGGATGGAGGAGATGCTTGCCGAGGCGCTCCGGGCCGGGTTCGTCGGCATGTCCTCGCAGCAGCTGCTCTTCGACAAGCTCGATGGTGAGACCTGCCGCTCGCGCACCCTGCCCTCGACGTATGCGAAACCACGCGAGCTGCGTCGGCTGAAGTCGATGCTGCGGCGCAGCGGGCGGGTCCTGCAGGCCGGTCCCGACATTCAGAATCCCTTGGACGTCGGGTCCCAGGTGGCGCAGTCGCTCGGCATCTTCCGCAGGCCGCTGAAGACCAGCCTGCTCTCGGCCGCCGATATCAAGGCCAGCCGGTTTGCGATTCCGCTGATGGGTCCGGCGGCCCGCTTGGTCAACAAGCTGGGCGGCAACTTCCGCTGGCAGCACCTGCCGGTGCCGTTCGAGGTGTACGCCGACGGCATCGATCTGGTCATCTTCGAGGAGTTCGGCTCCGGCGAGGCCGCCATGCATCTGAAAGAACAACTGGCCGAGCGCAACGAGCTGATGCGCGACGAGGAATACCGGCGGCGGTTCCGCAAGGACTACGACGGCAAGTACGGGCTGCGCGTGTGGCACCGCGACTTCTTCGACGCCGAAATCGTCGAATGCCCCGATCCGTCGGTGATCGGAAAGTCGTTCGGGCAGGTCGGAATTGACCGCGGCGGGCTACACCCCGTGGATGCATTCCTCGATCTGGTGGTCGAGCACGGCACGGCGCTGCGCTGGCGCACTACGATTTCCAACCACCGTCCCGAGGTGCTCAAGAAGCTGGCCCGCGAGCCTGGCGTCCAGATGGGCTTCTCGGACGCGGGAGCACACCTGCGCAACATGGCGTTCTACAACTTCGGGCTGCGACTGCTGCGCCACGTCCACGACGCCGAGAAGGCCGGCGCGCCCTTCATGACCATCGAGCAGGCGGTGCACCGGCTCACCGGTGAACTGGCCGACTGGTATCAGATCGACGCCGGACATCTTCGGCTGGGCGACCGCGCCGACCTGGTGATCGTCGACCCCGCACACCTTGATGACTCGCTGGACAGCTACAGCGAGGAAAAGGTCGAGCAGTACGGCGGACTGTCGCGGATGGTCAACCGCAACGACGACACCGTCGGCGCGGTGCTCGTCGCAGGGCGCGCGGTGTTCCTCAACGGACAGCCCACCGAGGTGCTCGGCACGCAGCGAACCGGCAGCTTCCTGCGCGCCAACACCACCACCCTGGGAACCACCCCCGCAATAAGGAAGGCTGCCGACGAGCCTGCCGCCACGCTCGCCTAGCAGTGGAAATAGGCGTCACGCGGGCCCCGAAGTTAAACTGTCCGCCCATGCGAAAGCTCATGGCTGCAGCGGCCACAGCGGCCACAGTGCTAGCGATCGGTACCTGCGGCGGCAACGTCGGCGCGGGCACCGCGTCGGCAGACAGTACGCAGCCGGTCGGCTCGCTGCCGATCCCCGACGGCCCGGCACAGACGTGGATCGTCGCCGACATGGACAGCGGTCAGGTGCTGGCGGGCCGCGACCAGAATGTGATGCACCCGCCGGCCAGCACCATCAAGGTGCTGTTGGCGCTGGTGGCGCTGGACGAGCTGAATCTGAACTCAACCGTCGTCGCGGACGTCGCCGACACCGAGGTCGAATGCAACTGCGTCGGCATCAAGCCGGGCCGCACCTACACCGCGCGCCAACTACTCGACGCCCTGCTGCTGGTTTCGGGTAACGACGCCGCCAACACGCTGGCGCAGTCGCTGGGCGGCCCCGACGCGACCGTGGCCAAGATGGACGCCAAGGCCGCCTCCCTCGGGGCGACGAACACCCACGCGTCGACACCGTCGGGCCTGGACGGGCCGGGGGGCTCGGGATGGACGACGGCGCACGACCTGGCGGTCATTTTCCGGGCAGCGATGGCCAACCCGGTGTTCGCGCAGATCACCGCCGAGCCCTCGGCAATGTTCCCCGGCGACACGGCTAATGCTGGCGGGGCTGCTGGCGGGGGTGCTGCCGACCAACCGATCCTCAACCAGGACGAGCTGTTGGCGCGCTATCCCGGCGCGATCGGCGGCAAGACGGGCTTCACCAACGCCGCCCGCAAGACGTTCGTCGGCGCCGCCGCGCGCGGCGGCCGCCGGCTGGTGATCGCCATGATGTACGGGATGGTGAAAGAGGGCGGACCGACATATTGGGATCAGGCCGCGAGCCTGTTCGATTGGGGTTTCGCCCTGAGCCCGGGATCCGGCATCGGCTCGCTATAGCGGAGCTACACCGCCGATTTCGGGCCCCCTA
>CAVVLC010000079.1:0-67891 GCA_963748885.1 uncultured Actinomycetota bacterium
ACACCGGTCTTGGAAGTATTCTTGCCTTCCACGAGCGGCCTTCCTGCACTTCAACAATGGCATGCTTCCGAAGGAGTGCGCCCCAGAGTGAGTCGTGAGCATGAGCGGGCAGTCTCTCGCTCAATGCCCAGATTCGTACGGCCGAAGTGCCTAGGCTGACCTCGTGAAGCTGCTCAGCCCGCTGGACCAGATGTTCGCTCGGATGGAGACGCCGCGCACGCCGATGCACATCGGCGCGCTTGCGGTCTTCGAACTGCCGACGAGAGCACCGCGAAGCTTCACCAGAGACCTGCACGAGGCGTTCTCGCAGCTGGCGTACCTCCCGTTCCCCTTCGATAGCGTGATCGCGGGCGGCCCCTCGATGGCGTACTGGAAGCAGGTGCAGCCCGACGCGAGCTACCATGTCCGCCTCTCCGCCTTACCCCGCCCGGGGAACGCCGGTGATCTCGGCGCACTGGTCGAGCGGCTGCATTCGACCCCGCTCGACATGACCAAGCCGCTGTGGGAGGCGCATCTCATCGAGGGTCTGGCGGGCCGCCGGTTCGCCTTCTACTTCAAGGCGCACCACTGTGCGGTCGACGGCATGGGTGCGGTGAACTACATCAAGCGCTGGCTGACCACTGATCCCAAGGGCCCTCCGGGCTCGGGCAGGCCCGACGCGCTCGACGAGGACTTCAACGTGGCTAGCGTCTTCGCGGCCGCCACCGCGAATCGGGCAATCGCGGGCGTCTCGGCCCTAGGCGAGCTGACCGGAAAGCTCACAAGCATGATGCGCGGCGCCAACAGCTCGGTGCAGGCGGCGCTGAAGACTCCTGGTTCGCCGTTCAACACTCGGATCACCCGGCACCGACGGCTCGGGGTGGAGGTACTCGACCTGCCGCGGGTCAAGGCGGTCGCGGGCGCCACTGGCACGACTGTCAACGACGTGATCCTGGCGTCGGTCGGCGGCGCTTGTCGGCGCTACCTGTTGGAGCATGATGCCCTGCCCGGGGACAGCCTGACCGCATCCGTGGCGGTCGGCTTCGAGCGCGACGCCGAGACGGTCAACGCCGCGACGGGTTTCGTCGCCCCACTAGGCACCACGACCGAAGCCCCGCTTGCGCGGCTTCGCGAAATCTCCGCGTCAACTAGCCGCGGTAAGGCCGAGCTGCTGGCCATGTCACCCAACGCCTTGCAGCACTACTCCCTGTTGGGCCTGCTCCCAATCGCGGTGGGGCAGGTGACCGGGGTGCTCGGGCTGATCCCGCCGCTGTACAACTTCACCGTCTCCAACGTCGTGCTCTCCAAGCAGCCGCTGTATCTCTCCGGCGCCAGGCTAGAACTGATCGTTCCGGTGTCGTTCCTGTTCGACGGCTACGGCCTCAACCTGACGCTGGTCGGCTATACGGACAAGATCGCGCTCGGGTTCCTCGGCTGCCGTGACACGCTGCCGCATCTGCAGCGACTGGCGCAGTACACCGGCCAGGCATTCGAGGACCTTGAGGCCGCCACGGCGTCGTGATGACCGATGGTTGCTTTCCGGCAGAGAGGCGGGGGTCTGCCGATCGCCGGCGGCGAGCCATGCTCTCCGTGTCGGAATCGACGCGTGCGTGACGTCGACTCGGGCTTTCGCGCGCTGACGTGGACCTCGGCGTCGGCGGCGAGAAAAGTGTCCCCTAGGACCGGCGTCGCGGCTCCCTACCTGTGAGAGCTGCTAACCAGGCGGCGACCACACCAAGGACAACCACCATGAGGTTCCATCGTCGGACCGGCGCGCCCCCGGCCATCCAGGCCGCCCACGGGGTCGTTCAAGATCATCTTCGAAGCGACAGCATGATATGCGCGCCGTGACCGCACGCCGGATTTCTGGACTGCTCGGTGCAGCTGTTGTCGCAGCGTGGACGTCACTGACCGCTGCCTCGTCCCTGCCATGCGCTACCTCGGCTCCCTGCTCCGACGTCGACGTGGTGTTCGCCCGAGGGACCACCGAGCCCCCTGGCGTCGGGGGAGTCGGACAGGCGTTCGTCGATTCGCTGCGCTCGCGAGTAGGGCGAAGGACCGTCAGCGTGTATCCGGTCAATTACCCCGCCACCAACAATTTCCGTAGTTCCATCGCCGTCGGTGCCAATGACGCGAGCGCTCATGTCCAGTCCATGGCGGCGAACTGTCCCAACACCAGGATGGTCCTCGGGGGGTACTCCCAGGGTGCGGCAGTGATGGACGTCATCACCACGCAGATGCCACCCGGTGTCGCCGGTCATGTCGCCGCTGTCGCTGTGTTCGGAAATCCTTCGGCATCGGGCTCGTTCGGGCGGACATTGGGGGCCGGCTCGCTTCCCTCCATTGGCCCGCTGTACGCCGCGAAAACGATCGACATGTGTATGTCCGGGGATCCGATTTGCACCAATGGTGTGAGCATGGCGCCACATGGCCAATACATTCAGTCGGGAATGACCAACCAGGCAGCGACGTTCGCCGCGGGCCGGCTGTAAAGCCGAATCAGTCGGCTTCGTCGATCGGCTCCTGGTGAAGTATCGGCACGTTGCGCAACCGTTCGGGAATCCCGAAGCCGTCGACCAGCGCCTCGGCGTGCGGACGCACGCGTGCGGCAGCGTTCGTTGACGCCGCGAGTGACCGCCGGGTTTAGAAAGCGATGCCGACCGGGTAAAGGGTGCCGGCTATTTGTCTGTCTTTGGACCATAAGGATGGAGTGGAGCATGTCGTCTGTGAGTGCGGCGCCGGCGCTGATGGAGGCGGCGGCAACGGGTTTGGCAAGTATCGGTTCAGCGATCGGCGCGGCCAATGCGGCTGCGGCGGCCCCGACGACTGGGGCCAAGCGGTTTCATGTTATTTGCGACGCTGAACCACGGCGGGTGGATCAAGAAAGCCGGCATCGACAGTAAGGCGTTGCGCGTCGTGTTGGGTGACCCGCTGATTGCGATCACGATGCGCTGTCTTGACGCTCTACACTCCCCTGCACGGCAGGTGTGATCACGGCCCCGGAGATATTGGCGAACGCGGCCGGGGATGTGGAGAGTATCGGTTCGGCGATCAACGCGGGCGGCTCCGCCGCGGCGGGCTCGACAACCGGTGTGCCGGCAGCGGCCGAGGATGAGGTGTCGAAGGCCATGTCGGCGCTGTTCAGCGAATACGCCCAGGACTATCACGCGGTTCTCAAACAGGCCGCAGCGTTCCACACTGAATTCACCCGCGCATTGGCCGCCGCCGCGGCCGCTTACACGCAGGCCGAGGCCGCCGCGATTCAGACGCTATTGGGGACCGCGCAGACCGGCACCACTACGTCCAGCGCCATCGGCGCGTTGACTTCGATGCTGACGACGGCATCCACGCCAGTCACGTCGCTGATCATGAACGGCACCGGGTTCCCGACGCCCGATCCTTTCGTCGTGTCGGTTCTCAACGACGCCTACATCGTGCCGCGCTTCCCCGGGGCGATCGGGCAGGCTCTAACGACGCCCGAACAATTGTGGCCGGCTTTCGGCGACCTGACGTTCGGCCAGTCGGTCGCCAAGGGCGCCCAGATTTTGAACGACGCGCTCTTCGGGCCAATAGGGGTGATCACTGCAGGAAATCACGCCGTCGTCTTCGGCTACTCGCAGAGCGCGGTGCTAACGACCGAAGAAATCAAGTCAATCATGGCCCTGCCTGCCAACCTTCAGCCCGATCCGAGCCAGCTGTCCTTCGTTCTACTCGGCAACCTCAACAACCCCAACGGCGGTTTTTTTTCGCGCTACCCGGCTTTTACATCCCGTGGCTGGACATTCCTTTCAACGGCGCCACTCCGTCGAATTCCCCCTTCCCCACCTCATCTACACGAACCAATACGACGGGTTCGCTCACAACCCGCAATACCCGCTCAATTTCCTGTCGGACCTCAACGCCTTTATGGGCCTCACATACGAGCACGGCAATTATCCGTTCACGGCCGCCGATGTTGCCAAGGCAATACAGTTACCGACGTCTCCGGGCTACACCGGCAACACGCAGTACTACATGTTCCTTACCCAGAACCTGCCGCTGTTGGAGGGGCTTCGCAACTTCCCCATCGGTGGCAACGTGCTCGCCGACCTGATCCAGCCGGATATGCGGGTGCTGGTCGACATGGGCTACGGCAACGGGAACTACGCAGACATTCCTACCCCGGCAAGCCTGTTTCATCTGATCAAGCCGGTCACCGTCGGTGTCGACCTGGCCAGGGGCGCCGTCCAGGGCGCCCAAGCCGCCCTGGTTGATGTCGGCGCGTTGCCTCAGACCTCCCTGCCCGACATCTACCCGTACGTTCCGTCCGTCGATCCCGGCCTGTCGATCAACATTGGTCAGTCGAGTGTTACCGGGCTTTCTCGGTTCATGGGCACCCTCGGGTCACTACTGGAGTTGATTCCGCCGGGCAACGCCTAGGGCCGGTCCTGGACCCTGCTACATCAACGTGGGCGTCAACCGCGGCACCGACCCGCGGCGTGGTGGACGCGCCCGCGGGGCAGCTGTCGGGCGAGCCACCGCGGCCGGTTAAGCCCCGTCCGTACCCTGAGTTCCAAACAGCTGCCCGCCGCGACCGCCGTGGCCGCCGTGGCTGGCGGGCTGGCCGTCGCCGCCGTCGCCGCCGTTACCGATGAACTCGGCACTGCCGCCGTCGCCGCCGATGCCGATGCCCAAGCCGCTCGGTGTGCCGGAGTCGCCGCCGCGACCGCCGTCGCCAAACAGCAGCGCGCCGTGGCCGCCGTAGCCCCCATGGCCGCCGTCCTGGCCCCCGCCGATCGCGTCTCCACCTTGGCCGCCGGCACCGCCGTTGCCGAACAGGCCGATGGCGTCGCCGGGTCTTTTGACCATTCAGTCAATAACTGTGAAAGTTGTTCGGTGCTGCGGACGTCGTTCTGCCGCCCCCACGCCGCAGCAACTATCGGACCATTAGGCCGCAGCGAGATGGCGTGCCGTTCGTAGCGGTATGGACATGGCGAGTTCAGTTCCGGGGGATGTCGAGCGCACTTCGAACTGTCCACCGGATGCGAGTACCCTCGCGCGCATCGATGCCATTCCGATATGACCCTCGTCAGCCTTTCGCGCGATCGTCGCTGCTGAGATGCCCACCCCGTCGTCGGTCACGCGGAGCGAGGCCAACCCTTCGCGATGTTGCAACTCGATCGAAATGTTTTGGGCTCGCGCATGTTTGATGACGTTCGTCAACGCCTCACGCGCTGCGTTGTACAGCACGTCGTCGGCCTCGGAGCGCAGGCCATCGGGCCAACTAGCCGCGTCGAAATCGACGGTGAGCCCTGCGCGGGAGCCAAGCCTTTCAATGAGAGCGGAGATTGCTGATTTCAATCCCATCCGTACCAGCACGTCTGGATGCAGTTCACGGACCACATCGCGCAGCAGCCCCGAGCACTCGATGAGCGCCGATTCCACACGGTCGGTGGCATCGGCTGAGCCATCCCGTACATCCTCTATGTCTTGGCGCGCAACCAAGACATACTGAAGGGCGCCATCGTGCAGACGTTCCGAAATTGTTTGCCGCTCACGCCTTTCCACTGCCAGCAACTCCTCCAACAGCTCGCTTCGTTGCCGCGCCAAGTCCGCGATGATTTCTACCCTGGACCGCTGAATGAATGACAAGGCGACCGAGCCGCCCGCCATCCCGGCCAGGGCGAGCGAGCTCAACACAATCGACGACCACGGCTCCCCGTTGGACGAAGTGGTGATCCAGGCCGTAAGAGTGAATACGGATAAGGTCGGAATCGCCACCGCCGCACTGATGATGGGATCCAGCTGCGCCGCCGCGATCAATGGGATGAGGAAGAAACCGTTTCTCATCACGTCTGATGTCCAGGCCTGCGGTGACGTCGCGCCGGTAACTATCGACAGGACGGAAACCACCGTGACGTCGGCGGTCAGCACGAGCAGTGTCACCATCGTCCTGGTGGATATCGTGGTGCGCGTACCGCTTCGCAGCGCCCACACACCCCAGCATCCGATGATGACCAGGTACGTCGCGATGACGACCACGCAGGCCCACTGGTAATGGGCCGGCGGCTCCCACAACAACGTCGCAACGACGAACACGATCAACACCGCGCGCAACCCGAACTGCAGCAGAGTGCCTAGCCATAACGGCCGCCTCAAGTCCGGCGCAACCTGTTGGGCTCCCAGGTCGACCCCACGCTGATGATCCCTGGACATGGGCGGCTCCCGTCGTGTCGCGATGGCGAAATCATAGACGTCGTTTTGCCGCGGCAATGGGCGCGCGCGGCGATAGCCGTGGCCGCCCTCGCTGAGTTCGCGCTGCCCCTCGGCGAGCTTGGTGAAGTTGGCTTGCAGGCCGTCAGTAATCCCGCTAATACCAATCTGCAGTGAATCGATCTGCGCGCCGGTTCGCTTGTCTGCCGGGCGCTGTGGTTTGCCCCAGCGAAGCAGACGTAAGAATCTCGCAAGTCGTCGGCATTAATCCCGCAAGTCGCCGCCACTAGCTTACGGCCCAACAACAGCGACTAGGAGCCGTAGATGTCATCTTTCGTACTGATCTCCCCGGAGGTTGTCACCACAGCAGCGGCGGACTTGGACGCGCTCGGATCGGCGATCAGGTCGGCCAACGCGGCGGCGGCGGGCTCGACGCCGTCGGTGATCGCCGCGGCGCAGGATGAGGTTTCGACTGCGATCTCCCGGGTGTTCGGCAGCTACGCCCACGAGTTTCAGGCGCTCAGCGCGCAGGCGGCGCTGTTCCATGAGCAATTTGTGCAAACGTTGACGTCGGGATCGGGGCAGTATGCGGCCGCGGAGGCGGCCAGCGCGGACCCGCTGACGACCTTGGTCGGTGATGTCCAGGGCTTGGGCGTGTTCGAACCGGTCAAGCTGTTGACGGGGCGCCCGCTGATTGGCAACGGCGGCGCCGGTGCCACCGGCGGCGGGTCAGGGGGTACCGGAGGCGGAGGCGGCGCGGGCGGTGGCGCGCTTGGGGAGTCGACCGGGGATATGGCGCTAGGCGGAGGCGGCGGCGGAGGCGGAGGGGCCGCTTACGCCGGCGGCGCCGCTGGGGACGGAGGCGCCGGTGGTAACGCGATCACCACCGCCTCGACGCTCGCTTTCGGTGGTGGCGGGGGAAGCGGCGGCGCCGGCACCGGAGGGGGTGGCGGCGGCGGCGCCTGGGCTTATCCCGCCAACGCCGACCCTGGTGTCGCTGGCACAAAGGGGCTCTTGGGCGGGGCCGGAGGCCTGGGTGGTGGATCGGGCCAGTCCGGAGGCGACGGGGGCCTCACCGGCGTCGCCGGCTCCGGCGCCGAGGCCTTGCACATTGGGGGCAATGGCGGCGGCGACGGGCAGTCAACCTGAGAGTCGGCGGACCGGGGTGCCGCGCACG
The DNA here is from genome assembly GCA_963748885.1 of uncultured Actinomycetota bacterium. GTDB lineage: Bacteria > Actinomycetota > Actinomycetes > Mycobacteriales > Mycobacteriaceae > Mycobacterium. Next base: position 7,349 of record CAVVLC010000079.1, read on the forward strand.
CACAGGTACTCGCCGCCGCGCTCGCTAGCCCCGTCAGTCGGTGAAGTCGATGCGGACCGACACGGGTGTCGTCTCCAGTGCCTTTGCCACCGTCGCCCCCAGTCGCCCGAAGTTGCGACCTCGCGCGACGACGTCGTCATCCGGCCTCAATGCAGCCACCCCGGCACGCCACTTATTTCCCTGTCGCACACGGATATTCGGATTATCGACGATGTTGCGGCCCCACCCGGAGCGGGTGCCATGCTGACTGATGAGCCACGCCCCTTTGTCATCGAATTGCACGGACACCGGAACGCGGCGCACCTGGCCGGTCTTGCGCCCGATGGTCTCCAGTTCGGTGGCCATCGCCGTTCGCACTCCCAGTTTGCTCAATCCCTTGACTACCGGGTTGAGCACATAGCGTCCGACCGCACGTTCCCTGCGGAACTTCCGCAGCGTGTAGTCGTCGTTGGTTTTCGTCATGGCAATCTCCCCATTTCGGATGTGTTGAGCAATCAGCGGTCAGCCTCTCCGCGGTTATACCGATTGGTCTACCTGACGTTAGTAGACCAATCGGTATACTGCAACCGATTGGCCCGAAACTTGACGACTGGACCCGGGGAGACAATGACCGCGCGCGAGCGTCTGATCGGCAGCGCAATCGAACTGCTGCGGCGTAACGGGGTGGCAGGTACCGGCGTCGCCGAACTGCTCGAACACAGCGGCGCAGCGCGCCGGTCGGTATACGTGAACTTTCCGGGCGGGAAGTCGGAACTCATGGCCGAGGCCACCCGGACAGCGGGCCGGCTCTTCAATTCGGCGCTGGCAGCCACGGCGCCGGAGGGTGGCGGACGCGAGTCATTGGCGGCGTTCGTCGAGTCGTGGAAGGAGACGTTGCGCTCCAGCGACTACACCGCCGGATGCCCGATCGTCGCAGCAGCGCTCGGCCGCACGCAGTCGCCCTCGGCCGCAGACGCCGCTGGTGAGGTATTTACCGCGTGGCAGACGGTGCTTGCCGGGCAACTGAGGGCGGAGGGGGCGGGGCTCGACGAGGCGGAATCGCTGGCCACCACCGTCGTGGCCGCCGTCGAGGGCGCGGTCATCCTTTGCCTGGCCGCGCAATCCACCGATCCCTTGGATCGGACCGTGCACATGCTCGACCAGCTCATCGCTCACCACACCCGACGGCGAAATCGTGTGCGGCTTCGCAGCTAAGGGTTAGTAGGTAGTGGCGAGTCGACACCTTGCCGGCCGCGTCGGCCCGAAAGAGGGCGTCGTTGTAGTGCAACCTGGCCGGGCTGCGCACCTGCCGGCTGACTACTGTCCTGCCATGCCTTCGACGCCAGACGCCGCCGCGACTCGCCCGCGATCCTTCGCGCACCTTCTCGGGTTCACCTACGTACGCGCCGACGCACACGAAGCTGCGATCGAGGTGATGCCCTTACCCGAACACTGCAACGAGCGTGGGAATGTGCACGGGGGATTTCTCTCCGCGCTGCTGGACACCACTACCGGATGGGCCATCCACGTAGTTGTCCCCGACGGCACCGTGACACCGCACCTTCAGCTCACGGTTCAGTATCTCAACGCTGCCGTTCCCGGGATCACGCTCAGATGTGTGGGTCGCGCAACGAAATCCGGGCGACGCACGGCAGCCACCGATGCGGAGATCTTCCAGGATGGCAAGGTGATTGCTCGCGCGATCGCGAGTCACGTTGTTCTGTAGCTTTCCGGAACGGAATACGTTAGAAGCTGCGATCCCGCGCATGGCCATCACGTTGAGGAAGGAAGAGTCGCGATGAGTGCTGCCGTCGACCCGTCGGTGCCGCCCAGTGGCATCGGGTGTGTGGAGTGTGATGCCGTCGGCAGTTGGTGGGTGCACCTCCGGCGGTGCGCCGCCTGCGGCCACATCGGTTGCTGCGACGATTCGCTGGCCCGGCACGCCACCGCGCACTGGCGAGAAAGTGGGCATCCGATCATCCGATCGTTCGAGCCGGGCGAGGACTGGTTCTGGGATTACGAAAGCAACGACTACTACGAGGGTCCCGAACTTGCTCCACCGCAATGCCGTCCGTCAGATCAGACGGTCCCAGGTCCCCGCGGCCGAGTACCGCGCAACTGGGCCGAACTGCTCAGCCAGCGGAGCGACTGAGCGATATCGAACGCGAGGAACAGCGGCAGATCGCCTATCGGGGCACCACGGCTTCGATGGCGCTGACGACCGCTGGGGCGTCTGGCGCGGTGCGAGGCCGAAACCGGTTGACCACCTCACCGCCGGGTGCGATCAGGAATTTCTCGAAGTTCCACTGAATGTCTCCCCCCACGCCATCGGAATCGGCGGCCTTGATCAACTCGGTGTACAGCGGGTGGCGATCAGAGCCGTTGACGTCGGTCTTCGCCAGCAGGGGGAACGTAACCCCATAGGTCGACGAGCAGAAATGCTGGATCTCATCGGCTGTGCCCGGTTCCTGGCCCATGAACTGGTTGCACGGGACGCCGACGACCGTCAGGCCACGGTCGCGGTAGTCCTTGGCCAGCTTCTCCAATGCCGTGTACTGCGGGGTCAGCCCGCACTTGGAGGCTACGTTGACGACCAGCGTTGCGCCGTAAGACAATTCGGCCAGAGTGGTCGACTTGCCATCGAGGGTGGTCAGGGCGATGTCTTTGAGGGGCACATCAACGACGCTAACACCATTCGCGCGTCGGTCGCCGTCGCGACCTGGGTGACCCGCAGCACGCCGCCATGCTCGTGATCACGACTGGGTGACGCAGGAGAAGTTCAGGCTCATCCTCGCCCCGGCCGGGGTTTTCTGCTTGGGCACGCAATGTTGCCAGTCACGTTGGGAGCGGCCCTGCATGATGATCAGGTCCCCGCCTGCGGGAGTGAACACCGTGCTGGGCCCGCTGCCGATCTCACGAACCAGGAAGCGGCGCGGGGCGCCGAGGCTGAGCACGGGCACCGTTGCGGAACACTACGAAGAAGACCTCTACCGAAGGACCTGGTAACTCAGCAAGAATTGGAGATCCGCGGGTAAATGCGTTCGCGTTCAGCATGTTTCGTGCATTGGTTCCCAGTCCGGCGAGCGGCCGAGGTGGGACAGGATGCGGCTGAGGTCATTTGCCTCGTCGGCCGCCATCGTGGCCGGACCGAACACGGCGCCGGGGGCGGCTCGGAAAGCTTTGTCGCCGGGGACGGCGAGCGCGATCGGTAGTGCGGCAGCCAGCACGTCGGGCGGCAGTTCAAACGAGGAGCAGATCGCGCGGGCGACGTCCCAGCCGTGCGCGACGTAATCAACAAAGTGGAACCCAATCGCCAGCGCGCCGGGGAACGCCACGCCGGGGCCGAACTCCGGAAGTGCGAACGTGGCGTCGAGCACGCCCTCGGCAGTGAACGCGTCCAGCACGTCGGCCGCCGCCGCGGCGTAGCTGCCGGCGGGGTCGGCTGACACTGCGTCGGCAACGGTGCTGGGTTCCCACACCGCGGGGTCGCCGCCGCCGCCGCGCGCTGCCGCGGCGAAGCCGTGATGCTGAACGGTCATGTGGGCCAGCAGATCTGCGAGACTCCACCCGGCGCAAGGGGTCGGTGAGCGCAGTTGCTCGGGCGTGACGGCGTCGACGACATCGACGGATGCCAGCACCGCGACGCGATGAAACGAACGGATGTCGGATAACGTAAGCATGTGCGTATAGTATGCAAGTATAGACGATTGGTCAATCTCTACCATCATTGCCATGACATCGAAGGCCAAGCGTCCTGACCTGGCGGCGATGCTCGCGCCGCTGCTTCGAGAGATGGTCGCCGCGGAACTGCCCGTGCTGGAGGCGCACGGGCTAACCATGTGGGGCTACGGCGTGCTGCTGGCGTTGGATCGCTCGCCCGTACGCACACAGGCGGCGCTCGCCGGGGCGATCGGGGCCGACAAGACACGCATCATCCCCATCCTCGACGAGTTGCAGGCGCAGGGCTACATCGAGCGCCACCCCGACCCCGGTGATCGACGGGTGCGGTTACTGGCCGCTACGGACTCGGGCCGCGCTGTCAAGGATGCGGTGCAGACGGCCATCCAGCGTGGCGAGGAGCGCTGGCTTGGGGAGCTATCGTCCGACGACCGCCGCGTGTTCCTGCGAGTGTTGGTTCAGCTCACGCGAAGTCGCGAAGGTCTCGGCTGAACCGTTGGCGATAGGCAGACGGAGGGATCCCGCGTATCCGCAGAAATGAGCGACGCATCGAGTTGACACTGCCGAAGCCGCAGTGGCCGGCGATCTCATCGAGCGAGTCGCTTGACTCTTCGAGTCGACGTTGGGCGGCCTCGACGCGAACGTGTTCGACGTCGCGGGCGGGTGTCGGTCCCACTTCGCGGGTAAAGACCGCGCGAAGTGGCGCGGACTCGTGTGAGCGCGTTCCGAAAGCGTGTCGACGGTCCCCAAGGGCGGCTTGCCTGCACGGCGCGGATAACTGCGCCTTGGCTCGTGCGGTGGCTTAGGCAACGCTGAATCACGGCTGGCGGCGGGCTAGATTACCCGCATGCGCATTGTTCGCCTGTTCGGTGTAGTCCTGACGATCCTCACAGCGGGGTTGCTGCTGGCAACCCCTGCCGGCGCGCAACCGCCGTCCAAGCTCACGGATCACATCACCGACAGCAACGGGGCGTTGACGGATTCCGGTCGGGCGGCGGTCAGCTCGGCAATCGACCGGCTCTACCACGATCGGCACATCCAACTGTGGGTGGTCTACGTCGACAACTTCTCCAGGTTCAAACCCGACAACTGGGCCGACGAAACCCGCAGCGCCAGTGGCATGGGCGACCACGACGCGCTGCTGGCCGTGGCCACGAACACCAAGTTGTACTCGTTCATCGTGCCGCCGAAGGCGCATCGCACCGGATGAGTTAAACAGTCTGCGGAGCAAACAAATTGAACCGGCGGTGGGCGCTAAGGACTGGAGCGGTGCTGCGGTTGCTGCGGCGGACGGGTTGAACAAACCGGCAAGCTCGTCGAAAGCGGATCTGGGTGCTGATCGCGATCGGCGTCGCCGTGGTGTATTCTTATCGTGGTGCTTCTCTGCTCCTGCGTCCGCCGTCGCCGTCGGCGCGGCGCGGCGGCGCAGGTGGGCAGGTGAACGTTGACGGCGCGGATCATTCGTTAGGGCAGGCGTTGTCCAAGCGGAGGCCAGATTGCGCCAAATCTCCGACTACGTCGCCAAGCATCGCGCAGAGCATCGGCGCCGCAGGCCCAGACCCGACTCGAAGAGGCGCAAACAGTATTTGGCAGCGGCGCACGGCAAGGAAGCAAGCGACGAATCCGAAGCAATTGCCTATGCCAACGGCGCATCGACGCTGGCCGCTCAGGCACAAACACTGGCAAACGCCGACGTGCTGGCAGCGCACCGCACGCCCCGACGTGGAGGCGCTACGTCTAAGCGATGATCGGTGGGATCACCATCGGCGACCGCTGAGCGGCGGTCGGGTCTGAGCGCCCCGGCGTCCCCACCGGCGGCCGACCGACGCAACGCCACGACCAGCAGCACAGCGGCTGGCCACACCGAAGGCCAGGCTGCCGTCCGCGCCAAAGCTATGAAACGCCGCCAAGCCTGTCGAAGACGGCGAAACCGCCTGCCGGCAAACGCTATGGTGAGGACGTCGGGCAAAATCACTAGCAAAACAGCCAACATAGAGGAACAGCCGACACAGAGGTATGTGATATGAGCTCCGCGCTCGGGTTGTCGATCGGGGTGGCCAACCTGGTTGCGGCTCGCGCGGGTGGCGTCCCCGTGAGCCGCGGGTCGGTGCTGACGTTGTTCGGCCGCCGCCCAAGTGAAGTCGGCCTGCCCGACCAAAACCCGAATTTGAACGAGGCCGGCCTTGTGATCCGCGGGTTCGTCGAGCGGGTCGGCGACCGAGCACCGTTGGCGGCCGGCGATGGGGCGAGGTACCGCGGTGCGGCGCTGACGGTCGAGGCGCTCGAGGCGATGGCACGTACAGTTGGCTACGGAACGCCGATCGGCATCGCGGTTCCCGCGTATTGGTCCGAGAGCCAGACCGCGGTGCTGCATAACGAGTTTCGCAATCAACCCAATCTGACTCCGAAGGGCGTGCGCCCACTGCTGGTCTCCGACGCCACGGCCGCGGCGGCGGAACTGCGCGGCAAGCCAGGATTCCCCACCAACGGTGTCGTGGCGCTGTGCGATTTCGGTGCGGGCGGCGCCAGCATCACCCTAATGAGGGTTGGGGCGGACCTACAGCAGATCGGCGTGTCCGTTCGCCGAACCGGCTTCTCTGGCGACAACATTGATCGACTGATCGCCAATCACCTTCAGGCCAGAGCACGCGATGCCAGCACGGTCGAACTCGAAGAAGCCGTCCGAGCTGGATTGCCGGCCATTTCGCCACGCGATTGTCAACGTGTCAAGGAATTTCTGTCAGGGGTGGGGGACCCCGTCAGCGGCGCGGACTACGGTGTGGATCTCCGACTGTCCCGCAAAGACTTTGATCAACTCATTGCGCAACCGCTCAGCCGATTCATTACCTCGGTCGGGGAGGCGTTGCAGCGCAATGGGATCCCAAGGGACAGTCTGGCCGCTGTCGCAATCGTCGGCGGCGGCGCCAGCACCCCGGGTCTTAGCACCCGACTGTCGGAGCGGCTCCGTGTTCCGGTGATCACCACGCCGCGGCCGGCTTTCACCGCCGCCATCGGCGCGTCGATTCTTGCCCGGCAGCAACCGTTGGCGGACACGCGCAGGGCGCCGAGTCGCGCTGTCACGACGCCGCCGCAAACGGCCGGCATGCCTCCAACAATGGCGAGCGCGCCTCCAACGATGGCGGGCGGGCCTCCAACGATGGCCGGCGCGCCTCCAACGATGGCCGGCGCGCCTCCGACCAAGGCGAGCACGCCTCCGGCACTGGCCACCCCCCCTCCGGCCAGGGCCGGGACCCCAACGGCAGCCGCCGGCGTTCCTCAAACCGAAACCGCCCTAACCGCGTTCACTGGCGAACGCGGTGACCCAGGACCTGGCCCTCACGGCGCCCTGGCCTGGTCAGAAGCAACTGGTACGGGACAGGAACCGGTCCCCTACGACGGCCCCGAGCACACCCACGAACCCGTCGAGGAAATAGCTGATGAAGATGATGAGGACCAGGAAGAGGATCACGACGAACCAGCCAAACCTGGAAAGCTGCCGTTGTACAAGCACACCGTCCTGATCTTGATGGTCGCCGGTGCGTGCGCCGCCGTGCTGGCGGCAGGGGGTTTGGCGATCAGCCTGTTGGGTCAGAGCAAGACCAGCCCGCCCAGCACGACCAAACCCAGCCAATCGCAAACGTCGCAGACTACGACGACTACCACGCCGAGCACCACCACCACCACCACCACGGCAGAGGTCCCGACACCTATTATCAGCAGGAGCCTACGCGCAGTCAGCCGCCGAGGACCAGTCCGCCGCTAACGAACGCGCCATCGCAGAAGTCGACCAAGTCACCGTCGCCGTCGACTACGACGCCAACGACAAAGAACCACGGGCCGTTCCTGCCGCCGTTTCTGACCCCAACCACTAAGCACTAGCCCGACTCCCGCCGCAAGCAAACGTAATTCATAGGTTCGATACAGCGGCTTCTGACGAGAATGCGCGATGCTGTCGACCAGGCGGCTTCGGATTTGGCGAGTATCCGTCCGCCGATCACCACGGCATACGCGGTGGCGGCCAGAACAACCGGTGTGTTCGCCAATGGTCCGATGATGAGCGAGTTGGAGGACAGCGATGTCGCAGGTGGTGGCGGTACCGGAGATGTTGGCCTCGGCGGCAACGGATTTGGAGTGCATCGGATCGACGGTGAGTGCGGCTCATGCGGCGGCCGCAGCCCCCACGACGGCGGTGGTGGCTGCCGCGGGTGATGAAGTGTCCGCGGCGATCGCGTCGTTGTTTTCTCGCCACGCCCAGGAATTTCAAATGCTGAGTGCGAAGGCGGCGGAGTTTCATTCGCAGTTCGCGAAGGCCTTGGCCGGGGCCGCGGGCTCGTACGCGGCCGCCGAACTCGCTAACGCTTCGCCGTTGGCGGGTCTGCAGGATCTGGGTCTCTTTTCGCCCTGGGAGCTGATGACGGGGCGGCCGCTGGTTGGGAACGGCACCGACGCGGCAGCGGGCACCGGCCAGAACGGCGGCCCCGGCGGGATCTTGATCGGCAACGGCGGTAACGGTGGGTCCGGCACGCCCGGTACGGGCGTCGCAGCCCCAGGGGCGGGCGGGTCCGGCGGAGCCGCCGGACTGTTCGGCCACGGCGGCGCCGGCGGGTCCGGAGGGGCCGACGGCGGCTTCGGGTCCGCTGCCGCCGGCGGTAATGGCGGCACTGGTGGGCGGTTGATCGGCAGCGGTGGGGTCGGCGGGCAAGGCGGGGCCGGCTACGGCGGCGTCCAGGGTGGCACGGGCGGCACCGGCGGCAGCGCGAGGGGGCTCTTCGGTACCGGAGGGGCCGGCGGCACCGGTGGGGCCGGCGCGGCCGGCGCTAACGGCTCGGCTCCCGGCGTTCCTGGCGGAATGGGCGGGATGGGCGGCACCGGTGGCGACGGGGGGGCCGGCGGGATGTTCGGCGTGGGCGGGCACGGTGGGGCCGGCGGGGCGGGAGGTCAGGGCGGCACCGGTGCGGACGGGTACGACGGCGACACCTATGGCCTCGGGTTTTCCGGCGGTGGCGGCGGCTTCGGCGGCGACGGCGGTGATGGCGGCGCCGGCGGCAACGGCGGGGCCGCCATGCTCGGCCTCACCGGCGTCGGCGGCAATGGCGGCAACGGGGGCATCGGCGGCACACCCGGCAACGGCGGCAATGGGGCGCCCGGCGGCCCGGGCGGCCTCTACGGCTACAACGGCGGTGCCGGCGGCAGCGGCGGTATCGCCGGCATCGGCGGCAACGGTGGCGCAGGCGGCGACGGCTTAATCTCCGGCAGCACCGGCAACACCGGCATTGCAGCCATCAACGGCGGTCACGGCGGCAACGGCGGCAACGGCTACAGCCCCACCACCGCGGGCGAAAGCGGCGGCAACGGCGGGACCGGTGGCGACGGCGGCCCCGTAACCAGCGTCGGCGGCGGCGTCGGCGGTACCGGCGGCACCGGCGGTGTCGGCGGCAACGGAAACGGCTCCGGCAACGGGGGGACCGGCGGGAACGGGGGCACCGGGGGTGAGGGCCTTAACGGCGCCCCCGGTGTCGGGGGCTCCGGCGGTGCCGGCGGCATGGCCGGCGGCGACGGGGGAACCGCCGGCAACGGCGGCAACGGCGGCGAAGGCGGCCTCAACGACGGTAGCGTGCACTTTGATGGCGGCCAGGGCGGCCAAGGTGGGCAAGGCGGAGCAGCCAACGGCAGCGCGGCCGGCTCCGGCGGTAACGGCGGCCAAGGCGGCACCGACTTGGAGTTGGGCGGCGGCCAAAGCGGCACCGGCGGCCAAGGCGGCCAAGGCGGCACGGGTGACGCCACCCACGCGGGCGGCACTGGCGGCACCGGCGGCCTAGGCGGCACCGCTAGCATCTACGGCGCCGCCGCCGGCACCGGTGGCATGGGCGGCACCGGTGGCAGCGCCGGCATCGGGGGCACCACGGGCGGCGATGGCGGCGACGGCGGCCAAGGCGGTTTCGGCAACCACAGCGACGGAGGCACCGGGGGCCAAGGCGGCCAGGGCGGCAGCGGCGAGCCAACCGGCACCGGCGGCGACGGCGGTACCGGCGGTCAAGGTGGCACCGGCGATCCGAGCGGCACCCCCGGCAGCGCCGGCAGCCCCGGCACCGCGCACACCGGCGCCACCGGCGGCACCGGCGGTACCGGTGGCTCCGGCGGGCCCGGCTAACTCGGCCGCACAGTCCGCAGGGCAGCCATCAGCGCGTCATTTATGCGGATGGATGTCTACAGGTCGTGGAATATGTCGGCGCTGATGAACGTGCTCGACACCGCTGGATCGGTCTGCACGATCGCCGAGGATTACCACTCGTTGATCAGGTTCGTAAGCGACGAGTCCCAGGCCACATCCGATGCTGAATCCACGAAGCAAAAGTGCGAGTAACGGCCTGCTCGGTTGCAGTTTCGGCGCACACGCGGCCTCGACGGGGTCGACCCGGAGCGGATCGTGTTGTGGGGTAAATCGTTCAGCGGCGGGCATGTCCTTGCGATTGCGGCCGCCGATGCGCGCATCGCGGCGGTGATCTCACAAGCGCCGTACACCGACAGCATCCCCACAATCATGTTTCTGCCGCCCCGGAATATCGCCCGCCTTGCGGTCGAGGCCCTGCGTGATCAGCTCGGAGCGTGGCAGGGCCGCCCACCGCGCCTGGTACCGGCCGTGGGCGCGCCCGGCACGTTCGCAATGGTGACGGGACCGGGGGCCGCGTCGACTTCCGCGGCAATGAGGGCCTCCGAACTCGAAGTGGCGCAATGATTTTGCTGCTCGAGTGATATTCCCGTTCGGTTTCTATCGGCCCGGCCTCAAGGCGAAGCACCTGACGATGCCGCTGCCGATGTGCGTGTGCGACCAGGACGCCACGACGCCGGCGGCGCCGGCCGTCAAGGCCGCCCAGCGGGCACCACACGCCGAACTGCGCCACTACCCGTACGGTCATTTCGACATTTATCAGGACCCGCGAGTCAAGGCCGATCAGGTGGGATTCCTTCAGCGGACGGTGCAGGGAGTGTCCGCGTATCGGTGGCGCGCGAGGAGGTTCGCTAGAAGCCGTGCTAGCTCGATGCCGAACGAGTCGCCGACATCGGGGCTAAACGGCTGGCTTTGGCCAATCTCGGGGTACTGCGAGCCTGTACCGGCGGGGGAAACGGCGACTAGGATCCCATGGGGAGCGAGGGCTTCGGGGCGTCGACCGCGAAAGGCCAACCAGTGAGCGATAAGCCGAATGTCCTGATCATCTGGGGCGATGACATCGGGCAGAGCAACCTCAGCTGCTACAGCAACGGGCTGATGGGATACCGGACACCCAACATCGACCGCGTCGCGGCCGAAGGGGTGCTGTTCACCGACTATTACGCGGAGCAGAGCTGCACAGCCGGCCGGGCGGCGTTCATCACCGGCCAGAACCCGTACCGCACCGGCCTCACCAAGGTGGGCCTGCCCGGGGCGCCGCTGGGTCTGCAGGCCGAAGACCCGACGATCGCAACGGCGCTCAAGGCGGAGGGCTACGCCACCGGTCAGTTCGGCAAGAATCACCTCGGCGACCGCGATGAGCACCTGCCGACCATGCACGGCTTCGACGAGTTCTTCGGCAACCTGTATCACCTCAACGCCGAAGAGGAGCCCGAACTGCCCGACTATCCGAAGGATCCGGAGTTCCGCAAGAGGTTCGGGCCCCGCGGCGTGCTGCACACTTGGGCCAATGGCGACGGCACCCAACGCATCGAGGACACCGGCCCGCTCACCAAGAAGCGGATGGAAACCTGCGACAACGAATTCCGCGACGCTGCAGTCGATTTCATTAAGCGCCAGCACGAAGCCGCAACCCCGTTCTTCGTATGGTTCAACACCACGCACATGCATTTCCGCACCCACACCCAGAGCGACAGCGTGGGACGCGCGGGGCGCTGGCAATCGCGCTACCACGACACGATGCTGGATCACGACGACACGGTGGGCAGCATGCTGGATCTGCTCGACGAGCTGGGCATCGCCGAGAACACGATCGTCATGTACTCCACCGACAACGGTCCCCACATGAACAGCTGGCCAGACGCCGGCATGACCCCGTTCCGCAACGAGAAGAACTCCAACTGGGAGGGTGCCTACCGCGTCCCGGCGCTGGTGCGCTGGCCGGGGCACATCCCGGCCGGTTCGGTGTTGACCGGCATTGTCAGCCACGCCGACTGGTTCGTCACGCTGTTATCGGCGGCGGGCGTGCCCGACATCGCCGAGCGGCTGCGCGCGGGCACGGACCTGAACGGCACGACGTACAAGGTGCACCTCGACGGGCACGACCAGTTGGCGTACATCACCGGCGAGACCGACGAGAGCCCGCGCACCCACTTCTTCTACGTGTCCGACGACGGCGACCTGACTGCGCTGCGGTACGACAACTGGAAGTTCGTCTTCCTCGAACAGCGCTGCACGGGCACGCTGCAGATCTGGGCAGAGCCGTATGTTGAATTGCGCGTGCCGAAGCTATTCAACCTGCGGACCGATCCGTATGAGCGGGCCGACGTCACGTCGAACACGTACTACGACTGGATGTTGGACCACGTCTTCCTGTTCGTTCCGGCCCAGGCTTACGTCGCGAAGATGCTGGAGACGCTGGTCGAGTTCCCGCAGCGGCAGAAATCCGCGAGCTTCAGCATGGACCAGGTCATGGCGAAGTTGCAGGAAGCGACGACCCGCAGCAGCTGATCCCCGCCCGACTATCGGCTAGGCGTCGGTGTGCACCGGTGCCGCCGGCGCGGAAACCTGGTGATCCGGCTGAAGCTGGTATGGGGGCGGGTTCGTGGGAGGCGGGCTGCTGCTGTTGCAGCCCGTCGGTAGCAGCACCGCGCCCAGCGCCGCGGCCAGCGCGCCGGCTTTCAGGGCCCTCTTTTTGCTCTTCGCGTTCATCGATCGTGCCTTTCGTCCGCGGGTGTGAGCAGTGGTCTGGCAACTACCACCACCGGATGCTATCGCCGTCACCCGCCGCGCCTAACCGTTTTGGAGAACATTGAGCAGCAAAATGCGCCAGCCGGGTTGCCATCCCCGCTACGGACCCGCTGACGATGCTCTGCTCATTAGCTGTCAGCGCGGCTGATTAGCTGTCAGCGCGTAGCTGGGCACCCGACCGCATGCGCGCGTACTGTGGTCGACCGCGGCGGTCACCGGCGGCGCCATCTTGCCCGGCAGGCGGATTTCACGCCCATAATAACTGCGTCCCAACACTATTCGTATCCAGCTGGATGCCCAGTTGCCGACTCCCAAGCTCCGCCAGCGGTAGAACCGCCCTCGCAACCCCTCGGCACGTAGCAATGGTGGTTACCACGGTTACCGTCATGTATCCAGAGAGAGAAGGAGTAGCAGATGAGCGATCAACACCTCACCTTTGAACGCGGCGACGGCGTCGTCGTCCTGACGATGAACAATCCGCGTCGCAAGAATGCGCTGACCCCCGAGATGATTACCCTCATGGCGCAGGCCTGGGACGAGATCGACGCCGACGACGGCATCCGCGTAGCCATCCTCACCGGCCATGGCGACTCCTACTGTGTGGGCGGCGATCTCGCCGACGGGTGGATGGTCAAGGGGCGCTAAGGGCAATCGCTCCTCATCCGACGGCGGTGAACCGCAGGCGGCGTCGCAGCCACGCGGAACGGTCATCCCCGATGGTCTGCTCTTGACCCGCAGCCTGACCAAACCGCTCATCGCCGCCGTCAACGGCCCGTGTCTGGGTGGTGGGTGTGAAATGCTGCAGCAGAACGATATTCGCGTCGCCGAGGAGCACGCGGTCTTCGGATTGCCCGAAGCCAAGTTTGGGCTGATCGCAGGCGCGGGCTCCACGGTACGGCTCAAGCGCCAGATCCCTTACACCAAGGCCATGGAGATGATCTTGACCGGCGAACCGTTGACCGCGGCCGAGGCATACCACTTCGGACTGGTCGGACACGTAGTGCCGAAAGGCCATTCATTGGCCAAGGCTCACGAAATCGCCGCCCGCGTCGCGGCTAACGGCCCACTGGCGATCCGAAACGCGAAGGCCTCCATTCTGGCCAGCGGTTGGCTTGACGACGCCGATGCCAGAAAGATCGAACAACGCTTCGTCATCGAGGTGATGACGTCACAGGACGCGAAAGAAGGTTTGGCCGCGTTCGCCGCGAAACGCGATCCGCGATTCACCGGAAAGTAGTCATTCCGACACGAGCGGTCAGCAGCGCGTCGGATCGAACTCGAGTACTTGGGTGAGCCGGATGTTGTTGCCAGAGGGATCGCGGAAGGAAGTGTCGATGCCATACGCCTGGGGCGTCGGCGGATCGTTGAATGATACTCCGCGAGAAGATAATTCGTTATAGGAGGCCTGGCAGTCGTCGGTCTCGAGGAATAAGGTGCCGCCTGCCCCCTTGGCCACCAATTCGGCCAGTTGCGCGGCGGCGGCAGCGTCGAGCATCGGTGGCCCCGGGATGGGCATCAACACCAGGCCGACGCTTTCCTGCCCGACGGGTCCGACGCATAGCCAGCGGAAGTTCCACGCCTCCATGGTCACGTCCGAACGGACCTCCCAGCCCAGCGTCTTGGTGTAGAACGCTAGTGCTTCGTCTTGGTCGTGCACCCAGAACTGCGCGTTAGCAATCTTGAGCATTGGCTCTCCTACGGTTTTGGTGTCGCTTCGACGTTACGAGCCTCGGGGCGGGCCGTCTTCTCGAAACGTGCGGTTTTGCGGCCGCCCGTACGCCAGCGCGACGCAGCGTGGAATCCGCACGTGACGCTCGGCGGGCGGAAACCTGTTCCGATACGTCTGCGGCGCCTCGCCGTACATCCGGCGGAAGCTGGCGGTGAAGGACCCTACGCTCTCCCAACCGACGGCGAAGCAAACGGTGGCGACGGTCCAGTCGGTCGTGCGCAACAACGAAGCGGCGCGTTCGAGCCGCCGTGTCAGCAAATACTGGTGCGGTGACTCGCCGAACGTCTGCTTGAACCGTCGACTGAAGTGGGCGGGTGACAAATTAGCGGCCGCGGCAAGGTTGGCGACCGAGAGCCGTTCGAAGTAGCGTGCATCGACGAGGTCCTTGGCGCGAAGCAGATCCCGGGCCACCAATCCAGATCCCACGTGGTCAGTGTGCCGGACATTAAGGTCGAACCGGAAAGACGCCCGAAATGTAGCGGATTAATCGCGCAATGAAATGCGTGAGCTCACCTGTTCAGGGCGGCAGGACTCGGCTCTCCCAGCGCAACGACCTCGCTGACCGTGAACGCGACACGGCGCCCCACGCCACCTTCATCACCCGGCGCGCCGGGGGTGCTCCACTGCACCTGGGCGGTCCCGGACAGGTGCAAGGCGGCCCCGGTAGCGAAATCGACGAATAGCAATGCAGCCTCGTCGTCGACCGCAAGGTTGCCGAAGCTGTTGAACATGTTGTTGCCCGGATAGTCCGGCCACCAAAGTCGGCTGGGGGAGTCGACCCGGACAAACCCGGCCGGACCTCCTCGATGGGACGCGTCGCTGCCTCGTGTCGGATGCGTCGTGCCGAGAAAAAACGTGTCAGCTGCCGCGACCATGGCCTGGTCAGCGGGCGCTAGCGAGGTTGCGCGCCGTGCGCCTCCCGAAGGCGCGGTGGCAACCACAGAAGAGTTGACGTCGCGGCGGTGAATGTATTGCGGACAATTGCCATATGCCTGATCGACGTGCACCCGCATACCCATGTCGCCGTCTTGGACCAGGGTGCCGTTGATCCGCATCCTGCGTCGTGCGGCAAAGTCAACCGAGATCAGCCCAACCTGTTGGCCGATCGGAATCCGATAAAGAGGATCACCCTCGCGGGGCGCGGCCGAAATTTGCAAGATGTCGCCGTCACCCTGCAGGAACCCGGGCGGCGCCGACAGCGGCGAGGTCCACAGGACCCCCGCGTAGTCACGCCCGGTCAGCGCGGCGAATCGCTGCGAAGCAAGGAATCTGGCGGCCCCCCCGGACAAATGAGCGGAGCTGATCATTTTCTCCAGTCGGGCGGCGTCGGCCTCGACACCGGCTCGGCGTTGGGTCAATACCTCGCCTTCATGGAAGCCCGTGACGGTCATGACGTAAGCAACATCACCAGAGCTCGAAACCATCCCAAGCGCTCAGCCGCGATCGACGGCGTCGCCGATGTGGTCGCTGACTGGAATCTCCAGCGAAACGTCCCTGGTCTCACGCATCAGCAACAACGCGATGAAGGTCAGGATCGCCGCCACGCTCAGGTACACGCCAACCCACGCCACGCCGTATTTGTCGGCTAGCCAAGTGGCGATGAATGGCGCCACTGCCGCGCCCAGGATGCCTGACACGTTGTAGGCGATCCCCGAGCCGGTATAGCGCACATTGGTCGGGAACAGTTCTGGCAGCACTGCGCTCATCGGGCCGAAGGATAGGCCCATCAAAGTCATTCCAATCACGAGGAATAGCAGCACGGAGGCCTTCGTTGCGCGCTCAGGCGCCAGCATGAGACCGAATGACGCACCGTACCCGATGATCCCCGAGGTGATGATCAACAACGGTCTGCGTCGGCCGAACCGGTCGGCGAGCGCACCCGCTATCGGCACCATCGCCGCAAGGAACAACACCGCGATCAACTGAAGGTGCAAGAAATCCATGTAGCCGAAACCCAGCCCGGTCCCGCCCGGTGGTGGCTTGGAGGTGCCGTAGCTCAGTGCCCACGTGGTGACGGTGTAGAAGAGCGTGTAAGTCGCGAGCATGACGAATGTGCCGATGATCAGTTGGCGCCAACTGGTGCGAAACACCGCGATCAGCGGGGACGGGACTCGCTCGCCGCGCTCGAGTGCCCTTGCGAACACTGGCGTTTCTGTCAGCCGCAGCCGCACATAGAGCCCGATCGCCACCATGACCGCACTCAACAGAAATGGGATCCGCCATCCCCAGGTCAGGAACGGGCCGTCCGGTTCGGGGTTGACCTTGCTGTGGCCCAGCCAGCCGATCAGTATCAGGAACAACCCGTTCGCCAGGAAGAAGCCGAATGGTGCGCCCAACTGCGGCCACATCGCCGCCCGCGCCCGCTTCTCGGGTTCGGCGGTTTCCATGCTCAGCAGCGCCGCGCCGCTCCATTCCCCGCCCAACGCGACGCCCTGACTGAACCGCATTATCGCCAGCAGCACCGGCGCCGCGACGCCCACCTCCTGGTAGGTCGGCAGCATTCCGATGGCGAACGTAGCGATCCCCATGGTCAACAGCGAGCCGACGAGCGTGGCCTTGCGGCCGACCCGATCACCGAAGTGCCCGAACAGGATTGATCCCAGTGGCCGCGCAACGAACGCGAGACCGAATGTCGCCAGAGACGCGAACAGTGCCGTGGTGGGATTGCCCTTGGGAAAGAAGAGGTACGGAAAGACAGACACCGCGGCCGTGGCATAGATGTAGAAGTCGTAGAACTCGATCGTGGTGCCCACCATCGAGGCGACGACGATCCGACGTCGCGGGACGGAGCCGGCCACTTTGGCGTCCACGGTGCTCATGGGCTCGCTTCCTGATGGGGTGCCGATCCGACATCATCCATCAGCCCTGGTCGTCCCCCGGCACCGGGCGACGTCGTTGGGCTCCCAAGGTCGAGCAGAACGAGTGGGCCGACGTATGGAAAATCTGCGTCCGGGTATCCCAGCGGGCGTATGACTACAGCACGGGCACCCAACCGGATCAGCGCGAACTCGACTGCATCCGGCGGGATAGTGGATGCGATCTCCGATGCGTTCACGGCCAAGATCGTCGGGCAACGCGACCTACGCGAGTCGCTGCTGATCGGCCTGCTCGCCGGCGGCCACATCCTGCTGGAAAGCGTGCCGGGCCTGGCCAAGACCACCGCCGCCAAGGTGCTCGCCGAGTCGGTTCACGGCCGATTTCAACGCATCCAGTGCACGCCTGACCTGCTGCCCAGCGACATCATCGGCACGCAGATCTATGACGCGGCAACCAATTCGTTCGTCACCCAGCTGGGACCGGTGCACGCCAACATCCTGCTGCTCGACGAGATCAACCGGTCCAGCGCGAAGACCCAGAGCGCGATGCTCGAGGCGATGGAGGAGCGCCAGACCACCATCGCCGGGCAAATGCACCCCATCGCGGAGCCGTTCCTGGTCATCGCCACCCAGAACCCCGTCGACCAGGAAGGCACCTATCCGCTGTCCGAGGCCCAGACCGACCGGTTCCTGCTCAAGGAGATCGTGCGCTACCCCTCCCCTGAGGAGGAGGTGGAAGTGATGTTCCGGATCGACGCAGGCGTCTACGACAAGGCGCGGCCCGACCCCGCCCGTGGTCAGCCTTGAAGACGTGCTGCGCGCTGCAGGCCTGGTGCGCCGCGTCCACATGGACCGCGCCCTGATGCTCTACGCCAGCCAGCTGGTCGACGTAACCCGCCACCCCGCGCAGGCGCTGCCGACCCAGCTCGCGCGCTTAATCGAGTACGGCGCCAGCCCACGCGCCACGATCGCGTTCTGCAGGGCGGCGCGTGCGCAGGCGGTGCTGTCCGGACGTGCGCACGTGTTGCCCGAGGACATCGCGACGCTCGCGCACCGAGTGCTGCGCCACCGGCTCATCCTCGGATTCGAAGCGGCCAGCGCCGACGTCACCCCCGAGATCGTCATCGACGCCGCGATGCGGGCCGTCAGGGTCCCCTGAGGTGCCAGAAGTAACCGTGGGAAAGCACCTCAACCGAGCGAAGGCGTACTTCGGCACCGACACCCGCGGGCTGCTCGAAGGCGGTCGCTACGCGCTGTTGCACACGCGCAGTATGGAATTCGACGACCTACGCCCGTACGTTCCCGGCGACGACGTGCGCGACATCGACTGGAAGGCGTCCGCGCGTTCGGGCGGCGTGCTCATCAAACGGTTCGTCTCCGAGAAGCACCACAAGATCTTGCTGGTCGCCGACGCCGGTCGCAACATGTCGGCGCTCGCCCCGAGCGGGGAGTACAAGCGCGACGTCGCCGCACGCATCATGGGCGCGGTGGGTCTGATCGGCCTGCGACGCTCCGATCAGATCGGCATGGTCTACGGCGACCGCCGCGGCTCGGTGAACGTCCCCCAGCGGCGCGGCGAGCCGCACATCGAGGGGCTTGCTGCACCGCTGGTACCAGCACACCATGGCCAGCCCCGGCGCCAGCGATGTAACCACCCAACTTGACTACGTCGCAACACATTACCGGCATACCATGCTGATCATCGTGGTGTCCGACGAACCCGATGTCGACGACCGGCTCAGCGAAGTGCTCGCCAGGCTGCGCGGGCGCCACGACATCATGTGGGTGATGGTGTCGCGACATGCCCGCGGTGGGTCCCGACAACACCGACGGGTTCGACGTCGCCACCGGTCGTTTCGTCCTCAACGGGGCCGCCCTCGGACCGCGGGTGGTCGCCGCTTACCGGCGCGCCGAGCAAGCCCGCCGCGACCGCCTCGACGCATTCCTGACCGCGCACGCGATTCCCGCACGCGACCATCGCCGGCAGCGACAGCATCCGGCGCGAACTCGTCGCCCTGACCGAGGTGGCCGCCCGTGCCGGATGATCTGCTGCGCCACGTGTTCGGTCCGCAGCCGTACTCGTCTTCGTGGCTGTGGTGGGCTGCGTTGCTCATTCTGCTCGTGATCGGCTGGTATGCAGGCGTTTTCGTGTGGACACTCGCCGTCGCACCGGCTGCGGCGCATCCCCGCCGTGCGGCGAGTGCACGCCCGGCTGATCCGCAACCGGTTCACCCGCCCGTGCAGCGCATCGCCGACGAGCACGATGCCGGGCGGCTGTCGGCGCCGGCTGCGTGCGCGGCGATCAGCAGGACGGTGCGCAGCTTTTTTATCAAGCGACCGGCGCGCGGGCGCAGTACCTGCATGTCGGCGCGATCGCTGACGGGCACCTGGCGCGCGGCCGCGCCGCTGCTGATCCAGCTCGGCGACGCGCAGTTCAATGCCGAGGCGCGGGTCAGAGGTTGGTCGCCGACGTGGGCGCCCAGGCGCAGGAGTTGATCCGCTCGTGGACCTGAGATGGTGGCCGGTAGCGGCCGTCGGATCGGCGTGCTTCGTCACCGCCGTGCTGCTGGCGGCGTTGTTCCCATGACCGCTGCCCGCTAGCGGCTGCGCCCGCTGGCTAACGTGCGACGACTGACCCGGTTGCCCGAGTACGCGAGAGTGGCCCGGCTGCGTTCGCTGTCGACGGTCGTCACTCTGGTGGTGCTGACGGTCATATTCGGCGCCGCCACCTGGGCGGCGGCGCGTCCGACCAGGGTCCACACGGATTCTGGCACCGCTCATCCCGAGGACACCATGCTGTGTGTCGGGCAGCGGTGACCGATACCGCGACGGCCGAACTGCTCGACTACTTCGCGCGGGCAGACCAGCACGTCCAACGACACGAACGCATCGGCCTGACATCGATCAACCGCCGGCTGGTGCCCCTTACCCGCGATCACCAGTATGCCGCGGCGCGGTTCGGGGAGTTCGCTCGCTCGCATGACCGCAATCGGCGTCTTTCGCCCCGCCGGTGCCCTACACGGACTACGCCGCGAACGTGAAGACATTCTAGCGCTGTGCATTTCGGGGTTCCCTACTGTCGAGCGGCACAGCGCGCATCGGCGCTCAGTGATCTATTTCGGCCCCTCAGATCTCGGCATGCCGGGGGGCGGCGCGCCGCACTGTTCACCGCCGACGCTGTGCGGGACCTAGCCGAACGCACCGGGATCCAAGTCAATGTGGTCGACACGGCCCCGTCACCCGAAACGTCATCGGCGAGCGGTTCGCTGGTCGCACTCACCCAGCAGACCGGCGGTCGGTACCTCGCGTCAAGACCGGGATCGGTGAGCGGAGGCAATCAACGAGATAAGGGTTGACACACCCGCCAGCGCGACTGCCCGACGGCACCGTCGTGACCGAAGCCTCCGCCGATGCGCCGGTGATGCCGCTGGCGATCGCCTTGGCGTCGGCGGCGGTATTGTCGGTAGCCCTGTTGGTGCTACGCCGATGACGTTTCAGCCCTTGCTGCCTTGGGCAGATCCTCGCCGTCGTCGCCGGCGCACTAGCCGTGGCGCGTCTGGTAGCACTATGGCAGGTGCTTTTGGCTGAAGCGGGGCGCCGACGCGGGAGCCGCGCGGTGCTGCGGTGGGGCGGGGTGACGCTTGCGGTGCTGCTGGTCATCGCCGCGGCCACCCGACCTGGCATTCACAACGACGAAAAAGACGGCGGGACAGGGTCGCGCGGCAGATCGCGTCCGGCGAGAATCTCAACGTGTTCCTGATCGTCGATCGGTCGGCCGACTCGGGTGTCGAGGACTACGGTGCCGGGGGGACCTGCGAACCGCGAATCACGGGGATGCGAGCCGACATCGCGGAGTTGATCGCGCAGTACCCGGCGGCGCGCTACGCGCTCATCACCTTCGCTTCGCGAGCCGCGCTGGATTGGCCGCTCTCCGAGGATGCGTGGAGCTTGCGCCCGACCGTTGCGACTCTCGGCCCTACCAACAGAGTTCCGGCTCGCGGGAGCGAACGCCGACGCCGGCGCGGCCGGCAACGTGTTGCGCTACCAGTTGATCCAGGCGGCGACGCAGTATCCGGGTTCGCGGAACGTGGTCGTGTACTTCGGTTCAGGTGCACGCGGTTCGCACGCGTCCAAGGCGACTTCGACCTCACGCAGCGATCTGCGGACGGCGGAGCCGTGCTGGGTTACGGCAGCGCCGACGCGATCGACGAAGCCGAATTGCGGCAAATCGCGGGACGGCTCGACGTGCCGTACATGCACCGCGAACCGGGCCAGCCTTTCCGGCTGGAGCTGCCCAAATCTCCGGGCCGTGCACCGCGACGGGGCGGAGGCCGCCGAACGGGTCGAGCTGTACTGGGTGCCGGCGATGCTCGCAGCGGGACTGGTGCTCAGTGAGATCTACCTGTCGGTCCGCGAGTTCCGCCGGGGCCGCATCGCCCGACAGGGACTTGACATGGTGACGCTCCGACCAGCACGGCTGCGTCTGCGTCGGAGGCTCCTGATCTGTACGGCCCCGGCGGTCGTCATCGCGCTACTCGTCGCCGTCAAGCTGATATCGGTTGTCGTGGCCGGGAATTCCGCGGCCTCCGCCTTCGCCAACGGCGACAGGAACGCGGTGCGGGTCAGATGCGGCGGTCCTCGGCGTTGCCAACGTAATCGAACCGGCTAAGGCGCCGTTCGCCGCGGGCGCTGCCGCCGTACTCGATGGCCGGCTCGAAGATGCCGACAGCGATTTCTCCGCCGCGCTTGGCCGCACCGACACCGCCCACTCCTGCCCGGTGCGGGTCAACCTCGAACTGGTCCGCGAAACCCAGGGCGACCGGGCCGCCGTTGCTGGCGACAAAGCGCACGCCGACGAGCGGTACTGCGAGCGCGCTGGCCGTCGTCGAGGACGCGCCGAAAGCCTGCTTCGCCGACAACGGCGATCCGGACCACAGCGGCAGGCCATTCGTCGCGACGCCGCGAATCGCTTGGCCGCCAAGAGGGTTGCGCTTAACGCTGGCGCCGCCGGCTGCGCCGCCGCCCCCGCCTCCGCCGCCAGCCCGCCGCCCCCGCCACCACCGTCGCTGCTGCCCGTCGCGGTCGCACCCGACGGCCGGGAGATCCCACCACGCCGGCTCGACCCGGCCGGGGGCGATCCACTCGACAAGTTGCGGCAGGTACTGCAGGACGCGGCAGGCGCCGCGCCGGATGAGTCCCCGTAACGGTCTGTCAGGATCTTGAGGTGGACGAACTCCTCGGGCCGCCGTGTCCTTGCGGCAGTGACGAGAGCTATCGCGTTTGCTGCGGGCCGCTTCATCATGGCGAATTGCAGGCCCGATCGGCCGAAGAGTTGATGCGCTCGAGGTATTCGGCATATGCCTACGGTGACGCCGATTATCTCTTCCGCACGTGGCACCCGCGAACGCGGCCGGCCGAGGTGACTGTCGACCAGCGCATCACCTGGACCGGTCTCGAGGTGATCGACACCGTCGCGGGTGGCCCAGACGACGATCGCGGTGAGGTGGAGTTCAGGGCCCTGTTCGAGTCCGCGGGCCACGCCGACAGCCTGCATGAGCGCAGTCGCTTCGAGCGCCGCGCCGGCCGATGGTTTTACCTCGACCCCATGCAAGAAACGGGGTGACCGCCGGCGCATCGCCGCGTCGCGCCGATCAAGTGGATCCGACCGAAGGAGCGTCACGAAGATGAGCAACCATGCGGTCTGTCGTCGCCGACACGGTAGGCGAACCGTCCGAGGTTCTGCACCTGCAGACCCGCCCGATTCCGGAGCCCGGTCCCGGCCAGGTCCGGATCCGGGTAGCTAGCTGCACCGGTCGAGGCCAGCGATCTGCACACCATCCGCGGCAGATACGGATTCACCCCGGAGTTCCCCACCGTGCCCGGAATCGAATCCGTCGGCGTGATCGACGAACTCGGCAGCGGCGCAAACGGTTTGACCGTCGGGCAGCGCGTCATCACGGTCGGCGTCACGGGCACCTGGCAGGAGTACGTCATTGCCGATGCCGAGCGGGTCTTGCCCGTTCCCGCCGGCATGAGCGATTCCACTGCCGCCCAGATTCTCAGCAATCCGCTCACCGCCGTGATCCTGACCGGTGATGAACTCGATGTGCGGCCGGGTGAATGGCTCTTGCAGACGGCGGCCGGTTCGATCGTGGGCCAGTCGGTCATCCAACTCGGAGCGCACGTCGGCTTCAAGACCCTCAATGTGGTCCGCCGTCGATCCGCCGTCGAGGACATCCTCGCGATGGGGGGCACTGCGGTGATCTGCACGCGAGGATGAAGACCTGCGCGAACGGGTGGCCGAGATCGCGGGCGACGACGGCGTGTCCAAGGCGATCGACTGTGTCAGCGGTCAGGTGGGTGCGGACGTGTCGCGTGCGCTGGCACCGGGCGGTGAGCTGGTCGTCTACGGTGCGCTATCCACGCACCGCCAAACCGAGCCGGACAAACTCACCATCCCCATCTTCGCGCGCTCACTGATCTACGAAACCAAGACCGTTCGGGGATTCTGGCTGTTCCGTTGGTTCACCGAGACCCCGAAGGATCGGATGGCCGCAGCGATCGACCGGACAGTTCAGCTCGCCGACAGCGGCGTGCTGCGCGTGCCCGAGGGCCAGCCGATCCCCGTCGAAAAGTTCAGCGAAGCCGTCTATTTGGCCGAAGCCCCCGCACACGGAGGCAAACCGCTGCTGGTGTTCGAACACTAAGCGGCATACTCAGCCACTGCTCATCTGGTGCCAAGCCGCCGCTCAACTCGAGATGCTCTGGCCGCCAGACTACGAACGGTGCTCACGCTAAAGCAAATTGGCTCCACCTGCGGACATTAGAAACACGTAAGTCCTTGACCAAGACGGAACGGCACAACTGTTAGCCTCGTTAAAGGAGCAAGGGGGCTGCCGGGTCCGTCGATTCGGCACTTGCCAATCGCACATGAGCGCTGCGATCCGAGAATGCAGTTCAAGGGGAGGAAACCATGGCGATTACTGATGTTCCGGCCTTCGCCCACTTAACCGACGCCGACGTCGAGAATCTGGCTTTCGAGCTGGGCGCAATCCGACGGGACATTGAGGACTCGCTTGGCCAGCGCGACGCTCGCTACATCCGGCGCACCATCGCCGCACAACGTGCGCTCGAAGTGGCCGGCCGACTCCTGCTGGCCGGTAGCTCGAAACGATCGGCGTGGTGGGCGGGAACCGTGACTCTTGGTCTGGCCAAGATCATCGAGAACATGGAGATTGGCCACAACGTCATGCACGGCCAGTGGAACTGGATGAACGATCCCGAGATCCACTCCTCGACATGGGAGTGGGACATGAGTGCGGCGTCCAAGCACTGGCGTTCCGCCCACAATTATCAGCACCACAAGTACACCAACATCCTCGGCATGGATGACGACGTCGGCTACTTCATCCTGCGGGTCACGCGCGACCAGCCCTGGGAGCGCTACAACATCGGCAACCTGCCGTACAACCTCATCCTTGCGCTCGCGTTCGAGTGGGCAATTGGCTTGCAGACCGTCGACCTCGAAAAACTCTTCGACGATGGCCCGGAGCGCGACATCGCCCGAGAGCGGACGCGCGAGTTCACAACCAAGGCCGGCAATCAGGTGGTCAAGGACTACCTTGCCTTCCCGGCGGTCACCTCGCTATCACCGAGGGCAACCTACAGATCGACGCTGAAGGCGAACGTGGTCGCCAATGTGATCCGCAGCTTCTGGGCCCACGCGGTGATCGTCTGCGGGCATTTCCCGGATGGCGCAGAGAAATTCACCAACACCGACATGGAAGGCGAAACGAAGGGCGAATGGTATCTGCGCCAAATGCTGGGCAGCGCCAACTTTAACGCCGGCCCAGTGCTGCGGTTCCTGAGCGGCAATCTGTGCCTTCAGATCGAACACCACCTGTTTCCCGATCTGCCTAGCAACCGGCTGCACGAGGTCTCGCTGCGGGTGCGAGCGGTGTGCGACAAGTACGACTTGCCTTACACCACGAGCTCTTTCCTGATGCAATACGGCAAGACATGGCGCACCATCGCCAAACTGTCGCTGCCGGACAAGTACTTGCGCGACACCGCCGACGACGCGCCGGAGACCCGTAGCGAGCGGATGTTCGCTGAGCTCGAGGCCGGATTCGCCAAGACCGACCCGGTGACAGGGCGCCACCGTGGGCTCAAGTCAGCGATCGCCGCCGTGGTCGGCCGCCGAACCGGCTAGGCGTCGGTGTGCGTCGGTGGCACAAGTGCAGCGTCCACCGGCCCGGAGACGTGCTGACCCTGGGGCATGGGCGGGGGCACGGTCACGGGCGCGGGAGTTGAACTATTGCAGCCCGTAGGTAGCAGTACCGCGGCCACCGCCGCAGCCAGCGCGCCGGCTTTCAGTGCCTTCTTGTTGCTCTTCGCGTTCATTCGGTCGTGCCTTTCGTCCGCGGGTGCGAGCCCTGGTTTGTAACCACCACCGGATGCTATCGCCGTCGCCCAACGCGCTAAACCGTTTTCCGATTATTGACCAGCAATTCGTGCCGGCCATCGCAGTGACAACCAGCGCTGTCATGTTGCCCAGCAGCGGCACCATGTCAGCTACACGCAAAACGACTGCGTGCCAGCACCATTCACATGTCGACCGACTGCCCAGCCGCCCGCCCCGAGAGCCGCTGGCGCGTACGTAGCAATGGCGTTATTCCTCGCCGCACCGCCGCAGCTACCGTTACCGTCATGTATCTGGGCGTCGTCCTGAACCCGCTCGCGTCCAAGAACCGTGCCAACACCGATGATCGCTGCGCTCGATTACGCGACATCGTCGGCCCATGGGGTGAGGTGCACGAGTCGCGGTCCTTTGACGACCTCGGCGAGATCGTCGCCGGGCTCCTGCCCCGGGCAAGCCATTTAGTCAGCGATGGCGGTGACGGCACGCTGCACTGGTTGATCAACGAGGTTCGCAACCAGGTCGACGATCCACAGCGCTGGCCGGCGTTTGTTCCCTCACGCGCGGGCACCATCGATTTTGTGGCGCGAAAGGCAGGGGTGCGTGGACGAACCGATTCGATTCTGAGCGCCCTGGCAGCAGCCGCGATGTCGGATCAACCGCCGCCCGAAGTGCACCTAGACACATTGAGCATTGACGGCCGATCGGTCGACGGAGCGTCGTTCCAACGCGTCGGTTTCGCGCTGGCAGCCGGCGGCGTTGGTTGCCGCTTCTTCGACCGGTACTACGAAGCTCCAAATCCTGGCCCCGCGGCGATAGTAAGAATCGTCGCACGCACCGTCGGTGACATGGCGGCCTCCGCAGTGCGGCCAGGACGCGCAAGCCGGCCAGACATATTCCGACCGACACGTGCCAGGGTTGTGATCGACGGCGAGGAGGTACCGACGCGTATGCACAACGCTTTGCATGCCGGCGCGTTCGACGTGAACCTGGGTGGTGTGCTGCGGGTCTTCTCGCAGGCACGCGAGCCGGGCGTGCTGCAATTCCAGGCCGGTGAGATGTCGCCCGCAGAGATCATTGCGCAGCTACCCGCACTGGTCTTCGGTGCCGGCGTCCGAGCCGACCGGCTGCGTGACACGGCCGGCCAGAAAATGACGATCGCGGTTGAAAGTGGGGACGAGCCGTTGTCGCCGATCGTCGACGGGGAGCGTTTCGTAGGCCTCGACGAACTCGTAGTCAGCGTCGGACCGCGCGTGCGAATCGCTCGCCCGACTCTTCCTCGCCGACGGCGCTCTTTGTCCCGATTCGGGCCGGCAGTGATCGGGTTGCCGTGATCACGCCCGAGCCGCGGTCCTCGAGCTGGTTAGGACGACAGTATCTGTTTCACGTTGGACGACTTGGTATTCCAAGCTACGCGGCGATGCTGTACGCAGGCTTTGCGCTCGGGGTGGTGTGCGGCGGGTACGAATCCGGGCTTGGCTACCTGCGTTTCGCGCTATCCGCGGTAATCCTCTTGGTATTCGCCCTGATCGGTTCACGCATCTGGTACGTCATCGGTCATCCCAAATCGGTTGCCGACCACACCGGCACCGCGCGCGTGCAAGACACCGGTGCCGGGCTCTACGGCGGCTTGGTGCTCAGCTTTGCCGTCTCTTGGCCGGTGCTGCGCCTCATGGGTTTGGAGTTCTGGCGATTCTGGGACGGTGCGGCCGTACTCTTACTGGTCGCCATGGCCATCACGCGTATTGGTTGCCTGATGAACGGCTGCTGCTCCGGACGGGAAACTCATGGGCCCTTCGGGTTGTGGCTGCCTGACGACCGCGGCGAATGGAAGCGCCGCTTCCCGACACAACTCTTCGAAGCTGGTTGGTCGGCAATGATTTTGATCATCGCAGTGTCGGTGCCCGGGCAATCGGATCATCCGGGACTGCTATTTCTCGGCGCGGCAGCGGCTTATGGGATTGGCCGGCTCGGTCTGGAGCTGTTGCGCGCAGACGCCGCGAGCACCGCGCTGCCCACACGTATCAATGTGGCGTTTTCCGTGCTGCTGGTAGCGGTCTCACTCGCTGCCATTGTAGTGAAATTGCGATGATTTTCCGCAGCGAAAAGGATTGATCAGAGGTCGTTAGCTCGGCGCCGTGAAGGCAATCGCCTCGATCTCGACAAGCTGATCCGGGTAACCCAGAACCGCGACCCCAAGCAGTGTGCTCGGCGGGTCGTGGCGACCGAAAGCGGCGGCGACTTCATCCCATGCGACCTTGAGATCCTCGCGCCGCTGGCTCGCCACAAAGATGGTCGTCTTCAGGACATCCCGCATCTCGGCGCCGCACTCTTCCAAGACGATAGCCAGGTTGTCGAGCGCCTGGCGCGTCTGCGCGGCGATATCACCCGGAGCGACTACTTGCCCCTCACCATCGAGCGGGCACGCACCCGCGGTGACGATCAGGCCGGTCGTAGGAGCGGAAGCGGCGTATGCGTACGGCACACCCGGAAACAGCCGGGTACTACGCACAAGTTCTGCTGGCATGCCAGCAGAGTCTGCCATCAGTGCGCTCCGAGCGGACTCAGCTCAGAGGTGCCTCCGCCGCCGGTTTCGCCAGGCGTCGATCCGCTGCCAGCGCGGCGAGTTCGGCGAGGGCCTGTGGGATGCCGTCGGTGATCTGCGATACGTCAGGCACGCTTTTCTGGCAGGCCTGCATTCCGATGGTCATATTGCCGAGGTAGCTCCAGCCGGTCACATTCAAGCCGTATGGGTAAATTATCGGACCCACCGAAATGATGTTCTCGATCAGCGCGCCCGCGAAATACAGCTGCTTCTTCGGGCCAGGAACGTTCGATACGGTCATGCTGTAAGTCGGCCGCCGCCGTGCCAAGGCGCCCAGCAGCGGCAACCCGCGAGCGTAGAACCAGAACAGCGGCCAATAGTCCATCCAGTCAAGGAAAAGCCAGAGATCACGCTCGGCGTGCACCGCCCGGGCGGCGTGGGTATTGGCGGCGATGCGCTTGAGCCGGTCGACGGGGTCCGCCACATCGGTGGCCAACGAGACATTCCATATGGTCACCTGATTGCCCCAGTCGATTTCCGCCCCGGGCTGGCGAATCGCCACCGGCACAACGGTGGTCAGAGATTCAGCGGGCAGCTCGCCGTGGCGGTCCAAATAGGAGCGGATAGCGCCGCTACACACCGCGAGAAATACGTCGTTGAGGGTGACGCCGAACGCGCTCTTGATCTCCTTGATCGTGGCCACATCACAGCAGACGTAGGCGAACTGCCGATCGGGGGTGAACCGCTCGTTGAAGCGGGTGGTGGGTGCGGCGAACGCCTCGGCGAAGCCGGGCCGGCCAGCCTTGAGGCGCCTGCGGATGGTCCCGGCCGTCCGCGCCGAGCGCGACAACACGCGGGGAAATCGGAGCGCCGCCGCGCCGCCGTGAGTGGCGCGCAAGCGAAGCCAAGTCGCGGCGTTCGGCCGCTGTTCGTTCACCAAGGTTCGGGCAGGCACCGGCAGCGGTTCGGCGGGGTCGGTGCTGAAGATGGTCTCGAGGAGCCGCACCGAAGCGAGGCCGTCCGCGAGGGCGTGGTGAAGCTTCAGGACCAACGCGATCCGGCCGCCGGCCAGTCCGTCGACGTACCACAACTGCCACGCGGGACGACCGTGGTCGAGTCCTACCGAGACGATCTCGCTTATCTGCGCCGCCAGCTCACGGTCACCACCCGGCGAGTCCGCTTTTGCATAGTTGACGTGGTAGCCGAGGTCGATCTGCGGCCGGGCGATCCACCAGGGCCGCCCACCCAGGCGGGGCAGCAGCAGTTGCCAGCGCAACGGCTCGACCTTCTCCACCAGGGCGGGTACTACGGCGCGGACCGCGTCAAAGGTGAGCGGTTGGCGCGCCGCGGCGGGGTCCAGCACGACGGCCTTGATCGTGTGTTGCGGCTGCGTGCCGTTCTCCTGCTTGAGAAACAAGTTGTCCATGCTGTTAAGGCGCCGCATCGAGCCACCTCGCTTTTCGCGGGAGACGGTCGTCTCCAAAGCTAATTGCCGTCGGTGATAGTCAACCGCGTTTCCGTCGCCCTGTGCGGTGCGAGCTCCCGATAGATGGGATTTAGCGTCGGCGGGATCTGCGCCGGCTAATACAGTGCTGTTCGTGCAGAACTTGGCCACCTACCGCGCGAATGTGCGCCGGAAGCTCGAAAGCATGGCAGTGACCATGCATAGCGTTCGGGTGCTGCGCGAGTCGGGCATGTCCGGCGGCCCCATGGACGGTGTGCGGTCGTTTATCTTCGCCAAGAAGTACGGTCCATTCGCCGGACTCGTCGAGAGCGCGGCGCGGCGCTGCGGCAGCGCCGTGGCCATCACGGACGACGCCGGCGACGTGGGTTTCGACGATCTCAACCGACGGGTGAACGCGCTGTCGCGGGCTTGGTCAGAGCTTGCTATCGGCCGGGGGACAGTGGTCGCCGTCTTGTGCCGCGACCATCGGGGGCTCATCACGGTGATCGCCGCGGCCAACAAGGTTGGCGCACAAACACTGCTGATGAACACCGGGTTCGCGAAGCCGCAGCTCGCCGAAGTTGCTCGCCGCGAACGTGTTTCGGTCTTCGTCCATGATGAAGAGTTCACCGGTCTTCTCGATGCGGTCGATCCATCCGTGCGAAGGTTCATCTCCGATCCGGGACCAATTCCTGAAACGGATGCGGTTCGGATTGAACGACTGATCTCCTCGACGTCCGGCGCAGCGGTGCCGGAGCCGGTAAAACCGGGCGGGCTTACCCTGCTGACCAGCGGAACCTCCGGTACCCCGAAGGGCGCGCCCCGCCGCAAAACATCCCCATTGTTCTCCGCGCAGCTACTGGACCGAGTGCCGCGCAGGCGGGACGAGGTATGCCTGCTGGCGGCGCCGATGTTCCACGGCACCGGCTTGGGGCAGGCGGTGTTGTCCCTGGCTTTGGGTAACCGGCTGATACTTCGCCGAAGGTTCGACCCGGAAGCAACCCTGCGGGCGGTCGCCGAATATCGTTGCAAAGTCCTTGTCGTCGTGCCCACCATGTTGCAGCGCATTCTCGCCCTACCGACGGATGTGTTGGACGCATCCGACACCTCATCGCTGCGAATCATCTACGTGTCCGGGTCGGCGATGGCGCCGGATCTGGTGACGCGCACGCTGGATCGATTCGGCCCGGTGCTCTACAACCAGTACGGCTCAACCGAACTCGCCGTGATGAGTGTCGCTAGGCCAGATGACCTTGCCTGCAACCCCGCCACGGTTGGCAGGCCCCCGGTCGGCTGCAGGGTTGCGTTGTACGACGACAGCGGCGCGCCGATCACGACGCCTGGCACCGTCGGCCGGATATTTGCCGGCAGCACCGTCAGCTTCGGCGGTTACAGCGACGGTCAACAAAAGGAAGTGATCGACGGATTGCTCAGCAGCGGCGACGTCGGCCATCTGGATGAGACCGGAAGGCTCTACGTCGACGGCAGAGACGACGACATGATCATTAGCGGCGGTGAGAACGTCTATCCGCTGGAGGTCGAGAACCTCATCTGCGGCCATCCCGACGTGGCCGAGGCTGCCGTCGTCGGCATTGCCGATCCCGATTTCGGGCAACGCCTCAAGGCATTCGTCGTGCCGGCTGAGGGCACCACACTCGACGGCGAGACGATCAAGGATTACGTGCGCGCCAACCTCGCGCGTTACAAGGTGCCATCCGAGGTCGAGTTTCTCGACGGCCTGCCGCGCAATGCGACTGGCAAAGTGGTGCGTCGGCTGCTTGACCTCGGCGGTGTCAAGTGAGTCGCCCGGATCTTGGCGACCAGGCCGACACCGCGGTCGAGTCCACCAAGCGTGAACTGGCGCAACGCATGTCGGCAGCATTTGCCTCGATCCGCGACGGCAACGCGGACGCCGCGGAGGTCCGGGCCAGCTTGAAAGCCAGCCGCAAACCACGTCGGCATGTTCCCGTCGCGCAGGTGGAGAACCGCAGTATCCCCGGAGCGGATCCCGCCACCGAGATTCCAGTACGTATCTACCATCCGCTTGCGCCGGACGTATCCTCGCCCGCGGTACCGCTCGTCGTCTACCTACATGGGGGCGGTTTCGTGCTGTGCGACCTCGACTCGCATGACGCGTGCTGTCGGCGGCTCGCCAACGGCGTGGGAGGGATAGTCATCTCGGTCGACTATCGCCTGGCTCCAAGAACCGCTTTCCGGCGGCCGTGGAAGACGCCTGGGCCGCCACGAATTGGGCAGCCGCGCACGCATCCGACCTCGGCGGCGACGCGGACCGCCTGGTGCTCGCCGGAGACAGCGCCGGCGGAAACCTGGCGACGGTCGCCTGCATGATCGCTCGTGACGCTCGTGCTCAGGGCGGGCCGCCCATCGCTTTTCAGTTGCTGATCTATCCCGTGGTCGATCAGCGCCGCAGGCCCAAGGAGATTCGTGACCCATCGGCACGCGGGGTGCTGACGCTGCAGCACCAGCGGTGGTTCACCCAGCAATACCTCGGCCCCGACGGTGACCATCACCACGTGTTCGCATCGCCGATACTCGGGGAGTTGGCCGGGTTGCCGCCTGCGCACATCGTCACCGGCGAGTTCGACCCGCTGTGCGACGACGGTGAGGAGTACGCTGACCGGCTCCGAGCGGTGGGAGTTCCCGCCACCGTGCGACGCTACCCGGGCATGTTTCACGGGTTCTTCAACCTGCCGGACGATGTGCCCATGGCCGAACAGGCCAATGCCGATGTCTGCGCGGTGTTGCGCGATGCGCTCGGACTACGAAGGCCTTTGCAAGACAATGTAATTGCCGATATCCACCAGCCGACAGATTGAAGAGAACTGCCGTGAAGTTGAAAAACGCCCGCGTCCTGATCACCGGTGCCAGCCGCGGCCTGGGACGCAGCATTGCACAGACGTTCGCTGATCGCGGCGGCGAGGTCGCGCTAGTGGCGCGCAGCGGCGATGCGCTCGAGGCGCTCGCCAGGGAGCTCGACGGCAAGGCCTACCCGACCGACCTCACCGACCCGGCAGCCGTTGAAGCTTTGATCGACCGGGTGGAGACCGACGGTCCCATCGACGTTCTCGTCAACAACGCCGGGTTGGACTGTGTCCGCCTGTTCGCGGATACCTCGCCGCAGCAAGTTCGGGATCTGTTGCAGGTCAACCTGGCTGCACCTTTGGAGCTGTGCCGGCAGGTGATGCCGCGAATGGTGTCCAGGGGCCGCGGGCACATAGTCAACGTGTCGTCGATGGGCGCACTCAGCGTGACTCCGGGCGTCACCCTGTACGGGACCACGAAGGCCGGTTTGAGTCAGTTCACCTCCGGATTGCGCCAGGAGTTGCGCGGCACGCCGGTCGGAACGACGCTGGTCCAACTCGGCGCGGTCAGGACGGACATGATCGACAATCTCAAGGACTTCGGGCCGACCCGGCGAGTAACCGAACGTGCCGAACGATGGCACATGCTGCCGCGCGAAGACTTGGAGCCGGCAACCGTTGCCAACGCGATCGCGGATGCCGTCGAACATCAGCGACGCTATGTCACGCTGCCACGGCGCATCGTCGCAACGGCCATGATGACCGAATTGCCCCGCCGTTTAAGTGAACTCATGGTCATCGGCCTCGACATGAACAAAGACCAGCCGTGACGAGCGGCCAATTGGTGGACCTGTCGGGAAAGGTCGCGATCATCACCGGGGGAGCTCGCGGCCAGGGAGCGGCAGAGGCGCGATTGTTCGCCTCGCTGGGCGCTCGGGTGGTCATCACCGACATCCTCGACGGAGAGGGTCGAGAGGTCGCGGCGTCCATTGGTGACGCGGTTCGGTTCGTCCGGCACGACGTCAGCAGCGCGGACGGTTGGGCAGAGGTGGTTACGTTTGCCTGCAACGAATTCGGTCGTCTCGACGTGCTGGTGAACAATGCGGCGATTTGCTCCGTCGCGCCGATTCTGGATCAGCCCGTTGACGAGCTCGAGCGAATGCTGCGCGTCAACCTCGTGGGGCCCTTCCTCGGGATCAAAGCGGTTGTCGAACCTCTGAAGGCGGCCGGCGGGGGATCGATCATCAACATCTCGTCGCAGGCGGGTCTGCACGGACTGGCCGGCTACGGCGCCTACGGTTCGTCCAAGTGGGGCCTTCGCGGCTTGACGAAGGTGGCGTCAATTGAGCTCGGGCAGTTCGGTATTCGCGTGAACACGGTGTACCCCGGAATGATCGATACGCCGATGATCGCGCACCTCAACGTGCACCGCGGACGGGGTGGGCATCCCGGTTCGCCGCTGAACCGCGTGGGGGCGCCGGAGGAAGTCGCCGCCTTGGTCGCATTCCTCGCATCGGATGGCTCTTCGTATGTCACGGGCGCGGACCTTGCGGTCGATGGTGGGGCCAGTGCGGGACGGATCCCCTTGACGCCGCAGGCGGTTCAGCCGGGCGGTGGTGAGTAAGTGCTCTCAACCAGCAGGCTCGCCGGTGAATTCGGATGGCCTGCGGATGGCGTAGCGCTGTTCTGCCTGGGCCAGGAATTTCATTGAGTTCTTCGGCGGCGGAATGCTTGCCGGATCGTAGCTCGGACGCATGGTCCGGAACAGGACCTTCGGCAGCATGTACCACCAGAAGCGTCTCATCATCTTGGCGAAGCGCAGTTTGCTTCTTAGCTTCGATTCCGTGATCCGCCCAGCGGCGAGGTCCGCGTTGATCAGGGCGTTTGCTGTTCGCAATGTGTACGAGAACTGGTGACACAGCGCGTACAGCATGCCGTAGATCCGCGCCGGATAGTTGTTGTCGTACACCTCCTTGAAGAGGTGGTTGCACACACTTCGATGCTCGTACTCCTCGGCGAAGTGCCAGAGCCAGAGGTAGACGGTCGGTTCATCCCAGTCGTAGAGGACGTCGCCGGCCTCTTCGAAAAAGAACTGCGACACGATCGGGCCGACGGTTTCGAACCCTTCCGAGTAGGCCAGACACCACCGCGGGCTCTTGGTCGCCAAGAACCTCGTGAAATCATCGCGCATCTTGTCGGCCGCAGGACTGACCCATGGGTACCCGGACTCGACGAGTTTGGTGTTGTACTGGGCGTGCAGCTTGGCGTGCCAGCCCTCCTGCGCGCAGAACATCGAGACGTCGCTGTCCAATTCTGGGTGTGCGGCCGCGTCGAGTTCCTTGCGAGACTGGTGGACAGCCCTGTTCAAGAAGGATTCCAGGTGATGCAGAAAGCTCGAGGTTGCGTTCAGGAGGTGGCAGAACTCCGGTTGGTCCTCCGCCCATCTGATTTTCGCGTCCCGGAAGTCGAGTTCCACCTTTCGCACCAGCATCGCTGTACCTCCCGCCTGTGGTGACAGGTAATCAGGACCATACTCCCGCAACGGTCGGTTGCGGCCTGCGCGCGACAAGCGGTGTCCATGGTTAGGATTTGGGCCGCAACAGCGTGCCGGTGAGCAGCTGCCGCAACGTGTCGATGATGGCCTCCATTTCCTGGGGGCTGCGTACATAACCGGCATACAGTCCGACGCCGAAGAACACCACCAGCAATGTTTCGACGAGTGCATTGACGTCTGCGTCAGGCGCGAGCTCGCCACGCTCAATGGCATCGTTGATCGCCCAGGTCAGAAATTCAACGCGTAGCTGCAGGGCAGCGGTTCCGGTGCTGCTCAATTCCGGATGTCGCCGCGATTCGAGCAGCGTGGTGACCAGAAACGCCGACGCAGATGGATTCTCGAAATTAGACCGCATGGCGAACGTAATGAACGCCACTAGGCGCCCCACCAACGTCGTCTCACGGCGCGCCTCTTCAACACTGGACGTGGTGACGAACAGTTCGTTGGAGTCCTCCGTCACCTCGCAATACAGCGCCCGTTTGCTGGAAAAGTAGTGGTTGATCGCGGGCCTGGTCAGATCGGCGCGGTCGGCTATCGCCTGGAAAGTCGCCCCGTCGTAGCCGCGTTCACTGAACACTTCACGAGCGGCTCGCACAATACGTTTACGCGTCTTGTCCGCGGTCGCAGCGGGAGGACGACCTGGGCTGCGCCGTGTCGGGGGCGGCATTGCCGGATTGTGTCATACCGCCCCCGCGCAGAATTGGCCAGTCGGACACGGCGTCGTGGCGCACAACCTGGTCAAGATCGGCGCACCCGGCCGGTCAATAAAGCGGCGAGCGTGCAGGTATTGCGAATTCCGACGGCAAAATCAGGCGGTCGATGCCGATAGGTCGGTGCCCTTGGCGACCATTGGCGGAATGTCCGTTGAACACTCATCGTGTTTTCGTTGGTGCCGCGCTGCCACGGAGAGTTTGCCACGGAGAGTGCCTGTGATGGGTTAGGCGGATACGGGCTTGTGATGTCTTCGCCATTGGCACCCAGGGATTCCCGGCCGGCAGGCCCTTGAACGGCGCTGCGTGCAGCCCGAGGAGGCCCGTGGCTTGCCAGGAAAGGCGCCGTCTTCGCAGCTAGAACCACTGGCGCAGGCAAGCGTACGGTTAGTTCATGGGTGGCGAGTTTGTCGAGATCCGAATAACCCATCCCGAGGAGTTTTTCCACTCGACTCCCGAGGCACTCCGCCCCCGGCTGCTGGACTGGCAGGTCGACGCCGAGGGTAGGCACGTCGCCTGGCGCTACCGGATCACCCGCTACGCGCAGGACGGCCAACCGAGGTGGTGGTTGGACGGTACCGGTCAGCACCCGTGGACCAGCGACGACGTCGAGTACCTGAAGGACGTGGCCGAGCACCACGCCGGTCGGCTGCTACGCAGACAGCGCTGGCAGCCCAAGAGCATGTATAACGACCAGGAGCCGCCGCTGTGGCTGGGTGGGGGAGGCTGGTCAGGTGGCGGCTAAATTCGGCGGTCAGGAGCGACGTAATCGGTTGGTACAAAGAGAATTTGGTGACGGGAAACCGCGTCTGAGCATCCTCGCAAATAGGAACCGCAAATAGGAACGAGGGACCACCCATGGCCGGAGATTTGCCCGATACTGCCCTAGAGCTGCGTTCGCTGGTGACGTCCGGCGGCAAACTCGAACTCTCGCTGCACGAGGTTCCGGCTCCAGCGCCCGGCGCCAATGAGGTGTTGGTGCGGGTGGAAGCCTCGCCGATCAACCCGTCAGACTTGGGCCTTCTCATTGCCAGCGCGGACATGACCACTGCGACGGTCGCGGGCACGCCCGAGCGTCCCGTCGTCACCGCCTCGGTTAAAGAGTCCACACTGGGTGGGCTGTCGGCACGACTCGACAAATCGCTTCCGGTGGGTAATGAGGGTGCCGGCACGGTAGTGGCCGCGGGGTCGTCCGCAACAGCCCAGAACCTCGTCGGAAAAACGGTGGCGATCGCGGGCGGCGCGATGTACGCGCAATACCGGGCGATCGACGCCGGCGCATGTCTGGTCCTGCCCGAGGGGACCACGGCACGAGATGGGGCATCGTCCTTCGTCAATCCGATGACGGCACTTGGAATGACCGAAACCATGCGCCGCGAAGGACATTCCGGCCTCGTGCACACCGCCGCGGCGTCGAACCTCGGCCAGATGCTGGTCAAGCTCTGTCAGAAGGACGGGATACCGCTGGTCAACATCGTCCGCAAGCCAGAGCAAGAGGAGCTGCTGAGGTCGCTCGGCGCATCCTATGTCTGCAATTCGGCATCGCCGTCGTTTCAGTCGGACCTGTTCGAGGCTCTCAAAGCGACAGGAGCGACGCTGGCTTTCGACGCCACCGGTGGTGGAACGCTGGCAAGTCAGATCCTCAACGGCATGGAGGAGGCGGCCAACGCGACCGCGGGGGAGTATTCGCGCTACGGGTCGAGCGTCCACAAGCAGGTGTACATCTACGGCGCACTCGACACCGGTCCCACGGTGCTCACCAGGAACTTCGGGATGGCGTGGGGCATCGGAGGGTGGCTGCTGACCCCGTTTATCGCTGGCGCCGGGGCCGAGACCTTCGGCCGGCTGCGCGCTCGGGTGGCCGCGGAGCTCACCACGACGTTCGCGAGTAATTACACCCGGGAGGTCTCACTGGCCGGGATGCTCCACCCCGACGCGTTCCACGAATACGTCAAGCGAGCGACCGGAGAGAAGTTCCTCGTGACTCCAAACCCCGTAGGGTGAATTGCATTCTGTCGCAGCTGATTTGCTGAAGTTGGGAATACTCGCTCAGTCAGCGTTGTCGGGTTGTGCGGAGCCAATAGATAGGGGTAGCGCGATGAGGTTCGGGATCTCCACGTTTGTCAACGACGACAGCATCGACACGGTGTCACTGGCGCGCGCGATCGAAGAGCGCGGATTTGAATCGTTGGTGATCGCGGAGCACACTCACATCCCGGCCAGCCGCGAGACGCCGTATCCAGGCGGTGGCGAGTTGCCGCCGATCTATTACCGCACTCTCGACCCGTTCGTCACGCTGGCCGCGGCCGCGGCCGTGACGTCGAAGATCGAACTATTCACCGGCATTGCGTTGCTCATTCAGCGTGACCCGATCACCACCGCCAAGGAAGCCGCAAGCATCGATCTGATCTCGGGCGGCCGGTTCGTCTTCGGCGTCGGCGCCGGCTGGAATATCGAGGAACTACGCGACCACGGCACCGATCCGAAGACACGCGGTGCACTGCTGGACGAGCGCATCGAGGCCATTAAGGCGCTCTGGACCGACGAACCCGCCGAGTATCATGGCAAGTACGTGGACTTCGCCCCGTCGTACAGCCGTCCCAAGCCGGTGCGGCAACCTCATCCACCCATCTTCATCGGCGGCGACTCCGATGCCACGGTGAAGCGTGTGATCCGCCACGATGCCGGCTGGATATCCAACCCGCTCCCGGTGAAGCGGCTCACCTACCGCATAGACCAGATGCGCAGTGCCGCCGGCCACGACGTCCCGTTGGCGATGTTCGGCACGCCGCCCAACAAACTCGACTACTGGCGCGCCGCCGAAGACCTGGGTTTTGGGCAGCTGGCGCTGTTCCTGCCGACCCAACCGCGGGACGAGTCGCTGCGGCTCCTCGACGAGTTCGCCGGCAGGGTAGCTCAATATCGCGGCTAGCCGCCTAATCGGCGTACAACAGCGACTGCGTGACGCTAGTGCCGTCGAAACGGAATTCGAGCGCGGGACGCCGCAGAGGTTCGATGGTGGCATCCGCGTGCACGATGACTCCGCCGCCGAAGGGGATTCCGATCCCGGTGGCTGCACCCTGCAAAGAATCAATCGCGCCGGACAGCCGCGCCCACTCGGCTCGGTCGTCGTGCGTGTCGACGACAACGGGGACGAGCTTGAACATCTCGAGCAGCTCGGTGCCGGGGGAGTCCGGTTTCTCGACGATTCCAAAGCGTCCGAGCTGGACGGCGCCAGCTGAAATGCCCACCAGGACAGCCCCGTTAGCGTACCGATCCAGGATCACATCCTTCATGCCGGTTTTCTCAAATGTATTCCAGCCGAGACGTACATTGCCGCCCGCGAGGACGATCAATCGGGCATGCTCCAGGAACGCGCGATCGTCCGGGCCGAACGACGAATCGACCATCCGACGCTCGGAGATTCCAATCACATCCATGGCCGCCTCGAAGATTTCGTAGAACTCCGGACGATCCCCGTTGGAGGCACCGATGTAGGCCGCGCTCAGTGGTTCGTCGTGAGCCAATCCGCCGAGCGCTGTCTCGAGGAGCAGTCGGCCCTGTCGCTTCCAGAACAGCAGCTGACTGTCCGCCAGGAGATACAGAGGTTGCAGTTGTGGCGCCGTCTCAATCACCGCACTCGGTCAGCTGCCGGCCCGCTGGCGCGAGAGCGGCCCGAACTCGCTTTCGTGCCTGCGTCGGACATGGTTTCACCTTATCGGCTCGGCGCTGAGCTCGTTGAACCTCGCGAGCGCGGCGTCGAGGTCTGCCTCGTCGAAGATTTCACCGCGGCTGATCAGGTCGCCTTCGACCGTGAGAATGCCGATCTCCCGCCACTCGGCGTCGAAGCCATCTGGTGAGGTTCCTTTCATCACCTGGGTGACGACGGCTCCGAGGTTGCTCAGCCGATGCACGGTCGCGACGTAGACGCGGGCGTTGGGCACTACATCCCTGCCGGCACAGACATACGCTGTCATGTCACCCGGCGCAAACGCTGCTCCTCGCCGGTGGTCGGTGCTCACCCAATCTGGCGTGGTCGGGGCTAGTTCATGCCGGTTGAACGCGGCGTAGATCCCCGCGATGACCGACCATGTGTGCGCGTGGGCGGCCGCCTCACCGGCGGTGTATCGGGCGTCAAGCTCAGCAAACGCGGTGTCCATGTCGTCGCCGTCATACTCGACGTGCGCCGCGATCCGCCTGTCGGTGTCGATCTCGACGATGTTGAGCATCTCGACTTCGAACTCTCCCTGCCTGGGATCGCGATTCGAGGAACGGATACGACTGAGGGCGAGGCGCTCCCCGCGGGTCGCGATGACGGACGTTATGATCGCCGACGCCTCGAACACAGCTCGCAGGTTTGCTATCACGACATC
This sequence comes from uncultured Actinomycetota bacterium, assembly GCA_963748885.1. Classification (GTDB taxonomy): domain Bacteria; phylum Actinomycetota; class Actinomycetes; order Mycobacteriales; family Mycobacteriaceae; genus Mycobacterium. The sequence goes on from CAVVLC010000079.1 coordinate 47,338, forward strand.
GCGACCGTCCCAGAGCCCGGCATTCACCACGGGACGGCGATCGTCGATGAAACTCTTGTCGGAGAGGATTTCGGCGAGCGCCGCCCAGTTGCGGGCTCCAAAGTACGCATAGAAGCGGTCATCTGTCCGGGTTGCGGCGTTTTCCAGCCGTGGTAACTGCGGATGCAATTGCTCAAATCGGGCGAGCGCGGCGTCGAGGTCTGCCTCGTCGAATATCTCGCAGCGGCTGACCAGGCCGCGTTCAACCGTGAAAAGTTCGATCATCCGGTACTCGACATCAAGGCCGTCTTTCGAGGTACCTTTCAGGGTTTGGGTGACAACGGCTCCGAGATCGCTCAGCCGATGCACACTCTCGGCGGTGTAGATGCAGATATCCATGAGGTCCCACGTGGCACGGATGTTCGCGGTCAGATCACTCGCATCATTGGTCACGAGCGGGCGATGATCGATGTAAACCGAATCCGATGTCGTCGAGGGGAATTCGTGACGGTTGAACGCAGAGTAGGTCCGCGCAAGGACCGACCAGGTGCGCGAGTGGGCGGCGGCTTCGCCGGCGAGCGTATCGAGCGTCGAGCTCCTCGAACGCGGCGTTGACGTCGTCGAGATCGAACACGACCTGCGCCGCGGCCCGGTTGTCCGTGTCGATCTCGAGGATGGTGAGCGTCTCGGTGTAGAAAGCCTCAGGCCGCTGGTCTCGGCCCGACATGCGGGCACGACTGAGGGCGAGGCGCTCTCCGCGGGTCGCAATGGTTGTCAACGCAATGTTTACGACCCCGAGGTCGGCGATGGCACGCATGTTCACGATGTCGGCCTGTCTGCCGTGTTGATTTCCGGCGTTCACGACCCGACGGCGATCGTCGGATGGAGCAGTCGTCGGCCAGTAGTCTCCGCCATTGCGTCCCAGTCGCGGGCCGCGAAGTTCGCCTGAAGTCGCTCGGCCACTTGGCTTGCCGCGTTTTCCAGTCGCCGCGCCTGCGGTTGCAGTTCTTCAAACCGGGCGAGCGCGTCGTCGAGGTCTGCCTCGTCGAACAGCTCGCAGCGGCTGATCATGTCGCCGTCGACCGTGCAGAAGGCGATCATTCGCCACTCGGCGTCGAAGCCTTCTTGCGAGGTCCCATGCGCGGCATGCGTGACGACCGCTCCGAAACTGCTGAGCCGATGCACCGCCTCGACGTGGATCGTGTGGTCTGGCGTGAGGTCCCAAACGGCCTGGATGGATGCGGTCAGGTTGTCGGCCGCGAACGGTGTCACCGCGCCGATGGTCGATGTGACCCAGTCCGGCGTCGCGGGAAGTTCGTGCCGGTTGAACGCGGCGTAGGTGCCGCGCGACGACCGACCACGTGTGCGCGTGGGCGGCCGCTTCGCCGGCAAGGTAGCGGGCATCGAGTTCGGCAAAGGCGGCGTCGATGTCGTCGAGGTCGAACGTGACGATCGCCGCGATCACGTTGTCGGCGTTGATCTCGATGACGCTGAGCACCTCGGTGAGGAACGCCTCGGGACGCTCGTCGGTGACCCGAGAAGCGGACACGAATGAGGGCGAGGCGCTCTCCGCGGGTCGCGATGACCGTCGACGTCATGGTCGTGATCCCGACTGTCGGCGGTGGCCCGCATGTCGGCGATCTCGGCATCCCGACCGTGTCGGATTCCGGCGCTCACGACCCGACGGCGATCGTCGGTGCAGAATGTCGTCGGCCAGCAACTCCGTCATCGCGTCCCAGTCGCGGGCCGCGAAGTGCGCACGGAGTCGCTCGTCAATCCGGCTTGCCGCGTTTTCCAACCGCGGTGCCGGCGGGCATAGTTCCTCGAAGCGGGCGAGCGCGGCGTCGAGGTCTGCCTCGTCGAAGACTTCGCAGCCGCTGATCAGGTCGCCTTCGACGGTAAAAACGTTGATCATCCGCCACTCGGCGTCAAAGCCCTCCTGCGAGGTCCCTTTCACCACTTGGGTGACGACCGCTCCGAGATCGCTCAGCCGATGCACAGCCTCGACGAAGGTCCATGCCTCCGGCGTGAGGTCCCACGCAGCACGAGCGGATGCTGCCAGATCAATCCCCTCGAACGATACGAGCGGTCGATGGTCGATGTAAACGGGATCCGGCGTCGTCGTCGGAGGTTCGTGCCGATTGAACGCGGCATATATCCGCGCGATGACCGACCAAGTGTGCGCGTGGGCGGCCGCTTCGCCCGCGAGGTACCGGGCGTCGAGCTCGGCGAAGGCGGCGTCGAAGTCGTCGGGGTCGAACCCGACACCGCCACGATCCGCTCGTCGGCGTCGATCTCGATGATGCAGAGCGCCTCGGTGTGGAAATCCTCGGGCCGCTGGTCGTGCCCCAGAAGCGGCCACGAGTGAGGGCCAGGCGCTCCCCGCGAGTCGCAATGACGGTCGACGTGATGCTTCTCCATCCCGGTCTCGGCGCGCGCCCGCATGTCCGCGATCTCGGCATCCCTACCCTGTCGGAGGCCTGCGTTCACCACCCGTCGGCGATCGTCCAGTACAATGTCGTCGGCCGTAAGTCTCCGCCATCGCGTCCCAGTCGCGGGCCGCGAAATGCGTCGCGAAGCGCTCGTCGACTTGGCTTGCCGCGTTTTCCAGCCGCGGCGCCGGCGGGCTGAGCTGATCGAACCGCGCGAGCGCGGCGTCGAGGTCTGCCTCGTCGAACAGTTCGCAGCGGCTGAGCAGGTCGCCGTCGAACGTGAAAATTCCGATCACCCGCCATTCGGCGCCGAAGCCCTGTTGCGAGGTGCCATGCGCCGCCTGGGTGATGACCGCTCCGAGGTTGCTCAGCCGATGCACGGCCTCGATGTAGATGCTGATGTCCGGCGTGTCGTCAAACAAGTCGTTAAGGTAGGCGGTCATGTCGCCGGTCGCGAAAGCCGCTCCGCGCCGGTGGTCGATGTTGACCCAGTCCGGCGTCGAGCTCGGGTAGTTCGTGCCGGTTGATCGCGGCGAAGGCGTCCGCGATCACCGACCACGTGTGCGCGTGGGCGGCGGCTTCGCCGGCGAGGTACCGGGCGTCGAGTTCGGCGATGGCGGCGTCGAAGTCGTCGGGGTCGAACTGACGACCGCCCGATCCGCTCGTCGGCGTCGATCTCGACGACGCTGAGCAACTCGCCGTGCGAAGGCTCGGCCTTGTCGCGGCTCGAGAAGCGACACGCGTGAGGGCAAGGCGCTCCCCGCGGGTCGCGATGACGGCCGACGTCATGTTCGCGATCCCAGCTCGGCGATCGCCCGCATGTTCGCGATCTGCGCGTCTCGACCATGTCGGACGCCCGGCGCCCACGACCCGACGGCGATCGTCAGTGGAAATGTCGTCGGCCAGGATCTCCGCCATGGCGTCCCAGTCGCGTGCCGCGAAGATGCGCCAGATAGCGCTCGGCCACTTGGCTTGCCGTGTTTTCCAGCCGCGGTGCCGCGGCTGGCTCAGCTGATCGAACCGCGCGAGCGCGGCGTCGAGGTCCGCCTCGTCGAATAGCTCGCAGCGGTTGAATGCGGTCGCCGTCAACCGTGCAAAGGTGGACGTCCGCCACTCGGCGTCGAAGCCCTCATGCGAGGTCCCATGTGCCGTGTGAGTGACGACCGCTCCGAGATCGCTCAGCCGATGCACAGCCTCGATGTAGAGCTTGCACGTCTTGGCCGAGATCCCAACCGGCGCGGATGTATTCGATCAGATCACCGGGCGCGAACGCTGTCCCCGGCGATGGTCGATGTTGACCCAGTCCGGTGTCGTCGCGGAAGTTCGCGCCGGTTGAGCGCGGCGTAGCCCGCTGCGATGACCGACCAGGTGCGCGCGTGGGCGGCCGCTTCGCCGGCGAGGTAGCGGGCGTCGAGCTCGGCGATGGCGGCGTCGAAGTCGTCGATGTCGAAAACGACGCTTGCCGCGGCTCGGTCGTCGGCGTCGATCTCGATAACTGAGAGCGCCGCGCCTTGGAATCCCTCGGTCGGCTCGGCTTGGCTGACGGCGAAACGAATGAGCGCGAGGCGCTCTCCGCGGGTCGCGACGCGGTCGCCTTGACATTGGTCCCGACGTCGCTGGTCGCCCGCAGTTCGCCATCTCGCCATCTCGACCAAGTCGGATGCCGGCGTTCACGACCCGACGGCGATCGTCTGAGGACATATCGTCGGCGACTAGTTCTGCCATGGCGTCCCAGTCGCGTGCCGCGAAGTGCGTCAGGAATCGCTCGATCACTCGGCTTGCCGCGTTTTCCAACCGCAGTGCCGGACGGCTGAGCTCTTCGAACCGCGCGAGCGCGGCGTCGATGTCTGTCTCGTCGAATACCTCGCAGCGGTTGATCAGATCGCCTTCGACGGTCAGAAGTTGAATCGTTGCCACTCGGCGTCGAAGCCCTCGTGTGACGTCCCGTACGCCGCGTGGGTGACGACCGCTCCGAGTTCGTTCAGCACGATGCACCGCCTCTGTGCAGATGCTTAGGTGTGGCGTGAGGTCCAAGGACGCACGGATGGCCGCGGTAAGGTCGCCGGATGCGAACGCCGTCCCCGGCGGTGGTCAATGCTGACCCAGTCCGGTGTGACGGCAGGCAGCTCGCGCCGGTTGACTGCGGCGTATGCGCCCATGACGACCGACCACGTGTGCGAGTGGGCGGCCGCTTCGCCGGCGATGTAGCGGGCGTCGAGCTCTGCTAATGCGGCGTCGAAGTCGTCGAGGTCGAACATGACAATCGCCGCGATCCGATCGTCGAGCTCGATCTCGACGACACCCAGCACCTCGTTGAGGAACTCCCCGGATCCCGCCTTCGCCGCCGGAGACGTGCGCAAGGACGAGGCGTTCCCCACGGGTTGCGATGACGACCGGCGCGAAATACGTGATCCCGACGTCGGCAGCCGCATGCAGGTTTGCGATCTCGGCATCCTTACCGCGCCGGATTCCTGCGTTTACGACCCGCCGGCGATCGTCGGTAAACATGTCGTCGGACAGTAACTCCGCCAGCGCATCCCAGTCGCGGGCTGCGAAGTGCGCCGAGTAGCGCTCGCCCGCTTGGCTCGCCGCGTTTCCAGTCGTGGTGTGGGCCGGCTGAGCTGATCGAACCTCGCGATCGCGGCGTCGAGGTCTGCCTCGTCGAATACCTCCAGCGGTCGACCATTTCGCCGTCGACCGTCATCAAGTGACGCCCCGCCACTCGGCCTCGAAGCCGTCGTGCGAGGTTCCATGCCCCGCCTGGGTGAAGACCGCGCCGAGGTCGTTGAGCCGATGCACGGCCTCGATGTAGATGCTGAGGTTTTGGTCGAGGTCCCACCCGGCACGGAGGTATTCGATCAGTTCGACCGGGCGCGAACGCTGCCCCCCGGCGGTGGTCGATAGTCACCGCATCCGATGTCGTCGCCCGGACTTCGCGCCGGTTGAGCGCCGCGAAGGCACCCGCGATGACCGACCAGGTGTCCGCGTGGGCGGCCGCTTCGCCGGCGAGGTATCGAGCATCGAGCTCAGCGATGGCGGCCTCGAACTCGTCGGGGTCGAAAACGATGTGCGCTGCGATCCGGCTGTCGGCGTCGACCTCCGCGACGCGCAGCAGCTCGGTTTCGAATGCCGCGGGCTCCTCACCGCCGCTGAAGACGACACGGACAAGGGCGACGCGGTCGCCGCGGATCGCAAGGACTTGTGCGGTCGCGTCTGTCACCCCGAGGTCGGCGATCGCCCGCGCCTCCGCCAGCACCGTGGCCCGGCCGCTGCCCGCACTGCGGAATCCTCGACGCCGGTCCTCGAACCGGACGTCGTCGGCGAACAACGCGCCGAACTCGTTCCAGCGCTTGTCCGCAGCGAGGAGATGTAGCCGATGCTCGGCTCGACTCGCCGCGTTCTCGAGCCGCCGTGCCTTTGGTTGCAGCTCCTCAAACCGCGCGTGCGCGGCGTCGAGTTCGGCGATCGCGGCATCGAGGTCATCGACGTCGAACCACACCTGTAGCGCGACACGACCCTCTTCGTCGATGGCGTATAGCTGAAGTAATTCGTCCTGCGGCGCTCCGGGAGTCATGTCGGCATTGCCCACCATCAATCGTGAGAGAGCCAGCCGCTCGCCGCGCGCGGCGACCGTAGCATGGTCGATGCGGATGGTGCCGGCCTCGAGACCGCGCCTGAGTCCTGAAGTCGCGCTGCGTCTGACGAGAGCGTAAGGCCGATGATCTTCCGGCGACTCTCGATCAGGGCGTTGGGTGCGTACAGCCTGTCGAACTCGTCCCACGCCTGGCGATGAATTGCAGCCATCACGCGTTCGCCCACACGCACGCAGGCGTTGTCCAGCTCGACGGCTGGCGTTTCGGGTGGAGTCGGGGCCGCAGGCTGGACGCGTTCGCCGAGGATGACGCGCGCCTTCTCGGCGAGCGCGGCCGCACCCTTCCGTTCGTACAGACCGACCGCTCGCTCGGCGGCGACTCGCGCCCCCGCGGCGTCGCCGCCGGCGCCCAAAACCGTTGCCAGCGAGGCACATGCGTCGCCATGATCGACCAACAGGTCGGTGCGCTCGGCCAGGCTGACGGCGGCCTCGGCGACCCGCCGAGCCTCGGCATGATCATTGCCGCGCGACAGCAGATGCGCCCGCAGGGTCCGCCAGGCGATCGATGGCTTCAGCGCGTGCCCGGCGAGACGCTCACTCTCCGTACACAATTCGACGGCCTCGGCATCGCGGTCGAGCGCGAGACAGGTGCGCCCCAGCAGCGCGGCGGTCTCGGCGGTGTCGGCGTCGAGACCCATGCGGCGAAAGCCGTTGTAGGCCTTACGCAGATGCGGCTCGGCCGCGGCAGGATCGTCAACAACCAGCTCGACAATGCCGGCGAATTGCTCGACCTCGAGCAGCGCATGGCGCAAGCCCAGCTCGGTGACCGTCCGCCGGGCTGAGTCGATCATCCGTCGGGCCGCCGCGGCTGCGGCCGCGGAAGGCCTCCAACACGGCCTGGCACCGCGTCGACGTCGCTTCGACGGCGGGGGAGTCGGTCGTGATTCGCAGCAGCCGCACCACGTCAAGGCACCGCCCGCCCGCGCGCGGGACCGGGTTGGGTCCCCACAGCGCCGCGAGTGGCGCACCCGCCAGCACTGCGTTCACCGCGCGGTGTTCACGCCCGCGCCGCGCCGCGGTCAGGGCGTCGTCCAGGGCGATTTCGCAATCGCCGATTCTCCCAAGGCGGGCGAGGCAGCCCGCACGGACGGTGTGCGCCTTGGCTTCTCCGGCGGCGTCGTCGAGTTCGGCCAGTTTGTCGGCGGCCGCGCCCACCGCGGCCTCGACTTCGTCGAGTCGCTCGGGATGGATCAGCATCGACAGTTGGCCGTCGAAACATGTTGCCCATGCCGCGAGTCGGGCCGAATCGACTGTCGCTGCTTGCAATTGCGAGACCGCGCCCGTCGCCGAGGCCACGTCACCCGCGGCCAGCAGAGCCTCGCAGCGTGCGACCAGTAGTTCGGCGACCTGGTCTTCGCGGTCGGGCAGCTCGTCGTCGATCTCCTCGAGCGCGTGCAGGGCACGGTCGTAGAGGTCCGCGGCGCCTTCGTAGGCGAGGCGGGCCATCGCCTGGTCGGCGGCGCGGCGGCAGTATTCGACGGCCTTGGCCGCGTTTCCCGCCCACGCGCATTCGAAGTAGTGGTGGGCCAGTTCGGCGAGCAGCTCGTCGTCGGCGCCGGGTTGGTTCTCCAGCGTCGTGGCGATGCGCTGGTGCAGCCGCATCCGCCGCACCGACGGCAGCTCGGCCAGCAGTGACTGTCGGACGATGCGCGTGGTTGAACCGGTAGCGACCGCCGGGCTCTTCGATGACGATTCCGGCCTTGCAGGCCTCGTCGAACGCGTCGACCAGGTCGGCTCCGACCACGTGCTCGACCAGTTCCAGCGCGAACCGGCTGCCGACCACCGCGGCCGCGGAGAGGGCCTTGTTGGTCTCGGGCGCGAGCCGTGACAGGCGGCGGCTCACGGCCTCGCGGACGCCCTGTGGCAGGGTGCTCTGATCCCACCGGCCGCCGCTTTCATCGACGTGGCGCAAAGCCTCGATGAGGAAGAAGGGATTGCCGCCCGTGACCGACGCCAACGCCCTGGGCCAGCTCTTCGTCGTGGTAGCCGGCCTCGGCGACATACGCGGTCACGTCGTGCTCGTCGAGGCCGCCGAGCTGGAGCCGGTCAGAGGTGCCTGAACCGCCACTGCGGTGCAGGTCGGCGAGCATCGCCGCCAGGGGGTGGGAGCGGTCGAGGTCGGTGCTGCGATAGGTGCCGACGATCTGCACGCGGGCGTGCTCGCCGAAACGCAGGAGATGCCGCAACAGCAGCAGCGTGGGCTTGGCCGCCCAGTGCAGGTCGTCGAGGATCAGGACGACGGGCGCGCCGGCGGAGGCGAGTCCCAACAGCGCAACGACGGCATCGAAGAGTGCGTAGCGTTCGGTGTCCGGATCGGCGCGGGTCGGCGCGGCCAGGTCGGGCAGGACATCGGTCAGCCCGGGAACCAGTGGGAGCAGTGCCTCCACGCCGCGCAGCCCCCGAAGCCCGCCGGCTACCGAGGCATGGCACCAGCGAGCGCAGGGCTTCTGCGAACGGCTGGTATGGCGCACCGAGGTCCTCGTCGCAACGGCCGTAGATCACGAGGGCGCCTTGTTCGTAGGCCTGCCGCGACCATTCACCGGCCAGACGCGTCTTGCCGACGCCCGGCTCGCCGGCGATCAGCACCGCGTTCGTGGCGCCGGCGAGCGCGGTCTGCCACGCGGTGAAAAGCCGCTCAAGCTCGTGCCCGCGCCCGACGAACGGCCCGGGGCCGGCCAGCACCGCGGGCAGGCTCGGGCGCTGCACCGGTTCATCGGTTTGCTCTGGCTCACGGCGCTCGTCGGTGGTTTCGAGTCGGAGCTCGAAGACGTGCTCCGGCCGCGCGAGGTTGCGCAGCTCGCGCATCCCCAGGTCGGCGAGCACAACGTCGTCGGGCAGCGAGTCGATCACGAGCTCGGCGGCGGCACCCGAGCACAGGATCTGTCCGCCCTCGGCCAGCGACCGCAGTCGCGCGGCGCGGTTGACCGCCCGCCCGAAGTAGTCGCCGTCGCGGAGCTCGACCTCCCCGGTGTGCAACGCCACGCGGATACGCATGGGGTCGCGCAGCGCCCATGGCTCACCGACGATCGCTTCCTGCAGCTCGATGGCGGCGGCGGCCGCCGCCGACGGCCGCTCGAAGACCGAGAACGTGGCATCGCCCTCGCCGCGCGTCTTGATCAGCCGTCCGCCGCGTGACGTGACGACCTGTTCCACGAGCTCGTCGTGTCGTGCCAGCGCCACCGCCATGGCGTCGGCGTCTGCCTCCCATGCGGCTGTCGACCCCTCGATGTCGGTCAGCAGGAAGGTGACGGCGCGAGTGACAGCCGTAAGTTGTTGTACTACAGGGATTTCCAGCGCAGCGTCCTGCGCGACGATCGCGGCCTCGAGCCGGCGAAGGTCCGGTCCGGGATCGACCCCCAATTCGCCGGCGAGCAGCGCCCGCGCCCGCTGATAGGCGCGGAGGGCTTCGCCTTGCCGGCCGGCTCGGTAGAGGGCGAGCATCAGCTGGCCCCATCGCCTCTCGCGCAGCGGCGCATCGGCCACCGCGCCTTCGAGCTCGCCGATGATCTCTGCGGCGCGGCCGGTCGCCAGCAGCGCATCCGCCCGGTCCTCCACCAACGCGGCATGGCCTTCGATCCACCGCGTCTTTTCGGAGGTGCCGCGTTGGCCGTCGGGCAGCTCGGGGATTCCCCGCCAGAGGGCAAGCGCCTCCTCGAAGCGGGCCACCGCCTGGCGGGTGTCGCCGGCGGCAGCGGCCTCACGGCCGGCCTTTGCCGCCGATTTGTAGCGCGTTGCGTCGACCGCGGGCCCTTGCCAAGTCCAGCCAGTTCCCTCGGTCACCACGACGCCGTCGCCAAGGGCGCGGCGCAGCGAGGAGATGTGGGTCTGTACGGCCTTGGCGGCGGTTCGCGGCGGATCCTCGCCCCACAGCAGCTCGATCAGCGCGTCGGCCGAAACAACCGATCCATCGTGCAGCCCAAGCATCGTGAGGATGGCGCGCGGTTTGGCGCCCGGGATAGTGACGGCTTTGCCGTCCTGCCGGACCTGGACAGGTCCCAAAACCCCCAGTTCCACCAATGGAAGCGTACTCACGTCACGAATCGTCGGCGAGACAATTCAATGCCTGGTCAAGATCGAGTAAAGGCCCGCGCCATGCGATCCATGGACGTCCGCGACGGTGGTTTGCGGCCTCGCTTCGGCCGTGCCAACCTGGCTGGCTCCTGTGAAGCACATCACAAGTCCGCCGGTGCCAGGCAGTTATTAAATCAACTAAGTGTTAAACTAGCTAAATATCCTTCAGCCACAACTTTGGAGAACAAGCGTGCCCCGCACAGACAACGACACCTGGGACTTGGCAACCAGCGTGGGAGTCACGGCAACCATGGTGGCTGCCGCCCGCGCGATCGCGACCAAGGCCGACAACCCCGTGATCAACGACCAATTCGCCGAACCATTGGTTCGTGCGGTCGGTGTGGACTTCTTCACGCGATGGGCGTCCGGCGACCTACTCGCCGCTGACGTCGATGATGACGAGTCCAGCTGGAAGCTCGAGCACATGCCCGCTGCGATGGCTGCCCGGACCCGCTTTTTCGACGCTTTCTTCAAGGATGCGACGGAGGCCGGAATCCGTCAGGCCGTGATCCTGGCCTCCGGTCTTGATGCCCGCGCCTATCGCTTGGCGTGGCCCGCCGACATGACGGTCTTCGAGATCGACCAGCCGCAGGTGATCGCGTTCAAAACCACCACCCTCGGTGCTATCGGTGCCGCGCCCAGAGCCGAACTACGGACGGTCGCTATCGATTTGCGGCAGGACTGGCCCACTGCGTTACGGGAGGCGGGTTTGGACACGAATCGGCCGACCGCCTGGATCGCCGAGGGGCTGTTGGGGTACCTGCCGCCGGAAGCCCAGGACCGATTGATGGACAACATCACCGCGCTGAGCGCCGAAGGCAGCCGGCTGGCGGTCGAAGCCATCCCGGACAGGCCGCAGCGAGACACCGAACAAGCGCGGGAGATGATGCGCAGGTCGACCGCCAAATGGCGTGAGCATGGCCTGGAGTTGGATTGGGAAGAGCTCGGCTTCGAGGGCGAGCGCAACGACGTCGCCACCTATCTGGACGGCCTGGGATGGCGGTCCGTCGGTACGCCAATGAGCCAGTTGCTGGCCGACAACAACCTTGAGGCGGTCCCGCAGACTCACGACTCGGTCTCCATGGCTGACACGATCTACTACGCCTCGGTACTGAGCGGGTAGCCGCGCCCCGACGCGGCATCAACGCCGCGCAATCGCCAGGGGCGCAACGTTTTTACCCGCTCATCACGGCACGCGATGCACATCGTGGGGCTTCGGGCAGGACCTTCGCCGGATTCGCCGGCCGTAATCAAACCTTGTCCAAGACTTGATCAAGCTGCTAGCGCGCGCTACACGCCCACCCGTCATGGCACCCCTAACATCGTCAAACGACAACGACGTAATTCATGAGGGTGATGGGAAGCGATGCGGACTGGAATTCGGTCTGTTCTTGCGGTGATTGGGATTGCCGTGGCAGTGGTTGCGGGGCCTGGCGTGCGTTTGGCGGCGACGAGCCTGTCGCACGGCGACCTCACCCTCGCATCCGTGCTACCCACGCGCGGTGCGGTGGTGGGCGTCGCGCACCCCGTAGTGGTGACGTTCAGCAGGCCTGTCACCGACCGGCACGCGGCCGAGCGCGCGATCGAAGTGAAATCGACGCCGGCGATGACCGGCAAGTATGACTGGCTAGACAATTACGTTGTGCAGTGGGTTCCCGACCGATTCTGGTCGGCGCACAGCACAGTTGGACTGTCGGTGGGCGGCCGGCCGACGGAGTTCGAAACGGGCGCAGTCGTCCTCGGTGTTGCCGATATCGCAAATCACACGTTCACCGTGACCATCGACGGAGTCCAGGCGGCACCGCCGCCTCGACTGCCGGCACCGCACCACCGACCCCACTGGGGTGAAGAAGGAGTGATCCCGGCTTCGATGGGTAGGCCGAATTTCCCGACGCCGGTCGGTACCTATGCCGTCATGTCCAAGGACCGTTCGGTGGTCATGGATTCGAGCACCGTCGGCATCCCCGTCGACGATCCCGATGGGTACCGGCTCACGGTGGATTACGCGCTGCGCTTCAGCGACCATGGCCTCTACGTGCACTCGGCTCCGTGGGCGGTGAAATCAATGGGGCTCGAGAATGTCAGCCACGGTTGCATCAGCCTGAGCCCCGCCGACGCCGAGTGGTACTTCGACGCGGTCCGTGTTGGTGACCCGGTAATCGTGCAGGAAGGGGTTCCGTCAGAAGAGAAAACGGCTGTTGCTGCCGATCCTGCGCACCTGGTGAGCGATTCCGGTGCTGGCTGAACCGACCCTGAACCGACCGAGTCGCGTAATCCCTGCTCAGGGGTTACAACAAGGGACAACAGGCTGCGTAGCCGAAGCAAGCACAGGTGCTGGCGATGCAGGCGTCGATACCGGCGGCGGGCCGGGCAGTACCACCGGAGCAGCCGTCAGTGCCGGCCCCGGATCAGTTGGCGCGCCCTTACCCGTGGCCGCTTGCGGCACTATCGGCGCACCGACCGGCGCACCATCAGCTGGCGCACCCGCGGCAAGCGGAGCGCCAGCCGGGAAACCCGCAGGCACCGGAACGCCACCCGGGAAACCCGCAGGCACCGGAACGCCACCCGGGAAACCCGCAGGCACCGGAGCACCAAGCGGACCAGGCAGCACCACCGGTGCTGGCGCCGCTGCCGGCGCCGCGAGTCCCGACATCGGGCACACTGGGCCACCGCCCATTGGCAGCGGGGCGGCTGCCGCCGCGGGGCCGAACGCCAAAGCGGCCCCGCACAACCCAGCACTGGCGGCCAGGGTCATGCCAAATAGATCAAAGAACTTCAACGTAAAACTCCCTTGTATTCGGGTCAGAGGGGGTTTCCCACAATCAAAGGGTGTGCGGGAACTGTATCGCCGTCCCGAGAGCTTTCCTAGACGAGCGACTCAATTAGTTGTCTAACCGAGACGGATCACGACCCGAGCTGTAACCGCGTCTTTTCCAAACGATTACTTACGTGATGGTATTGATATTTTCGCCGCGAGGCGCACACGACGGTGTCCAGCGAAATATCTTCTGGAACAGTCTCTTTAGGTTCGTTACCCGCACCGTGAGGCCGCCGGCACTGTGCCGGGTCGTGGACAGGTGCCCGCCCTTCGTTTCGGGACAAATTTGGCAATTGAATTCGCCCAAGAATGCCATGCGTAATTTATCGCGCGACGTGGCGTGCAATTCGGCACGGCGATGCGGCCAACCACTCGCGCGCCACGAGTGCCGCGCACCGCCGGCGCGGAACTCGGAGACCGGTTGGCCAGCTGGCGATCTGGCATCGAGTGGGTCGTCGGGGTGGGGATCAGTGGTGCGCGCGGTCGCCGCACGTGTCCTAGGAGTGAGACATAGCTGACCAGACGGAGATTGGCGTCGCGGCGACCGGCGCGGGACGACCACTTCCCCCGCCGACTGTGGGTGATATGTACTAACACCACGCTGAAATCCGTACCTAACCACCACGCTCGGTGCGCGTAAGAGCCCGAGCGCCCTACGATTCCGCAGCGAGAACCAAAGGGCGCAATCGGTAAAGGGGAGAGGGGCTTTTCGACCTTACCGGCCGCCGCCACCACCGCAGCGACCGCCACCGCCCCCGGCGCGACCCCCGCCGCCCCCGAGCATGCGGCGGCCGCCGCCTCCGCCGATGATCATTTCCACGATGCCGGTCTCAATCATGGCCTCACCCTATCGCCGAATCCGACAGCGCCGCAACAAGGTTCAAAGTGAACACCGGCCTGGCCATGTGTGAACGGAGGCGGCAATTCCGTTTAACAGAAGGGGTGCTTACCGTGCCATCACGTTGCTGGGTGATACTCCGCCGTTTCTCTAGCTGCGCCGTCCCGGCGTGGCTGCGACGAGTCCCACGATGCCACCGAGTGAAGTGGTGGCAAGGGCCAGCGGTCCCTCCGCGCTTTTGCCGCTGACGACCAATACAAAGCTGAGGACGCCGAACACGAAGATGGCTGCCGAAATCGTCATGACCACGATTAGCCATAGTGCGCCTTGCGCTTTCGGGCTGGGTGTGCCGAGGATTGAACTCGCGACCTGTTGTTGCTGATCCTGCGGCAGCATATTGAGGGCGGCCGCGGCAGCTCGCTTCTGGTCGGCGCTGTCCAGCTTGCCGACCATTGTCGCGACCGCGTCGGGCGTGGCCGCCGAGGACAATGCCCCGACCGCCGCCACGGCGGCGTCTTTCTTTTGATCGGCGGTTTCAAGGTTCCCGACCACTCGCGCGACGACCTCTGATTTGTCTTCGGGAGCGAGCGCATCGACCAGATTGACCGCGGCCTCTTTCTTATTTGCGCTGTCCAGTTTTTCGGCCAGATCCGCCACATCCTGTGGTGTGGCACCCGAAGTTGAGCCATCGGCGGTCTGCGTGTCACGCTCGCCGGTCACCTTGGGTGACGCTGGTTTCGTCACTTGCGGCCCTGGTTCACCCTCAATTTGCTGCGTTGCGTCAGCCTTGCGTTGGCGTGGCCGTGGCATACCACTCGGCCCCTGCGATCGGTCCGTCACGAAATTAGATTAAGCAATCGCTGTCCGAGATCTTGGTTATCGATCACTGGCGTGGCGCCGGCCAGCCGTGTCGGTCTGCAGGTCCGAACCTGGCGCACCCTCCACCCGCCGAGCCTCGTGTTCATCGCAGGCGGCGAAACCGTGAACGGGTCTGGCGCTATCCGGCCCGTGGAGGGCTCACACGGCAAACATTGACAGTGTCACGATAACAGTGTCAGCATTGACGGGTGGCTGGACAGGCGTCTTGGACGCTGGACGAGCTGGTGCGACGGGTCGCCGTCGGGCTGGCCGATCCCGCGTACCCGGGAGCACCCAACGGGCGGGTCCGGGAGCTGCCCGATCGGCGGGTAGTGCGGTGGTACACGACGACCGGACTCATCGACCGGCCGGTCATGCAAGGGCGCACAGCGCTGTACGGCACCCGGCACCTGCTGCAGGTCGTCGCCGTCAAACGGCGCCAGGCCGAGGGCCGCTCGCTCGCCGAAATCCAGGCGGAACTGGCCGGCGCGACAGACGAAACCTTGCGCCGCGTCGCCGCCGTTTCCGACGAGCTGACCGCGGTGGATTCGGCGAGGCCGCCGGAGCCGCCGGCTGCGGCCCGCCCCGGCCGCCGGGCCCGCTTCTGGGCCGATCGGCCGGCTGCCCCCGAAGCGGCGGCGTCGGATTCACGGCGGGGGCGCTGACACCGCGACAGCTCTGGCCGCCGTGAGTCTGCCCGGTGGGGCATTGCTCTTGCTGCCCGGCGATCACCGCGGCCGGCCCGACGAAGACGACATCCACGAAATCCGTGCGGCCGCTGGGCCGCTGCTCGAATTGCTCGCCGAACGGGGCTTGCTGTCAGGCCTGCCATCTCTCGATGAACGGAGTCCATCATGACCGTCCGCATCACGCCGATGACCGACGCGAAGACGAGTTGCGTGGCCGCCGCGGACGATGAAGCGGGGCTGGGTGCGCTGCGCACCGAGCGGGGCAATCTGCCGCTCGACCGCATCGACGTGCGGGCGGAGATCACCGGACTGACCAGCCGGGTCGAGCTGACGCAGGACTTCGTCAACGCCTTCGACGTACCTCTGGAAGCCAGCTACGTGTTCCCACTGCCGGATCGGCGCGGCCGTCACACGAATGGAGTTGACTGCCGGCGGGCGCGTCGTTGAAGCCCAGCTACGCGAGCGGGAGGCAGCCCGCCAGGCGTACGACGAGGCCATCACGTCGGGCCGGCGAGCCGGCATCGCCGAGGAGGATCGGCCGGACGTTTTCACCATGCGGGCTGGCAATATCTTGCCTGGTCGAGCGGGTCAGCGTGGCGCTCACGCTGGTCAACCCGCTGAGCCTACGAGGATGGTGAGGCGACGTTCCGATTCCCGCTTGTGGTTGCGCCGCGGTACATCCCGGGCGACCCGCTGACGGATCTCGCGGTCGGCGACGGCTACGCCGACGACACCGACGCCGTCCCCGACGCATCGCGCATCACCCCGCCCGTGCTGTTGCCCGGTTTTCCTCATCCGGTTCCGGTTGCCATCGACGTCGGCATTGACCCCGCCGGCCTCACATTGTCGGAGGTGCGGTCCAGCCTGCACGCGGTGTCCACCGACGACGGCCGGATACGCGTTCAACCAGGCGAGCGGGCCGACCGGGACTTCGTTCTGCGGCTGCGTTACGGCGCCGAAGACCTCACCAACTCGCTGGTGCTGGTGCCCGATGCCGACGGCGACGAGGGGACCTATCAGCTCACCGTCCTGCCGCCGGTGTCAAGTGCGCCGCCGCGCCCCCGGGACCTAGTGCTGGTGCTGGACCGCTCCGGCAGCATGGCCGGGTGGAAGATGGTGGCCGCGCGCCGCGCAGCGGCGCGCATCATCGACACCCTCACTGGCGCTGACCGGTTCGCTGTGCTGACCTTCGGCGACCAGATCGACCGCCCGGCCGGTCTGCCCGATGGGTTGGTCGAGGCCAGCGACCGGCACCGGTACCGCGCGGTCGAGCACCTCGCCCGCGTTGACGCGCAGGGCGGCACCGAGCTGCTCGCGGCGCTGCGGCAGGCTCTCGCCCTGTTGCGGGGGGCGCAGGGCGGTGACGACAGTGAGGGCCAGCAGGTCCGGGACTGCCATCGTCACCGTCATCACCGACGGGCAGGTCGGCAACGAAGACCAGTTGTTGCGTGCGCTGTCCGGCGACCTGCACCGGGTGCGGGTGCACACCGTCGGCATTGACCAGGCTGTCAACGCCGGATTCCTGGGCCGCTTCGCCAGTGTCGGTGGGGGGCGCTGCGAGCTGGTGGAAAGCGAGGAGCGCCTCGACGAGGCGATGCACGCCATCCAGCGTCGCATCGGCGCGCCGCTCGCACACTCGCTAACAGTCCGCGCCGAGGGGGCCGGGGATTAGCCACCATCGAGGACACCGCGAGCCCGGCCCGGCTACCCGACCTGTTCCCCGGCGCCCCGCTGGTGGTGACCGGACGGTATCGGGGACGCGCGGCCGGCTCGCTCACCCTGCGCGGCACCACACGCGAGGGCGGGGACTGGTCGGCCACCGTGGCGGGACAGCGCCGCGCGGTCCCGGCCATAACCGCTCAGTGGGCGCGGGCTCACTTGCGCGACCTGGAGGACCGCTACGCCTCGGCATCGGATGGGCAGACTAGCGGCTCCACGGAGGACATGGCGCAGCGGATCGTCGACACGTCGTTGCGGTTCGGTGTGTTGTGCAGGTTCACCGCATACGTCGCCCTTGGCGGTCGGGACAGTCGCGTAGTTGCCGAGGGCGCGCTGCAACACCGCGTGCTGCAACCGGTCGAGGCGCCGGCCGGATGGGACCTCGTGCTGGTCACGTCCAGTCAGCCTGCGGCGCAGGCCCAAGGGGCGGCGGATGCTCGCTTGGTCAAGCCGACTGCGCCGGCTCCCGCCCCGCGCGCCAAGGTGTCACCGACTGCGTCCGCCGGAAAGCGCCGGGAGGGTGGCGAGTCGAGAGCACGAACGGTCAAGCTGCGCACCGTGCTGGTGGTGGCGGTGGTCAGCCTGTCGCTACTCGGCTCCGGCTGGGCGTGGTCGCTCAACGGACACGGCTTCTCCACCTCGACGCGCGATCGCTCGCAGACTGAGCAGGCCCCGGCCGATGCGGCAGGCGTCATTTCCGGGACGACAGTCGAGGCTGGAAAAACGCCGCCGCTGGCCCCGGTGAACGGGCTCCCAGCAACACCCCCGCAGACCCCGATGGACGGCACCTTCAAACGCGACATCGTCACCAACGGATCCGTGTATATGGTCGTCGCCGAGCCCACCCAGGCGGCCGACCGGCTCGTCTCCGCGGTCACCGATGCGGGCGGGCGAGTGGACTCGAGATCGGAGCGATCTGGGGCCCCTGACCAGTCCGGGTCGGCAGCGGTCAACCTCGTGTTGCGCATTCCTTCGGACAAGCTCGACGGGGTCTTGGCGGACGCCAAAAAACTCGGGGCCATTGAGTCGATGTCGATTGGCCACACCGACGTCACTTCGCAGCGCGTCGACTTCGATGCCCGCATCGAGGCGTTGCAGACCTCGGTCACTCGGCTGCTCGACCTGATGCGCCGGGCGAGCAACACCGCCGACCTGCTCGCCGCGGAGTCGACGCTGACCCAACGACAGGCCGACCTGGACTCACTCAGGGCGCAGCGCGCCGCACTTGGCGACGAGATCTCCTACGCGACGATCAACGTCAACCTCTCGGCCGTACCGACGGTGACCCACCGTGGTTTCCTTGGTGCGCTCGAACACGGGTGGCAGTCGTTGATCTCCGCCGGCCATGTCGTCATGGTGACGGTGGGATTCCTCCTGCCGTGGCTGCCGGTGGCGGCCGTGCTGGTGTTGGTCATGGTCCTGGTCTTGCGCCGCAGGCCTTTTCCGGCTTTTTCGGGGGCATCCGGCGCGGACGGGGACGCTGATGGGGACGCTAATGGGGATCCGGAAACAGACTCGTGATGCCGCCCGCAGCGACGCCGTCAGCCCGCCGGCAGGTTTACCACCACACCCGAACTGCGAGCGCCCCGTCCCGGTGCCAGGTTATCGGCGACGTACACGTTTCCGCGAGCGTCCACCGCCAACCCCCGGGCTGCTCTGAAGTCGTAATCCCCGGGCACCCTGGTCCAGTTGCTCGACCCGGGTGCCAACCTCATCACGCCCGCATTGTCGCCTTGGGTTACTACGTACACGTTGCCGGCGGTGTCCACCGCCGCGTACTCCTCTCCACCGGCGGACGGCAGCTGAGGCCAGGCGTCCGACCCGGCCGCCAACTCACCACCCGATTGTTTCCGGAGTCGGCGACGTACACGTTGCCGGCGGCATCCACCGCCACACCGCGAGGATCGTGCAGGCCGGTGAACGGCAGCGCGAAACTCCAATTCCCGATTCGGCCTGAGCTGACTCTCGTACCAGTGACCAACCGCTACCACGGCAATCGCGATAATCGCGGCGATCGCGACAAAAACGATGGCAAAAATCGACAGCTTGCGTTTGGGCCAAGCCGGTGGCGCCTCGTCCATTGGTGCACGCTAGCACCGCCGCCTTGTTTGGTCTCGAATTGTCGACTCGGCCTGTCAAACACGTTGTAGCACAGCGAAATATCTCTACGGCTGCATTGCCGGATCGGCATCGCGCCCGACATCCGAGTCCTGACGTCCGAGCAACGCGGCGACCGCCAACTCGGCCATTGCGATGTCTGGTTCTTCGCCGGTGATGTACTCGGCGTAGAGAAATGACTCGACGATCCGCACGATGAGATAGGCCAAGTCACGCAACGGAAGTGGTGAACGCAGGTTGCCCCGTGCGACTTCCTCGTTCAGCAAGGTGTCGATTGCGGCCACGAGGCGGGCCTGAATTGGGCCGGCGCGCGTGGTGAGAATTCTCAGTGCGCGTTCCGGCTCTCGCCGCAAAAACTCCCGAAGGTAGTCGGCTTGGTCGACCACGGTGGTGAAGCGACCGATTGTGCCGGTGATGCGCTGTGCGCCGTTGCCCTCGGAGGCCTCGACGGCGGCGGAGAGCGCGGGCCCTGCCAGCGACCACAGAATCTCCCCGAGCAGGTCGTCGCGGCCGCCGACCCAGCGAAACAGGGTCGCGCGGTTTACGCCGAGTTCGGCGGCCAGTTCCTGCATCTCGATGCGGCGCCCGGCCATGAACCACCGGCGGGCAACCCGGAAAGCATCCAACGCGTCGGGCTTGCGCGCCTCCGCCAACATGCGCGATAGCGGTGTTTCGGCGATCGCGCACCTCCGGTTAAGTCGGGACCCCTGTCCGGCCACATGCAGCATATCATCAAACGTTGCGTATCATTGCCTCTTCAAAGCGGTCGATGGCCGCGAAAAAATCTCTAAGTGCCATACATCAGAAGGGGCTTACCGAGCCGACGTTGCGGCTGGTCGTACGTGCCCGCTCGAATGTGACCAATGTCTTATACGGTGCATCTATGCAACAAATCAATATATGTTGCATACTGTTGGACCGCGGGTGCACAGCCGCGATTGACCCCAGGAATTAAGGAGTGTTGCTGTGACCGTGCTTGATCGCTTTCGTATCGATGACCGCGTTGCGGTCGTCACCGGCGCGTCCAGCGGACTTGGAGTCGCGTTCGCGCAGGCGTTGGCCGAGGCGGGCGCCAACGTGGTGCTCGGCGCCCGGCGAGTCGACCGGTTAGCGGAGACCAGTGCCCTGGTCGAGGCCGCGGGCCGAAGGGCTATCGCAGTGCGAACGGATGTGACCGACCCAGGCGACTGCCAGGCCCTGGTGCACGCGGCGATGGCTGAATTCGGGCGGGTGGACATCCTGGTGAACAACGCCGGGGTTGGAACGGCGGTGCCGGCCACTCGCGAGACCCCCGAGCAGTTCCGGTCGGTCGTCGACCTCAATCTCAATGGCTGCTACTGGAGAACAAGACCAACCGAACCAAGTAGACTACACAACATA
>CAVVLC010000080.1:0-5082 GCA_963748885.1 uncultured Actinomycetota bacterium
CCAGTCGCGAGATCTATTTTACCGCAGGTCGGAGCGGTGTTTAGCGGGTGGGGCGACCACCGCCAGCGCGTCGGGAACCGACCGGAACGTCATGGTCTCGCGCTCGCCCAGGTACTCCCCATCGAACTGACTGGCGACCGGAGCGCCGGTCGAGGTGATTCGTAGGAACGATGCGTCATCGTCCCGGACGAGTTGCTTGCCCTGCGGGTTGGGCCGCTTTCGCGAGGATCTGGCTGAGCATTCTCAGCGTGGGGACCACCTTCATGCTGGTGAGCGCGAACACACCAAGGCCCGACTCGAAGCTGCAGCCGGGGTTGGCCACCATCGGCCGGTTGTTGCTGTAGGTCCAGGGATTGGTGTTGGACACCCACGCGAAGTGCACGCCCGGAACGGGGTCACGGCCGGGCAGCTCCAGCGTGAGGAGCGGTTCGCGGCGGCTGAAGGCCACGGTGATGGGAATCGCCACCCGCCAGTAGCGCAGCGGTGTGATCTTTAGGCCCTTGTCGCGCCGCGCTTCCACCCCGGCCACCACCTCCGCGTCGACGCCCATCCCTGCGTTGACCACGGCCCACTGGTCACCGCAGTCGATCAGGCTGATCCGGCGCCAGGTCTGGTGTCGGCGGTAATCATCGAGCAACTGGATGAGCTGGTTGGTGGCGGCGACCGGGTCGCGGGCAATGCCCAGCGACCGGGCCAGCACATTCGCCGAGCCACCAGGTACCACCGCGACCGCGGGCACGCGGTCGCCGGGTTCGACCGGCTTGAACGACCCGAACCGGGTTGGCCGAGCAAACCGTTGACCACCCCGCTCACCGTGCCGTCGCCGCCGTGGACGACGACCAGGTCGACGCCGCTCTGGATGGCCTGCTGCGCGAGTTCGGTCCCGTGACCACGGTAGTTGGTGTGTTCGACGGTCAGCTCGAGGCGGCTTTTGAGCGCGTGCGCCAGCAGATCGCGGGCGGCTGGTGTGGTGGAAGTGGCTGTTGGGTTCACGATCAGCACGGCGCGCATGAGGCTCAGCTTATGCAAGGCGGCTAAGTCCCCGCTGTGGGGGAACCGCCCGTCGGCTCCGGGCACGTGACTACGCTGACGCTGTGCCGCCGCCAGCCCCAACGACCGTGCGTGGCGCGGGATTGATCGTCGTGGTTCAAGGCGTGGCCGGGTTGGCGGTGGCCGCGGTGCTGGTGGTGCGCGGAATGGCCGGAGCCGATCAACACGTCGTCAACAGCCTCGGCACCGCGGCCTGGTTCCTGCTGGTCGGCGCCGGGGTATTCGCCGCCGGCTGGGCGCTGATGACCGGCAAACGCTGGGGCCGCGGGCTGGCAGTGTTCACCCAGTTACTGCTGCTGCCCGTGGCCTGGTACCTCACGGTGGGCTCGCATCGACCGGCCTTCGGAATCCCGCTGGGGATCGTCGCGCTGACCGCGTTGATCTTGCTCTTCAGTCCCGCGGCCGTGCGCTGGGCCGCCGGCGGCGATCAGCGTGGCCCGGCCAGCTCGGCCAACGGCGGCCCGGACAGCCGGTAGGTGGTCCACTCGCTCTGCGGCTGCGCGCCGACACCGTCGTACAGCGCGATGGCATCGGAGTTCCAGTTCAGCACCGCCCACGACAGGCGGGTGTAGCCGTTGTCGACGCATTCGGCGGCCAGCGCCGCCAGCAGCGCGCGGGCCAGGCCGCGACGCCGAAACCGGGGCGCACGAACAGGTCTTCCAGGTAGATTCCGGCCACACCGTCCCAGGTGGAGAAGTTGAGGAACCACAGCGCCATCGCCGCGGCCTCGCCGTCGACTTCGGCGACGTGCCCGTGAACGGTCGGTGGTGCCGAAAAGCGCTGTGGCAATTGTGTTTCGGTGACGGTGCACTGATCGGCGGCGCGCTCGAATTCGGCGAGCTCATGGATCATCTCGGTGATATCGGCGGTGTCTTCCGGTGTGGCGCGGCGGATGTTTTCGGTCATCGACTGCTCAACTCCCAGTGCGGTCAGGATCGTGGCGAATTTCGTTGTGGTTTCGTCGACTTCGTCATCGGGATCGGATTCGGCGACGATACCGCCGCCGGCGTGGGCCAGCGCGGTGCGGCGGTCGGCCGACAGCTGCGCGCAGCGGATGGACACCACCCAGCGGCCGTCGCCGCTGGCATCGCACCAGCCCACCGCGCCCGCGTAGAAGCCGCGGTCACCTTCCAGCTCGGCGATGAGCTCGGAGGCGGCCCGGGTCGGTACCCCGCCGACCGCCGGGGTGGGGTGCAGCGCCAACGCCAGATCGATTGCGGTGGTCGATGTTTCGCGCAACCGGCCGCTGATCGGGGTGCACAGGTGCCAGACCGCGGCGGTGCGGCTCAATTGGGGTTCGGCCGCGATTGTCAGCTCGTCGCACAGTGGCTCCAGGGCGGCGCGCATGGTGTCGATGACCAGCTGGTGCTCGTGACGGTTCTTGGCGGAGGCGGCCAGCGCGGCGCCGTTGGCGGCGTCGAGTTCGGGGTCGCCCGCACGCGGGGCCGAGCCGGCGAACGGCTGGCACACGACCGGTCGCCGGAGCGGGCGACCAGCAGCTCTGGGCTGGCACCCACCAGGGCCGCGCCCGCGTAGTCGCCGCCGGCCGCGGTCAGGTCGACGAGGTACCCGTAGGCGGCCGGGTCGGCGGCGACGAGCCGGCGCAGGATGACGCGGGCGTCCAGCGGAGCGTCGGCGGCCAGCCGCAATGCGCGCGCCAGCACCACCTTGCGCAGCGAGCCGCCCGGCGCGGCGAGCCGATCGCGTGCGCGGCTGATCCGGGCGCGGTATTCGGCAGGCGGCGGGACGGCGGCGGTGATGCGCACCACCGGCAGCGGGCCCGTCGGCCAGTCGGGCGGGGCGTCGGTGCGCCGCACGTCATCCGGCACCAGCAACGCGGCGGGTCTGCTCACATCGAAAGGCAACGCGCCCAACACTATTGGGGCTTCGCCAGACCGCAGCGCCGCCTGTGCCGCGCGCACGTCGCAGTAGCGGTCGCACCCCGTCGGCGACCAGAGTGCCCTCGGCCCGCAGAGCGCGAACGGTGGTTCGCGGCGTGCTCACGCACGTGTGCTCGCTGCGGATGGCCGGTCAGTCCAAGCGCGGCGAGCTGACGCACGCCATGCTCGAACCCGCACACGGCGATCGAGGCGGCGACGCATCCAGAAGCGGCTGCCCTCGACGAGCGGCAGCTCGACCCAGCGCGTGATCACCGAGCGGGAGAAGTGGCTGTGGCCGACGAACACCACATCGCGCGAGGCCATCTGCTCCAACGCCAATGCGACGGCCCGGTCGGCGCGGTCGCTGACTTGCGCGACACTCTCGCCGCCGGGGCATCCGTGCGTCCAGACCAGCCAATCCGGCACCGATTCCTGGATCTGCGGGGTGGTCAGGCCCTCGTAGTCACCGTAATCCCATTCGGCGAGCAGCGGAGATACCTCATTGACGTCGAGCCCGGCCAACTTGGCTGTGGTCAGGGCCCGCTGGCGCGGGCTGCTGATCACCAGCGGGTCGGCGAGTTTCAGTTCACCCAGACGCCCGGCCGGCGAGCTCGGCCTGGTCCGGCCGTCATCGGTCAGGTCGATGTCGGTGCGGCCGGTGTGCTGGCCGGATTTCGACCATTCGGTTTCGCCATGGCGGAGCAGTACAAGCCGGTGTGTATGCAAGCCCATGCCGAGGATTCTGCCGGACGACATGCCGGGACCGTCCGCGGGAGCTACGGTCCGACTCCGGAGAACGTGCCAGGATGGGCACGTGTGACTGACATGCGGGTACTGGCGGTGGCCAACCAGAAGGGCGGCGTCGCCAAGACGACGACGGTCGCGTCGCTGGGCGCGGCGATGGTGGAGAAGGGGCAGCGAGTACTGCTCGTCGATCTGGACGCGCAGGGTTGTTTGACCTTCTCGCTTGGCCAGGATCCCGACAAGCTACCGGTGTCGGTGCACGAGGTGCTGCTCGGTGAAGTCGAGCCGAGTGCGGCGCTGGTCACCACGGCCGAGGGCATGACGCTGCTGCCGGCCAACATCGACCTGGCCGGCGCCGAGGCGATGCTGCTGATGCGGGCCGGCCGCGAGTACGCGCTCAAGCGCGCGCTGGCCAAGCTCGCCGACCAGTTCGACGTGGTCATCATCGACTGCCCGCCGTCGCTCGGGGTGCTCACCCTCAACGGGCTGACGGCCGCCGACGAGGTCATGGTGCCGCTGCAGTGCGAGACGCTGGCACACCGCGGCGTCGGCCAGTTCCTGCGCACGGTCGCCGACGTCCAGCAGATCACCAACCCGAATCTGCGGCTGCTGGGCGCGCTGCCGACGCTGTACGACTCCCGAACCACCCACACCCGTGACGTGCTGCTCGACGTCGCCGACCGCTACGACCTGCCGGTGCTGGCCCCGCCCATTCCGCGCACGGTGCGCTTCGCCGAGGCCAGCGCGTCGGGCTCGTCGGTGCTGGCCGGCCGCAAGAACAAGGGCGCCATGGCCTATCGCGAGCTGGCGCAGGCGCTGCTCAAGCACTGGAAGACCGGCAAAGCGCTGCCGACGTTCGCCCTGGAGACGTAGCGGAGCACGATGCACCGGAGCAGCGTCGCGGCCGGGCTTAGCCCAGAGCCACCACGGTGTCGCCGCGTTGCTCGAACACCCGGGAACCCGAGACGGCCGGGACACACGGCCGACCGGTTGGTGTCGGCGGCCGGTTCACCGGGATGTAGCGGTTGTTGGCGCCGGTACCGGGTCATAGACACCGATCCCGCCGGTGACCGGCACCAGCAGTTGCCCCGCCATCATCTCGCCCGGCCCCAGCGGCGCCGTCGTCTCGCCCGCGGCAATGGTGTAGCGCAAGTCAGGTTGGTCGCGTCGAAGACCAGCACGGTATCGCCGGTCCACCAGGTCACCAGGCTGCCCGCCTGTGACACCATGGCAGCGGGTGACGGCGGCTTGGGCAGCAGCGTGCTCGAGATGGTGGCGCCGGGCTCGTCGATCACGTCGACTCGAGGTGCGTGCCGGATGTTCCAGGCAGGTAGACCGCGGTTTTGTTCTCCGGGACGGTCAAGCACCTGAGCACCCGAGCCAGCTGTGATCCCAGGTTCGGCCACGA
>CAVVLC010000081.1:0-18964 GCA_963748885.1 uncultured Actinomycetota bacterium
TCGCGTCGGGCTCGGCATTGGATTCAACGGCGTCGTGGCGGTCAAATCGTTTATCGAGCCACGCCAATCCGACCAGCGCGACCGTCGCGGCCAGCCAGCCCACCACCGCGATCGACCCGGCCGGGATGATCGCCAGCCCGGCGTTGCGGTGTTGGACCCGCACCAGGTTGGGATCGCTCTTGTTGTATTCGACGTAGATCCGCATGCCGGTAGCCAACTCGGACGGGTACAGCACGCCGAGCTCCGGCCGGTAGGTGACGCGTTCGGGAGTGACGAACTCGATGGTCGAGCGCCGCGGCTGGCGTCCGAGCACCTCCGCCTGGCGACCCCCATGTTGTGCTGGATTGCCAGATCGTTGCGCCAGGCGCCGGCCACCAGCAGCACCGACTGCAGCGTGACCAGACCGGTCACGATGAGCATGGCGATCCGCACCCAGCGCAGCACAATTCGCGCCCGGGTTTTCGGCGGTTCTTCACTGGTGCCGTGGATCAAGATGCGCAGCAACAACTTTGGTGACATCACGGCGTCATCACCAGGCCCTCACAGGGCGGCCTTGATGGCGGCGTGCAGCTGTCGCAGCGACGACCGGTCGGCCTTGACTTCCAGCACCCGCATGCCGGCGCCGGGTTCGTCGAGGCCGCGTCCAGCTCGTCGACCTCGATCTGCCTGCTCTCCACGTGATACGCGCGGCACAGCGCGCCCACGTCGACGTCGTGCGGGGTGCCGAAGATCCGCGACGACACGTCGGAGAACCGCGGGTCGCCCTGCTCGAGCAGCTCGAAGATGCCGCCGCCGTTGTCGTTGGACACCACGATCGTCAGCTGCCGCGGGGTCGGCTCGGTGGGGCCGATCAACAGCCCGGAGCTGTCGTGCACGAAGGTCAGGTCGCCGATCAGCGCGATGGTGCGGCCGGGCGGTCAGAGCCGGCGGCGCCCTCGTGGGCGCCCTCATGTGCCAAAGCGGCGCCGATCGCGGTGGACACGGTGCCGTCGATGCCGGCGACGCCGCGGTTGGACCGCACCCGGATGCCGTCGGTGTTCGAGACCGACCAGCGCCGCGTCACGCACCGGGTTGGACGCCCCGAGCACGAGCTGGTCGCCGGGCCGCAGCGCGTCGGCCACTGCCGCCGCGACGTGCAGACCGGTGGTCAGCGGGTGGGCCGCAAGCTGGCCGCGCACCGCCGCGATGGCGTGCCGGTTGACCTCCGCGCAGCGGTGCAGCCACGCCGGGTGCGGCGTGCCGGTGGTGACCGCCCGGGTGCCGGTGGCCTGCGAGTTACCCGAGACGTCCGGCCAGCGCGGCCCGGTGGTCAGCGCGTACACCGGCACCTGGGGGTCGGCCAGCAGCGTCGACACCGGGCGGTGCAGCGTCGGGCGGCCCAGCATGATCACCTGCTGGGGGCGTAGCAGTGGCAGCGCCAGCGGGTGCAGCGGGTTGTCCCCCGGGCGGACCGGCGCCGTCGGCTCGGCGACGGTCGGCAATTCGGCCAGATTGGGGTGCACGCCGGCGCCGTGGCCGGCGATGACGACGGTGTCGGGCGACAGGTCGATGTCCAGCGGCTGGTCGAACGTGACCGGCGGGGTGTAGGTCCACGGCTTGCCGTCCGGCCGGCCTGGCGGGATGGCCGCACCGTGCGGGCTCGGGATCGGGCACCAGGGGTTCGCGCAGCGGGATGTCGAACTGCACCGGGCCAGCGTTGGCGGTGCGAGAGCCGGTGGCGGCCACCAACACTCGGCAGGTGGCCGATCGCCAGGTCGCGTTGAGGGAATCCAGCCGCTCGGGTACGTCCTCGGCCAGGCCCAGGCTGATGGTGGCGCGGACCTGGGTGCCGAAGTAGCCCAGCTGCTCCATGGTCTGGTTGGCGCCGGTGCCGAGCAACTCGTAGGGCCGGTTGGCCGAGAGCACGATCAGCGGCACCCGGGCGTAGTTGGCTTCCACTACCGCGGGGCCGAGGTTGGCCACCGCGGTGCCCGAAGTCATCGCCACACACACCGGCGCGCCTGCACCGACAGCCAGCCCGATGGCCAGGTAGCCGGCGGTGCGTTCGTCGATGCGGACGTGCAGCCGGACGCGGCCGGATCGGTCGGCGTCCTGCAGCGCGAATGCCAGCGGCGCGTTTCGCGAGCCCGGGGCACAGCACCACGTCGCGGACGCCGCCGCGGATCAGCTCGTCAACGACGACGCGGGCCTGTGTCGTCGAGGGGTTCACCAGTACAGAGTGTCACAGCGCGGGGACGAGGCGCGACGCCGTAGAGGCTCAGCCGCACGGCCGATTGCGCCACGTGGATGGCCGCTCGGAAGAAGTCCGGCGTGTGAGCGCCAGCGAATCAGGCCTTGGCGCTGGCGAAAAACTGCAGCATCGCGGCGTTGACGGCCTGCGGCCGCTCGAAGAACCCGAGATGGCCGGCGTCGGGTATCTGCAGGTAGCGGCCGTTGGGCAGGGCGTCGGCGACCTCTCGTCCCAGCGTACGGCGGCGTCACCACGTCGTCGGCGAAGCCGATCACCAGCACCGGCGCGGCGATGCTGCGGTAGGCCGGCAGCCGGTTGGTCGTACGGGGCGGCATCCAGCTGGCGGCGCAGTCCCGGAGTTTGCTTGATGGGCCACATCGAGAACATCGCGATCCAGTCGGCCACGGCCGCGTCGTCGTTGATCGTCTTACGCGAAAAGTTTTCCAGCAAACGGATTTTCGCGTCGTAGGTGGGTGGCAGCTGGGTGCCGGAGTCATGCAGTTCGGCCTCGGCGTCGGTGAAGAACTGGCGGGCGCGGTCCAGCCGGCCGCGGGTGGCCAT
This sequence comes from uncultured Actinomycetota bacterium, assembly GCA_963748885.1. Lineage (GTDB taxonomy): Bacteria > Actinomycetota > Actinomycetes > Mycobacteriales > Mycobacteriaceae > Mycobacterium. Next base: position 2,792 of record CAVVLC010000081.1, read on the forward strand.
CAGCACGGCGGCGCTGACCAGCTCGGGCCGGACCACCATGAGTTCCTGGGCGATGAAGGAGCCCATCGACACCGCCACGATGCGCGCCGGGGCGGCGCCCAGAGATTCGATCAGCGTCGGCGGTGTCGGCGACCATGGTCTTGCGTCGTGAAACCTTCGGCGTTTTCGGTGGCACCGATCCCGCGGTTGTCGAAGGTGATGCAGCGGTATCCGGCCGCCAGGAACGCCGGGACCTGATGAGGTTGCCAGGTGCGTCCCGCGCCGCCGCGGCCGGCGATGAAGACAACCGGTTCACCGGTCCCCTTGTCGTCGTAAGCCAGGTTGATCACCCGAACGACGGTACAAGCAACGGGTAGCAGGCCTTGACCCGGTCGATCCACCACTGCCGGCGCTGCGGTGGCGCGGCCAGCGCCTGCAGCCGCGCCGGATCGGGCGTCACCGGCGCGCACCGGCAGGTAGCCGTCGACGGGCAGCGGACCGGAGGCCGCGGCGACGTCCTCGACGAACAGCCCGCCGGTGCCCAGCCCGCAAGCGTGGTCGGAGCTCCGGTAGGGCCGCGGCGGCGATCAGCCCGGCGGCGATCCCGACCGCCGAATCGAGCGCGCTGGACACCACGACCGGGATGTCGATCTGCGCTGCGATGTCCAGCAGGGCCGAAACCCCGCCCAGCGGAGCAACTTTCAGCACCGCGATATCGGCGGCCCGGGCACGGACCACCGCCAGTGGGTCGTCGGCCTTGCGGATGCTTTCGTCGGCGGCGATCGGCACGTCGACCCGCCGGCGCAGCTCGGCGAGTTCGGCGACGGTGGCGCAGGGTTGTTCGAGGTACTCCAGCGGGCCGTCGGCCGTCAGGGCGGCGGCCGCGGCCACCGCCTCCTCGACGCTCCAGCCGCCGTTGGCGTCCACCCGCACGGTCGGAATCAGTTCGCGCACCGCGTTGACCCGGTCGACATCGTCGGCCAGCGTCTGGCCCGGCTCGGCGACCTTCACCTTGGCCGTGCGCGCACCGGGAAATCGAGCCAGCACCTCGCTCACCTGGGCGGCGGCGACGGCCGGCACGGTGGCGTTGATCGGGATCGCGGTCGCGTCGCGTCGGCGGCGGCTGGCGGTAGGCGGCCTCGATGCCGGAGGCGAGCCAGTGCGCGGCCTCCGGCGGCGCCGTATTCCACGAATGCCCCGAACTCGCCCCAGCCCGCGGGCCCCTCGATCAGCGCGACTTCGCGGGTGGTGATGCCGCGGAAGCGCACCCGCATCGGCAGCGCGACGACATGCAGGCGGTCCAGCAAGTCCTAGGCAGGGCCAATCGGGGGCCTCACTGCCCGATAAACCTGGCGGCCCGCCAGGAACGTCGCGCGCACGTCGAGATCGGCGATCTGCTCTGGCGGCACCGTGCGCGGATCGGCCGACAGCACCACCAGGTCGGCGTACTTGCCGACCTCCAGCGAGCCGACCACGTCGTCGGAGAACAGCTGCCAGGCCGCGTCGATGGTCTGCGCGCGGATCGCCTGCTCGACCGTCAACCGCTCCTCGGGCGCCAGCACCCGGCCGCTCGGTGCCACCCGGGTCGCGGCCACGCTGATGTTGCGCAGCGGCTCCTCGGGGGTGACCGGCGGATCGTTGTGCAGCGAGATGCGCATGCCGGTGGCGACCGCGGATCCCGCTGGCATCCAACGTGATCCGCGCTCCGGTCCGAACAAGACCGTCGACAATGACGTCACCCCAGTAGTGGATCTGGTCGACGAAGATGCTGCAGGTGACGCCCAGCTCGGCGGCGCGCTTGCAGCTGCTCGTCGCGGATGGCGCCGACGTGTTCGAGCCGCAGCCGGTGGTCGTCGCGCGGGTGCTGGCGCAGCGCCTCCTCGTAGACGTCGAGGATGGTGTCCACACCGGCGTCGCCCTGCACGTGACAGGCCATCTGCCAGCCCAGCGGGTAGTAGGCGCCGACGATTTCGGTCAGCTGTTCGGCGGTGTAGTTGGCGCATCCGCAGGAGCCGGGCGGGATGCCGATGGCGCGGGTGGCGGCGGTGTCCAGGTAGGGAAACGACAGCGCGATGTTGCCGATCCACGGCGAGCCGTCGACCCAGATCTTGATGCCGACCTGGCGCAGCATGTCGTCACCCTGGCCGGGGTCTGGCGTCGGTGGACATCTGCGCGGTGGAGATCTCGTAGGTGCGAAGCCGGACCGTCAGCTCGCCGCGCAGCTGCTCGACCATGGGCCGAAAAGCCGGGTCGAAAGCCATCTCCGAACAGGTGGTCAAACCGGCGCGATTCAGCCGCGCGCATTCGGCACGCAGCATGGCCGGGTAGTCGGCGGGGTCGCGCCACGCCGGCCAGGAGCGGGAACACCGCGCCGATCTCCTCGGCGGTGCCGTCGAGTTCCCCGTTGGCGTCGCGGCCATACTTGGCGCCCTTGGGGTCCGGGGTGTCGCGGCTCAGGCCGTTGAGCCAGGCGGCGTGCGAATTGAAGTAGGCCTTGTGCCCGGAGTTGTGGATGATCACCAGCGGCCCGGTCGGCGCGATCTCGTCCAGCCAGGCCAGCGTCGGCTCCGGAAGGCCCTGCTGCAGCAGCGTGTCCCAACCGTTGAGGTAGGCGCCGGCGGGTCCGCGCCGCGCCTCCTCAGCGCGGATCGCTGCGACGACGTCGTCCGCGTTGCCGATGGTTACCGGCCGGATGTCGACGATGCGATCAGACAAGGCGATGGCCTCCATCAACGGATGGCCGTGTGCTTCAACGAATCCCGGCATGACACAGCCGTCGCCGATATCGATGGTCTGGGTGCCGGCGCCGATGAGCCCCACCAGGTCGGACCGGTCGCCGACGGCGATGATCCGCCCGTCTGCGACGGCGATCGCCTCCGCGGTGGGCCGCGCGTCGTCGACGGTCAGCACGGTTCCGGTGATGACAAGCTCAGCCTCGGAGTTTGTATGCGCCATGTGTCTCTCCTATGTCAAGCCGCCGCCATTGGCAAGGCCGGATTCCAAACTTCGTCCCGGAGATAGTGCAGCGATTTGACGGACCACGCCGACCAGCGGTGACACGATACGGACGGTCGAGGCGATGCCATGAGGCGACTGGGCCGATGCACTATCTTTGGAGGACGCTTGAACGCGGGGGCCGGGATTGGCGGAGGTCGGGTGACGGCCATAGCAGCGTGCCGGACGTGTGGCACCGAGCCTTTAGAGAACGCCCGGTTTTGTCACGGCTGTGGCTCACCGGTCGAAGACGGCGATACCCGGGCTGAGTACTAACAGGTCACCGTCTTATTCGCCGACGTGGTGCACTCGATGGACATCGCCGCAGTGGTGGGCGCCGAGCGGCTACGCGAGATCATGGCCGAACTGGCGGACAGGTGTGCCGGGGTGGTAAAGCGTTTCGGGGGCACGGTCGGCAGTTTCACAGGCGACGGGATCATGGCGGTGTTCGGCGCGCCCGTGGCCCTGGAGGACCATGCTGTTCGTGCCTGCCTGGCCGCGTTGGCCATCCAGGAGGAGGCGCGGCCGCTTGCCGTCGAAGTTCAAGGCCGGGACGGTATCGATCTCAAGCTACGGGTCGGTTTGAACTCTGGTGAGGTGATAGCCGGTGAGATCGGTTCAGGCTCTTTCGGTTACACCGCCATTGGCGAGCAGGTCGGGATAGCTCAACGGATGGAGTCGGTCGCGCCGCCGGGCGGGGTGATGCTCAGCGGGTCGACCGCCAGCCTCGTTGGGTACGATTTCGCCTTGGGTGCAAAGGAATTCGTCCGCATTAAGGGTTCCGTGGACGCGGTGCCGGCGCGTCGGCTGTTGTCCGCGTCGGCTGAACGCCGGGTGGGTCGTCGGCATTCTCGCCTCGTGGGCCGCGAGTCGGAGACGGTAGCGATCTCGGCGATCATGGACAAGGCGCTCGATGGGGTCGGACTGTGGTCACCGTGTCGGGGCCGCCGGGCATTGATAAGACACGGTTGGTCCGCGAATCCGTTTCGGCCGCGACAAGCCGTGGTTTTGAGGTGTTTTCCACATACTGCGAATCGCATACCCGGGAGATCTCGTTCCATGTGATCTCGCGACTGTTACGCGCAGTGTTCGGAATCGGCGGTCTCACACCAGAAGCCGCCCGGGAGCGGCTGCGCGCAGCCGCGCCCCATACCGATGCCGAGGACCTGCTGTTGCTCGACGAACTGCTGGGCATCCGTGATACCGACATGCCGCTGCCCGACATCAGCCCGGACGCCCGGCGGCGGCGGCTCATCGAGCTCATCAACACGGTTTCGCTGGGTCGGCCGAACCCCGCCGTATATGTCATCGAAGACGCACATTGGATAGATGGCGTGAGCGAATCGATGCTCACCGATTTCGCGGCCGCCGTCCTCCAAATGCGGGCAACGATGTTGATCACGTATCGCCCCGAGTATCAGGGGACCATGTCAGAGCTCACCGAAGCCGAGGCCATCGTGCTGGCACCGCTGAGCGATTCGTACATCGGCGAGTTACTGGGGGAGCTGCTCGGGGTGGATTCGTCGGTAGGCGGGTTGTCCACGGTGGTCGCCGACCGCGTGCGGGCATACCGTTCTGCGCCGAAGAAATCGTGCGCGATCTGGCTGAGCGGGGCGAGATCGAGGGTGAGCCGGGCGCCTACGTGTGTCTCCGAGAAGTAGGCGACGTGCATGTACCACCCACTTTGCAGGCCGCCATCGGTGATCGTATCGACCGGCTCACTCCCTCGGCGAAGCGGACGTTGAACGCCGCAGCGGTCATCGGTGCTCGATTTCGCGCCGAACTCTTGGAGCGATTGCTCGAGCGAACGGACCTGACGCCACTCATCGAAGCCGGACTCGTCGACCGGGTCACTGATGGAGACGATGCCGAATACGCCTTCCACCATCCGCTCACTCAGAAGGTGGCGTACGAATCGCAGCTCAAGGCCGCACGCTCGGACTTGCACAGGCGTGCGGCGGCGATGATGCAGCAGACGAACGCCGCGGCCACCGGTGAGGGGGCGGCCATGATCGCGACTCAATACGGGTCCGCGGGTGAGCTGTCCGAGGCATATGAATGGTTCATGCGCGCCGCGACCGGGTATGGGCCGCGCGACATCCGGGCGGCACGCGAAGCTGGGAACAGGCCGCACGTGTTGCCGACCAAATGCCCGGCGATCATCCCAACTGTTTGGCGATGCGGATCTCGCCGCGGGCTCTGTTGTGCGGCAGCGCCTTTCAGGTGGGTGGTGTTCCAGAAACCACTGGCTTCGAAGAGTTGCGCGACATCACGGCCGCAGCCGGCGACAAGAAGTCACTGGCGGTGGGCATGGCCGGCCACCTCAACACATTGACGTTCAATTCGCGCCACCGGGAAACCGTACAGACGGCGTCCGAGTTCGCCGCGCTGGTCGAGTCGATAGGAGAGCCAGAGATGGCCGTAGGCCTTCTCTACGGGGCGGCCCAGGCCAATTGGGAAGCCGGCGAGGCGGTCGAAGGCCAGCGGTTGGCGCAGCGCATCATCGACCTCGCGGACGGCGACCCCGTCATGGGGAACTTCGTCATCGGATCTCCACTTGCCTGGGCCATTACCTTGAGGGGAGCATCGGCGATGTTCTTGGGCCCCCGGGGTGGCGAGCCGACATCGAACGGGGCATTGCGATGGCGCGGTCGTTTGACGCGACAACCCGAATTCTGGCACAAATATACAAATTCGCGGGCGCGACGGGAAACGACGCCATAGTGCCCGACGCGGAGGACATCTCGTTGACATCGGAGTCGCTGGAGATCGCGCTAAAGTCGGGGGACAACACCGCCGTCACCTACTCATACATGATTCGGGCGACGGCATTGCTGCACAGTCCCGAGGGTGATCAAGCGGCCGGCATCGAGGCATTGACCGCAGCGCGCGAGATGATCGTGCGTGAGAAACTCACCGTGACATTGCGGAGGCTGACCGATCTCGAGTTCGCTCGGGCAAAACTCAGGTCCGGCGAGCTCGACGGCGCCATCGCTTTGGCTCGCCAGGTTCTCGACGAACAGTTCGCCACCGCCGAGACGATCTTTCGTGGTCCTGCCACCGCGGTGCTGGGCGAGGCACTACTCCATCGCGGCACAGAATCCGACATAGATGAAGCCCAGAAAGCAGTGGACAGGCTGGCCGCCGTGCCGACCGAGCCGGGCTTGTCCTGCACGAACTGCCGCTTCTACGGTTACGGGCGCTCCTTGCCAGGAACAGCGGAGACAAGCTGGGCTACCAGCAGTTCTTGGCACGCTTCCGGGCGAAGGCGCTCGCGGCAGACTTCGAGGGATACCTGGCGCAGGCCGACGCGATGGCCTGACGGCGGTCGGCGCGGCACCGATGTATGGAAACGCCGATCGGTACCCGGGCCGAACAGTGCAGCGATCGAGGGCGCGCCGCACCCGAATTGCAACACGTTCTAGTCTGGCCACATGAGTGACGAGCTGCTGCGAAACCCGACCCACAACGGCCACCTGCTGGTGGGCGCGCTTAAGCGCCACAAGAACCGGCCAGTGCTGTTCCTCGGCGACACGACGCTGACCGGCGGCCAGCTGGCCGAGCGGGTGAGCCAGTACACGCAAGCGTTCGAGGCACTCGGCGCCGGCACCGGTGTCACCGTCGGCCTGCTGGCGCTGAACCGTCCCGAGGTGCTGATGATCCTGGGCGCCAGCCAGACCCGGGGCTACCGGCGTACCGCGCTGCACCCGCTCGGCTCGCTGGACGACCATGCCTACGTGCTCTCCGACGCCGGTGCCAGCTCGCTGATCATCGACCCCAACCCGATGTTCGTCGAGCGGGCCCTGAGGCTGCTGGAAAAGGTTGACTCGCTCAAGCAGATCCTGACCATCGGCCCGGTGCCAGAGGCGCTCAAGGATGTGGCGGTGGATCTGTCGGCCGAGGCGGCCAAGTACCAGCCGAAGCCGCTGGTCGTCGCCGACCTGCCACCGGACCACATCGGCGGCCTGACCTACACCGGCGGCACGACCGGCAAGCCCAAGGGCGTGATGGGCACCACCGGGAACATCGCCACCATGACGTCGATCCAGCTCGCCGAGTGGGAATGGCCGGAGCATCCCCGGTTCTTGATGTGCACACCGCTGTCGCATGCGGGTGCGGCGTTTTTCACGCCCACGGTGGTCAAGGGCGGCGAGATGGTGGTGCTGGGCAAGTTCGACCCGGCCGAGGTGCTGAGAGTCATTGAAGAGCAACGCATTACGGCGACCATGCTGGTGCCGTCGATGATCTACGCGCTGATGGACCATCCGGATTCGCACACCCGGGATCTGTCGTCGCTGGAGACGGTTTACTACGGCGCTTCGGCGATGAATCCGGTGCGGCTGGCCGAGGCGATCCGGCGGTTCGGCCCGATCTTCGCTCAGTACTACGGGCAATCCGAGGCGCCGATGGCGATCACCTACCTGGCCAAGGGTGACCACGACGAGAAGCGGCTCACGTCCTGCGGGCGCCCAACGCTTTTCGCGCGCGTCGCGCTGCTGGGCGACGACGGCCAGCCGGTGCCGCAGGGCGAGCCGGGCGAAATCTGTGTCAGCGGGCCGCTTTTGGCCGGCGGTTACTGGAATCTGCCCGAGGCGACCGCCGAGACTTTTAAGGACGGCTGGCTGCACACCGGCGACATGGCCCGCGAGGACGAGGACGGTTTTTATTACATCGTCGACCGGGTCAAGGACATGATCGTCACCGGCGGCTTCAACGTGTTCCCCCGCGAGGTTGAGGATGTTGTCGCCGAGCATCCGGCCGTCGCGCAGGTGTGCGTGGTCGGCGCGCCGGACGAGAAGTGGGGCGAGGCCGTCACCGCGGTGTTGGTGCTGCGCTCCGACGCGCCCCGCGAAGACGCCGCGATCGAGGCCATGACCGCCGAGATCCAGGCGGCCGTCAAGGAACGCAAGGGCTCGGTGCAGTCGCCCAAGCGAGTGGTTGTCGTCGACTCGCTGCCGTTGACCGCGCTGGGCAAACCGGACAAGAAGGCCGTCCGGGCGCCGTTCTGGGAAGGCGCCGGCCGCGCCGTCGGCTAGCCGCCCCACCGCGGAGCAACTCAGCGGGTTGCGCGCATCGCCCGGTACGCGGCGCTGCCCATGACCTCGGCAAGACTTTCGGGTGTCCAGCCCTGGGTGGTGTCGAGAAGCATGCGGATGGCGGCCTCGCAGATCGCGAGGAAGACCTCGGTCAGCGGCGGTAGGACTTCGTCGACATCCGAGGCTTGCCACCGTTCCAGCAGCGGGCGCATCACGGCCCCGACCCGCACCCCGATCTGAGCTCGGCCGCGCGCGATGGCGTCGGTGAGCACTGGGTCCGGGTCGGCCGCGAAGATGATCTGCCAGGAGGCCGGCCGCTCGGACACGGCGTCGAGCAGAATCCGGAACCCGTCGACGAACATCTGCTCGACGGAGCCCGTCCGCTGCGGCGGGAGCATCGCGCTCAGGCTGGTCAGCGTCGACTCCGACTCGCGATCCAGCAAGCCGGCCAGCAGCTCGCCCCGGGAGCCGAAGCAGGCGTAGACGACCGGCCGGGTGACCCCCATGCGGGACGCGACGGCGCGCATCGTCACGTTGGCCAGGCCGTGGGCGGCCGCGATCTGCAGCGCCGTGTCAAGCACCTGGGGACGACGCCGCTCGGGCCCTAGATGCTCGGCTCGAAGGCGCGTAGTACTCGCGGTCGCGGGCATGCCCGAGTATACGAACGTCGAGGTCAGCCCACGGTGCCCAGGATCGGTTCGGACTCGACGATCCCCTCCTCGCTGGGGGGACGGCCCTGGCCGAATACCCGCGTGTGCTGCTTCTCCCGGAGCTCCAGGTGGGCCTGCGCGGGATTGGCGTACCCGTAGCGTGCCTGCGCTTCCCGCGGGGTCATGGTGACCGGATTGGCCGGCGGGACCGACAGCAGCACGCGGGCGCCGATCGGCACGGTCGTCGGCGACAGCAGGCGAAGCAGCATCAGCTGCAGCCGCGTGCTCGTGCTGATCACCGCGAACGCGGCCCGCAGCGGCGGCACAATGATCGCGTCGAGCGCACGCGAGGTGGGAAGTCCGGCCATCTCACGCATCCATCGCGGCATGGTCGCGAGCGTGCCCTGACGCAGAAACGCGGTGATCACCGCGGTGGCCGGGCGCAGCGGCAACGGCATCGGCGGCAACATCACCTCGGCGCGCAGCAGGTGGCGCATCGCCTGCTTGGCGATATCGGATCCGACCAGTTCGGGGCGCATGTCCTCGAAGTACTCCCGGATTCCGGCGCGGGTGCGCGCGACATCGGCGGGATCGCAGGTCTGCAGTTCAGCGGCCCGCGCGCACTCTTCCCAGTACTGCGACTCCTCCTCGGGCGACAGCTTGCCCGGGCCGTACTTCTCGTAGGCGACCAGGATGGAATGCCAGGCGGTGAGGTGGATCCAGAGCTGCGAATCCGGGTCGTTGGCGTCGTAGCGACGGGCGGTGACGGAGTCGGTGCCGATCGCCTTGGAATGGACCTTGACCAGGACGTCGGCCGCTTGGCTCGTCGATCGGCTGTCGCCAAACGCGACCATGGCGAAGTAGCGCAGCGTCCGGTCGTAGCGGGTCCGCGGCCGGTCGTAGATCTGGTGCGTCTTGTCGACCGCGGCGACCAGCGCGGGGTCGAGTTCCTCGATCACGACCGAACGCTGGAAACCGATCGACAGGGCCGTCGGATAGCTCCATACCTTCCAGGTCATCGAGTCGGGCCCGAAGAATCCGTAGTCCTCGGCAGGCTCTATCGCGGGCATCGAGACGGGCATCGACAACCACGACAACCATCCCCGGAGTGCGTCCACAGCGTTCCCTCCCTAATTTCCTACACTGTGTAGGAATTTTGCCTCCGACGGGGTGGCCCGTCAAGGTCTCGGAGGAGTCAGGCGGTCACGCCTGCTACCAGCAGGTCGAGCAGGCGGCCCGTCTGCTCGGGCGAACCGCTGGCCAAGAAGATGCCGATCAAGCTGGAGACCACGTCGTCGGCCTGCACGTCGGAGCGCAGGGTCTCGTCGTCGGCGCCGGCCCGCAACAGCAGGCCGACGGCGCCGACGATGCTGTCGCGAGTCTGGCTGGGCTGCACGGCGCCGGAGGCGAACATCGCCTGCAACGACTCGGCCATTCCGCGCTTCGCGGCGACGAAGTCGGCGTAGCGATCCATCCAGCGCCGCAGCGCGACTTGCGGCGGGTGCCGCTGCAGCAGTTCCCCGGCCGCCGCGGCGACCTCGGCGAGTTCGGTGCGGTAGACGCCTCGACGAGGGCCTCGCGGTTAGGGAAATGCCGGTAGAGCGTGCCGATCCCGACGCCGGCGTCGCGCGCGATCGACTCCAGCGAGCACCGGGCGCCCGTCCGCGGCGGCGAACGCCGCGGTCGCCACCTCGAGCAGCTTGTCCCGGTTACGGCGCGCGTCGGCCCGCACTCTTTCAGCCAAAGCGGAGGTTCCTCCGTTTCTGCTACGCTCGAACAAGCGGAGGATCCTCCGCATTTATCCAGTGTCACACCGAAGGAGCACCATGACAGACACAGCCACACCCCGGCGGATCGGGAGCGATCGGCACCAACACGGTCGCCCGCATCGGCTACGGCGCCATGCAGCTCGTTCGAGACGTCACCGCCGACAGACGCGGCCGCGGTGCTGCGTCGCGCGGTCGAACTCGGCGTCAACCACATCGACACCGCGTCGTTCTATGGCGGGCGGCGAGGTCAACCGCCGGATCCGCGACGCGCTGGCCCCCTACCGCCGACGACCTCGTCATCGTCAGCAAGGTCGGCGCCGCGCTACACCGGCGAAGACCCGATTCCCCTGGCGCGCCGCGCAGAGGCCCGCCGAGCTGCGCGCGGCGGTCGAGGACGACCTGCGCCAGCTCGGCCTGGACCGCATCGCCGGTGGTCAATCTGCGGCGCCTCGACCTCGGGCCCGGCCTGGCCGCCGAGGGCGACCAGATCGTCGACCTCGACGACCAACTGGCCGAGATGATCGCGCTGCGCGACGAGGGCAAGATCGGCGCCATCGGCATCAGCAACGTGCCGCTCGATGTGCTGCGGCGCGCGCTGCCGGCGGGCATCGTCTGCGTGCAGAACGCCTACAGCCTGCTCGACCGTTCGCAGGAAGACATGCTCGATGTCTGCGGGGCACAGGACATCGCGTGGGTGCCGTTCTTCCCGCTCGGGTCGGCGTTCCCGGCTTCCCCAAGGTCGCCGACAACCCGGTGGTCGCGGACATCGCCGGCGAACTCGGCGCCACGCCGGCCCAGGTCGGGCTCGCGTGGCTGCTGGCCCACACGCCGAACACCCTGCTGATTCCCGGGCACGCGCTCGGTCGCCCACCTGGAGGAGAACATCGGTGCCACGCGACGTCTCGCTGAGCGCGGACGCGCTGGCTCGGCTCGACGCCGTCGGTTCACGCCAGCCCCACGCCCATGGTGTCGAGCCATTTCGGAGGTAACGTCGCTGCCATGGGCAATGGCAAACGAATCCGGCCGCCGTGGTGGCTGAAGGTGGCCAACAAGGTCGTCATCCAGATGTCTTGGCGGGGAATGAGTTTCGGCAAAGAGCAGCCCGTCGTGCTGACGGTGAAGGGGCGCAAGACCGGACGTGAGCGGTCGCTACCGGTTACCCCGATGACGGTCGACGGCGCCCAGTACGTGGTCGCCGGATATCCCGGCGCCGATTGGGTGGCCAACGTGCGGGCCGCCAACCAGGTGACGGTGGCCCGCGGCCGCCGCGTCCGGCAGGTGCGCATGGTGGAGCTGTCGCCCGAAGATGCGCGCCCACTCTTGCGGGTCTTCCCGGCCGAAGTGCCCAAGGGCGTCTTCTTCTCGAAACTGGCCGGGCTGGTCACCGAGGGCACACCCGACGAGTTCGAGGCCCTGGCCGGCCGGGTCGCGGTGTTCCGCGTGGAACCGGTGTAGCTCGATGCGGCGGGTGGTGCTGGCGGTGCCGCTTCTGGTGGCTACCTTCCTGAGCTTCCTGGGCTTCCTCGGCTTCCTGGGCTTCCTGGGCTTCCTGGGCTTCCTGGGCTTAGCGTCGTCGGGGCGGTCGGTCGCCGCGGCGGGTTGCGCGCCGGGGGGCGCCCCTCCCCCGGCCGACACGGCCCGACGACAGGTCGCCGATCTGGACGGCGACGGCCTGCCGGACACGTTGTGGGTCGGACGGTTTCAGGACGGGACCGGCCGCGTCAACCGCGTCGTCGGCATCACCACGGCGAGCGGGGCCAACTCGGACGTACAGATCACGTCGGCGAGCCCAATAGGGTTGACCGCCCTGGCTATTGATGCCCAGAACGACGGCGGCAACCAGATCATCGTCAGCGACGGCCGCGGCGCGCAGCTGTTTACGTTCGCCGACTGCCGGCTGCAAGCCGTCGTCGATGGCCACTACGGTAGGCCCTTCCTGTTCGACCTGCAGAACCTGCGGGATCAGGGCACGGGGGTGGGCTGTAGCGATCTCGGCGACGGCCGCCGCCTGGTCGCACTGCAGGCATTGCAGAATGACGGCAGTTGGACGGTGCGCCGCACCGAGGTCGACCTGACCGGCACCACAGCGAGCACCGGGAAGTCCGATACCGTGATGGCCACCTCCGCGCAGGACCTCGCGGTCACGTCGGCGGAGACAATCAGCTGCGGCGACCTCACCATCGGCCAGGACGGAGTTCAACAACCTTGAGCGACAACCCCTTTGATGCGCAGGCATGGCGAGACGTCGACGGGTTCGGCGATCTGACCGACATCACCTACCACCGCCACGTCACGGATGCCACGGTGCGGGTGGCGTTTAACCGTCCCGAGGTACGCAACGCGTTTCGGCCACACACTGTCGACGAGCTGTACCGGGTGCTCGACCACGCCCGGATGTCGCCCGACGTGGGCGTGGTGCTGCTGACCGGCAACGGCCCGTCGCCGAAAGATGGCGGCTGGGCGTTTTGCTCCGGCGGCGATCAGCGCATTCGCGGGCGCTAGCGGCTACCAATACGCCAGCGGAGACAGCGCGGACACCGTTGATGCGGCCCGCGCCGGCCGGCTGCACATCCTCGAGGTGCAGCGGCTGATCCGGTTCATGCCCAAGGTGGTCATCTGCCTGGTCAACGGGTGGGCGGCCGGCGGCGGGCACAGCCTGCACGTGGTCTGCGACCTCACTCTGGCCAGCCGCGAGCACGCGCGTTTCAAGCAGACCGACGCCGATGTCGGCAGCTTCGACGGCGGCTACGGCAGCGCCTATCTGGCGCGCCAGGTGGGCCAGAAGTTCGCCCGCGAGATCTTCTTCCTGGGCCGCCCGTACACCGCCGAGCAGATGCACCACATGGGCGCGGTCAACGAGGTCGTCGGGCACGCCGACCTCGAGCGGGTAGGCATCCAGTGGGCAGCCGAGATCAACGCCAAATCGCCGCAGGCGCAACGGATGCTGAAGTTCGCGTTCAATCTGCTCGACGACGGTCTGGTGGGTCAGCAGCTGTTCGCCGGCGAGGCCACCCGGCTGGCCTACATGACCGACGAGGCCGTCGAGGGCCGCGACGCGTTCCTGCAAAAGCGACCCCCGGACTGGAAGCCGTTCCCGCGGTACTTCTGAGCGGGCGAACTCGGGCACCGCTCCCGGGCGAGCGTCACGCCAGAGCGACTCCGGCCCGCCGGTGCCACGCCAGCGTGGCGCTCAGGGCTCCGAGAGCAGGGCGCCCACCTAGACTCCCCACGTGAGCAAGAGTCCGCTACGCCGGTTGACCGAGCAGATCGTGCTTTCGAGCATGCGCCCGCCGATCTCGCCGCAGGTGCTGGTCAACCGACCCGCGATCAAACCGATCGGACTCGCCGGTAAGCGCATCCTGCTGACGGGGGCTTCCTCGGGCATCGGCGAGGCGGCGGCCGAACGGTTCGCCCGGCACGGCGCCACGGTGGTCGTCGTCGCTCGCCGCCAGGATCTGCTGGACGCGGTGGCGGACAGGATCACGACGTCGGGCGGCACGGCAATGTCGGTCCCCTGCGACCTCTCGGACATGGACGGCATCGACGCTCTGGTCGCCGACGTCCAGCAGCGGATCGGCGGGGTGGACATCCTGATCAACAACGCCGGCCGGTCCATTCGACGGCCGCTGGCCGAGTCGCTGGAACGCTGGCACGACGTCGAGCGGACCATCGTGCTCAACTACTACGCGCCGCTGCGGCTGATCCGCGGGCTGGCGCCCGGGATGCTGGAACGCGGCGATGGCCACATCATCAACGTCACCACCTGGGGCGTGCTGTCGGAGGCGGCACCGCTGTTCGCGGTGTACAACGCATCCAAGGCCGCGTTGTCGGCGGTCAGCCGGGTCACCGAGACCGAATGGGGCCCAAAGGGTGTGCATTCGACGGCCCTGTACTACCCGCTGGTAGCGACCCCGATGATCGCACCAACGAAGGCCTACGACGGGATGCCCGCGCTGACGTCGCAGGAAGCCGCCGAGTGGATGGTGACGGCCGCCCGCACCCGTCCGGTGCGGATCGCACCGCGGATGGCGATCGCGGCCAGGGCACTGGACACCATCGGTCCACGGTGGGTCAATACCCTCATGCAGCGACGAAACCCGCCTTCCAACAATCGCGATTAATGGAGTTCGCCATGTCTGAAATCTGGGCAACCATCGCCTCCGAACGCGGCGCGCTGGCCAACGACCTCGCCGACCTTGCGCCGGCGCAATGGGACACGGAGTCGCTCTGCACGGGGTGGACGGTGCGTGACATCGTCGCGCATCTGTCGGCCACCGCCGCGCTGAACCCGGCGACGTTCTTTCTCGGAATGACCAAGGCCGGGTTCAACTTCGACAAGTTCGCCAACGGTCAGATCGCCAAGCACCGCGGCACCGACCCGGCCGCCGCCCTCGGCGAGTTCCGCGGCCTGCAGCATTCCACCTCCGCTCCCCCGGGCCCCAAAACCTCCTGGCTTGGCGAGGTGGTGATCCACGGCGCGGACGTCCGTCGTCCGCTGGGGATCCCGCACACGTACCCGCCGGGCGCAATTCGCCAGGTGATCGACTTCTACAAGGGCTCCAACATGCTCATCGGCTCCAAGAACCGCATCGCGGGGCTGTCGCTGCAGGCCACCGACCACGACTGGCAGCACGGACAGGGCGAGGGGGTCGAGGGCCCGTTGCTGTCGCTGCTGCTCGCCATGACCGGTCGGGGCGCCGCCTGCGACGACCTCACCGGCCCCGGCGTGGCGACCCTGCGCAGCAGGTGTAACCCAACCAATTAGCGGCGCAATAGACACAGTGATAGACACGAAGCCATGGAGATCCTGGCCAGCCGGATGCTGCTGCGGCCGGCGGACTATCAGCAGTCATTGACCTTCTACCGAGACGGGATCGCCCTGGCGTCCCCGTGCTGCAGGTCCACCCGCGCGAGGCCGAGGAGCGCCTGGGGCTGGTCCGACTCCCTGTCGAGCGCGGCCTTGTAGTTCTTCGCCGCCTCGTCCGGCTGGCCCGACCTGAAGAGCGCGTCCGCCAACGCAAGGATGGCGGGGGCATAACCCGGATCTTGGCCGAGCGTGGCCCGAAGTTCGGCGATCGCCTGGTCGGAGTCGCTCTCGTCCAGCGCCATCGCCGCCAGGTAGTAATGGTCCCGTGCATTGAGTCCCGTGGAACGCGCCGCGATGACCCGGTAGCATGCGCGCGCCTCGGGGAAGAGACGGTTCGCCTGGTAGAGGATGGCGAGCGGCCGGACGGCGTCGGCATCGCCGGAGGATTCCGCCCGGACTCGCGCGCCGCAAGCGCCGCATCAAAGGGCGGGCGGCAATGCCGCATAGTGCCGCGTGTCCGGGAGGCGCGGCCTCGAGGCGAGATGGATGAGCGCAGCTGCCGCCACCGCGATCGCGGCCAGGGCCGCGCAGGCAAGGACAACGCGCCGGTTTCTCACCATTCGGGCGGCAGTCTTGGCGCCGGCCGGCGCCGGGGGCAAGATCCCGTAGCGCGGGCCGAACCGGTTGACAGTTCTTGGAGCGCCGTCGCAGTGTGGGCCACCCGCCGTGAGTGCCGAAGCCCTACCGACGCCCCGGAGAACCCAGGCGAACGCACTGCCGCCCTCGAGGCTTTGGGCGTTCCGGCTGATCGCCGCCGTCCTCGTCCCGGCGGCGCTGCTCCTTCTGCTGGAGGGATCGCTCAGGTTCGCCGGCTTCGGCCAGCCGGTCCGCTTCCTCGTCCCCGACGAGAAGCCGGGATACTTCAGGACAAACCCCGA
>CAVVLC010000082.1:0-9392 GCA_963748885.1 uncultured Actinomycetota bacterium
GCCGTGCCGGTTGGCGGAGGCAGCGCCAGAAGCGTGCCGTTTGAAGCGGTAAGCTTGATTCAAGGCGTCAGTGATTATGTGGGAAGTTCAGGTAACGTCCTCTACAGTCCCGGACTGCCGACTATCGAAGAAATGGCCGAAGCCACCACTTTTTCCACCGCCGGAAAAGGTGGAAAGCCGGGCCTCAACGCGGAGCATTTCACCAGCGCGGATCTAAAGGGCAAGCCTTTCCTCTCTCGCACCGAACCGAACGTAAATTTTGGCCCACACGCCAAAGCCAATTTGCCCGCCCAGGCCGAATCTTCTCGCTGGAGCGGCTATTTCACCCCGGTCGCCGCCGGCAAGCATGATCTGTTCGTTTCTTCCACTGGAGAAGACGGAGGTTACTATCGCCTCTACGTCGACGACAAAATCGTCCTCGACGATTGGACTACCTCCAAAGAACTCCTCGGCATCGCCACGGTCTCACTCGACGCCACGCCTCACAAAATCGTGCTCGAACATCACGGCCGCTCGGATTGGCTCGGCGGTCACCTGCACTTGGGCATCACTCGCCAAGGCACTTACGTTCTTCCCGCCGCAAAAGCGATGGCCGCCAAAGCCGGCGTCGTAATTGTCGCGGTCGGTTTCGATCCCGATTCCGAAAGCGAAGGCGCCGATCGCACCTTCCGCCTGCCGCCAGGTCAGGACGAATTGGTTCAAGACATGGTCGCTGCGAATAAGAACACGATCGTCATCCTCAACGCCGGCGGCCAAATAATTCTGATCTGCATCCGATCCCCTGTACCAAGACTAATCCCGGCCGTGGGTCAAGAAAAACTGCGCAATCACTTCCGACGCGTCGAACGCGCGGGTGGTGGGCCCGATGACCGCCTTGGGTAGATATTGCTTGCCGCCCGGCCACGTGTGCCCGCCCGCGTCGATCCGGTAGAAGACCACTTCGGTGGACGCGGCACATGCCGTGGAATCAAAGCGGCGAACGAATGTTCCGTCCCCGACGTCGGGCAACGCTTCCGTCGACGGATCGCCTTCGCAACCATCCGCCAAACGCCACTTGTCCACCAAGCTGTTGACCGGGATGGAGTGGCTGATCCCGCCGCGCCCATGCACGTCTCCACCGTTGAACGGCACCAGCGGATCGGCGGTTCCGTGCGCATCCAGCACGGACACGGGCCGCGACGGATTGCAGGCCACCCCAGCGCCCAGGGTGCCCGCCACCGGCGCGATCGCGGCGAAAACGTCAGCACGATCGCAAGCGAGCTTGTTGGACATGAAGCCCCCGTTGGACATGCCGGTGGCGAAGACGTGCCCGACGGGCACGCCGAAGTCGTTCTGCAGTTTTGCCGCCAGCGCCACCAAGAACCCCACGTCGTCGACGTGGCGGCGGTCGGCCGGCGACGCCCCCCGCCCGTCGGCCCAGCTCTTGTCGTAACCGTCGGGATAGGCCACCACCAGGTTGTCGGCGTCGGCGGCGGCGTCGAAGTCGGTGAGCCCCTGCTGTCCGACTCCGGTACCGCCGCCACCGTGCAGGTTCAGCACCAGACCCTTGGGCGGGCCCGGCGGCACATGCACCGAGTAGGTCCGGGTCAGGCCACCGAACCGAAGCGTCCCGGGCTGATCTCGGGAGCTGGCCGACACCCCGCGCCCGCAACCGACCAAGCAACCTACGAGCACGCCCACCGAAAACAAGCGCGCCCATGGCATGCCGTCAAGTTACCGATCGCACAGGGGTCAGCCCGCAGTGCCCTCTCGGTGACTTGGGTGCCCCGGCCGCCTCGCGTTGCGGCCCAACACAAATCGGCGCGCCGATGGGCTGCACACCCCGGACACTTGGGGTGTCCTTTCGGATCTTCGGCTAGCCGGCAGGTGAACAAGATATGTACAAGTATCCGCTCACCTTGGATTTTACTGGTAACAGTCGCATTGAAAGCCAAACCGCCATTTTCGGCGGTTAGAATTTGGCGTCAGCAAGTCAACTCACTTCAGGGAGCAGCGAAAATGGTTACCCGCCTGCTAGCAGCCGTGGCGGTCGCGTTGATCGGCCCGCTGGGGGCAGTCTCGACCGCTCATGCCGACACTGCCGACAACAACTTCATCGCGATGCTGAAGTCCGAGGGCATCACCGACCACGTATCTCCCCAGCACGCGATCGATGCCGCGCACAGCGTCTGCCAGAAGCTCGAGGAGGGCGAGAGCCCACCGCGGTGGCGAATGACGTGCTGAACAACAGCACCATGCCCGCCTACCACTGCGGCTATTTCGTCGGCGCCGCCATCAAGGCGTACTGCCCGCAGTTCACGCCCGAGGAAACCCCCGGCACCTAAGGGCTCACCGCGCGCCGCTTCGACCGGCCTCTGGACCGCCCGGGTGCACGTCGGTCAACGCGCGCCCGCTGACGAACTCGCGGCGCGACCCGGTGAGCGGGTCGTCGAACTCGATGCGCTGCGCCAGCAACTGCAACGGCGAGCTGAAGTCATCGGGC
The DNA here is from genome assembly GCA_963748885.1 of uncultured Actinomycetota bacterium. Classification (GTDB taxonomy): domain Bacteria; phylum Actinomycetota; class Actinomycetes; order Mycobacteriales; family Mycobacteriaceae; genus Mycobacterium. The sequence continues at coordinate 2,483 of CAVVLC010000082.1, forward strand.
GGCACATCAATAATGTTGGGGTACAACGGGTCACCGATGATCGGTAGCCCCAGCGACGCCATGTGTACCCGCAGTTGATGGGTGCGTCCGGTGCGCGGCGTCAGCCGGTACACGCCGTCCGGGGCGATCAGCTCCACCAGCGTCTCCGCGTTCGGCGCGACCCGGCTCGCAGCACGCCTGCAGCCGGCCCCGCCGCTTGACGATACGGCTGCGGACAACACGCGGGAACACCAGCGCCGGGTCGACGGCCGCCCGCGCCAGGTAGGTCTTGCGCACCTTGCGCCGCGCGCCACAGCGTCTGGTACTTGCCGCGCAACTCGCGCCGCGTAGTGAACAGCAACACCCCGGCGGTGAGCCGGTCGAGCCGGTGGGCCGGGCTGAGCTCGGGCAGCCCCAGTTCCCGCCTCAGCCGCACCAGCGCGGTCTGCGCGACGTGGCGCCCCCGCGGCATGGTGGCCAGAAAGTGCGGCTTGTCGACAACCACGATGTCGTCGTCGTGGTGCAGCACCGGGATTTCAAAAGGTACGGGCACTTCATCGGGCAGGTCGCGATAGAGGTAAACACTGGCACCGCCGGGCAACACCGTGGCGTCGTCGACCACCGCCCCGTCGGCGTCAACGACCTCTCCGGCAAGGACTTTCGCCCGGGCCGGCGCACCGAACCGGGCGGTGAGCTCCGCGAGCACCGGCCCGCCGTGCAGCCGCACCCGCGCGGGCCCCAATCCGTCGCGAACCGGGAGCGGGGCGGGCCTCACCGGGCCTCACTCGCACCTCAATTGAGCGGTACCGGCTCGAGGATCTCGGCGCGCGCCTCGGGTGCGCTGGCCCGCAACTCGTCCGCCGACACGTCGTCGGGCTGGGCCTGCGACAGCACCTCGGCCTCCACCCGCGCGGTGTAGTTGGCGACCTCACGGTCGACGTCCGCGGCGCGTCCAGCCCAGCACGGGCGCGATCACATCGGCCACCTCCCGGGCGCAGTCGACGCCGCGGTGCGGGTATTCGATGGAGATCCGCATCCGCCGGGCCAGGATGTCCTCCAGGTGCAGGGCACCCTCGGCGGCGGCGGCGTACGCGGCCTCCACCTTCAGGTAGCCCGGCGCCTCCTGTGATCGGGGCCGAGCAGTTCGGGGTTGTCGGCCGCCAGGGCCAGCACGTCGTCCATCAGCGAGCCGTAACGGTCCAGCAGATGGCGCACCCGGTACGGATGCAGGCCCACCAGCTCGCCGACGTGCTCGACCTGATTGATCAGCGCGAAGTAGCCGTCGGCGCCCAGCAGGCTGACCTTCTCGGTGATCGACGGCGCGACCCGGGCCGGAATGAACTGCACCGCAGCGTCAATCGCGTCGGCGGCCATCACCCGGTAGGTGGTGTACTTGCCGCCGGCGATGGCGACCAGGCCGGCCGACGGGCACCGCCACGGCGTGTTCGCGGGACAGCTTGGAGGTGTCGTCGCTCTCCCCGGCCAGCAGCGGCCGCAGCCCGGCGTACACGCCGTCGATATCGGCATGCGTCAACGGGGTGGCCAGCACCGTGTTGACGATTCTCGAGGATGTAGTCGATGTCGGCCTTGGTGGCCGCGGGGTGGGCCAGGTCGAGATTCCAGTCGGTGTCGGTGGTTCCGATGATCCAGTGGCTGCCCCACGGGATGATGAACATCACCGACTTCTCGGTGCGCAGGATCATCGCGACGTCGCTGACAATCCGGTCGCGCGGCACCACCACGTGCACACCCTTGGACGCGCGCACCTGGAATCGCCCGCGCTGCTTGGACAGCGCCTGAATCTCGTCGGTCCAGACGCCGGTCGCATTGACCACGACATGGCCGCGAACCTCGGTGATGGCGCCGTCCTCGGAGTCGCGGACGCGCACGCCGATCACCCGGTCGGCCTCGCTTCAGCAACGCGACCACCTGGGTGGAGGACCGCACGACCGCGCCGTAGTGCGCGGCGGTGCGCGCGACCGTCATGGTGTGCCGCGCGTCGTCGACGACGGTGTCGTAGTAGCGAATGCCGCCGATCAGCGAACTACGCTTGAGGCCGGGGCTTAGCCGCAGCGCGCCGGCGCGGGTCAAATGCTTTTGTGCCGGAACCGATTTCGCGCCACCGAGGGTGTCGTACAGAAAGATGCCCGCCGCCATGTAAGGCCGCTCCCACACGCGATGGGTCAACGGGAACAGGAACGGCAGCGGCTTGACCAGATGTGGCGCCAGCTTGGTCAACGACAGCTCGCGCTCATAGAGCGCCTCGCGCACCAGCCCGAATTCCAGCTGCTCGAGGTAGCGCAGCCCGCCGTGGAACATCTTCGACGAGCGGCTCGACGTGCCCGAGGCCAAGTCCCGCGCTTCGACGAGCGCCACCTTGAGCCCCCGCGTGGCCGCGTCCAGCGCGCACCCGGCGCCCACCACGCCGCCGCCGATGACGACCACGTCGAATTGCTCGGCGCCGAGACGCTCGCCAGGCCGCAGCGCGTTGCTGCGGCCCCAGTGAGGAAGCAGGCCAGAGTTCGCTGTCCGGTGCGTCGGTCGGGTTGCTCACGAAAACGGACTCCTGTCAGTTACTCGTCGGTAGGGCAATGGACTGTTCAAGGCTAGTTCGTCCTGCGGCTTTCCAGTCGCATTCAGTCGAGATCGTCGTGCGCCATCAGCCGGCGAGCGGCCTCGGTTATCGACCCGGATAGCGAGGGGTACACCGCCAGCGTCTCTGCCAGCGCATTCACGGTGATGCGATTTTGCACCGCCACGGCGATCGGCAGGATCAGCTCCGAGGCGATCGGCGCCACCACCACACCGCCGATCACCACGCCGGTGGAGCGCCGGCAGAAGATTTTGACGAAGCCCTGCCGCAGCCCGGACATCTTCGCGCGCGCGTTGGTCCGCAACGGCAGCATGATGGTCCGGGCCAGCACCGAACCGTCGTCGATCATCGTTTGCGGCACCCCGACGGCGGCGATCTCGGGCCGGGTGAAGACCGTCGCCGCCACCGTGCGTAGCCGGATCGGGCGTGACGCCCTCACCCAGCGCGTGGTACATGGCGATCCGGCCCTGCATCGCGGCGACCGACGCCAACGGCAGCAGACCGGTGCAGTCGCCCGCGGCGTAGATGCCGGCCACCGACGTCCGCGAAACCCGGTCCACGGTCAGGTAGTTGCCCCGCCCGAGCTCGATGCCCACCCGTCCAGGCCAAGGCCGGCGGTGTTGGGGACCGAGCCGATGGTCATCAGGGCGTGGCTGCCCTCCACGGTGCGGCCGTCGGTCATTGTCACCAGAACACCCGCCTCGGTGCGGGTGACCGAGGCCGCGCGGGCGTTCTTGAACAGCTCGACACCGCGTTCGGCGAACGACTCCTCCAGCACCAGCGCGGCGTCGGCGTCCTCGTAGGGCAGCACGTGGTCCTGGCTGGCCACCACCGTCACCTGCACACCCAGCTCGGTGTAGGCGTTGACGAACTCGGCGCCGGTGACCCCGGAGCCCACCACGATCAGGTGATCGGGTAGCGCCTCCAGGTCGTAGAGCTGCCGCCAGGTCAGGATGCGCTCGCCGTCCGGCTGGGCCGACGGCAGGATCCGCGGGCTGGCGCCGGTGGCGATCAGCACCACGTCGGCGTCGTACTCGCTGGTGGTGCCGTCGGCGGCGGTCGCTTTGATGCGGTGGCGGGCCAGGCCGGGCGTTGGAGTCGCAGAGTTCGCCCCGGCCGGCGACCAACTTGACGCCCACACTGAGCAGCTCGTCGGTGATGTCGGCCGACTGCTCCGCGGCCAGCGTCTTGACCCGGCATGGATTTGCGGCAACGAGATCTTGGCGTCGTCGATGTCGATGTCGAAGCCCAGCCGGGGCGCGCGGCGCAGTTCGGTGCGCAGCCAGGTGGAGGCGATGAACGTCTTGGACGGCACGCAGTCGTCCAGGACGGCCGCCCCGCCGATCCCGTCGGAGTCGATGACGGTGACGTCGGTTGTATCGGGGTGTGAGGTGGCGGCGACCAGCGCGGCTTCGTAACCGGCCGGGCCTCCACCGAGGATCACGATGCGGGTCACCACAGCCCATAACCTAGCCCCCGTCGGCGCACGCCGCAGGACCGGCTCATCGCCGTCTGGCCATCAGATGAACGCCACCCGAGCACGTGCCGTTTAAGCTTTCCCCGTGCCGCTCTACGCCGCCTACGGGTCGAACATGCATCCGGAGCAGATGCTCAAGCGCGCACCCCACTCGCCGATGGCCGGTACCGGCTGGTTGCCGGGGTGGCGGTTGACATTCGGCGGTGAAGACATCGGCTGGGAAGGGGCGTTGGCCACGGTCGTCGAGGACCCCGATTCGAGCGTCTTCGTCGTCCTTTACGACATGACCCCGGCGGACGAGATGAACCTGGACCGCTGGGAGGGCTCCGAGTTCGGCGTCCATAAGAAGATCCGATGCCGGGTGCAGCGCGAGTCCAGTGACACCACCATCGACCCCGTGCTGGCATGGCTATACGTGCTGGACGCCTGGGAGGGCGGACTGCCGTCGGCGCGGTACCTCGGCGTCATGGCCGATGCTGCCGAAATCGCGGGCGCCCCAAGCGAATACGTTCACGATCTACGGACTCGTCCGGCCCGCAATATCGGCCCGGGAACCAGCGCCTAGCTCCTTTTGGTTTCGCGAGCGTGCGTGTCTGCACAGCGACACGCCGCGTAGGCGGGCATTTTGCGCACGCTCATGCTGCCTCGCGCAGGCGCCGTTCGATCCGCGCGACGAATTCATGGGGCCGGTACCTGACATCCTCGGCGACGATGGGCACGACAACCCACCCCAGATCCAGCAGCGCCGCGGCGCGTCGGCGGTCGCGGAAGAATGCTTCGGGCCCGCTGTGCCAGTCGACGCCGTCGTACTCGGCCGCGACGCGGCGGTCGGGCCAGGCGAAATCGAGCCGCCAGGTCGCGGCCGGTCAGGTCCACGACCCGGTATTGCAGGACCGGCGGCGGCAACCCGCCGTCGATCATGACAAGCCGCGCCTCGCTCTCCATCGGCGACTCCGCCAGCGGGTTTGCCAGGTCGAGCAACTCGCGGACCGTCGACGATGCCGCGCCGGCCCGACTGGCGCCGGGCCGCTTGTTGCAGACCGCCGCGACTGCACGTGCCGCTTCGCAGCGCCGCGTCCAGCGTCGCCAGCGCGCGGGGCCGCCGCAGGCTGCGCGCGACCTCGATGGCCGTCCACGCGGGCGCGGTGGCCGGCCGTCCGGCGATTGACGTTAAAGGCGCACCCTCGCGCCGGTGCACGATGAGGCCCTCTGCCGATCGCAATCGGCGACCAACCGGGCTAAGCACATGCAGTTCACTGGTTCGTTCGGTGCCGAAGCCGTACGCGGCCGCCGCAGTACCCATGCATGCGGCGACCGTGGTGCCGGAGGCCAAGTCGAGCGCCGCGTAGTCGCAACGGCGATGCATCAATTCGCCGCAGCCGTAAATGCCGTGCCAAAGCTTCTTCAGCGCACCGCTCTTGATTTGAGCCTCTAGGCCGCGGCGGGTCAGGAATGTCAACGCCTGGGCAGAAGTAACGACCCCGCCTTGCGCGTCGAGCAGTTGGCCGAGCTCCGCATGCACGCCAGCCATCGTCGACGCGCACGAGCCGCGCACAATTCACCTCGCGAGAGTCCGCAAAATGCCGACCAACACGGCGTATCGCTGTAGCGATACGCGCGCTCGTGGTTACAGTGCGGCCGACTCCTCGATGAACACCGCCGACTGCTCGATGATGTTGACCATCACCCGCAGCCCGACCGCCAGAGCCCGCTCGTCGATGTCGAACGTCGGCTGGTGCAGGTCCAACTGGGGTCCCTCGCCCGACCACACGCCCAGACGGGCCATCGCTCCTGGTATCTCCTCGAGATACCAGGAGAAATCCTCGCCGCCGCCGGACTGCCGGGTGTCGGCCAGCACGTCGGGGCCGACGGCCTCGATTGCGTGGGTGAGGATGCGGGTCGAGACGTCCTCGTTGACCACCGGCGGCACGCCACGCCGGTATTGCAGGGTGTGTTCGATCGCCGAGCGGCGACAGCAGGCCAGTGACGGCGTGGCGGACGATCTCCTCCATGTCGACCCAGGTCTGCGCGGCTGGCGGTGCGAACCGTCCCGGCCAGCACGCCGGTATTGGGTATGGCGTTGGCGGCCACGCCGGCATTGACCGCGCCCCACACCAACACGGTGCTGTTGCGCGGGTCGATGCGGCGTGACAGCACGCCGGGCAACCCGGTGATCAGCGTGCCGAGCCCGTAGACCAGATCGGCCGTCAGGTGCGGACGCGACGTGTGCCCGCCAGGGGAATACAGCGTGATCTCGATCGTGTCGGCCGCCGAGGTGATGGGACCGTGCCTGACCGCGACCTTGCCGACTTCCAGCCGGGGGTCGCAGTGCAGGGCGAAGATTCGCGACACCCCGGTCAGCGCTCCCGCGGCGATGGCGTCGATCGCGCCACCGGGCATCGACTCCTCGGCCGCCTGGAAGATCAGCCGCACCCCGACCGGCAGCTCCGGCACCGTCGTCAATGCCAGCGCGGTGCCCAGCAGGATCGCGGTGTGCGCGTCATGACCGCAGGCGTGCGCCACATTCGGCATCGTCGAGGCGTAGGGCGCTCCGGTTCGCTCGGCCATGGGCAGCGCGTCCATGTCGGCCCGCAGCGCGATCCTGGGCTGATGCTCTGGGCCGAAGTCGCAGGTTAGTCCCGTGCCGCCGGGCAACACCTTGGGGTTGAGCCCGGCATCGGCCAACCGCTCAGCGACGAACTGGGTGGTCGCGTACTCCTGGCGGCCGAGCTCCGGATAGCGGTGGATGTGCCGCCGCCAGTCGATCAGGTCGTCATAATGCGCGGCCAGCCACGATTCGGTTGTGTCCACCAGGCTCATGCTTCGGCTCCCACTCGCTCCGGTCCTCGCTCGTACCTCGC
>CAVVLC010000083.1:0-96186 GCA_963748885.1 uncultured Actinomycetota bacterium
GCATCGGCCCTATTCTTGCCGCCGTTCTTGCGCTCGCCGCGAATACGGAAACGATCTCTCGCGGCATTTTTCTTCTCGCCGTCTATTCCGCGGGTTTGGCAGTTCCCTTCCTGCTTACCGCCATTGGCATCAACAGATTTTTGCGTTTTTATCAACGCTTCCGGCGGCATCTGCACACCGTGGAAGTCTTGAGCGGCGTATTGCTGCTATTTGTCGGCGGCCTGATTTTCATGAACCGGCTGACATGGCTATCGGCTAAACTAAGTTTTCTGAATAAGTTTGCTCTTTAACGGGACCGGACTCTACCTGGAGCCCGGCGGGAGAAGGAGTGTTCGATGAAGAAAGGCGTCCTTGTCGCGATCGGAGTGATCGCGCTGCTGGTGATTATGGTGTGGGCCGACCGGAAATTTCCTCCAGCCGGAAGAAAGCCGCCAACTGCATCCAGCGCGTCGGACGACGCCGAGATGCAGGCCATTGTCATCAAGGACCTGAACGACAAAGACGTCAACCTCGCGCAATACAAAGGGCAAGTGGTCCTGCTGAATTTCTGGGCCACGTGGTGCGATCCCTGCCGGCAGGAAATTCCCTGGCTGATTGAATTTCAGCAGAAGTACAGCCCGCGCGGCTTCACCATCCTGGGCGTTTCGATGGACGAAGAAGGCAAGAAAGCCATCAACCCCTATCTCAACAAGGAACGGTTCGACGTGAACGGCCAGAAAATGGCCATGAACTATCCGATCCTGCTCGGCAACGACACCATCGCGGAAAAGTTCGGCGGGGTGATGGGCATGCCCACCAGCATGCTCTTCGACCGCAACGGCAAGAAAGTCAGGACCATCGTCGGCCTGATCAAACACGATGACATTGCGAAGGCCATCGAGGGCTTGCTCTGATGTAGAACGCTCGATTCATATTCAGTGTCCCCACCTTTTGAAACCTGCCAAAATAACGGAATTGATTGCATGAAACCGCGAATCCATCTCCGCGAACCCTTCTTCGTAGCCCTGGAAACACTGCGCACGCATAAGCTGCGTTCGTTCCTGATGCTGCTGGGAATCGTGCTTTCGGTTTCCACGCTGATCATGGTGGTCGCGCTGATTTCCGGTGTGAATCTATACGTCGCCGACCGCGTCGCAAACCTCGGGTCGAACGTTTTTCTGGTCCTGCGATTCCCCATCATCCCGGACACCACCGAATACGTGAAGGCCACTCGCCGCAATAAGCCCCTCACGTGGGACGACTATCTCTACCTGCGCGACAATTTGAAACTGGCGCTCCGCGTCGGCGCCCAGGCGAACGGCCTGGGACGCGCCAAGGCCAACGGCCAGACCGTGGAAGACACGACGATCTACGGCGTTACCGCAAATATCGGTGAGATGAAAACCGAACAGCCCGACGAGGGCCGTTACATCACCGATACCGACAACGAACAGCGCTCGATGGTCGCGCTGATCGGCGCGGACATCGTGGACAAGCTCTTCCAGGGCACGCGATCCCGATCGGCAAGGAAATCGATATCGACGGGCGTCCGTACGAAGTGGTCGGCGTGGGAAAACCTATCGGCACGGTCCTGGGCCAGTCGCAGGACAATTTCGTCTACATCCCGATCCAGACCTATTTGAAATTTTACGCCACCAGCAACACCAGCCTGGGAATCAACGTGCAAACCCGGGGCGGCGATTGGATGTCTCGCTCGCAGGAAGAAGCGGAAATGCTGATGCGCGCGCGCCGCCACTTGAAGCCCAATGACACCGATAATTTCGGCGTAATGGATGCCGGCTCGCTGGTGGATTTATTCAAGCGGATTACCGGAGCGCTGGCGGCGTCGATGATCGGCATCGTCGCGGTATTCCTGGTGATCGGCGGAGTGGTGATCATGAACGTGATGCTGGCGACGGTGACCGAGCGCACGCACGAAATCGGCTTGCGCAAATCTCTGGGCGCGCGGCGCGCGGACATCCTGCTGCAATTTCTGACCGAAACCGCGGTGATGTCCACCATCGGAGGAGTGCTCGGCGTCGGCGTAGCCTACATCTTTGCCAAAGTCGTCGCGGACAACACTCCCGTACCGATGCATGTCCAGCTTTCCTCGGTCCTGATCGCCCTGACGGTTTCGACGGCCGTGGGTATATTTTTCGGCATCTATCCGGCAAGCAAGGCCGCGAACCTCAATCCGATTGAAGCGATGCGGCAGGAACTCTAAGAGGAAAACGGAAACGCATGCGAATGCCGCTCGGCGAAAACGCGAAGATGGCGCTGGATACGCTACGCGAAAATAAAGTGCGGTCGTTCCTGACTGTGCTGGGCGTGGTCATCGGCATCACCGCGCTCATCACTGTCGCGTCGATACTGGTCGGCTTTTATGCGGACGTTACCGCGTACCTGGAAGATTACGGTCCGAATACCATCTGGGTTTTCAAAGTCGCCCCAGGCGTCAGCACCGGACGCCTGACCGCCGAAGAACGCAATCGCAAGCCTTTGACGTTCGAAGACGGAATGGCAATCAGCGAGCAATGCCCCGCGGTATCACACGTGGCAATTAATATTTTCAAGCGCGTTTATGACTACACTCATCTGGCGATCATCACCGCGCGCTACAAGGATAAGGAAGTCTCCGGCTTGGATTACTCGGGTGCGACCGAAGAGTACGAAGAGGTTTACAACGCGCATCCTTATACCGGACGTTTTTTTACCGAGGCGGAGGATCTTCACCGCTCCGATGTGGCTGTGATTGGTTACGATCTGGGAAAAACCTTTTTTGACGGACAGGACCCGCTCGACAAAATTATCTACGTCGAAGGATTTCCTTACCGCGTCATCGGAGTTCTCGAACACCGCAAAGGGCAGCTTTTCCAGAATCCGCGCGTGGAAAATCAGGTACTCGTGCCCTACCGCACCTATCGGAAGCACCATCCACTCGATGACGACGTATTTCGTCGGCGCGGTGGCCGCCCCCGGGCGCATGGCTGAAGCCCAGGACGAAATTCGCGCGGTATTGCGCCGCCGTCGCCGCCTCGCCTATTCCGCGCCGGACAATTTCGGCCTCTCCACTGCTGCGGAAGTCGCCAACCAAGTGAAGGAAATCACCAGTTCCGTTGCACTGCTCACGGCTGTGGTCAGCTCGATCGGACTGCTGGTAGGCGGAGTCGGCGTAATGAACATCATGCTGATGTCCGTCACGCAGCGCACGCGCGAAATCGGCGTCCGCAAAGCCATCGGCGCGCGCCGCAGCGACGTCATCTGGCAGTTCCTCACCGAAGCCGTCGTCCTCACTGGCTCAGGCGGAGTGATCGGCGTCCTGCTGGGAATTGTCATCAGTGTGCTTATGCATTTCCTGTGGCCGGCTCTTCCCTCCACAATCCCGGCGTGGGCCGTGTTTCTAGCCGTGGGAGTTTCCATGAGCGTCGGCCTTTTCTTCGGCATGTATCCGGCGATCAAGGCCGCGCGGCTCGATCCGGTGGAGGCGCTGCGGTATGAGTGAGAGAGCTACACGATGACAAAAGTGAAGCGGCAGATCATCGCAATGGGCGGAGGCGGGTTTACGGCTGATCCCGATAATCCGCGCTTGGAGCTGTATGCGCTCTCGCAAACACGCAAATCGAATCCTTCTGTTTGTTTTCTTCCCACGGCCACCGGCGACGCGTCTACTTACATCGCCAAGTTCTACGCTGCGTTCGTGAAACTCCAGTTGCCGCCCGACGCATGTTTCCTCTGTTCGAGCGCACGCCGAAATTGAGAGAAATCCTGCTGGCACAAGATCTGATTTATGTTGGCGGCGGGAATACCAAGAGCATGCTCGCAGTTTGGCGCGAGTGGAAGCTGCCTAACATTCTTCGTCAGGCGTGGAATTCAGGCATCGTCCTCGCAGGAATCAGCGCGGGAGCAATTTGCTGGTTCGAAACGGGGATTACCGATTCCTGGGCCGGGCGCCTGGCTCCGCTGCCTTGCCTTGGTTGGCTACCGGGAACATGCTGTCCGCACTACGACGGCGAAGCAGAGCGGCGTCCGTCAGTGCATCGGTTCGTTGCGAAAGGGTTGGTTCCGGAAGTGCTGGCGCTGGATGACGGTGCCGCCGCCCACTTCGTGGGGCGCAAACTGAAACGAGTGGTATGTTCGCGGCCCAAAGCCAACGCATATAGCGTGCGGCGGGAAGGACGATCACTCGTCGAAACCCCGATACCGGCAACACGTTTGAAATAATCGATTCGCGCTTTTTCACTCTTTTCGAAATCCACTTCGCCGTTTTATGTCCCATCCTTGCCCGCTCAGCCGCTTCGCGGTAATCTCTTCCTACCTATGGATGACAAAGAATTTCAGAAACGCTGCGATGCGGCATTCGAAGGACTGCGCCGCCGGCTTGAAGAGGCAGGCGACGTCCACGGATTTGAAGTCGAGGGCGGAAGCGGAAAACTGGAAGTACTATTTGAAGACCCTGAGGACACCAAATTCGTCATCAGCCCGAACTCTCCGGTGCGGCAGATCTGGATTTCCGCGCTGACCACCAGTTTCAAGCTGTCATGGTCGGATGCAGCACAAACTTTTGTGCTCGAGAAAACCGGAGAGACGCTGATGCAGCTCATGGGCCGCATCCTGACCGAGCAACTCGGCAGCCCGGTGAGCGTCTAACAGGTATGCTCCATTCCCTCAAGCGCTTCGCACCGATTGCCTTGGTTGCCCTCGCCGCAACCGCCGTCGCCCAAAATAATCCGTATCCCGCTGCCGCCAGCGTGCTGCAGCCGCAGGCCTACGTATCGATTCAGCCTGTGCCGCGCGGGCGTGCGTTCGACATTGCCGTGGTCGCGAAAATTTCTCCCGGCTTTCACATCAATGCGCATGAGCCCTCGGAAGATTATCTGATTCCTACAAAAATAACCGCGGAGCTTCCTGCGGGAATTTCTCTGGTGGAAACGACCTATCCGCGCGGCGTGATGCGCAAGTTTCAATTTGCGAAGGCGCCACTGCGCGTTTACGAAGCCTCGTTCACAGTGCGGATGAAATTGCGTGCGGGGTCCGGCGCGGCTCTGGGCCATCAAAAAATAGGGCTGACTGTTGGCTACCAGGCCTGTAATCAGGATGCCTGCCTGCCGCCGACAAAGCTTCCCGTTACTGCGGAAATTGAGATTGCGCCCGTTGATACCCCGCCAAATCGGCGAATGACAATATTTTTTCGCCAGCTCCGCCTGCGAAATTTATTCCTTAGTGGCGCGGGCTTTTTATCCTTAGCCTCGCGAGGGACAGCCTGCGCCTGGTTTTGGGTTTGTTGCGATACTGAATAAAACCAAAACCGCACAGGTTGAAACCTGTGCTACTTGGGGCTCACCGCTTCGGGTTCGGTGCTACAAATTCCGTTACTCGCGTCAGCGTTGTGTCGGCAACGTAAAAATTTCCGTGAATGTCTTCCCCCATGTAGCTGGTTTCTACAAACTGGCCTGGGCCTTTGCCCGGCGCTCCGCCTACGGTACCGAGGATTTTCCCGTCCCAGTCGAGCTTCACGATCTGTCCGTCACGGCCGGTAGCCATCCATAGCTGTTTGTTCCGGTCGACATAAAGCGCGCAGGTGAGATTGTCCGTCTGGATCGTTTTGACGAATTTTCCGTTCGCGTCATAAACGACGAGGCGATATTCCTCGCGGTCGGCGATATAAACATTGCCGTTGTTGGGATTCACCGCTATCCCGTGGACCATTCCGAATTTTCCAGGCCCCACGGAATTTCCATACCACTGGTTGATAAACTTGCCGTCCTTATCGAGATGCAGCACGCGCGCCGCGCCGTCATTGGGGCTCTCATCGCCGTGCCCCATGCCGATATAAATATCGCCCTTCGCGCCGAACGCGACCATCAGCGGCTGCCACAAAAATCTTTGCCCCTTGGCTTCGTTCCAGTCGCCCCTTTGTCCCGGCACGCCCAGGGTCATCAGGACTTTCCCCTCGGGACTCAATTTCATCACCGTGTCGCCAAACTGGTCGCAGATCCAGATGTTGTCGTCTGCGTCCACGATCATGCCGTGCGGCTTTCCGGCGATATCCGCGCCGAAAGAGTTGACAAGCTTATGATTCTCATCCCACTCAAAAATCATCGGCTTCCCCGGATCGTTGCGCACAAAGGCGTAAACGTGATCTTTCGAATTCATCGCCACGGCAGAGACGCCGCCGGTCGTTTCCTCGGGAAATTTCAATGGGTAGGCGAACGGTATAGCCCAGATCGGGTTTATACACCGCATGATCGATGTTTCCCCGCCCGATTCCCCAAGCGCAGATTGGCGAGCCGTAGCACACCACGCCCCAGCCGATTTGACCTCCAACTTGCCTGGCGACTCCGTTGACCAGCTTGGCCCCGCTGCCGCGAAGCCGCGCATCGCCGGTGAGGGCAGGCCCCGATTTAGGCTGCGTATCGGGCACATATTCATACGGCACGCCGCAAAATTTGCTGAGGCTGCAATCCCTGCCCGGGCCGAGTGGCCGCTCCCGTGGGGGCTCCTCCGTTTGCGCGAATGCCAGCGTCGCAGTGAAGGCCAGGCCCAACGCGGCAGCGGCGATTCCAGCAAGAATACGTTTGGTCATGGCAACCTCCCGTTATTTCCTCGGCGATCGAAGTCCGAAAATAGAAATATGTGAGTGGACTGGCAGATTGGATCGCGTTGCAAATACCCCCGCGTCAGGACACGGCAAACGATTCAGCGGCCCGGCGCAAACGACTGACCACCGGTTCTTGTCCGATCGCCAGCATCGAATCAAACAGCGGCGGCGCGACGGCCTGCCCAACAATCGCAACACGCGTCGCGTTGATCAGCAAACCGGCCTTGACGCCCTCGGCTGCGGCCAGTTCGCGCAACACGTGGTCGCAGGCATCGTGATTCCAATCGGTGAGCGCAGCAAGTCCATCGGCTAGCTTTCCCAACATCGCGCCCAGCCGTTCGTCCTTCCAGAACTTCTCCCGGGCCTGCTGGTTAATTTCAAACGTGTCGCTGAAGAACGCGCGCGCCCACGTCGAAAAATCCGGCAACAGGCGCGTGCGGGGCCGCAGCAAATCCACGGTCTTGCAGAACCATCCACGCTTTTCGCCTGCCCACTCAGGCTTCCAAAGTTTTGAGCGATCCAGTTCCGCTTGCACAAACGGCGCTAATTCCTCGATCGGCAGCTTCTGCAAATACTCGGTATTGAAAAATTCCAGTTTCGCGCGATCGAACACGCCGTTGGTGCGGCTCACCCCTTCGAGCGAGAACCGTTCGATGATTTCAGCCGTGCGCATATATTGCGCGTCGGCGCCGGGCGACCACCCGAGCAGCGCAAGAAAATTCCGGAACGCCTCCGGCAGGAATCCTTCGTCGCGATAAGACCCGACGCTGGTGGCCCCGTGGCGCTTCGAGAGCCGCGTGCGATCCGCGCCCAGAATCAGAGGCACGTGCGCGAAGATCGGCGGCGTTGCGCCCAGCGCGCGATACAGCAGCGCCTGTTTCGGCGTATTCGAAATGTGATCGGAACCGCGAATTACATGCGTGATGCGCATGTCGATGTCGTCCACAACGACGCTCAATTGATACGTGGGCGCGCCGTGCGTCTGTCCTTCCTTGGGCGAGCGCAGCAGCACGAAATCCTCGATCTCTTCGTTGCACTTCGCGGGGACCGAACACCGCATCCTCAAATTTCGTCGTAGTCGCCTTGCGGCACGCGAAATCGGATCGCCGCGTTCGCGACACTCAAGCCGGGTTTTCCATCGCGGCACCCGCAACGCGTAATGCGGCGCGGGACCCGCTCTTTTTTCTCGTCGTCCGTTTCATCGACGGCGTCGCCGCCCGCATATTTCTCCGCCAGACAATCGCAAAAATAGGCCGCGCCCGAAGCGACCAGCTTTTCCGCCGCGGCGCGATGCAGATCCAGCCGCTGCGACTGGAAATACGGACCTTCATCCCAATCGACGCCCAGCCATCTCAGCCCATCCAGAATTCCCTCGACCAGCTCCGGACGGTTTCGCTCCACGTCGGTATCCTCGATGCGCAGGATCATCGTGCCGCCCATGCCGCCGCGCAAACAGCCAATTAAATAGAGCCGTGCGCGCTCCTCCCACATGCAAATACCCGGTCGGCGAAGGCGCAAATCGCACGCGAACCCCGCCCGCAGAATTTCCCAACGCATTCGAATTAGTAGCCATCCGTCTGGTCGATTTCTCCTGGAGAAACGGTACTTCATCTTAGCCGAACCCGATAATGGAACGCGAGCGATTGGGACGATTTAATTCGCAACCCGGTGGGGACTCCCCTCCAGGGCTTACAATCAAACTTTTCTGTCATTTGGCATGTGTCCGAAGTCTCACGTGCCTTGTTCCCTGTCTGGTACCCCCGTACCCTTGACCGGCTGAAAAGCCGTCCCTTATAGTCCCAAAAGAGTGAAAAATTATCGGGAAGGTGTCTTTCGCGGAATGGACCGCATGACGAAGGATGGATGGTCCATCCATCCTGATGCGCGCTGTTCTTTTGATTTCGCATTGCAGATTCTCCAGCCCTCTGCAAAAGGGGAGAAGAAATTCTCTCCCGGAGGTGTACCTGACCGAATGGTGTACTGGAAGTAATGACCTCTGACAGCATCATCGCAATCACTCTGCTGACGGCCTCGGCATTGACTTCGGTTTTCTTCGCCTACATGCACAGCCTGCGGCGTCAGGCGTACTTGATGCTTTGGAGCGCGGGTTGGTGCCTGCTGGCTTTGCATTATCTGAGCCCCGCGCTGGAGCCTTGGGTGGCGACCGCGCCCTGGCAATCGGCGGTGAATCAGTGGTTGCTGGCAGCGGCGGCGCTGCTGTTTTTCAGCACCGCACAGGTCTATACGGAAGTCCCAGCCGTGGGTTCGGCCTCCCATTGCCGCCGGCGCGGTTTTCGTGCTTTGGACATCCGCATATTATTTGCATCAACTTGGAATTTCTCCGCAATTGGGCGTCGCTGTGGTTCTGGCCGGCGTTGCGTGGGTCTTCTATCAGGAGAGTCGCCGCCGTGAGACCTTTGCGGATTTGCTGCTGGCCATTTCATTTCTGGCGTGGGGCGCTATCGTAGCCTGGCGAACTTCTGCTTTCTTCCCGGGCGACCGATTCGTTGCGCGCGATTGAAATTCTCCCGCAATTGTTCACCGCGGCTCTGATGGTGATGGGACTCTACGAGGAAGAAAAACGCCGCGTCGAACACAACATGCTCGCGCTTTCCAACGTGAATCTGGCGACCTCGGGGTTCGCCGGACCGGAGATTCAGAAAATGCTCTCGCACGCGCTCGAGCGCGTGTTGAGTGTGGTGCGCATGCCCGCGGGAGCTCTGTTCCTGCACCACGGAAGTGCCCTGGGGCCTACCTCGGTGGTTGCCGTCGGACTCTCCGAAAATTTCTGCGCCGCCTCGCAGGAGGAGGGACTCGACGATCATCTGGTCGAGCTGGTCTCGCGGCTCGGCGGCCTGGTCGTCCTTCGCGATCTGGGCCGTGACTCCTCCTGGGCAGCGCTTGAGACCGAAGAAGCGTTCCGGCGTTTCCGGCAGCTCGCGATGAGCCAGCATCTGCGCACTGTTGTCGGAATCAGTCTGCAGGCTAAGGAACAGGCCTTCGGCGTTTTGTTCCTGGGGACGCCCGATAGCCGCCGATTTGCTGCGGCGGAGCTGCGCTTGCTGCTGGCACTGGGCCATCAGATTGGGATGGCGGTGGAAAACAGCTATCTGATCCAACAGACCGCGCGCCGCACCGAAGAGCTGCACATGCTCAACGAAATCGGCCGCGCCTTGAGCTCGACGCTCGATCCCGAAGCGCTGTTCGAAACTATCCTGTCGGAATTTCGACGCCTCGTGGACGTCCAGCACTTCTTCATTGCGCTGCACGATCAGGCAAGGAATGAAATCCGCTTTGAGATCGAAGTCCGCGACGGCGTCACTCAGCCCAAGCGCTCCCGCCCCTGGGACGAAAAACATGTGACCGAATACGTGATGCGAAGCCGGCAGCCGCTTTTGGTTCGCGACAATTACACTGAGGAACTGCACCGGCTGGGCCTGGTCTCCCGGCGGGACGATAACGGCAGCTTTTGCGGCGTTCCTTTACTGCTTTACGAACGCGCCATTGGCATTATCGCGGTGCAAAGCCCGGAAGGGCGCACGTTCGATTCCGGACATCTCGAGATGATGCGCCTGCTTGCCAGCGAAGCCGTCATCGCTCTGGAAAATGCGCGGCTGTTCCGCGAGGAGCGTTCCAAGTCGCGCCATCTGACTCTGCTGAACAACATCTCGCGAAACGTCATCACCACGCTGAATCCGGACGAGATGCTCTACAAGATCGCCGAAGAACTCGAACAGGGTCTCGATTACTCCCACATTGGAATCGGGCTGCTGGATTACTCCTCCAAGGAAATCGTCATCCAGGCAGAGGCCGGGAGGCGCAAAGGCGCTCTGGGAAGCCGCCTGGATTTGGCGTCGACGTTCCCGCGCCCGTCGATCGGCTGACCAAGCGGGTTGACCACCCGCCCCAAGAATGCGTCGCCGACTGGTACCGACAGGACTTCGTTGGTGCGCTTGACCTGCTGGCCTTCCTCGATTTTCTCGAAGTCACCGAGGATCACGACGCCGACGCTGTGCTCGTCGAGGTTGAGCGCGACGCCGAGGACCCCGCCGGGGAACTCGAGCAGTTCCTGGGTCATCACCGACGGCAAACCCTCGACATGCGCGATGCCGTCTCCGGCATCGATGACGGTGCCGACCTCTTCGCGGGTGGTACCGGAGGTGAAGGAGGTTACGTACTCTTGGATCGCGCTCTGAATGTCATCAGCGGAGATTGTCAACTCGGCCATGGCTTTTCGTCTTCCTACTTGATTTCCGTCTTACGCATTGGGCTTCAGGTTCATATTCAGCAGGTTCGTGTTCAGCAGGTTCGTGTTCAGTCGGGCAACTGAGCCTCGGCCGCGGCCAGACGAGACGAGAGCGTACCGTCGATCACCTCGTCTGACACGGTAATTGAGAGCCCGCCCAGCAATGCCGGGTCGACGTCCACCTGCACCGTCACCGGATGGCCGTAGATGCTGGCTCAGCACCGTCGGTGAGGCGAGTGCGCTGGGCTTCGCTGAGCTCGGCCGCGGCCCTGACCTGCGCGACGACCTCGCCACGGCGCGCCACCGCGACTTCGGCCAAAAGCTTCATGGCCTCCTCGGCGCGGCTCACCTCTCAACAGCTCGACGGTCTGGGACAGCAGTGCGTCCGCAATCTTGTTGACCGGGCCGCTCGAGCTGTTCAAGTACCTTGCGCAGCAACGCGATACGGCCTTCGGCCGGCGCCGCGTAGTCGCCCAACAGGATGCCAAGCCGTGGCTGCGCGTCGAGAATGCGCGAAAACCTGAACAACTGGTCTTCGACCTCGTCGACCTGCCCCTCGCGTTCGGCGACTTCCAGCAGCGCCTGCCGCGACAGGTGTTCGATCGCATCGACCAGATCGTCGTTGGCCGACCAACGCTCCGAGACCGCTGCCCGCAAAACATCGAGGGTGGGGTCGCCGACCTTGCCGGATACCAGCCGATCGATCAGCCGGACCCTGGGTGCGGCGTCCTCGGCGGGCACGGTGAGATACCGGGTGAGGACGACTTCGCCATCCAGCAGTTTGGCTACCGAAACCAATTCGTCGGAGAGTCTCGTCAGTCCTGGATTGTCGAGGCTCTTGGCGATGGTGGTGAACTGATCCGACAGACTGGTCAGCGCCCGCCGGCTGGCCGAGCGCATCTTCGTCATCAGCGGGTACTCGACGTCGGCGGCCGACGGCGCCATCGCATCGAGTTCGTCCAGGAAGCGGTCGACGGTGGCGGACTGCTGCGCCGGGTCGGCGACGTGGTCGCGCACCAATTCCCCTGCCTGGCGCACGGATTCGTGGCCGAGCTCCAGGCGAAGCTGACGGATCAGCTGCGTCCGCAGCAGCTCGACCTGGCGAGCACCTTGCGCCTTGATGCGTTCGGCGTCGACCCCGGCCTGGGCCTGCAGCTGCTCGGCGATCCGCGTACGGCGTCTGCCTTGGCCTCTTCGACGACCTGCGCTGCCTCGGCCTTGGCGGCTTGCGACCGCCTTGCTCGTGGGCCGTGCGTCGACTCGGTGAGCCGCTCGGCGGCTTCCGCCGCATCCTTCAACTGTTGGCGCACAGTCGTCTTGCCGCGTGGTCATCATGTCTGCGCACCGGCGGCACCACATAGCGCCATATCAGGAACACGATGGCCGCGAACCCGATCAGCTGTCCGATGAAAGTCGACATATGGCGGCTACTTCGTCGCAGCTGAGGTGCTGACGTCGACGCCGAGGATTCGACTGGCCAGGGTGGCCGACATGGCTCCGCGACGTTGGCGCGCAGATCCAGTTCCACGGCAGTCCCTCTCCCGCTTCAATTGCTCGTCGGCCGTTTGCAACGTCGACGCCACCTCCTGCTCGGCCCCGGCACGCGCATCGTCGATGACCTTGCGGCCCTCGGCCCGGGCATCGTCGCGGAAGGACGACGCCTGGACGCGGGCTTCCTTCATCGCCTCTTCGTAATCGGCCTGTGCCGCGGCGAACTGCTCGGCCGATTTCCTGTTGTCCGCCGTGGTCTTGGCGACCATGGCGTCGCGTTCGCGCAACACCTTCAGGATCGGCGGCACGACAAATGTGCCGATCACAGCCAGCACGATCAGGAAGATGACCAGCACGAAGAAAAAGGTGCCGTTGGGGACCAGGAAGTTGTTGCCCCGCCGCCTTCTTCCGCTGCCTGGCTTGCGGCCAGAACGATGAGCGCTCGCGTCACCCATCGCAGCGGATTACTGCGGGGTGACCGGCGTGGCGAAGACGAACAGCGCCATGAACGCCAGGTTGATGAAGTACGCCGCCTCCACCAGACCGACGGTGATGAAGAACGGCGTGAACAGCCGGCCCTGGGCCTCGGGCTGCCGGGCGATGCCGGAGATCAGCGCGTTACCGGCGATGCCGTCACCGATACCGGCGCCGATCGCGCCGCCGGCCATGATCAGGCCACCGCCGATGAGGGCGCCGAGTCCGATGAGATTGGGATCTCCATTTCCTATCCTCCTTGATAACTGGTGAGCGCTTTACCAGGGCTGTGTGTAGTCGGTGCAGGCCGTCAGTGGTGTTCTCTCGTCCAGCTCCATCGCCTGGCTGAAGTACAGGATCGTCAGCAGCGAGAAGATGAAGGCCTGGATCGCGCCGACGAACAGGTCGAACGATTTCCAGATCGCGTTGGGCGCCCACATGATGTACGGCGGGAACAGCGCGATCAGCGACACCAGGATGCCGCCGGCGAAGATGTTGCCGAAAAGTCGCAGCGACAACGAGATCGGCTTGGCGAGCTCTTCGACCAAGTTGATCGGCGCCAGGAATGCCACGTGGCCCTTGAGCACCTTGATCGGGTGCCCGATGATGCCGCGGCGCCAGATCCCGGCCGCGTGGTAGCAGAGGAACACGAACAGGGCCAGCGCCAGCACGTAATTGATGTCCGCGGCCGCCGGCGTGAGCAGCTCCGTGGTCTTCCCGTCGTTGTTCGTACTGCAGCGGCAGCACCGACAGCCAGTTGGAGATCAGGATGAACACGAAGATCGTCACCGCCAGCGGCAGCACGAACGGTGCGATCCTCATGCCGATGGCGGCCTCGACCTGGTCGCGCATCTGGATGGTGATGGCCTCCCAGAACAGCTGGACTCCGCCGGGCACGCCGGTCGAGGTGACCTTGGCCTTCAGGAAAAACGCCAGCGCGATGACGATCGCCGCGGCGATCGCCGTCGAATAGATGGTGTCGGTGTTGACGTGCATCCCGAGCCAGATGGCATGGCGGTGTTCGCCGACCTCGATTTGGGCTTCGGCCAGGAACGTCTCAGTCATCACTGCTGCTACTCCCTCCGGTGCCTTGAGTACGGCGTCGTTTGAGGTCGTGGGCTCCTGTGGTTCCGTGCGCAGCTTCTTCCAGACCGGCAAAGCCGTCGACACCACCAGGAGCACCTGGAAGAGCGCCAGTCCGAAAACCACGCCCAGCCCCGTCGGGCTTGAAGAGGTACGCGATGATCAGCCCGACCACGGTGATGATGGCCAGCCTTGACGCCGAGTTGAGCGCCATCGATCTTTTCAGCGGATGCTCGTCGGCGGTGATCGACTCAACCGAGCGCCGCACCAGCAACGCGTTGAGCAAACCAAGCAACAGCCCCACACCGAAGAACACCCCGACCATGAGGTGGCCGGCCAATCCGGCCGCGAGCATCGCCAGTCCCGTGAACACCGCGCTGATGACGAGGAGGCGAACCGGGCGGAACGCAACAGCGGGAAACACCAACGGCGCGTCCTGCGCTGGTGTCGTCACTGCAGCACCTCAATCCCGGGTTGATGGAGCCCGAACCACCCAACTGACCGATCGGTGGCCCGCAGAGCGTATCTCAGTCGTCACAGTGGAATCACCCAAGGGGGGCTCCCTATTGTCGGTCGTTCGTCGGCACGATCGGACAGGGGTCCGATGGGCCGGGTGGCCGGCAACCCACGAGGTTTATTTCGGGGTTCTAGCTGCACCGTACCACAAGGCAGAGCCCACTACTACTGGTTGTCGTAGTCCTCGTCGAGGTAGTCATCCCGGGGGCGCAGCAGTGGGATCACGGTCGCCACGCCCGCGACCACAATCGCGACCAGCATCACCGCTCCGGTGTCGCGAGGGTTGAAGAAAATCGTGCTCGCCGCACCGAACGCGACGATGCTCACCCATAGATAGATCAGCAGGACCACGCGGCGATGCGAATGACCGATCTGCAGCAGCCGGTGGTGCAGGTGCATCTTGTCGGGGCTGAACGCGCTGCGGCCGGCGCGGGTGCGGCGCACGATCGCCAGCAGCAGGTCCAGCATCGGCACAAACATGACCGCCACCACCAGCAGGAACGGCGACAGCAAAGCAAACACATCGCGAGCGCCGTAGGCGTTCTGCGAAATCGGGCCGGCAGCGGTCGTGGAGGCGGCAGCGAGCATCAGGCCGATCAGCATCGACCCTGAATCACCCATGAAAATCTTGGCCCGGTGAAAGTTGTGCGGCAGAAAGCCCAAGCAGGCTCCCGCGAGCACCACCGAGATCACCGCCGGCGGATAGAACAGCACATCACCGCCGTGGTCGCGCAGCAGACCAACCGAGAACATGCAGATCGCCATCGCGGTGATGAGCCCCAACCCGGCGGCCAGCCCGTCGAGTCCGTCGACGAAGTTCATCGCGTTGACGATCGACACGGTCAGCGCCAGGGTGAGCAGGATCGAGGAGGCCTGGTCCAGCACGATGGTGCCGACACCACCCACCGGGATGTAAATGACGCTCCACGCCACGCCCATGGTGACCAGTACGCTGGCCGCGGTGATCTGACCAGCGAACTTCGTGAGCGCGTCCAGGCCCCAGCGGTCGTCGATCAGCCCGATGCTCATGATCACCACACCGGCCACCAGCACCGCGGGCATGCCCGAGGAGTAGACGAAGCCGCGGGTCAGTGCCGGGAGCTGGGATGCCAGAAACACGGCGGCGAGAACGCCCAGAAACATCGCCAGCCCACCCATCCGCGGGGTTGGCGTCACATGCACATCGCGTTCCCGCGGAAATGCGACCGCTCCCACTCGGGTGGCCAGCAGGCGGACCGGCCCGGTTGCGAAGTAGGTGATGATCGCGGCGGTCAGTCCGACCAGTGCGAGTTCGCGCAGCGGGACACCGGCGCCGCGATCCGAAAGCGCGAGTAAACCACCGGCAAGGCTGGTTACGTCGCTGGACACCACGAGACCGTACTGCACCAACCTGAGACTGCGACCTAGGCCGTGACTTAGGCCGTCAAACTCGCCGGGTCGAGCCCGAGCACTTCCGCGATCCGCTCGGTGCTCACGGGCCCGGGTCGCAGGATCCGCGGGCTTTCCCCGGTGAGGTCGACGATCGTCGAAGCGGCCTGCCGAGCGGACGGACCCGCGTCGAGATAAACCTCGACGAGATCACCGAGTTGGTTGCGCGCGCCGTCGGCGTCCACCGCCGGCGCTTGGCCCGAAACGTTGGCGCTGGATACCGCCATGGGACCCACCTCACGCAGCAACTCGATAGCAACCGGGTGCAACGGCATTCGCAACATCACCGTGCCGCGGGCATCGCCGAGATCCCAACTCAACGAGGGCGCCTGCTGCACTACGAGGCTGAGCGCGCCGGGCCAGAATGCGCGAATCAGTTCGCGGGCACCGTCGGGCACCACGTAGACCAGGCCCTCGATGGTGTGCCAGGAGCCGACCAGAACGCCCACGGGCATATCGCGACCGCGGCCCTTCGCCGCCAACAGCGCGGACACCGCGGCGCTCTCGAAGGCGTCGGCGCCGATGCCGTAGACGGTGTCCGTCGGCATGACAACCAGCCTGCCGGCCTTGAGTGCCCCTACCGCCGAGTTGATTCCGCGCTTGCGCTGGTCGGGGTCGGCACAGTCGTATACCTCAGTCATGGGCGCCGCTCCTCCTCATCGCTTCGTCCCCCGCAAGCGGGCCCCTGCGCGCCGTCACGAACCTGGGCCTGCCGGTCAGATCTCGGCGGGCCGCCACATCGTCGAAAAGTCCTGTGCCGTTTATTAATTCGACCGTCGATGACGACGTGGTGTCGTCATGTTCGACGGCGAACCGTCCGCCGGGGCGGAGCCAACGCCCGGCGAGGCTGACGACGGCTGATATCACCGCCATCCCGTCCGGCCCGCCGAACAGCGCATGATGCGGATCATATTGCGCCACTTCAGGTTGTTCGGGGATGTCCGCATCGGGAATGTAGGGCGGATTCGCCACCACCAGGTCTACCCGTCCATCCAGCTCGGGAAGCAGGCCGGGCGAATTGACGTCGGCTTGCACGAGTTCAATTGCGGTGCCCTCGATATTGCGTCGGGCGTAGTCCAGGGCGGCTTCGGAGTCATCGACGCCGATGACCCGGGCGGCCGGGCGGTGCCGGGCCAGTGCCACCGCCAAAGCCCCTGATCCCGTGCATAAATCGACAATCACGGGGCGCGCCGCGAGTTGCTGCGCGGTGGCCCACGCCAAGATGGCCTCGGTCTCCGACCGCGGTATGAACACACCGGGGCCGACGTGCAGCTCAACCGGCCCGAACGCCGCGGTCCCGGTGAGATGCTGCAACGGCACCCGCCGCGAGCGCGCGTCGATGACCTCGCGGTAACGCCCGAAAAACTCCTCGCCGGGTGAGTCGAGCAGCGACAACCGGCCGCGATCGGTGCCCGCCAGGTGAGCGGCCAACTGCTCGGCATCGCAACGCGCAGAGTCGATTCCCGCTCCGGCGAGTACCGCCGCAGCGGAGTCGATCGCGCGCCGCACGGACATCATGCACTCATGCCTGTTGCAGCCTGGCCTGCTTGTCGGCCGCACCCAACGCATCGAAAAGCGCATCCAGGTCGCCGTCCAGAACCTGGTCGAGATTGTGTGCCTTGAAACCGATGCGGTGGTCGGCGATCCGGTTCTCCGGGAAGTTGTAGGTGCGAATGCGTTCGCTGCGGTCCACCGTGCGGATCTGGCTGGCCCGGTCCGCCGACGCGTCGGCCAGCGCCTGCTCCTCGGCCACCACCTGTAGCCGAGCCGCCAGCACCTGCAACGCGCGGGTCTTGTTCTGCAGCTGCGACCGTTCGTTTTGACAGGTGACGACGATCCCGGTGGGCAGGTGCGTGATTCGCACCGCGGAGTCGGTGGTGTTAACGCCTTGGCCGCCCTTCCCGGACGACCGGTAGACGTCGACGCGCAGATCCGACTCGTCGATCTGCACCTCGCCGACTTCCTCCGGCTCCGGATACACCAACACCCCCGCCGCCGAAGTATGCACGCGGCCTTGGGATTCCGTCACCGGGACGCGTTGCACCCGGTGCACTCCGCCCTCGAACTTCATCCGCGACCACACGCCGTCGGCGGAGTCGCCCTTGGTCCCAATGGCCAGTGTCGCGTCCTTGTAACCGCCCAGGTCCGAGATGGTTTCGTCCAGTACCGTCACCGTCCAGCCATGCCGCTCGGCGTAGCGGATGTACATCCTGGCCAGGTCGGCGGCGAACAACGCCGATTCTTCGCCGCCCTCACCGGATTTGACCTCAAGCACGATGTCATCGGCGTCATGCGGGTCGCGCGGAGCCAGCATGTCGGTGAGTTGGGTATCCAGCTCGGCCACCCGAGATTCCAGCTCGGCGACTTCTTCGGCGAACGATTCGTCGTCGGCGGCGAACTCGCGTGCCGTCTCCAGGTCGCCGCGCGCCGACACCAGCTTCCGGTAGGTCGCGACGATCGGGGCCAATCGGGCGAACCGGCGTCCGACCTTGCGCGCCTCGTCGGGCTTGCTGTGCAATTCGGGATCGGCCAGCGCATGTTCGAGCTCGGCGTGTTCGGCGACCAGCACGTCGATCGTCTGTACCGGCTGCGTCACGTCACACCTCCTTCCTCCTGCCGACAACTATTCGCTGCAAACGCGAACCGACGCCCGGCCTGTGCACGTTCGCACAGTTCGGGCGTCGGTAAGCCAGCTATTTGTCGGCTGAAGCAGTCGCTGTCAGCCGCGGCCTTGCGCTTGCCGTACCGCTTCTCGAAGCGGGCCACGCGGCCGCCACTGTCGAGGATCTTCTGCTTGCCGGTGTAGAACGGGTGGCACTGCGAGCAGACCTCGACCACGATGCGGCCGCCGGGCTTGGTGCTGCGGGTCGTGAACTCGTTGCCGCACCCGCAGTGCACGGTGGTCTCCTCGTATGCGGGATGAATCTCAGCTTTCATGGTGTCCTCTTCGATCGGTACCGCCCGGGCACCCCGTATTGGGTGCGGCGGTCGGGCGTGAACTCCGAGAACCTGATCCGGTTCTGGGGTGGTCGAACGTCGATTATGCCAGGTCAACCACCTTCAGCCCAAACACCGAGATGCCGCCGCGCATTCCCGCGCACGGCCGGCGCCCAAATTGGGGACGGCTCGTTATGTATATGCCCTGCTTCGCCCGGTTCGCGTCCACAGCACGCCACCCTCGGGTGCCGCGCCTTGAGCTACCAGCGCCCGCTTGAGGACCTTGTTTGTGGCCGTTGCGGGCAGCCGATCGGTGAGCCAGACGTAGCGGGGCCACGCCTTGGGTGACAAGTCGGGCTGATCGGCCAGAAATTTGCCGAGCTCCTGCGGGCGTCAGATCGGCGTTGTCGCGCAGCACGATCGCCGCCATCACCTGGTCGCCGACGTGTTCGTCGGGCACCGCATAGACCGCGACCTGGTTGACGGGCGTCAACCGCTGCAGGATCCGCTCGATGGGCGCCGTGGTCATGTTTTCTCCGTCAACGCGCAACCAGTCGCCGCTGCGCCCGGCGAAGTAGATCCAGCCGTCGGCGTCGCGGTAGGCGAGGTCGCCCGACCAGTACATGCCGTGCCGAAGGCGTGTACCGGTGGCGTCCGGGTCGTTGTAGTAGCCGGCAAACATGCCGGCTCCCGTCGTGTTAACCAGCTCCCCTATCGCCTCGTCGGCGTTGGTCAACGCGCCGTCGTCGCCGAAGGTGGCGACGGGACACTCCGCCACGGTGTCCGGGTTGTAGATTGCGACGCCCGGAAAGCCCTTGCCGAGCGAGCCCGGCGGGCAACCGTCTTCCCGGGTGATGATGATCGCGCCCTCGGTGGCGCCGAAGCCGTCCCAGACCGTGCAATCGAAACGGCGACTGAACTCGGCGACGTCGCGCTCGCTGGCCTCGTTGCCCATCGCGATGCGCAGCGGGTTGTCGCGGTCATCGGGTTGCTCGGGCGTGGCCAGCACGTAAGCCAGCGGTTTGCCCACGTAGTTCATGTAGGTGACCCCGTAGCGGCGAAGATCGGGAAGCAACCCCGATGCCGAGAACGCCGCCGGGAACCATGGCCGCGCCGGCGCCCACCGCCACGCTCCAGCCGGCGAGCAGCGCGTTGGAGTGGAACAGCGGCATGGACAGATAGCAGACGTCGGAGGCGTTGAGGTCGAACCGCTCGATCAGCGATGATGCCGGCGAACAGCACGACCAGATGCGTTATCTGCACCGCCTTGGGCTCGCCGCTGGTCCCGGAGGTGAAGATCATCATGAAGGTGTCGGTCGGCGCGACCTCGCGATACGGGGTCAGCGGTCCGGCGGCGGCAAGCAAGGCCGACCACTGCTCGCCGGACACGTCGAACACCTGCACGCCGGGCAGCTCGAGCCCGTCGAGCAACGCCCTTGTGCTCCGGATCGGTGAGCAGGATCTGACAGTCGGCACGCAAGATGTCGCTGGCCAGCGCGTCGCCGCGGCGCGTGTTGTTGATCCCGCACAGCACATATCCGCCAAGGGCCGCCGACGCCATCGCGGTGAGCATGTCCGGGGTGTTGCCCAGCAACGCGCCGACATGCAGCGGCCGGGCCGGGTCGGCGACGCCGATCAGCGCGGCGGCGGTGGCTGGCGGCATCGGCCAGGTGTTCACGCCAGGTCCAGACGCTGTTCGCCGTACTTGAGCGCCGGCGTGTCCTGGTCCAGACGCTCACGAAGCAATTGTTGAAGCGTCTCGGCCACGACCCGGAAGCTTAGTTCGGCTAGTCGTTATCCATGTTCCCCGGTGTCGTCTTGGACACCTGGACCAGGAACTCGTAGTTGGTCTTCGTCTTGCGCAGCTGGCACATCAGCAGGTCGATGGCCTGGTGCGAGTCCAGACCCGACGAGCACGCGGCGCAGCTTGTGCACGACGCGCGAACTCGTCGGGCGACAGCAACAGCTCGTCCTTACGGGTGCCGGACGGGTTGACGTCGACCGCGGGGAACACCCGGCGCTCGGAGATCTTGCGGTCCAGCTTGAGCTCGGCGTTACCGGTGCCCTTGAACTCCTCGAAGATGACGGTGTCACCGGTGGAGCCGGTCTCGACCATCGCGGTGGCGATGATGGTCAGCGAACCGCCGTCCTCGATGTTGCGGGCCGCGCCGAGGAACCGCTTGGGCGGGTACAGCGCGGTGGAGTCGACACCACCGGACAGGATGCGGCCCGAGGCCGGCGACGCGTTGTTGTACGCGCGGCCCAGCCGGGTGATCGAGTCCAGCAGCACCACGACGTCCTTGCCCTGCTCGACGAGGCGCTTGGCCCGCTCGATGGCCAGCTCGGCGGCCTGGGTGTGGTCTGACGGCGGCCGGTCGAAGGTCGAGGCGATGACCTCGCCCTTGACCGAGCGCGTCATGTCGGTGACCTCTTCGGGCCGCTCGTCGACGAGCACGACCATCAGGTGGCATTCCGGGTTGTTCTTGGTGATCGCGTTGGCGATGTCCTGCATGATCGTCGTCTTACCGGCCTTGGGCGGCGACACGATCAGCGCGCGCTGGCCCTTGCCGATCGGCATGATCAGGTCGATGACCCGGGTGGTCAGCCGGTCGGGAGTGGTCTCCAGGCGCAGCCGCTGGTTCGGGTACAGCGGGGTCAGCTTGGTGAAGTCGGGCCGCTTCTTGGCGTCTTCGACCGGACCGCCGTTGACGCTGTCCAGGCGCACCAGCGGGTTGAACTTCTGCCGCTGGTTGTGGCTGCTTCGCCCGTCCTTGGGCACCCGAACCGCGCCGGTGACCGCGTCACCGCGGCGCAGGCCGTTCTTGCGCACCATGTTCATCGAGACGTAGACGTCGTTGCGGACCGGCCAGGTAGCCGGAGGTACGCACGAACGCGTAGTTGTCCAGGACGTCGAGGATGCCGGCCACCGGCTGGACGACGTCGTCTTCGCGCAGCTCGGTTTCGCGTCACCGCCGCCACCGCCGCCCTCGCCCGACCGCTCGCCGCGGCGCCGGCGACCGGTCGCGGAACCGGCGTCCCCGCCGGCCCCCACGGCCGTCGCCGTCGTCGTCTTGCTGGTTCGAGCCACCGCGAGCCTGCTGGTTGCCCGAGCCTTGCTGGTCGCCACCCTGGTCGCTACCCGCGTCGGAGCCGCGCTCGTCGGACTTGGTGGCTCTGTCTGCCCTCTTGCGGCCGTCGCTCTTCGGCTTGGTCGGTTGTGCCCTCTTGGTGGTTGGCTCGCTTGGGGTTCCGTCCTCTGGGGCCGGCGTTCTCGCCTGGCCGGCCCTCGTCGCCCTCCGCGATCCTGTTCTTCTTCCGGGCGGCTGATCCCGCGCTCCCGCGATGCGCCACGCCGTTCCCGGCGCGGCGCCTCGGTTGCCGAATCGCTTTGTTCCCCTTGGGCGGCCGCTCGCTTCGGCGCTGCTCGCGGCGTGGAGCTCGCCAGTCCTGGGACACGGCCCGCATCGGCGGATGTGCCGTTGGCCGGTCCCCTGGTTTCCCGGATCGCGGCGATCAGTTCGTTCTTGCGCATGCCCGACGTCCCCTTGACGCCGGCTTGATTAGCCAGCGCGCGCAGTTCGGGCAGCACCATGGTGGACAGCGAGCCGTCCGACGCCACGGGTTTTCGCTGGTGAAGTGTCTGTGGTCACGGAAATCGACGGCGTTTCGCCGTCGGTGCTTTCGCCAGCCGTGATGAGGTCCGTATCAGTCACGGATTTCCTTTCTTTCCCCCGCTGATCCGTCAACTGAGGGGTTCTTGAATTGGCCGAGCATTCAGCCAATGTGCCGAGTGCGCCCAAATCATCGACTTCTGCAACGGTGATCGCCCAGATATGCGGCGAAATCGGCGAACCTCGTCCACGAGAAGAATTGGTGTTGTCCTAGCTGCAAGGCAGTAAGTTGCGGATGCAGATGCTGCGATTGCTGGACGGGTCCGAGGATAACCCGCATCCTGGCCGGAAGCAAGCAAACCCGCCGGCAACGGCTGTGGATCAACCGCGGACTGTGACCCCCGGGCTCCAGCGAACTCCCTCGCCGGCGGTCATCTCGGTGATGGTAAATCCGTTCGCGGCGCCGTAATCCACGGCCTCCGGGGGCAACTCCGGCTCTGTGCTCAGTGCAATCACGCAGGCCCAGCCCCGGAAAGCGTCGCTGCCACGTTATGACGCCGCAACAGCCGCAAATATTCCGCCGAGGCCGGCATCGCGGGGGCGCGCTGCGGCTGATGCAGCACGTCTTCGGTGGCCGCCATCAGCAGATCCGGCCGTTCGGTCAGCGCCACCACCAGCAACGCGGCGCGGCTGACGTTGAACCGCGCGTCCTCGTGGCTGACCTGGGCGGGCAGCAGCACCCGAGTCTCCGCGGTCGACGAGCGCTCCTCGGGAATCGCGGCGAACAGACGGATATCGGGATGGAGCCGCAGCGGCACCGCCGAATAGTCGGGCCGGCCACCGCTGCGGTCGGTCCACGAAACCACCGCCCCACCCAGCACCGCCGCCGCGGCGTTGTCGGGATGGCCCTCGAACTCCGAGGACAGCTGGATCAGCTGCAGCCTCGCTCAGCGGCGTCGAATCCGTTTGTGCGACAAGGCCATTGGCAGCCGCCAGGCCACCGACCACGGCCGCCGCGGACGAGCCGAGGCCGCGCGAATGCGGAATGGCGTTGCGGCAGCGCACCACCAGGCCCGCGCGCGCTGACCCCCGCGGCCTGCAGCCCGCGTTGCGACGGCGCGCACCACGAGGTGGTTCGGGGCCCAGCGGCACCTGCTCGGCGCCCTCGCCCTCGACCACCACCATCAGGCCGGAATCCGTTGTCTCGACTACGATTTCGTCGCAGAGACGCAGCGCCAAGCCCGATGCTGTCGAATCCGGGGCCCAGGTTGGCGCTCGACGCCGACACCACGGCGCGTCGCCACCAGCCCGGCAGGCAGCATCTGGCCACTGCTACGCCCAGCAGCCCAACTTCTCGACGACGAGCGACGGGATCGACCGGCAGCGGGGACACGCTGGGCATGTCCTTCAGCGCCGTGTCGGGATCCTTGAGACCGTTGCCGGTCACCGTGCACACCACGGTCGAACCGCGCGGCACCCAGCCGTCGTCGACGGACTTGAGCAGGCCCGCGATGCTGGCCGCGGATGCGGGTTCGACGAAGACGCCCTCGGCACTGGGCCACCAGGTGGTAGGCCGCCAGGATCTCCTCGTCGGTGGCGGCCAGGAAGCGACCCTTGGACTGCTGCTGCGCCTCGACGGCCGAGGTCCACGACGCGGGTGCGCCGATGCGGATCGCGGTGGCGATGGTTTCGGGGTGGCTGACCGGTGCGCCGAGCACCAGCGGCGCGGCGCCGGCGGCCTGGGTGCCCAGCATGCGGGGCAGCTTGTCGATCACGCCCTCGCGGTGGTACTCGGTGTAGCCCTTCCAGTACGCGGTGATGTTGCCCGGCGTTGCCGACCGGAAGGGCATGCACGTCCGGCGCGGTGCCCAGCGCATCGACGATCTCGAACGCCGCCGTCTTCTGCCCCTCGATGCGAACCGGGTTGACCGAGTTGACCAACGAGATCGTCGGGAAGTCGGCGGCCATCTTGCGGGCCAGTTCCAGACAGTCGTCGAAGTTGCCGTCGATCTGGATGATCTTGGCGCCATGCATAACCGCCTGGGCCAGCTTGCCCATCGCGATCTTGCCCTGCGGTATCAGCACCGCGCAGGTGATGCCGGCCCGGGCGGCGTATGCCGCCGCCGACGCCGAGGTGTTGCCGGTCGACGCACACAACACCGCCTGCTGCCCGCGGGCCAGCGCATCGGTGACCGCCATCGTCATGCCGCGGTCCTTGAAGGAGCCGGTGGGGTTGAGGCCCTCGACCTTGAGGTGGACCGTGCAGCCGGTCTGCTTCGGAGAGCCGGGT
The DNA here is from genome assembly GCA_963748885.1 of uncultured Actinomycetota bacterium. GTDB lineage: Bacteria > Actinomycetota > Actinomycetes > Mycobacteriales > Mycobacteriaceae > Mycobacterium. The sequence goes on from CAVVLC010000083.1 coordinate 24,654, forward strand.
CGCGGCGATCAGCGGGGTGCCGCCCTCGAGCAGGGTGACCGGCGTCCAGTCGTCGCCCACCGGCAACCGGTCCCGGTAGGCGGCGATCAGTCCCGGCCAGGGCTGGTGGACGGCCGTGCGTGGGACGCTCATACGCTGGTTCCTTCCAGTCGCAGCACGCTGGCGACGCTCTGCACGACGTCCAAATCCGCCAGCGCGTCAACGGTTTCCGACAGCGCGGCGTCGGTGGCGCTGTGGGTGACGACGACGATGCGGGCACCGACCCGTCGGCCGTCGTCGTCCACCACACCTTCCTGGCGGACCTCCGCGATGCTCACTTCCCGCTTGGCGAATTCCGCTGCCACCGAGGACAATACGCCCGGCTTGTCGGCGACGTTCATGCTGACGTAGTAGCGGGTGGAAATGAATACCCATTGGCGCGATCGGAAGTTCGGCATATTTGGACTCCCTTGGCCCGCGGCTGCCCAGCACCCGGTTGCGGGCGGCCATCACCAGGTCGCCGGTCACCGCCGAGGCGGTCGGCGCGCCGCCGGCGCCCTGGCCGTAGAACATCAGCCGGCCCGCAGCCTCGGCCTCGACGACCACGGCGTTGAACGCGCCGTTGACCGTGGCGAGCGGATGCGACAACGGCACCAGCGCGGGATATACCCGGGCCGAAACCCGTTGCTGGCCTTCATCATTAGTGATGCGCTCGCAGATGGACAGCAGCTTGATGGTGCAGCCCAGGGCGCGGGCGGACTCGAAGTCGGCCGGGGTGATCTTGGTGATGCCCTCGCGGTAGACGTCGTCGGCGTGCACCCGGGTGTGGAAGGCGATGGAAGCCAGAATCGCGGCCTTCGCCGCGGCGTCATATCCTTCGACGTCGGCGGTCGGATCGGCCTCGGCGTAGCCCAGCGCGCTCGCGTCGGCCAGCGCGCTGTCGTAGTCGGCGCCGGTGCTGTCCATCGCGGAAAGGATGTAGTTGGTGGTGCCGTTGACGATCCCGGCCACCCGCAGCACCGTATCGCCTGCCAGCGACTGGGTGAGCGGGCGGATGACCGGGATGGCGCCCGCGACCGCCGCCTCGAAATACAGGTCGACATGCGCGTTTTCGGCGGCCTGCGCCAGTTCCCCGGTGGACACGGACAGCAACGCCTTGTTCGCCGTGACGACGGACTTGCCGTGCTCGAGGGCGGCCAGGATCGCCTTGCGGGACGGCTCCACCGGGCCCATCACCTCAACGACGATGTCGACGTCGTCGCGCGAGACGAGTTCTTCGACGTTGTCGGTGAGCAGACCGACCGGAACACCGCGGTCGGCGGCAACCCGGCGCACGCCGATGCCGCGCAGCACCAACGGGGCACCGATGCGAGCCGCCAGATCGTCGGCGCTGTCCTCGATGATGCGGACAACTTCGCTGCCGACGTTGCCCAATCCGAGTACCGCTACGCCGACCGGCTTTTCATCACCGGGCACGGTTCACCTCACTTCCAGAGTCAAAAGATCGTCGACCGTCTCCCGGCGCAGGATCAGGCGGGTCTGCCCGGACCGCACCGCCACCACTGCGGGGCGGGCGATCATGTTGTACCGGCTCGACAGCGAATAGCAGTACGCGCCGGTGGCGGCCACCCCCAGCAGGTCACCCGGCCGCAGGTCGTCGGGTACCCAGGTATCGCGCACCACGATATCGCCGCTCTCGCAGTGCTTTCCGACGACGCGGGCCAGCGCCGCTGGGGCCTCGCTGACTCTCGAGACCAGTCGGGCGTCATACTGCGCGTCATACAGCGCGGTACGGATGTTGTCGCTCATCCCGCCGTCGACGCTGACGTAGCGGCGGTGCGCCGTGGCGCTCACGTCGACATCCTTAACGGTGCCTACTTCATAGAGCGTGATGGTGCCTGGTCCGGCGATGGCGCGCCCGGGCTCGACCACCAGCCTGGGCGCGGGCAGGCCCACCGCCGCCGACTCGTTTCTGACGATGGCGCTCAGCTTGGCCGCTAACTCGGCCACCGGCGGTGGATCGTCGGGCGGCAGGTACGAGATGCCCAGGCCGCCACCGAGATCGACGGTCGACAGCTGCGCGGTCTTTTCGGCTCCAAACTCGCCGACTATTTCGCGCAGCAGGCCGATGACGCGGTGCGCGGCCAGTTCGAAGCCGGCGACATCGAAGATCTGCGAACCGATATGGCTGTGCAGGCCGACCAGCCGCAGGTGATCGGTGGCGAATACCCGGCGGACGGCCGCCAGCGCCGCGCCGCTGGCCACCGACAGCCCGAACTTCTGGTCCTCATGTGCGGTGGAGATGAACTCATGGGTGTGCGCCTCGACACCGACAGTGAGACGAACCAATACATCCTGGACGATGCCCGCCTCGCCCGCGATGGCTTCGAGGCGCTCGATTTCGGTCATCGAATCCAGCACGACGTGGCCGACCCCGGCTTTGACCGCGGCGGTCAGCTCCGCGATCGATTTGTTGTTGCCGTGCAAGGTTATCCGCTCCGGCGGGAAGCCAGCGTGCAGCGCGACGGCCAGCTCGCCGCCGGTGCACACGTCGAGCGAGAGGCCTTCTTCGTCGATCCACCGTGCTATTTCACTGCACAGGAAGGCCTTTGCGGCATAGTGCACGTTTTCACCGCCGCCGAAGGCCGTCGCCATCTCTTGGCAGCGACCGCGAAAATCGTCCTCGTCGATGACGAAAAGCGGGGTGCCGTACTCGTGGGCGAGGTCGGTCAGTGCAACCCCGGCGATGCTGACCACGCCGTCGTCATTGCGGGAAGTATTGCGCGGCCAGACCTTTGGCGCTAGCCAAAGCAGCTCATCGGGCGACTGCGGCCGCGGCGGGGTACCCGCGGGGCGCGTCTCTTCGGCGTGCCGTGGGCCGGCGGGGTGGACGTTCACATTCGCTCCGGAGCGCTGACGCCGAGAATTGCCAGCCCGTTGGCGATGACCTGGCGGGTGGCCTGGCACAGTGCCAGGCGAGCGATGTGCAGGTCGGTGGGCTGCTCGTCGCCCTGGGGCAACACGCGGCACGAGTCGTAGAACCGGTGGTAGTCGCCGGCGAGGTCTTCCAGGTAGCGGCATAGCCGGTGTGGTTCTCGCAGGGACGCAGCGGTTTCGAGCACCCGCGGGAATTCGCCGATGGTGCGCAGCAGCGTGCCCTCTTTGTCGTGGCTGAGCAGTCCGAGGTGTTCGGTGTCGGGTATCAGCCCCAGTTCGGCGGCGTTGCGGGCCAGCGCCGAGAGCCGCGCGTGCGCGTATTGCACGTAGTAGACCGGGTTTTCATTCGATGCCGAGGACCACAGTGCCAGGTCGATGTCGATCGCGGTGTCCACCGACGAGCGGATCAGGCTGTAGCGTGCGGCGTCGACGCCAATCGCCTCGACCAGGTCGTCCAGCGTGATGACGGTCCCGGCGCGCTTACTCATCCGGACCGGCTGGCCGTCGCGGACCAGGTTGACCATCTGCCCGATGAGCACCTCGACGGTGGCCGGGTCGTCGCCGAATGCGGCGGCCGCGGCCTTGAGCCGGGCGATGTAGCCGTGATGGTCGGCGCCGAGCATGTAGATGCACAGGTCGAAGCCGCGTTGCCGCTTGTCCAGGTAATAGGCCAGATCACCGGCGATGTAGGCCGGCTTGCCGTCGCTCTTGATCACGACGCGGTCCTTGTCGTCACCAAAAGCACTGGTGCGCAACCAGGTTGCGCCGTCCTTCTCGTAGATGTTGCCGGTCTCGCGCAGCCGGGCAATGGCCTCATCGACGCGGCCGCTGGTGTGCATCGAGTCTTCGTGGGTGTAAACGTCGAAGTCGGTGCCGAAGTCGTGCAAGGACTGTTTGATGTGGGTGAACATCAAGTCCACACCGATTTCGCGGAAGGTCTCGCGCATCTCGGCGTCGGGCAGGGTCAGCGCGTCGGGCGCTTTCTGGATCACCTGCGCGGCGATGTCGGTGATATAGCTGCCCGCGTAGCCGTCGGCCGGGGCGGGCTCCCCCTTGGCGGCGGCGACCAAGCGAGTTGGCGAACCGGTCGATCTGGGCGCCGTGGTCGTTGAAATAGTATTCGCGCACCACTTGGGCGCCCTGCGTGCTGAGCAGGCGGCCGAGAGCGTCACCGACGGCGGCCCAGCGGGTGCCGCCGATGTGGATCGGTCCGGTCGGGTTGGCCGAGACGAACTCCAGGTTGATGTTGTGTCCGGCCAGGGCGTCGGAGTTGCCGAAGCGGGCGCCGGCGTCGATGACGGTGTTGACTATCAGGGCCTGCGCCGAGGCCTCGAGGCGCATGTTGATGAAGCCCGGTCCGGCCACCTCAGCTGAGGCGATGCCGTCGGCCTCTGTCAGTGCGTCTGCGAGCCATCCGGCCAGTTCACGCGGGTTTGCGCCGACCTTCTTGCCCAGCTGCATCGCCAGGTTGCTGGCGTAATCGCCGTGCTCGGGGTTGCGGGGCCGCTCCACGGTGACCGTCTGCGGCAACGCGGACACGTCGAGGTCATGCTCGGCCAGCACCGCGGTAGCGGTGGTTTTGAGCAGCTCAGCCAGGTCGGCGGGGGTCACGAACGTCCATCCTATGGGCAGGGGTGCTTGCGCCCCGAATCCGTTGCGGTGGCCGAGCGGTCATTACGATGCGCTAGTCTGTCCGTGCTTGTTCAAGCCCCAATGGCGCCACGTGTCGTTCGTGCGCCCCCGTAGCTCAGGGGATAGAGCGTCTGCCTCCGGAGCAGAAGGCCGCAGGTTCGAATCCTGCCGGGGGCACAGGCATTCGCTCAGCTCAGAGGCTATTTTCGGAGCCAGGCGGAATCGCTGCACTACATATGCATGACAGCGTTACCCCAGGTCACGCGGATCCCGGTTTGCTGAGCTGGTGCCCTGACCTTCCCTGACCTGCTGAGATCACCCGTTGACCATGCTGCCCTACCAGGACGGCGGCGCTGACCCGCCAGCGGCCCACACGAGCCCCGGCGGGGGCATCCCGCCGCCGTCGCCACCCTGACCAGCGCCCCTGTCCCCTGGGACGGGGGCGGCTTGCTGTTACGCCCTGGGTCAGCAGGTTCGATCGTTACGATCTGCTCGTAGGCGCTCTGGCTACCCATGTAAGCACTCTTGCCGTTGTCAACGCCCAACCTACGCAGCCCTCAAGACCTGCTCCTTGGGATTCCGTTCGGATGTTCGACCACAGCCAGCGCACGTCTGGCGGCCGAGATCGAGGGGCAACAAGCCGTTACCGGTCCAAGAAATCGGAGAAGTGAGCGGGGCTCATTTGGGTGTCGGCGTCGATTCGCGGGGGTGTTTGGCCCGGTTGGTTCTTTTCAGCAGGATCACGATGGTCACCGCCACGGCGAGCACCAAGATCAGTACAGCGCCGCCCCACAGCGCGTAATCGAGCAGCGTGAACGACGGGCCTGGGCCTGGGCCTGGGGCTGGGTGCACGGTGGCCGAGTTGATGGACGGCGGGCATCCCCAGTCCTGGGGGGTGTCACCAGGCTGAAGCGTCACATACTCGTGGCAGGTCTCGGTGGTCATCGGGGACTCGCTTTGGGGGGTTCATACGTCGGATAGTTGGGGTACACCGGCGGGGCCAGCCGAGTGGAGGGCGGCACCGCATAGGGCGGTGACGGCACCGTCGGCGGCGTCTCGGGAACTGGGACGGGGCTCCGCCTCGGGACATGAGTGGGGGGTGGGATGTACGGCCGCCACTCGGGTGCTTGGACTGTCTCGCCGTCGGGGAACTTCACTTGGCCGTCGATAGTCTGAGCGCCGATCTGAGTCAGGTCGTTGATGATCTTCCGCCGTTCGTCGGCGAGGCGGTCCTCCCATTCAAGCAGCCGCCGCTCCTCGGCCTTGTACGGGCCGAGTCGCGGATCATTCTCGGCGTAGTCGCGGGGTTGCTGGTTGTGCAGCCAGTTCTAGTAGGCAAAATCTTTCTCCTCCGCGTCCCAGTCCAAAACCCGCTTGAGCATCGTGGTGATGTCCACCGGAGCCATGTTGGGTGCCGGTGACGTGGTGGTCGTCGTCGGAGTCGAGGGGTCTAGCTTGAAGCCGTGTCGGCTATCCATCATCTGAATATCATTGTGCGGCTTTGGTTTGGGTGGGAAGTTGGTTTGCACCGTAGCCAGTGCGGCTGCGGCAGTGGAGAGCTGAGCTGCTGTCCCGGATTCTAGCGCCATGAAAGCCGCTATCTTAGCGCCCAATTCAGCAGCGTACGCCTCCGCCTGGGCCAATCGCTTTCCCGCAGAATACGATCGGATGTCCGATCGCCGATCGGTGACTGTCGAATCCGGACCGACATCAAAGCCTTGCTCGCCGATGTCGGCAACGGTGTTGAGGATGTCGCCCTGCGCCCAACGCAATTCGTCGACAGCCTACGTCGCCAGCTTGGCGGTCGCGCGCAAATGGTCAACGTGGCCGCCCACCTTGAGCAAATCGGTGTGCGATGCCGTCATTGCCGCGTCAGCTGCATCGCCCTCCCAACCGATGCTTTGCAACCCATTGCGGACACGGACATAAACCGATTCCCAATTGTCCGCCGTACTCTCCCAATGCCGCGCACCATCGGTCAAATAGTCTGTGGTGTAGGCCCTTACCTGCGGCTGGGTGGGGATCACAGCTCTTGCTCCAACGCTTTGAACGGGGCCGCGTCTTTCAGATCTTCAGCGCTGTACGTGACGGCTGATTCGCTCAAATCGTCCGCCCGCGAGACCAAATGGGCCGCAAGTGTGCCGGTGCCTAGCTCGGTAGCCGCGTGCATTTCACCAGTCGCCGCAGCGCTAGGCCATGTGGTGGTAACCGGTGGTGGTGTGCTTGCCGCCAGCGTAGGTGTGAGTGCCACCCATTGAGCCGCAGCGGCATGCATCTCGCCCACGGGGGCTTGGAGATTGTTTGCCTTGGCGATAATTCCCTTCACCCGCCCAACTGGTTCCGCCCTCGGCGATCTGCCGGAAAAAGCTGACGCTACCGGAGCAGGATTTTACCCTCCTTATCTGTGTTGGGGACCCCCGTAAAGGTGGATCCGTTTGGTTGTTCATCGTTGAACGATCTCACTTCCGCTCCGTGTTGAGGGCGGTGGACCGCAGGCGGGGTCGAGGTGGAGCGCCCGCAGCGCAGCGAGGACGAATGACCTCGAGGCCGACGAGGATCCGCCGCATACTGGGTCGGCGCGGAGTGAGGCAAAAGATGTTGCGGTTCAAGTCATGTGATGCCTCCGCGAGTGCTCAGGGCCGAAGAGAAGCAAGCGTGGCGTGCCGGCGCCCAGCCTTATCTGGGTCCACGGACGACGGTCCGGCGACATGATGATGGATGGGGTGCCCGGCGTGCGGGCTGGTGATGGGTGCGGCCGCTCATTCTTTCCAGGGCGTCCACCCAGACAGCGGGTGGCGGCAGGAGGGTTGCAGGAGCTGACCGCGGGCATCAATTGATTGATGGGCATGGCACGCACAGCTGGCATCTCAGGCGACCTCCCGGACGGATTGGGGTGGGCTCAGTGCGGCATCACCGAGTTCGCGCAGGGTGTGATAGCAGCGACGCAAGATTTTGCGTTCGACCGCCAGGGTCGGGTTCTTGCCGTTGTGGCCGTCGTGCTTGACCGCCAGCTGGTGGTAGTAGCCGTAATCGGGGGAACCGGGCCGAGCCGCGCACTTGGCCGCCTCGAAGGTGGCCCAACGCAGTTCGGGCGAGCCTTGCCGGGACAGATGCCCGGGTGAGCGTTTGGTATCGGAGGAATACACGGTGACGTCCATGCGCGCGAAGCGCACCAGCTGATCAGAGCTGGAAAACCGGCGTGCGTCACCGATCTCGGCCCAGATGATCGCCGCGCATAACCACCCGATGCCGTAGTGGCGGGCCTGCAGCGCCTGACAGCCCTGCTGGTGTCGAGCGAAGTTCACCAATTGTGCTCGCAGCGGCACAATCTCGGCACCGAGCTCATCAATGCGCCGCAGTGCCGTGTCCACATACTGGCGTCCCACCCCCGACAACTCCGCACCGGCGAGCGCGTCGCGACCCGCCACCGACAGCAACGCGGCGACCGGCGGGCAGCCCTGATGGAACAACTGGGCGTGGATGCGCTGCTGCCAGGCGCGGCGCTGTTCCATCAGCGCGCAATACAACCGGCCCAAGGTGCGAACCTCCACCACATGCGCCGGCGGGATCCACGACTCGGGAAGCGGCCCTCCACCAACAGCGTCCGCAAATGCCGTGCATCGGCGCGGCGAAGCGGCCATGCACCGCGGAACGGCCCAGTCGACGTCAGCGCATCCGGCCAACACCGACGAGCTTACGACCAAAGATCACCCACCCAAGGTCACCTCCGATCCGCTGGTCGCGCGAAGATCGAACATCGAGGCTAGTCGGCTGAATAGTTGATCGGGCGCCCCTGCGCTCTCCTCAGGGGCGGCCCGCTGACTATCCGTTTCAGCAGCGCGTGACCATTATTCGTCCACCAGGGCGTCCGCTAAGAGCGGCCGCTTCGGCAGCGCCCTTACTCGGCCGTGAGGCCCCGGTCCACCCGGTGCCGTTGCGCGCTGCAGACACGCAGCCTTGCCCGGTGGCAATCTCATTGCAGATTGCCGCACCTGTGCGTTGGCACGCGTCGTTCGCCCCGCTCCGTGCTCCGCCCGCCGTGGAAAAATTGTCGGCGGCGCCAAACCGCTCCCCGTTGTGTTCTATGAAGATCGACGACCATGTGTCAGCTGCATGAGCTGGTGGCGAAACAGCCAGTCCGGCGGCGATGACGGCCGCGACCTGCTGCGGCGTGCACTATCCCATTCATGATTTCCCCCATTTTTGAATCCATCGATCGGCTATTTGCCGGGCTAGCTCGAGGGCCCGAAGTCCTTCCCCTCACCCCATCACGGCAGGAATGCCCCGGCTGTCTATCCAGCAAACCCGATTGGCGGTATTGGGGACCTTGCCCCCGCGTGTTGTGGCTGTCGCGAAATGCCGATCGGAGTCCGTGATTTGGGCCGATGATCGCGAGAGTTCGAATCCTGCGGGGGCACCACGTCTGACCTGCGCAAACGCTGAACTGCGCAAACACTCCACCAAGGAGCGTGCGTGCGATCCCCGTGCCATCCCGGATTCGGCGTGTTAGAAAGCTGACACCTGACCGTCGTGCTCGCGGACCGCCCCGGCCCGGCCAAGCGTGACCCTCTCAAATGACTGAACGCAGCTACTGACCGATCCGGGGCGACCTCACCGTGGCGAAGATATGTCCTTCACCTGAAATTCGGCCTCACATCTTGATTTTGCAAATTTGATGTATTTGCTAGGGGTTTGGCTGTCGACAGGCGAGGGGGGACCGTGCGCGAGGAGGGGACGCCCTTTGGCAGGTACCGGCTGAAGGATTTGTTGGGCCGTGGCGGGCCTACATGGCACCGGAACGACTAAACGCCGACAAAGTCGACCCTCGCGCCGACACCTACGCGCTCACGTGCGTCTTCCACGAGTGTCTGACGGGCACCCAGCCCTTCCCCGGGCACAGTCTCGAACGACACATCGTTGGGCATCTCAACGTGCCGCCGCCTCGGCCGCCGGCGCTTCGGATCGGCCTGCCCGCCCAGCTCGACGCGGTTATCGCGACCGGAATGGCCAAGAATCCCGACCATCGCTTTTCAACAGTGACCGAAATGGCCAGGGCGGCCCGGGCGGCGATCACCCAAGCGACGACGCCCACCCACGGGCACGGCGCTGAGCCGGTCCGGACCGACCATTTGGCGTTTCCGCCTACCGCGCCGCGGAACTACTACCCCGCCGCGCCGGGCGGAGGCGCCGTACACACCGATGAGACCCAATACCAGTACGTCCCGCACCCCTCAGCGGGCGGTCCTCGGGTGCCCTCCGGTCCGACCGGCGGCCCAATTCCGCCCGCCACGGGGTCGAACGGGCCCGGGGGAACCCCTTCTCAGCCGAAGCGCAAACGTAATCGCATCATCCTGGTGAGCGGGACCATCGCGCTGATCACGGTCGCTGCTGTCGTCGGCGTCCTCGCTTTTACCGGCGGCAACTCCGGCTCTCCCGGCTCTCCCGGCGGCGGCACGGGCCCGCAATCGAGTGCCGGCCCCTTCACCGGCACCTATACCGTCGCCTTTGGCCCCAGCATCGATTTGTCGGGCAAGGAAGAGCAAGGAATGGAGCCGCCGGGTAATGAGACGTGGACCCTGCGGTCAGAGTGCGGCGCAAAAGGGTGCGTGGCTACCGCGTCGCGAAGTTCCGGGAAGTTTCCGCACCCGACGTCGATGGTCTTCGACGATATCAACGGGCGCTGGAACGCTGTCGCGTTGGATACCGAAAAATGCCACGGTCACGATCTCGAAGAGTGGCACTGGATCTACCTGCGTCCTCGTCCGGACGGCACTATGACCGGCGAATGGATCGAGGATTCCATTGATTGCTACAGCAAACGCAGTGTGACTTTCACGCGAACCTGCGACGCCAACATTGCCGGCGTGACCGACCCCGCCAGCCTGCCGGCGCGGGTGGCGTCCCCCGCACTGGGCCTGCGCGGCTTCTACCGCTCGCGGGTGACCGGCGGCGGCCAAACCAAGCCGGGGGATCAAGACTTCAGTGTGGATACCTTCCGCCTACGCGCCGGGGACCGTTGCCTCAGCCGTTTCGTGCTCACTGATTTCACTGACCATCAATTGTTCATGTTCGCCAGTGGAGGGACGCGAAACACGGACTACGACATCCCGTGCGCAGCGGCGGGACAAGCCACGTCACGATGACCGGGGTGTTCCCGCTGCCAAAGCCGGCGTCCGACCCGATAACCGCGCTCACGGGCCACGGTCTGGAGAATGCATCGGGTAGTGCGTGTAAGGGCGGCCCCTACGATCAGGTGTTCACCCGCATCCGAGACTGAACCGCCACTCGAGCTTTTGCGTTTACTCGGCACCGGACCGAACAGTGTTGCGGGCCCGGCTGCTTCAGTAGCGGCGCCTCGAAGTAGGCGGCGGCGAGACGATGAGTTTGGGCGGGCTCCTCGCGCACGGCGGCGCCGACGTCCAGACCGACCAATGCAGGTGCGCACCCCAAGTATCACCGCGCGCCTGCGCAGTATTGGCGGCGAGGAATCTTTTCTGACGTAACGGGAAACCCTGGTTTGATAAGCGGTGGTCAAGAACTAGAAGACTCGATTCGCTGGCTGGTTTCGTCCCAGCCAGGGATGGTCCGACAATGGCGAGACCACCTTGATACACAGGAGGCCTGGCTGTTGCCAATTACCGAACCGATAGAGCTGACCGCATGAGCAGCAGCGAGGGGCGGATCCCGCCGTCGGAATCGGAAGATCAGCCGGGCGGACTCCTCCCGGTCGGCACGCCCATCGACATGGACAATTGCGCCCGCGAACCGATCCACATCCCGGGCAGCATCCAGCCGCGCGGTGTGCTCGCGGTGGTGCATGAGCCGGAGTTCGAGGTCCGTCAGGTCAGCGCCAACGTCGCCGACCTGCTCGGTCGCCCCGTCGACGCCGTGGTGGGCCGCCACCTGTCTGCGCTGATCGGTGCCGACCAGGCCGGCCAGGTCGAGCAGGCGGCGTCGACGTTCGGCGATCTGCGCCAGCGCAACCCGATCGAGTGCGTGATCGACGTCGATGGCACGCAACGGCCGTTCGACGCCATCCTGCGCCGTGAGCCGGGCGGGGTGCTGCTGGTCGAGCTGGAGGTCGCCTACGGCGACCGGCCGTTCTCCTTCCCGAACACCTACCAGGCGGTGCGCAACTCGGTGGAGGAGCTGAATCGGGCCGCCACCCTGACCGAGCTGTACAACACCGCCGCGCGCGCGGTCCGCGACCTCACCGGCTTCGACCGCGTGATGGTCTACCGCTACGACGAGGAGTACAACGGCGAGGTCGTCGCCGAGTCGAAGCGCGAGGACCTCAACTCCTTTCTCGGCCTGCACTACCCGTCGACGGACATCCCGGCGCAGGCGCGGGCGCTGTACGAGAAGAACTGGATTCGGCTCATCTCCGACGTCGACTACACGCCCGCGCCGCTCGTGCCGAGTGTGGACCCGGCGAGCGGCACGCCACTGGATCTCACGCATGCCACGCTGCGCAGCGTCTCGCCGATTCACATCGAATACCTGCAGAACATGGGCGTGCACGCGTCGATGTCGATCTCGTTGCTGCGCCACGGGCGGCTGTGGGGGCTGATTGCCTGCCACCACTACGCGGTCCCGCATCTGCCGCCTTTCGGGACCCGGGCGGCGGCCGAGTTCCTCGGCTCGACCCTGTCACTGCGGCTCGTCGACCGGTTCGAGGAAGACCAGCTGCACCGGCGGCTGGCCGCGCAGGCGGTGCTGGTGAAGCTCGCCGCCGCCACGCTGGACGACAGCGAACGGCTCGCAGAGGCGCTGCTCGGTGCACCCGACCTGCTCGATCTGGTGGCCGCCGACGGCGTCATCGTCAACATCCAGGGCGGCACCCGGTTACTCGGGTCGGTCCCGCCACCAGAGATCGCGTCGGCCGTCGCCGCCTGGGCTCGCGGTGCGGCCGACGAGGTCGCGAGCAGCGAGTGCCTGTCCAGCGAGCTGCCCTGGATCGATCCTGATCCGCAGTTGGCCGCCGGCGCGCTCGCGCTGAACCTGCCCGACGGGCAGTACGCGATCTGGTTCCGGCGTGAGGCGTTGCGCTCCGTGGACTGGGGCGGCGACCCGCACAACAAGGCGATCGCGGTCAGCGAGGGAGACCAGATCCGGCTCAGCCCGCGCAAGTCGTTCGACCGGTGGCGTGAGATGGTCCGCCAACGCAGCGAACCGTGGACGCGCAGCGAGATCGAGTCCGCTGAGGCGTTGCGACGCCACCTGGTGGAGTCGTTGTACCGGCGCGCCCGGGGTGCACTGCGCATGGCCGAGACGGTGCAACGCAGCCTGTTGCCCGATTTAATCCCGGTGCTGGACAGCTGGGACCTGTCGGCGCACTACGAGCCGGCTGCGGGCGATAACGTCGGCGGCGACTGGTATGACGCATTCGAGCTGCGCGACGGGCGGTTGATCGTGCTGATCGGCGACGTCGCCGGTCACGGCATCACCGCGGCCGGCACGATGGCACAGTTGCGCAACGTGCTGCGCGCGCACCTGTTCGCCGGCGCCGCCCCGGCCGAGGCGCTGAATCAGCTCAACGAGTTCTGCGTGCACCTGATGCCCGGCGCGTTCGCCACCGTCATCGCCGCGCGGGTGGATCTCCGCTCGGGGAGGGTGGAGGCGGCGTGTGCCGGCCACTTGATCCCGTACGTGACGAAGTCGGCGGCCCCTCCCGCGGCATCTTCCGCAGCCTCGCCGGCGGCCGTCCCCGCGCCGATCCGGCTTTCGCCGCCGATCGGGGTCAAGGGCATCACTTACGAACCCAGCACGTTCACGATCGAACCCGGACACGGTTTGGTCATGTACTCGGACGGTTTGGTGGAACGTCGCCGCGAAGCCATCGACGACGGTCTTTACCGATTGGCTGAGATCCTCGGAGGCGCCGGCGACGTGTCCGCGTCCTGGATCTGGACGGCGATGGCGTCGGGCAACATCGACGACGACGTCACCATCGTCACCCTCCGCCGTCCCTGAGCCGACTGCCCCTTTGCTGGCTGACATGATTCTGGCGTGGGCGTCGCGACTACACGCGGGGACGAACTCCAAGCGCTCGCTGACGTGCTGGCAACCGTCGTTGAAGGCCCGGTGGGCGTCCTCATCGAGGGAGAAGTCTCCCGCCGAAGTGCGGTCGACTTTCGCCGCGGCAGCCGATTTGCTCTGCGAGGTCGAACCCGATGTGCTGACAGCATTGCCCCCGGTGCAGCAGTCGGCTCTTGACCGCGTGCTGTTGCGCGGCGATGACGGCACGGCCACGGACGAACGGGTACTGGGCACCGCAGTCCTGTCGGTGTTTGCGGCGCTGGCGCGCAAGTCGCCGTTGCTGGTGGCCATCGATGACGTCCCCTCGCTCGATGTCGCGAGTCGCGTTGTTGTCGGCTTTGCCATACGACGGCTTCAAGGCCGCATCGCCGTCCTGGTGACGGCGCGCACAGGCGGACGCGGCTGCAATGACCTCGGATCGTGGCTGCGCCTCCCCCGGCCTGACGTGCCAGAAGACGCCGACGATCTCGGCCGACGGTATGAGTTTCGCCCTCGACTGCACGCTGGAAGCGGGCAAGTCCTATGCGCTGGGCTTCAGCGGCGGCAGTTACATGAACTTCAAAAACGAGGCGGGCGTTGCCGCCGTCCCAAGCGAGCTGCACTTCTCCACCACATCCTGGGCCATGCGACCGGTCTTGTGCCCAGCGGGCATGTGACCGGTGATCTAGTGGCGCTGGCTACGGCGGCGCGGACAGTAGCTATGGCAGGGCCCTCGTGCGCCGGTGGCGGCATCAATCCTGCACCGCAGGTACCACCAGCAACAAGGGGGATCCGCCGCCTCTCCAACACCCTACGAATGGGGCGGGGCTCAGCGGTGCCTGACGAACGGCGCTGTGCGGACAGCCACATTGAGCCCATGCCTGTTGAGCAGGAATAAGTTTCCCGCGCGGCGCTTACTCGATCGACGATGCCGTCATTCGAGGCGACGGCCCTTGGCCTCTGCCCGCCCCAGCGGCGACACACCCGCCCGGGACTTGAGGGCAAACAGTCAAAAAAATTTGTGAATCTGGTCACAAAGCAGAATTAACGTGGCGTACAGTTCCCTGCGCCGCTTTACCGCGTTCCGCGTCACACCGAAGTGAGGGGACCCCCACGATGTCGTCGTTTCTCATCGCAGCTCCGGAGGTCTTGGCCTCGGCGTCGACGGATTTGAGTGGACTCGGGGAGGCGATCAGACAAGCCAGTGCGGCGGCGGCGCCGTCGACGACGGGGATTGTGGCCGCGGCCGGTGATGAGGTGTCGGAGGCGATCGCGCAGCTGTTCGGCAGCCACGCGCAGGATTTTCAGGCGCTCAGCGCCAAGGCGACGGCGTTTCATGCTCAGTTCGTGCAGCTGATGGGCTCAGCTGGCTCAACCTATGCGGCCGCCGAGGCGGCCAACGCCTCGCCGTTGGCGAGCCTCACCGACTTGTTCTCGCCATGGAAGTTGCTGACAGGACGACCGTTGGCTGGTAACGGCGCCGACGGGGCGGCCGGTACCGGTGCGGCCGGTGGTGATGGCGGCTGGCTGTGGGGCAACGGCGGCAATGGCGGCTCGGGCAGCAGCGGTGTCAACGGTGGCGCGGGTGGGGCCGGTGGGTCGGCGGCCCTGCTCGGCCATGGCGGTAATGGCGGTGCGGGTGGCAACGCCACCGGCGTCGGCGGGGTGGGCGGTGTTGGCGGGGCCGGCGGCGCCAATGGGGTGCTGGGTGGCGGCAATGGTGGTGCCGGCGGGGCCGGCGGGATGGGCGGGGCCGGCGGTAACGGCGGTAACGGCGGTGCCGGCGGTGCCAACAATCAGGTGTCGGTGAGTGGCATGGCCGGCGCCGGCGGGGCTGGTGGTGCCGGCGGTGCCGGGACTACCGGCATTTCGAACGCGACGTCGGCCGGGGTGGCTGGCGGCGCCGGCGGCGCCGGCGGTCACGGCGGTGACGGTGGTGCCGGCGGGACCAGCGTGATCGGCAGCGGCGCCGGTGCCGGTGGTGTGGGTGGGGCCGGCGGCGCCGGTGGTGATGGTGGCGATGGTGGCGCCGGGGCCAACGGCGGCGCCGCGGGTAGTGGCGGTGCCGCCGGCAACGGCGGCAGCGGCGGTAACGCCTTGGGCGTGGCCGGCAGTGGTGGGGCCGGTGGCGTCGGTGGCGTCGGTGGCGACGGCGGAGCCGGGATTGACCAAACGGGCAAAGGCACCGCCGGCGGTCTGGGTGGTAGCGGCGGTTCCGGTGGCAGCGGGGGCGCTGGCGGCAATGTCGGCGCCATCGGTACCGGCGGGATCGCCGGCAAGGGTGGCGATGGCGGCCTCGGTGGCAACGCTGGTGGCGGTGGTGCGGCCGATCAGGGCCAGGTTGCCGGAAATGGCGGCAGCGGCGGCGCTGGCGGTAACGCCGGAGCCGGGGGCAGCGGCCCCACCGGCGGCGCGGGTGGCCTCGGTGGTGACGGTGGCACCGGCGGTGGTGGCGCCACCACGGGTGCGTCGCAGGGCGGTGGTATCGGCGGCAATGGTGGCCACGCCGGCGCTGGCGGCGCTGGCGGCGTCGGCACCAGCGGCGCCGGCGGCACCGGCGGCGACGGCGGCCTCGGCGGCAACGCCGGCAGCGGCGGTGCCGGCGGCGGCGATGGTGGCGCCCGCAGCACCCTCGCCGAAGAGAAGCTTGCTGCAGACGGCCTCACGCTCAACCCACGCATCGCCGCCGCCGGCGCGGGCGGCGTCGGGGGTGCCGGCGGCGATGCCGGCAGCGGCGGCGTAGGTCTTACCGACGGCGGTCAGGGCGGCCACGGCGGCCAGGGCGGCCAAGGCGGGACCGGCGGGAAAGAGATATTCAGCAGCGATCCCAACGCGGACAGCGGTCTAGCCGGTCTTGGCGGCAGAGGCGGCGCCGGCGGCGCCGGCGGCGGTGGCGGCAGCGGCGGCTCCGGCGTCGGCGGTAACGGCGGTGGGGGCGGCGCCGGCGGCGCCTCCGGCAACAGCGGCACCGGCGACACGAACGGCGGCGCCATCAATACCGCATTCGCTGCGATGGACAAGCAGCCCATCGTCTCGGGTCAAGGCGGTCAAGGCGGCGCCGGCGGCGCTGGCGGCGGCGGCTTCACCGGCGGCGGCGCGGGTGGCGACGGCGGCGTCGGCGGCCAGGGCGGCCTCGGCGCCAGCAATGCCGACGATAGCTTCGGCTACTCCGGCGGCAACGGCGGAGCCGGCGGCAACGGCGGCAGTGGCATCGGCACAGGCGCTGCGGGCGGCAACGCCGGCGCTGGCGGCGCCGGCGGCGCCGGCGGTGCCGCGGGCTCCGCGACCGGCACGAGCGGCGGCGGCGAGGGCGGCTTCGGCGGCCAGGGCGGCACTGGCGGCAACAGCACCACCGGTGTGGGCGGCAAGGGCGGCGGGGGCGGCGACGGCGGCGCCGGAGGCGGCCCCGGCACGGCCGCCGACATCAGCGCAGGCGGAGGCGGCGGGGACGGTGGCCTCGGCGGCAACGGTGGCAACGGCTCGACTGGCGGCGCCGGAGGCGCCGGTGGCGTGGGCGGCAATGGCACTAATGGCGCCGATATCACCGCCGTAAACCGCAGCGTTGGCGGCGACGGCGGCTTCGGCGGTCAAGGCGGCAATGGCGGTATTGCCACTGGCACCGGCGCCGTGGGCGGCGACGCGGGTGCCGGAGGCGCCGGCGGGGCCGCCGGTTCTGGCGGTCATGTTGGCAGCAATTCTGAAAGCGCCGGCGGCCGCGCCGGCGGCGGCGGCGACGGCGGCACCGGCGGCCAAAGCGCTGCCGGCGTCGGGGGCAAGGGCGGCGCCGGCGGCGCCGGCGGTGCTGCGGGTAGCGGCGGTCCCGGTGGCGACAGCCAGGCTGGCGGCGGTGGCGACGGGGGCAGCGGCGGCACTGGCGGCAATGGGTTCGCCGGCGGCGGCGCGGGCGGCGCCGGCGGCGCCGGTGCCAATGGCGCCAATGCTGGTAATGCCGCTTCCGACTCGAGCCAGGCCGGCGGTGGCGGCGCCGGCGGCAGCGGCGGCGACGGCGGCAGTGGCACCGGCACGGGGGCTGTGGGCGGCAACGCCGGCGCCGGTGGAAATGGCGGGGCCGGCGGCAATGCCGGCGGTGTCGTCGACGGTAGCCAGAGCAACGGCGGCTGGGGCGGCGACGCCGGCCAGGGCGGCAGGGGCGGCGACGGTGTCGGCGGCGGTGGTACGGGTGGCGCCGGTGGGGTCGGCGGTCAGGGCGGCAGTGGCGGCAGCGCCACAGGCGATAAGACCGTGAGCAACGGCGGCGGTGGCGGCGCAGGCGGCTGGGGCGGCGACGGCGGCTCCGGTATTGGAGCGGGGGCCGTCGGCGGCAACGCCGGGGCCGGCGGCAATGGCGGTGCCGCCGGCAGCGGGGGCAACGTTGACGGCGTCGGCGCGGTGAGCAACAGCAACGGCGGTGGCGGTGGCGGCCAAGGCGGCGGTGGCGGCGACGGCGCCGCTGGCGGCGGCAAAGGTGGCGCCGGCGGCGTAGGCGGCCACGGCGGCAACAGCGGCACCGCAACCGGCGATCAAAGCGGGAGCCAGGCCAGCAATGGCGGCCAAGGCGGCCAAGGCGGCGATGGCGGTTTCGGCACTGGCACCGGGGCCAACGGCGGTGACGCCGGCGCCGGCGGCGCCGGCGGGGCCGGCGGCACCTCGGGCAACGTCGACGCAACCGACAAAAGCGTGGGCGGCAATGGCGGCTCGGGGGGCAGCGGTGGCAACGGCGGCAATGCCAACGTCCTGAACGGCGGCGTGGGCGGCAAAGGCGGCGACGGCGGCGCCGCGGGCGCCGGCGGCAGCTCCGGTACCGGCGGGTCCACGGTCGGCGGCGACGGTGGCTCCGGCGGCCAGGGCGGTGGAGGCGGCGACGGATTCGCCGGCGGCGGCGCCGGTGGCGCCGGTGGCCTGGGTGGCAACGGCGCCAATGGCGGCGGCGCCGATGCCACCGGCCTCGCAAGCTTCAGCGCGGGCGGTTCTGGCGGCGACGGCGGCCAAGGCGGCGATGGCGGTGGCGGTACTGGTGCTGGGGCCACGGGCGGCAACGCCGGCGCCGGCGCCGTCGGCGGTAAGGGCGGCACTGGCGGCGATGTGGGCGCCGGTGCCGGTATGGATTCCGAGAGCGACGGCGGCAACGGCGGCCAGGGCGGCGCGGGCGGCACCGGCGGTAGCGGCTTCAGCGGCGACAAAACCGGCCTGGGCGCCGCAGGTGGCGCGGGCGGCAAGGGTGGCGACGGCGCCACCGGTGGCGACGCCGGCAGCGCCGGCGCAGCCGATAACAGCTTCGCCGGCAGCGCCGGCAACGGCGGCGATGGCGGCCAGGGCGGCCAGGGCGGCAACGGCGGCTTCGGCAATGTCAACGGCGGCAATGGCGGCGACGGCGGACAGGGCGGCCACGGCGGCGACGGCGGCAACGGGATAGTCGTCAACGGGGAAGTCGGAGCGGGCAGCCCGGGTGGCCTGGCTGGCAGCGGCGGCCAAGGCGGCGACGGCGGCCAGGGCGGCGCCGGCAATACCGGCGTCGGCGGCGACGGCGGCGACGGCGGTGCCGGCGGCGCCTCCGGCAACGGCGGCACAGGCGATGGGGCGCTCAAGAAGAGCGGACTCTTCCAGATCGAGGCGCAGCGTGCTGGTACGCACGGCGGTCAAGGCGGCGACGGCGGCGACGGCGGCGACGGCCTCACCGGCGCCGGCACCGGTGGCGACGGAGGCGACGGCGGCAAGGCCGGCATTGGCACCGATGCCAGCAGTGGCCAGGGCTACTCCGGCGGGAACGGCGGTGCTGGCGGTAACGGCGGCAATGCCACCGGCAAAGGCGTTGCGGGCGGCAACGCGGGCGCCGGCGGCGACGGAGGTACCGGGGGCACCGCGACCGACGCGGGCACCGGCGGCGCGGGCGGCGGCGGCGGCCAGGGCGGCACCGGCGGCCTGAGCGGTAGTGGCGTGGGCGGCAAGGGCGGCGCGGGCGGCGACGGCGGCGGCGGCGGCAGCAGCAGCCCCGGCACAGGCGGCGCTGGCAGCGTCGGCGGGTTCGGCGGCGACGGTGGCGGCGGCGGAACAGGTGGTGACGGCCTGACTGGCGGGGGCGCCGGGGGCGCCGGTGGCGTGGGTGGCAACGGCGTCAACGGCGGCGATCTCACCGCGAGAGGCCGCAGCATTGGCGGCGACGGCGGGTTCGGCGGTCAAGGCGGCAATGGCGGTAATGCCACTGGACTGGAGCCGTGGGCGGCAACGCCGGTGCCGGCGGGGCCGGCGGCGCCGCCGGTTCTGGCGGCACTGTTGGCGGCACGAATGGTCTGAGCGCCGGCGGCAGAGCTGGCGCCGGCGGTGACGGCGGCACCGGCGGCCAAAGCGCGGCCGGCGTCGGCGGCAAGGGCGGCGTCGGCGGCGCCGGTGGCGCGGCCGGCGACGGCGGTCCCGCCGCCTCCAGCATCGGTGGCCGCGGGTGGCGACGCCGGCAGCGGTGGCGCGGGCGGCGACGGGCTCGCTGGCGGCGGCGCGGGCGGCGCAGGCGGCGCCGGTGCCAAAGGCGGCGCCGATGCCAGTAACGGCACCTTCCAGAAGAGCCGCGCCGGCGTTGGCGGCCACGGCGGCGACGGCGGCGACGGCGGCAATGGCACCGGCACGGGGCTGTGGGCGGCAACGCCGGGGCCGGCGGCAATGGCGGGGCCGGCGGCAATGCCGCCGATGCTGGCAACGGTAACCAGAGCCGCGCCGGCCAGGGGCGGCGGCGCCGGCCAAGGCGGCAGAGGCGGCGACGGCGACGGCGGCGGCGGTACGGGCGGCGAGGGCGGCGTCGGCGGTCAGGGCGGCAATGCCGGTGCCGCCACCGGCGATGGAGGCCAGAGCTCCGGTGGCGGTGGCGGCCAAGGCGGCCAGGGCGGCGACGGCGGCGTTGGCACTGGCAGCGGGTCCAGTGGCGGTAACGCCGGCGCCGGCGGCGCCGGCGGCGCCGGTGGCACCGCGGGCAACGTCGACACCAACGGCAACAGCGTGGGCGGCAACGGCGGCAACGGCGGCAACGGCGGCAACGGCGGCAGCGAGGACTTCATCGACGGCGGCGTTGGCGGCAATGGCGGCGCGGGCGGGGCCGCCGGCGCCGGCGGCAGCGCCGGTACGGGCGGGTCGACCACTGGCGGCGACGGCGGCTTCGGCGGCCAGGGCGGCGGAGGCGGCGACGGATTCGCCGGCGGCGGCACCGGTGGCGCCGGTGGCCTGGGTGGCAACGGCGCCAGCGCCGGCGGGGCGGATGCCAGCGGCGTCGCAAGCTTCAGCGCGGGCGGTTGGGGCGGCGACGGCGGCCAAGGCGGCGATGGCGGTGCCGGCACTGGTGCCGGGGCCGCGGGCGGCAACGCTGGCGCCGGCGCCGCTGGCGGCAACGGCGGCAACGGCGGCAATGTCGGCGCGACCGGTACGGATTCCGAGAGCGACGGCGGCAACGGCGGTCAGGGCGGCGCGGGCGGCACCGGCGGTAGCGGCGGCGCCGGCGACGCGAACGGCCAAACCCCCGACGGTGGCGCCGGCGGTAAAGGTGGCCACGGCGCTGCCGGTGGCGCCGCCGGCAGCGCCGGCACAGCCGACAACAGCATCGACGGCAGCGCCGGCAATGGCGGCTTCGGCGGCCAGGGCGGTGCGGGCGGCAACGGCGCCGACGGCGATATCAACGGCGGCAACGGCGGCCAGGGCGGCCAGGGCGGCGTCGGTGGCGACGGCGGCGCCGGGATAGACGGAACGGACAACCAAGCCGGCCAGGCTGGCGGCGGCGGCCAAGGCGGCGACGGCGGCCACGGCGGCACCGGCGCTAATGGCGTCGGCGGCGACGGCGGTCTGGGCGGTAACGGCGGCGCTTCAGGCACCGACGGCGGTCTGAGCGGTAACAGCCATGCCTCAGGCAACGACGGCATAAGTGACTTGCTACGGCAGCGCGGCGGAGGCGGTCAAGGCGGCGTCGGTGGCGATGGCGGCGATGGTGCCACCGGCGGCGGCAACGGTGGCGATGGTGGCGTCGGCGGCGGTGGCGGCAACAGCGACACCGGCGCTTCAGGCGGCAACGGTGGCGACGGCGGCAATGGCGGCACCGGCACCGGCGACGGCGCTGCGGGCGGCAACGCCGGCACCGGAGGCGCCGGCGGCGACGGAGGTACCGGGGTCACCGTCGGCGGCCTCGGCGGCGACGGCGGCCACGGCGGCACCGGCGGCACGGGCGAAAACGGTGTGGGCGGCAGCGGTGGCGGCGGCGGCGATGGCGGCGACGGCGGTAGCCCCGGCACAGGCACCAACCTCAGTGCCGGCGGCTTCGGCGGCAACGGTGGCGGCGGCGGAGACGGTGGCGACGGCTTGGCGGGTGGCGGCGCCGGTGGCAACGGTGGTGTGGGTGGCAAAGGCGTCAACGGTGGCGATGTGACGACCGCGGCAAGCGGCAGCGGCAGCGGCGACGGCACTGGCACCTACAGCATGATTCAGCAAAGCGGCAGCCAGGGCGGCGACGGCGGCTCCGGCGGCCAAGGCGGCAATGGCGGTGCCGGCACCGGCGATGGGGCCATGGGCGGCAACGCTGGCGCCGGAGGTGCCGGAGGTGCCGCCGGCGCCGGCGGCGCCGTTTCCGGCGCAAGTACATCGAGCCAGGGCGGCTTTGGCGGCGACGGCGGCGACGGCGGCACTGGCGGTACCGGAGTTGGTGGTGGCGGCGCCGGTGGTGTCGGCGGCGCCGGCGGTTCCGGCGGCGACGGCGGTAACACCACCGGCGATGCGAGCCGGAGCCTAGGTGGTCACGGTGGCGGCGGTGGCCTGGGCGGCGATGGCGGCGCGGGCACCGGCGATCGAGCCAACGGCGGCGACGCCGGCGCCGGCGGCGCCGGTGGTGCCGGCGGCACCGGAGGCGACGCCGGCGCTACTGCCGCTAGCGGCGGCGGCGCCGGAGGCTCGGGTGGCGACGGCGGAACTGGCGGCAGCGGTGACGTCAACGACGGCGGGGTGGGTGGCCACGGTGGCGACGGCGGCGACGCTGGTGCTGGTGGCAGCCCCGGTAAAGGCGCGCTTTTGACCCGCGGCGGCGCCGGCGGTGACGGCGGCAACGGTGGCAACGGCGGCGACGCCTTCTTCGGCGGCGACGCCGGCGCGGGCGGCGCGGGCGGCAACGCCGGCGCGGGCCTTGCCGGCGCTAACAACATTGGCAATGCCGGGGGCCACGGCGGCGATGGCGGAACCGGGGGCAACGGAAACGGCACTGGCTCCAACGGAAGCGGTGGGGCCGGCGGTAACGGCGGCAACAGCACCGACGCCTACGGCACCAATACCGATGGGAGCGGCCTTAACTCCTACAACGGAGGCGACGGCGGCAACGGCGGCAACGCGGGCACCGGTGGTGTCGGCGGTGACGGCGGCAACGGCGGTGCCGCCGGCACCGCCGGTAATGCCAGCAGCGCCGCCGGCGGCACCGGCCTAGACGGCGGCAGCGCTGGGAATTCCTTCGGTGGCGGCAACTCCGGTAACGGCGGTAGCGGCGGTAACGCCGGAGACGCCACCGGCCACAACGGCAACGGCGGCAACGGCACCGCCGGCGGCAACGGCGGTAGCGGTGGCTCTGGCAGCGCCGACGGCAGCACTGGCAGCACCGACGGCGGTCGCGGCGGCGACGGCGGCCAGGGTGGTAGCGGCGGCAACGCGGGTACCGGCGGGATCGGCGGGACCGCCGGCACGGCCGGCGCCGGTGGCAACGGCGGCGCTGGCGGCAACGCCGGTAACGCCGACAGCGCCAACGGCGACGGCGGCAACGGTGGTGGCGGCGGCAACGGCGGCAACGGCGGCACGAACGCTGCCCCCGGTGACACGTTTGGCGACGGCGCCGGCGGCGCCGCAGGCGGTAACGGCGGCAACGCGGGTAGCGGCGGCGCGGACGGTACCGGTACCGGCGGCAGCGGCGGCGCCGGCGGCAGCGGCGGCAGCGGGGGTGCGGGCCTCGATGGCACCGGCGCGGCCGGCGGCCACGGCGGTGCAGGCGCCCAAGGCGGCGCCGGTGGCAACAGCGACAACGGCACCAACGGCGACGGCGGTGCCGGCGGTAGCGGCGCGGATGGCGGTCAGGGCGGCTCGGGCACAGCGGGCAGCGGGAGCGATGGCGGCACCGGCGGTAACGGTGGTGACGGCGGTGCCGGCGCCGACGGTGGCGCTTCGGGCACCGGTGCCGGGACCGCAGGTACTGGCGGAAGCGGTGGCACCGGCGGTACTGCGGGTGCCGGCGGAGCCGGCGGGGCCGGCGATCCTGCGGACGACTTCAACGGCGGGAAGGGCGGCGATGGCGGCCTGGGCGGCGGCGGTGGTAACGGCGCTGCCACCAGTGGCAGCGGCGGTAACGCGGGAGGCGGCGGCGCGGGCGGCTCTGGCGGGGCGGCCGGCGGCGCCGGCAGCACGGGCGGTGACGGCGGCAACGGCGGCGACGGCGGCGACGGCGGCCTGGGTGACAGCGCCGTCGGTGACGGCAGCGGCGGCTTCGGCGGGGCCTTCGGCACAGGCACCGATGGCGGCAGCGACGGCTCGCCCGGCGGCGACGGAACTCCTGCTCCCTTCGTACATTTCTAAACCGCGCTCGCTGACTAGCGGCACCGCCGGCGGCGCCGGCCAAAACAGCTAACGCGGCCGGCCCAGATACTCGGCCAGGTCACGACACGCCAAGCTGCTTATCTCAACACCTGCCGCACAACGAGACTGCTGTGATAGCGCTATGGCGCGATGTTGCGCGCGACTTCGGCGCCGCCCCTTTCTAGGGAGAGCCGTCGGCGCCGTCGGTACCGTCGCTCCCGTTAGTGCCACCGGCGGTGCCGAGACCGCCGCTGCCCTTGCTGCCGCCCGAACCGCCGCTGCCGCCGGAACCGCCGTTACCGCCGGCGCCGCCGGAACCGCCGCTGTTGCCGCTGCCCCCGTTACCGGTGACGGTGGCCGCGCCGCCGTCACCGCCGTCGCCGCCAGCGCCGCCGTCACCGCCGTCGCCGTCGCTGGCGGTGGCGGTACCGCCGGTGCCACCCGCGAGACCCAGACCGCCATTGCCGCCGTGACCGGAGCCGTTTGCCGCACCGCCGGTGCCCCCCTTGCCCGCCGCACCGCCGTTGCCGCCGGCGACATCGCCGTCGCCGCCCGGGCCACCGTGGCCACTGAAACCGCCATTGCCGCCGTTGCCGGAGCCGTTTGCCGCACCGCCGGTGCCACCGTCGCCGCCCTTGCCCGCGTCACCGCCGACACCGCCAATGCCAGTGGCCGCGCCTCCTTCGGCGACGTTGCCGCCGGGGCCACCGGTGCCGCCGTTGCCGGTGCCGCTGCCCGCGCCGCCATTGCCGCCGGCGCCGCCGTCACCGCTGTTGCCGCCGACACCGCCGGGACCGGTGGCCGCGCCACCGAAGATGCTTGTGCCACCGATGCCGCCATCGCCGCCGTTGCCGTTGCGGCTGCCCGCGCCGCCGTTGCCGCCGTTGCCGCCGGCACCCGCATTGCCGGCGGCACCGCAGTCAACAGCGTCGCCGCCGGGGCCACTCAAGCCGCCGGCGCCACCGGTGCCGCCATTGAAACTGCCGCTTGCGTCCCCGTCGCCGCCAGCGCCGCCGGCGCCGCCGTTACCGCCGGCGCCACCGATGCCGCCGGTGCCCGCCTTGCCGACGCCGATGCCGGCCGCGCCGCCGTCGCCGCCGGGGCCGCCAAGGCCGCCAGCGCCGCCGGTGCCACCATCGCTGCCGACGCCCTTGACGCCGGCGCCGCCGTCGCCGCCGTCGGCACCATGGCCACCGTCGCCGCCGTCCCCGTTGGTACCCGTAGCGCCGCCGGCGGCGCCGCCCGTACCACCCACGCCTCCTCTGGCGATGTTGTTGGCGCCTTTATCACCAGTGCCGGCCAGGCCGTCGGCGCTCGCGCCGGCATCGCCGCCGTTGCCGCCGTTGCCGCCGTTGCCATCGACTCCGCCGACGCCGCCCTGGCCAACGGCGCCGCCGTTGCCGCCGGAGCCGCCGGCGCCGCCAAAGCCGCCGCTCCCGGCGCCGAGGCCGACGTCCGGGGCGCCCGAGCCGCCGTCGCCACCTTGGCCGCCTCGGCCGCCGTCGCCGCCGTCGCCGTTGGTGCCGCCCGCGCCGCCGGCGTTGCCGCCGTCGCCGCCGGTGCCACCGTTGCCGGCGGTGGTCGCCGATCCGCCAATGCCATTCATGCCGGGGCCGCTGGTGCCGCCAGTGCCGCCAGTGCCGCCGGCGCCGCCGTCACCGCCGGTGCCTGCGGTGCCGGCACCGCCGCCGGTTGTCCCGCCGGCGCCGCCGGCGCCGCCACCGCCGCCGTCACCGCCGGCATGAGGTGCCCATTCGCTGCTGCTGCCGCCGCTGGTGGCACCCTGACCGCCCGTGCCACCGTGGCCGCCGGTGCCGCCGTCGCCGTTGGTTCCCGCAGCATCGGCCGCCCCACCGTTTCCGCCGGTGCCACCGTTGCCGCCCAAGCCGGCCTCGCCGGCAGACCCGGGTGCGGCGGATGCGTCACCGCCCGCGCCGCCAGTGCCACCGTCGCCGGCGCTGCCGCCGCCGCCGCCGGTGCCGCCGGTGCCGGCCACCCCACCGTTGCCGCCGGCGCCGCCGACGCCACCGTCGCCGCCTTCGCCGCCGGGGGCGCTGTCGCCGTCGGTGCCAACCAGGCCGACGCCACCCGCTCCCGCGGCGCCGCCTTTGCCACCCGTGCCACCGTCGCCGGCGAGGGCGCCAGCGGCTCCAGTGCCGCCGGTGCCGCCGTTGCCGCCGGCGCCACCGTCACCGCCAGCGCCGGCCAAGCTGTCGAATCCAGCTGCGGTGCCACCGATCCCTCCAACACCGCCGCCGCCGCCGGCGCCGCCTATGCCGGCAACCCCGGTGCCGCCGCCGGAGGCCCCGCCGCCGCCGCCAGTGCCGCCGACACCTCCAACACCGCCACTTCCGCCCAAGTCGTCCATTCCGCCGGCGGCCCCTGCGCCGCCCTTGCCGCCGGCGCCGGCGGCGCCGCCGTCACCGCCGCTCCCGTTAAGCCCGCCGCCGCCACCGCCGTCGGCGCCGTTGCCGCCGGCACCGCCCTGGCCGCCGTCCCCAGCCAGCCCGGTGATGAAACCGTGTATGCCCGTGCCAGGTGCGCCGCCGGCGCCGCCGTTGCCGCCTTGGCCGCCGCCGCCGCCCTTGCCGCCGTCGAGCGTGTCCGTTGTGCCAGTACCGCCGTTGCCGCCCAAGCCGCCTTGACCACCGTCCCCGCCGCTGCCGGCCACTCCGTCGGCACCCCCGGCATTGCCGCCATGGCCGCCGTCTCCCCCGTTACCGCCGGCCTGACCGTTCATGCCGCTCCCGACCAAGCCCGCGACGCCGGTCCTGCCGTTGCCGCCGATCCCGCCGTTACCGCCGTTACCGGATTGGCCCACGGTGCCCGCAGCTCCGGTGCCGATCCCGGCCGCCCCGCCGGCGGCCCCGTCACCGCCGGTACCACCCGTGCCGCCGTCAGCGACGCTGCTGTTGCCGGCCCCACCCGTCCCACCGTTGCCGCCGTCACCGCCAGAGCCGCCGCTGCCGTTGATTCCGGCGGCCGAGCCGCCCGCCCCGCCGATGCCACCGGAACCACCGGCAAAGCCGCCCTTGCCGGCCGCGCCGGTGTCACCGTTGGCGCCGTGACCGCCGTTGCCGCCGTTACCGGCGGTGCTGCCCGTGCTGCCCGCGATACCGGCCTTTCCGCCTGACAACCCCGCTGCGCCACCGGCCCCGCCGGCACCGGCATCACCGCCGGCGCCGCCGTTCCCGCCGTCCCCGCCGGCCACCTGGAAACCAGTTCCGTCGACGCCGTTGCCGCCGTTGCCACCTCTGGCGCCCACGCCGCCGTCACCGCCGTCACCGGCGGTGCCGTTCAGCAGCGCGTGGTCGGCGCCGCCAGCACCGCCGGCGCCGCCAGCACCGCCGGCGCCGCCGGCACCGCCGGCGCCGCCGATCCCACCGTTCGCACCGGCACCGCTAGGCGTGACGCCGGTGCCGCCGGCCGCGCCGGCCCCACCGTCACCCCCCGCCCCGGCGGTGCCCATGTACAGCTGCATGTTGGCCCCGCCGGCGCCGCCGGCACCGCCCAGACCACCGCCCTGCCCCACGGACCCGGCCTTGCCGGCACCACCGACACCGCCCGCCCCGGCGTGCCTGCCGCCCAGCAGCCCGCTAGCCCCGCCGGCCCCGCCTGCCCCGCCATTAGCGCCGGCGGCAGTGGCGTTCCCGCCGGCCCCGCCGTTCCCGCCGGCGCCGAACAGACCCGCCGAGCCGCCGGCGCCGCCGTTTCCACCCGGCGCGCCCGACCCGCCGTTGCCGCCGTCGCCCCACAGCCACCCGCCACCGCCCCCGGCCTTGCCGCTCCCCGCGGCCGCACTGGCGCCGTTGCCGACCAGCGGGCGCCCGGTCAGCAGCTGAATGGGCGAAAAGACAGCCAAATCCTGCAGGCCCGCCAACGGCGACGCGTTCGCGGCCTCGGCGGCCGCATACGCGCCCGCGCCCCCGCGCAATGTCTGCACAAACTGATCATGAAACGCCGCCGCCCTCGCGCTGAGCGCGTGGTACTCCTGGGCGTGCGTGCCGAAGAACCCGGCGATGGCCGCCGACACCTCATCGCCGGCGGCGGCCACAATGCCCGTCGTCCGGGTCGTCGCGGCCGAGTTGGCTGCTCTGATCGCCTCGCCGATACCCGTGAAGTCCGCCGACGCCGCGGCCAAAACCTCCGGTGCTGCTATCACATACGACGTCATTGTCGGCTCCCATCACTTGGCGGCGGCACCCAGATCCGCAGAACCGCACGAGAACCTTACCCCGCAGTTAATTTGCTGCATCGCGCTTCGGTTAACTTCATCGAGAGCTCAGGCTGAAACGCGGCACTGTCACCGCCACCGTGCCCGTCGGCAAGGAACCGGCCCGGTTAAGGGGTGGCGTGCCGGCGCTGCCGCACCGCAAGAATGTCTTGATTTTTCCGCAAGAATATTGCAAGCGCTCCCCTACAAGCTTCTCTCCAACACCCCGCTTCGGCGGTCAAACACACAAGGGAGAGGGCAAGATCATGGCGAACCGCAACAGCCGCCACCTGCGGCCGGTACGGGATGTAGCCGCGCCGTCGCTGCGATTCGTCACAATCCACGGCTACCGGCGCGCCTACCGTATCGCCGGGTCCGGCCCGGTCCTCCTGATGCTCCACGGCGTCGGCGACAGCTCCACGACATGGGACTCCGTCCATGCCAAGCTCGCGCAACGATTCACCGTCATCGCCCCCGACCTGCTGGGCCACGGCGAGTCCGACAAGCCGAACGCCGACTACTCGTTGCCGGCTTTCGCCAACGGCATCCGCGACCTGCTCATCGCGCTCAACATCGACCGTGTCACGGTCGTCGGGCATTCTCTTGGCGGCGGCATCGCAATGCAGTTCGTCTATCAGTACCCGCAGTTTATCGAGCGCGTCGTGCTGGTAAGCGCCGGCGGCGTGACGAAAGACGTCAGCTTCGCATTGCGGTTGGCCGCGATGCCCATGGGCGCCGAGGCGCTCTCAGTGCTCAAGGTGCCCGGCGCAGTCCCCGCGGTGGAACTCGTCGGCCGCGCCGTCGGAAACATGTTGGGCTCCACACGATTCGGACGCGATTTGCCCAAGGTACCGCGCCTGGTCAGCGGGCTGCGCAAGCCTGGTGCCGTGGCCGCGTTCGCACGCACTCTGCGCTCAGTGGTCGACGTGCGGGGCCAGTACGTCACCATGCTGGACCGCAGCTATCTGATGCAGGACCTTCCGCTGCAAATCATTTGGGGCGAGGACGACCAGATCATTCCGGTGAGCCATGCTCGGCTGGCGCACAAGGAGATCCCTGGTTCGCGCCTCGAGATATTCGAGAAGTCCGGACACATGCCGCACGGCGATCACCCGGACCGCTTCGTGGCGATCGTCGAGCAATTCATCGACTCGACCGAACCGTTCGTCTACGACCAAGAACTGATGCGCGTGGCGCTGCAGACCGGCGTTCGTCAGTACGCCAGCCAAGAGCCGGATGACGACACGTCGGAACTTGCTTAACGCAGAGCCCGGCTATTGCCCGCGCCAGCGCAGCACATCCAGGGCAACGGCCACCGAAACACTGCACTCCGCCAGGGGCCGCGGCAGTAGCTGATCGGCGCGGTTCAGCCAACGGAACAACGTGTTGCGATGCGTGAAGAGGTGGGCCGCGGTGCGGGATGCGTTGCATTGCAGGTTGACGAATGTTCTTACCGTGTCCTGCAATCCGGCATCCGCGAATTCGAAGTCACCGAGGGTGCGGTGGACGAACTCGGCGGCGCGGTCGGTGTCGGCGGTAATGAGCGCGGTCAGTTGAACATCGGCGAACAGTGCGATGCGCTGTGGCGAGTGCAACCGCGCCATCATCTGCTGGGTGGTGACGGCGTCGAAATGGCTACGCCGGAATCCGTCGATGCCGTTGGCCGTAGGTCCGATGGCGACTCGGATGTCGGACAGTGGATCGATCGCATCCTGCAGTGCGCCCGTGTCGATCCCGTCGGCGGACCGATCGCCGGGCACCCAGACCCACCGGGTGGCAGAGCTGGGAAGCACCGTCAGAGGCCGCGCACCAGCCGCGTGACCGAACGCCTCGGCGGCCTTGTCCAGCCGGGCCAGATCACCCTCCGGGGAGTCACTCCAGATGACCGCCGCGGTGTGATCGCCGGTCAATGGGTAGCCGAGGCGGCCCTCGGCCCGCCGACGCGGGATGGGCGCGCCTTCGAGGATGAGTGCGACGGTCTCGCGTCGTTGGGCGTGGCTACCTCGGGTGAGTTCGTCAAGCTCCAGCTCGATCTGGGCGGCAATGAAGGCCAGCGTCGCGTCGATGAACGCACTGACCGACCGCGAGCACACATCGAGAACCTCGTGGAGTTCGGCGGGGTCCGAGGTCAGCTCGAAGGCGATTTCCATGAACCTTCGCCAGGCCACCCCCTCCCCCACGCGGTAGGCATCCAGCGAATAGGTATTGAGGCCCCTGCGCACCAGCTCGCGCGCGATGTTCATCGGTTCGGCGCCGGTGTTCGCCTGCACCGGGGCGCCGGGGTCGCGGACGTTGGCGGTCCCCCAGAAGTACAGGTTGGCCCGGTTGCTACGGCTCACCGCCGCGGCGAGTTCCGGGTCGGCCGCGATCGTAGGGCTGGCCGCGAGAACCGCCCGGTCGAGCTCCGCGAGCCACTCCGGTCGCGCATTGACGATGATTTGCGCGCACTGCCGGATCAACTCCTGACACCGGGGTGAGGGCGGTTTCCAGGTCATCGATCCACCGTAACCGGCATAGTGCATGCTGCACCACAATCCGACGCTATTGAGTCATATTGCGCTATTGCCGCGGCCTTCGGATCGGGACTATTAGTGCATCGGGTTTCGCCCCACGACCGCCCCACCACCAAGGAGTTAGTAATGAATCGCACCGCAGGCAGTGCCGGCGTCCAGGTCGAGCACGTCGACGTCCTGATCGTCGGCGCCGGGATCTCCGGCATCGGCGCCGCCTACTACCTGCAGAAGCGACCACCCCGGCCGCAGCCTACGCGATCCTCGAGGCGCGCGAGCGCCACCGGCGGCACCTGGGACCTGTTCCGCTACCCGGGCATCCGCTCGGACTCCGACCTGCACACCTTCGGCTACGAGTTCAAGCCGTGGCGCGACGAGCACGCGATCGCCGGCGCCGACAAGATCCTGGCCTACATCCGCGAGACCGCGACCGAGAACGGCATCGACGAGCAGCATCCGCTTCCACCACAAGGTGCTGCGGCGCGGCGTGGTCAACGGCGGAGGCCCGCTGGACGGTCGACGTCGAGACGTCCGACACCGAGCGAGCTGCGTGCAGTTCAGCGCCGACTGGATCTTCATGCGCCGGCGGCTACTACCGCTACGACGCAGGGCTTCACCCCCGAGTTCCCGGGCCGTGACCGGTTCGCGGGCCAGATCGTGCACCCGCAGCACTGGCCCGAGGACCTGGACTACGCGGGCAAGCGGGTCGTCGTGATCGGCAGCGGCGCGACCGCGGTGACGCTGGTCCCGGCGATGGCCGGCACGGCCGCGCACGTGACGATGCTGCAGCGCTCGCCGACCTACATCATGCCGGTGCCGTCGAAGGACGCGATCGCCAACACCGCCAAGCGGCTGCTCGGCGACGAGCGCGGCTACGCGCTGGCCGCGGCGCAAGAACATCGCTCAAACAGCGTGCGGTCTACCAGTTCTGCCAGACGCTTCCCCGGCCGCGGCCGGAAGCTGATCCGCCAGCTCAACGCCAAGCAGCTGCCCGAGGGCTATCCCCGTCGACGAGCACTTCAACCCGCCCTACAACCCGTGGGACCAGCGGCTGTGCGTGGTGCCCGACGGCGACCTGTTCAAGGCGATCCGCGACGGCAAGGCCTCGGTCGTCACCGACCGGATCGAGACCTTCACCGAGACGGGCATCCGAGCTGCAGTCCGGGCCAGCACCTGGACGCCGACATCATCGTCACCGCGACCGGGCTGAACCTGCAGTTGTTCGGCGGGATGGCGTTGAGCGTGGACGGCGAGCCGGTCGACTTCGCCGACACGGTCGCCTACAAGGGCATGATGCTCTCCGGCGTGCCGAACTTCGCGTTCGCCGTCGGCTACACGAACTCGTCCTGGACGCTCAAGGTCGGGCTGCTGTGCGAGCACTTCTGCCGGCTGCTGACGCACATGGACGCGAACGGCTACGACACCGCGCGTGCCGAGGTCGCCGACCCGGACATGGCGGCACGCCCGCTGCTGGACTTCTCGGCCGGGTACGTGCAGCGTGCGGTGCACCTGCTGCCCAAGCAGGGTGACGGCGCGCCCTGGCTGATGTCCTCGAGCTACTACAACGACGTCAAGCTGCTGCGTAGCGACTCCGTGGTGAACCCGAACCTGCGGTTCGAAGACTCCAGCCGCGTCGCGGCGCTGAGCGCGGTGGCGGTGCCGGCATGACCGACCAATTCTGTTCCGCCGGCGCCGGCCGGCAGGTGTGCTACCGGACGGACGGTGATCCGTCCGGTGCGCCGCTGCTGCTGATCGCCGGCCTGACCCTAGACCTGACGTCGTGGCCGCCAGCTATGGTCGACGGCCTTGTCGCCCAAGGGTTTTACGTGATCCGGTTCGACAACCGCGACGTCGGCCGCACCACCCCGGCCACCACTCCCCCGCCGAGCCTTTGGCGCCGCGCGCTGCAACGCCCCCGCCGGGACGGCTACGACCTGGCCGACATGGCGGGTGACGCCGTCGCGGTGCTTGACCGCCTCGGCGTCGCGCAGGCCCACCTCATCGGGATGTCGATGGGCGGCATGATCGCCCAGACGATCGCGACCCGTTACCCCACCAGGGCGCTGTCGTTGACGTCGATCTTCTCGACCACCGGCAGCAGGCGGGTCGGCCAACCCGCCCTGTCGACGCTGCTGCTGTTGTCCAGGCATGCCGCAGGTACCCGCGAGGAATTCATCCGCAAGCACGTCAGGCTGGCGTCCCACCTGGCGGGTTGCGGGTTCCCGCCCGACGAGGCCGGTGCGGCCGAGTACGCGGAACGGGCCTGGGACCGCGGTCTGCGGGAGGCGGCCGGTGACGGCGTCGCACGACAGATCAACGCCATCTACAAGTCCGGCGATCGCACCGCGGAGGTGAAGCGAATCACGTTGCCCACGTTGGTCATTCACGGCGACCGGGACCGTATCGTGCACCCAAGCGGTGGGCTTGCCACCGCGGCGGCCATCACCGGGGCCCGGCACGTCACCATCGACGGTATGGGCCATGACCTGGCGCCCGGAGTCACGGATCGCCTCGTCCAGTTGATCAGCCAAAACGCCGGTGCCAGCGCGGTTGTTACAGTCCCTGGGCCGTGAGCCAGCCGTCGATCCTCTCGGCGACCGCCTCCCATCCGGACTCGAGCATCATGTCGTGGGCCATATCGGGGAAGATCTCCGCCTCAGCGCCGTAAACCGCAGCGGTGCGCTGAATTTGGCGCCGCGTGACGATCGTGTCGTTCTCGGCCCCCAGCACCAGCATCGGGACACGGTTGACGCGCTTGGTCCTGACCAGGTCGAGGGCCAACATGCCAAGAAAGGCTCGGTAGGACTCGTCCTGGAGGCGCCGCTGATACAAGTCGACCTGTGCATCCGGCATCGACGCCGAAAAGAACAGGTCTCGCGCCAGATCCGGGGTGGCGACCATCGGGCCCAGCCTCAGTGCGGCATGGACCTTGAGGAACGCCAGAGGGTGGTGGCGCGCGGCGTACAGGGTAACCCGACGTGCGCCGGTGGGTGGAATGGGCGCGACGAGAATAGCCGCGGCGGCAGTGTGGTGTTCCAGATATTGCTGGACCACGAAGCCACCCATCGAATGCCCGACCAGCACCGGCGGAGCCGGTAGTCGCGAAACCGTCTCGGCGACATCGTCCGCGTAGTCCTGAATTCGTGTCCGGCGCAGACGCTCCCGGCCGGGGCTGCGGCCGTGGCCGCGCAGGCTCACCGCGACGGCGCGGTATCCCTGAGCCGCGAAGTAATCCAGGAAATGCTCATCCCAGCACCACGCCGCGTGCCAAGCACCGTGGACAAACAGCAGCGGTACCGGGTGCTCGTCAGTGCTACGGCCCCTGTCAATCAATTCGAGCATGCCCACCACCTCTGCATCTTTTCAGGGTTCGCGCCCGCAAAACCTGCGGCCGCAAGATTTCCACAAGAATCCGCCAAGCATCCGCCAAGTGGCCTGCGCGATGGTGATTTCGTAAGCCACTAGTAGACCGTTAGCAGAAGGGCGACAGACACCGTGCGGTTGTTCTGCTTTCATCACGCCGGGGGCGGCGGGCTGGCATTCAAGGCCTGGAACAAGGCGTTGCGGCCGGCCTTCGAGGTGATTCCTGTCGAGGTCGCCAACCGCGAACGGTTCCCGACGCTGCGCCACCTCGTTGACGAGGTGAACGACCAGCTGGGACCCGCCCTTGACGGCCCGCACATGTTCTTCGGCCACAGTTTCGGCGCCCTGCTGGCATACCGGTTGGCCTGCGCGCGTGCCGCGGCGGGTTCTCCTGTGCCGCGGGCGGTATTCCTGTCCGCGTACGCCCCACCGCATCTCCCACCGCCCCTGCATGTCGTGGATCTCCTCGACGACCAACAGCTCGCGACCCTGCTTTCCGATCTGGGTGGGCTGCCTTCGGAACTGACGCGCTGGCCCACCCTGCATGAACGGGCCGTCACGACCGCGCGACACGACTTGCGGCTCTGCATGACGGATGAGGAAGGGAACACAGCGGAACTGCCGTGCCCGATCCACGTCTTTGGCGGCAGCGAGGATCCGATCGTGAGTGAATCCGACTTGCACGAATGGCGTTCGCGGACCACCGCTGACTTCTCGGTGCAGATCCTGCAGGGCGGCCACTTCTATCTGCGTGATCGGCACCGGCTGCTGGAAACGCTTCGGCCCATGATGTCGACGATCACGGCCGCATAGGGACGCATCACGGCCGCATAGAGACGCATAGGGACGCATAAGGGATTAGCCATATTGCCCGTCACGGCCAGGCTCGAGTGGCCGCGGCGGGCTGGCTTTGCGTGCCGCTGCGGGTGGGCGCCAATGGTCTCGGTCACGTCAAGAATTCGTTGAGAAACCGTATAGGCCCCACGCGGATTCTGTTTGCAACGCGCACAGCGTCAACCACAACCTCACGCACAAGGAGAACCCCCATGTTCACTCGCCGTTTCACAGCATCCGTGGCCGGCACCGCCTTCACTGCCGCCGCCCTGAGCCTCACCGCGCTCGGCTTCGCCGGCACCGCCGGCGCAAGCAACACCGACGACGCGTTCCTCGCGCAGCTGGAGTCGGACGGCATCACGCCGCCGACCTCGGCGGCGGCCCTCAAAGAAGCACACGCCGTCTGCACCGCCCTCGACGCGGGCGAGTCGAGCCAGCAGGTCATCAACGAGGTCGGTCAGGCGACCGGTCTGAGCGCCAAGGGCTCCAAGACCTTCGCCATCGACGCCGCGGTGGCCTACTGCCCGCAGTACATCACCCACACCTAGACAACACCAGGAACAAATGAGCCGAACCAGCAGGATGCGGGGACCCAACCGGATCCCCGCATCGCTGTCGCCTAGGCCAACTGAAACTTCGTGGCGCCGAACGGTTCCGACGTGCCCAGCGCAAACACTCTCGACGGCCGTACCCGATAGACGTACCACGGCGGCGGGCCGGCTGACGGGGCGCTGTACTCTGCCGTGAGCGCGTCGCCCGCGACCTCGGCGGGCCATCCGGAATCTACGAATGTCGCCGCGGCAGAGGATAATTCGCCCGCATCGGTAACCCGTTCGGCGGCGCCTTCGATGACGAGGTCGAACGGATCGGTAGCGACGCTGAAATCGTCATATCCCTATCGACCGACGCCGGCCCCAGAAGTCATCGCGTTCACCGCCGGCGCAGCAGGAACAGGCCGTACGCCGCGATCGACTGCGCGTCGACGATCACTCCCGAACGGATCATCCCCTCGACGTCCTCGCGCGGGAACCATGCGCTGCGCATGTCCTGTTCCTCGTGCTCGCGATCCGCGTCTCCCTCGGTGATTCCGGTGGCCAAGAACACCCAGCCGCGCTGGCTGGTCATTCCGGGGGCGGTGTCGAGCTGGCCCAATGCCTCGAACGACGACGCGCGTAATCCGGTCTCCTCGCGCAACTCACGCTCGGCCAGCCCAGCCGGTTCGAGGTCCGCCAGGTCGGGAGCGGTGCCCTGCGGAAACTCCCAGCGCCGCGCGCCGACGGGATACCGGAACTGCTCGACCAACCGGAAACG
Source organism: uncultured Actinomycetota bacterium (assembly GCA_963748885.1). Taxonomy (GTDB): domain Bacteria; phylum Actinomycetota; class Actinomycetes; order Mycobacteriales; family Mycobacteriaceae; genus Mycobacterium. Next base: position 61,020 of record CAVVLC010000083.1, read on the forward strand.
TTGCCCGTCATACGGCATCACCAGCGCGAAGGTTGGCTTGTCCACCACCCCGTAGATTCCGGGGCTGCCGTCCGCGCGGCGGATGTCGTCCTCGCGGAGCACCATCCATGCGTTCCGGTAGACCTCGCGGGTCGCCACGCGTTCGATGAAAGCCACCTCGCAAGTATCGAGCCGCGGGCCGGGGCGGTTATACCGGAGACACCCGAAGCTCAGCTGCCGCGGCGGCCAGACTTGATGATCTCGAGGCGTTCCTTGAGCAGTGCGTCGAGTTCCTCGATCGAGCGGCGTTCCCGCAGCATGTCCCAGGGTGTGCGCGGCACCTTGCCCTTCTTGGGTTCGACCGGGTCGCCACCCTCGATCAAGGCGCCCTCCATGCCGTTGCGGCACAGCCAGCTGCTGGGGATCTCAGCGTCGTCGGCGAAGGGGACCTCGAACTCGTCGCCGTTGTCGGTCCGATACCGCGCGATCTGACGTGGCGCTAGGTCGTGGTTGCGTTCAGTCTCGTAACTCACGGATCCGAGGCGACTGCCTCTCATGACGCGATCAGCCATTATCAACACTCCGCTGACGGTCCCGTTGATCGGCACTGGCGCGCATCCGACCAGCTAATCGAAGCAGTTCGTGCTCGCTGACACGGTTGGGCATGGTGTAGGCAAGTTGCCGTAACTCGACGCCGCAGTTGCGCAAGTCCTGGCGGGGCTGCGCCTCAATGGTGGACATTACTTCTTCCTGTGGCAGGGATTTACTGAGACGCTCGGACTCTTCGTACAGCCAGGCTTGAAAACTGATGCCTTCCAGCTGTCTATCCGCGAGTCACCTGGGGGTGTCTTTTGGCGTCTCCCTGCCGTCCCCGCCACCTTACTCCGCTGGCGGGCTAACTACTGCGCGCCGCCCTGTTCGTAGGACGGGCTGGCTCGCGGCGCTGCCTCGTTTGCCCGTCTAGCCGCGGCAAATATCCATGCTGCTGCGCCCGCGCCGCCCACGCCGCTCCGGTGGCACGATCCGGCACTGTGCCCGATAGTCATAGAAACCAATTGAAGGCAAAGTCCGCAGCAGTGGGGTGTGTATGACAGACCAAATAGAGCCGCCGAGTGCCCCGGGGCCGGACTGCCTCGTGCGCTCGCTGTCGGCGAACCTCGAAATCGCGCTGCCGGCAAGAAAAATGAGCCCGACCGTGCGCGTGGTCAGCCGCGGATAACCAAGCAAAGGAGCATTCCGTGTCCGAAAAGACGGCCGACGATATCTTCAAACTGGCCAAGGACGAGAACATCGAGTATGTCGACGTCCGCTTCTGTGACCTGCCAGGCACCATGCAGCACTTCACAATTCCGATTTACGGCTTCGACGAGACCGTGTTCGAGGAAGGCCTGGCCTTCGACGGCTCGTCGATTCGCGGGTTCCAGTCGATCCACGAGTCCGACATGCTGCTGCTCCCCGATCCGGAAACCGCGACCATCGACCCGTTCAGTGCCGCCAAGACGCTGATCGTCAACTTCTTCGTGCACGACCCGTTCACCCTCGAGTTGTACTCGCGCGACCCGCGCAACGTCGCCCGCAAGGCCGAGAACTACCTGATCAGCTCCGGCATTGCGGACGTCGCCTACTTCGGCCCAGAAGCCGAGTTCTACATCTTCGACGGGGTGAGCTTCGACTCGCGCACCGACAGCTCGTTCTACAAGGTGGACGCGATCATCCGGGTGGTGGAACACCGGAGAACCAACCGAGTCCGACGGCAGCCCCAACCGCGGCTACAAGGTCCGCCCCAAGGGCGGGTACTTCCCGGTCGCCCCCACCGACCACTTCGTCGACCTGCGCAACACGATTCTCACCCACCTGACCAACGCCGGCTTCTATCTGGAGAAGGGCCACCACGAGGTGGGCAGCGGCGGCCAGACCGAGATCAACTACAAGTTCAACACATTGCTGCACGCGGCCGACGATCTTCAGATGTACAAGTACATCGTCAAGCAACACCGCGTGGCAGGTCGGCAAGACCGTGACGTTCATGCCCAAGCCGCTGTTCGGCGACAACGGTTCGGGTATGCACTGCCACCAGTCGCTGTGGAAGGACGGCGTCCCGCTGATGTACGACGAGGAGGGGTACGCCGGCCTCTCGGACACCGCGCGCCACTACATCGGCGGTCTGCTGTACCACGCGCCGTCGTTGCTGGCCTTCACCAACCCCACGGTCAACTCCTACAAGCGCTTGGTGCCCGGCTATGAGGCTCCGATCAACCTGGTTTACAGCCAGCGCAACCGCTCGGCGTGCGTGCGCATCCCGATCACCGGCAGAAACCCGAAGGCCAAGCGGCTGGAGTTCCGTTGCCCCGACTCGTCGGGCAACCCGTACCTGGCGTTCTCGGCGATGCTGATGGCCGGGCTGGACGGCATCAAGAACAAGATCGAGCCGCCTCCCCCGATCGACAAGGACCTCTACGAGTTGCCGCCGGAAGAGGCCGCGGAAATCGCGCAGGCTCCCACCCAGCTATCCGCGGTGATCGACCGTCTGGAGCAAGACAGCGAATACCTCACCGACGGAGGCGTTTTCACCCCCGACCTGATCGAGACGTGGATCAACTACAAGCGCGACTACGAGATTGCACCGTTCAACCTGCGGGTGACCCCGTACGAGTTTGCGCTCTACTACGACGTTTAGGCCAGTAAGCCCGCCTGACCCGCGTGCACACGTCGTCATTTCGAGCCTTGGGGACGCAGCGGGTACGCAGTAGATTCCGGACGACGTGATCGCGGATCAGCTCGGTTTCAGGGCGTTCCAGTTGGTCGCGAGAACTACCCGGCATATCCAGACCGGGGCATCAGGGGGTCGCGCCTGGTCCCAATTCGCCTCCGCATTCGCAGGTGCGGGTCCCCAATCGGTTGATCACAGCAGACAAGTCTGGCGAGTGGTGACACGATATTTGGCGTGAACCACAGCGGGTCGGGCCGCGTCGGATGACCGCGGCGGAGCTGTCGTGCGGATCGTGCGGCACGGCGCTGAACGCCAAAGCCAAGTTCTGTAGCGAGTGCGGTGCCGCTGCTTCAGCACGCGCGCAACCGGCCGAGTACAAGCAGGTCACGGTCTTGTTCGCCGACGTGGTGCATTCGATGGACATCGCCGCGGCAGTCGGGGCGAGCGGCTGCGCGAGATCATGGCCGACCTCGCCGACCGCTGCGCGGCGGTGGTGCAGCGTTACGGCGGCACGGTGGACAAGTTCACCGGCGACGGCATCATGGCGGTGTTCGGCGCACCGGTGGCGTTGGAGGACCACGCCGTTCGTGCTTGCCTTGCTGCGCTTGGGCATTCAGGAGGAGGCGAAGCGGCTGGCCGTCGACGTCCAGGACCGCGATGGTATGGACCTGCGGTTGCGCGTGGGACTCAACTCCGGTCAGGTGATCGCCGGTGAGATCGGTTCAGGGCCATTCGGTTACACCGCCGTCGGTGAGCAAGTCGGCATGGCGCAACGGATGGAATCGGTGGCATCGCCGGGTGGGGTGATGCTCAGTGCGTCGACCGCGCGACTGGTCGAGGGCGCTGCGACTCTCGGCGAAGCTGAGCTGGTTCAGATCAAGGGTGCCGACGCGCCGGTGCCCGCCCGTCGGCTATTGAGCATGGCGGAAGGGCGTCGCGCTGCCGGGCGTGCTGAGTCGAATCTGGTCGGTCGGCGGTGGGAGATGTCCGCCGTCGAGGGCTTGTTGGAGCGTGCCATCAACGGCTACGGCGCGGTGGTCGGCGTGGTGGGCTCACCTGGCATCGGCAAGAGCCGTCTGGTGCGCGAGGTGGCGGCGATGGCCCGTCGCCGCGGCGTGGAGGTGTTCAGCGCGTTCTGTGAATCGCACACCAGCCAGTTCCCTTCCATGCCGTGGCGCGGCTGCTGCGTGCGGCCACCGGGGTCGAGGGTCTTGACGCGTAGGCCGCCCGCGACGCGAGATACGGACCAGGCTTCCCGACGCAGAGCCGGAGGACTTGCTGCTGTTCGATGACCTGCTGGGCATCGCCGATCCCGAGTGGTGCTGCCGAAGATCGATCCGGATGCGCGGCGGCGGCGGTTGACCGCGCTGGTCAACGCCGCCTCGTTGGCCCGCGAACCCCCGGCGCTCTACGTCATCGAGGATGTCCATTGGATCGATGAGGTCAGCGAGTCGATGCTGGCCCAGTTCCTCACGGTGATCCCGCAGACGCCTTCGCTGGTGCTGGCCACCTATCGACCGGAGTACGACGGGGCGTTGGCTCGAGTGCACGGTGCTCAAACCATCGCCCTTGCGCCGCTGAGCGATTCAGAGACCGCAGCACTGGTCGCAAGCTGCTCGGGCCGGACCCGTCGGTTGGCGCGCTGGGCCAGAAGATCGCCGAGAGGGCCGCCGGTAATCCGTTTTTCGCCGAGGAGATCGTGCGGGAGCTGGCCGAGCGCGGCGTGCTGCGCGGCGAGCCCGGCGGATACCTGTCTACGGCAGAGGTTAGCGAGGTGAGCGTGCCTGCCACGTTGCAGGCGACCATCGCCGCACGCATTGACCGGCTTGATCCTATAGCCAAGCGCACGTTGAGCGCAGCGGCGGTGCATCGGCTCGCGATTCAGCCTCGACCTGCTGACCGCGCTGGGGGTTGAGGCTGTGGTTGATGAGCTGCTGGCGGCTCAGCTCATCGATCAGGTCCGCTTCACCCGGCAACCCGAGTATGCGTTTCACCATCCGCTGATCCGTGCGGTGGCCTACGAATCACAGCTCAAGTCGGATCGCGCCGAGCTGCACCGGCGCGTCGGGGCGGCAATCGAATCACGTGACCCGGCAGTGGCGGAGGAGAACGCTGCGTTGATCGCCGAGCATCTGGAGGCCGCTGGTGATCTGCACGTCGCCTACGGCTGGCACATGCGCGCGGCAACGTGGGCGACCAATCGCGACATAAGCGCGGCGCGACTGAGTTGGGAGCGCGCCCAAGCGATCGCCGATGCATTGCCCGCCGATGACCCCGACCGAGCCTCCATGCGCATTGTCCCGCGTACCATGTTGTGCGCGACAGCCTTTCGAGTCCATGCACAGTTGGCCGATGCCTGCTTCGAGGAATTGCGGCTGTTATGCACCGCCGCCGGGGACAAGGCGTCACTGGCCATCGGGATGGCGGGGCTGGTGATGGATCATGCGTTTCAGGACCGGCTGCGCGAGGCGTCGCAGCTGGCATCGGAAGCCATGGCACTCATCGAGTCGGTTGACGATCCGAACCTGACGGTGGGGCTGTCCTTCACGGCCATCTACGCCAAGGGTGAAAGTGGCGAGTGGTGTGAGGTACTGCGGTGGTCCCAGCGGGTCATCGACCTGGCCAACGGGGATCCGTTAAAAGGCAACTTCATCATCGGGTCCCCGTTGGCGCACGCCTTTACGACGCGCGCTATGGCCCGTTATTGCCTGGGTCGTGCCGGATGGCGAGACGACGTGCGGCAGGCCCTGGCCATGGCCCGCGACACCGACCCCGTGACCTACGTCAGGGTCGTAATGTACGTCTACCTCGTGGCAATACCGGGTGGAGTCCTCGCGGCCGGCGATCGGGCAGTGCGCGAGATCGAGGATGCCCTACGAGTTGCCGAACGATCCAGTGATGACCTCGCGCTGGCCTACGCCCGGGTGACACTGGGCTTTGCGCTGGTGCACCGTCCGGAGGAGCCAGGGCACCACCGCGGACAGAAGCTCCTGGCCGAGGTCAGCGACGTGTTCCTGCGCCGGGGGCACAATCTGGGCGAGTTAGCGATCGTCAACGTGTATGCGGCACGTGAGAAGGCTCGGCGTGGAGATCGCGATGACGCCATCCCGCTCATGCGCGCCGCCCTCGACGATCTGGTCCGCGAGGGGAAGGTGCTGGCGTGGGGCATTCCAGCGACGGGTGTCCTGGTGGAGACACTCCTTGAGCGCGGGTCCGACGGTGACGTCGCCGAAGCCGAGGCCGCGATCGAGCGGTTAGCGGCCGCGCCAGCCGATGATGGTCTGGTGGTACGCGACGTCTGGCTGCTGAGGCTCTGCGCGCTGCTCGCGCGCGCTCACGGCGACGCCACGGCCTACACGAATTTCCGGGATCGCTACTGCGATATGGCGAGAGCACTTGGCCTCGAAGGGCATATCGAGTGGGCCGAAGCGATGGCATAGCGGCAGCCGTGCAGCACTCCTGCCCATCGTTTGCCAAAGTCCAGTGTTGCAGACCACCTCGCCCATCGCCGTAAGGTGTGCCATGGAGCAAGCCCAACTTGTCAAGTCGAGGAAAGAGCTGAAACAGACGGGAGTGTTGTGATCGCGCGGACCGAAAGTGAAGTGTCGCAGGCTATAGGAAACGCGATTCGAGCCTCGAAACCTGCATGGTATCGGCTCGTCGATGCCAACCGATCACCAGCCGAATGGGACCCGGACCGCCGGCCCCTTGCGATGAAATACATGGCATCCGAATGGGCCAACGCCTACAGCGGGCCGAACTACGGCCTCTTCATGGGAGAGAAGGACTACACCTGGGGCAGGGCCGTCTACGTCACCGGAGTTCAGGAGCCACTGTCGACGGCGATCTACGGTCGTGTCGGCCTGGTTTCATATTTTGAGCCCGATCCCGCATGGAAGGTGTTCGACGCCCGTGACAAGAGCAAGGCGGCTCTCTATCTGGATTGGTTGCGATTCCAAAAAAATTACGGCGATGCGATTCTGACGGTGCATACCAACCACTGGTTGCATGGGATGCGAAACCACTTCCGCGAGGAATTCCAGATCGACGTCGTGCTCTGCAATCCGGACGAGCGTGACAGCCGCTGGAGGTACACGCATATCAGCGATACCTGGATGTGCGTAAGCGACTGGGACCCGAAGGCGTTAACCAGATCCGGGAAGCGCGCGCTGGCGCGAAACTTCTCGACTGTATTCAAAGATGTACGGATCACAGTCGTTCCAGAAGAGGAATTCGTGTCCCACCCAGAACCGGTAAAGGTCCGCCCCCCGAACGACCCGCCGCCGCGTATTGCGCAACTGGCACTCACTGGGAAGCCGCCGGTCTTACGGCCGAGCGACGTCACCCGGGCGTATTGGAATCATGACACGTTGAGGGTGAAGTCATGAGGCTGGTTTCGCTTGCGGCCGAGCAGATTCGGCTTGCCGCGGCTGATGAGGATCGGGCGCAGGAACTGGCCGCTGCGGTCGAGTCGGAGAGCAACGGGGAGGATGGAGGCGGAGGAGTATTACGCGCGCTCATCGAATACCCAACGGTCGTACCGGAAGAACTCGACGTGCTGACGCCTGCTGAGTGGCAGTGGTTCGCAATCTGGAGGCAAGCTCTTGGAGGTGGGCTCGACCGAACCGTGTTGGACTATCTCACGGATAGCGCCACAACACGATTCGCGCGATACGAGGTGCGCGCGCTTGTGCTGCGCGATCCGGAAACGAACGAAGCAGCGCCGCGAGGCATAGAACTTCTAGAGGAGGCAGAACTTGCAGAGGAGATCGGTCAAGAACTTCCAGAGGAGGTCCGTCAGTCCGTCGGACTGATGTGGCTCCGGGAACAGGCGCAGGGCGCGCGAGTGGCGAGAATGCTCGAGGCGCAATCCGTACGAGAAGCAGACGCGCGGGCTGCGGAAGCACGAGTCGAAGAGCCCATCGACAGGACTGCCGCATTGATCGAAGAAGCACTCGAGTTGATGGCGGATGCGTTGCAGTGCGCCACCGACGCCTCTGAGTTTCTGATCCGCGAACTGGATAAGCTCGACGGCGAGCGCGCCCGCGCGATTGAGACGTATCGCGAAGCCGTTGAGAACCAGCGCAGCATCAGCTCCGAGATCACGGCCCCCTGGTATGAACGCGGTGCCGAACCGCTCGGCGGCTAAACGCGCGACGACACGCAGCGATTCCCGAGCCGCCTTGGCTGCCGACGTCAAACGGTCTCAGGACACGTTGACCCCGGTCCAGTTCGTCAACCGTCGGAATCTTGCGCCCAGCTCGGCCGGCGCGTTTGAGGCCGGTGCGAACGCGCCGCCGCCAGTGTCGCCGCGCGCTCACCGTCGAACACGGTCTGCGGTGGCGGCTGGCCCTTGCGCAGCGTCGCGATCAGCTCGCGGTAGGGGCCGATGATGTAGACGGTGTCGCCGGCTTTCAGTTGGTTGTTGCGGCGGGGGCGTAGGCTCACCAGCCCTTCTGCTCGAGTGATCGCGATGACGCGCGTTTGGGTAGACATCTGCTCCATTCGCAGTCCATCGAGCTCACTGTTCTCTGCCACCAGCATGGCGCCGACCATGAAGGAGCTCTGCCCGACCCAAAACGTCCCAAGCACTTGCAGACCCATCGCCGCGCCGATGAACCAGGGAGCCGCCAGGTCCACGATCGAACGCACGTTTTCGAAACCGAACCGCTGGCTCACCGCGCTACCCAGCGCGCGGCCTTGAACGCGCATGACAATCGGCACCTTCGTATCGGATCCCAAGATCTCGAGGAGCACGATGCCGGTCTCGATGTTCTTCATGTCGTCGTTCATCACCACCGCCACGCCGCGGGCTCGATCGAGGCGCGCCCATTCCAGCGTCTGGCGCATCGTGGGGTCTCCGAAAATCACCGGCACATCGAGTTCGGCCGCGCTCGACAGGAAGCGGTTGTTCTCGTCGTGCTCGACGACTAGGACGTCGTATCCGGCAGCGGTCAGATCACTGACGACGCGGATGCCAACTGAACCCAGTCCCACGACGACGACGTGGTCGCGCAGATGGCGTGCCCGTCGGCGTCCGGCCGTGTGGACGAAGCGGCGCGACAACAGCAGGTCCGCGAGGAACGCGACGAGGATGGCGGTGACGATCGCGCCGCTGAACATCAACCCGACGGCGAACAATCGCAGGAAAGTGGATTGTTGAGCGAAGTTGAAATCACCATAGCCGACGGTGGTGATGGTCTCGGAGGTGAAATACAGGGCGTCGAGCCACGTCATCAGCGGGTGCCGGTAGTTGTTGTGCACCACGACTGTCGAGCCGAGCGTCAGCAACAGCGCGAAGGCCAACGAGGGAAGAAGCAGCGGGTTCACGTCGTCACGCATGGCGCGCGCGGCATCGGTTGCGCGTCGCAGGCGGGAGTGGCGCGAGCGCGTCGCGGTCCTGGGAGGCACGGTGATCCCGCGGGCTTCCAATTCGTCCTTGAGGCCGATCAACGAGGTCCAGTCGCCGGCATAGACCTTCAGATCGCGCCCCGGACATGGCACCAACTCGCCGGGGACGGGTGATTTCTTGCCATGAACCACCGCCACGGGCGCCAGGTCGGCGTAGATCTCGCGCAGCGTCCCGTCGTGCGGCGCCTCGCCTCCCCAGACGACGAATTCGATACCGGCTGTCTCGAACTCGTGCGCGTCACGCGACAGAACTGCTTCGACGACGGATGGGGTCGCGAGCTCGGCGACGTCCAGGATCGCGCCGGGGCCGTTAACGGTGGCCACCGCCCCGCGCAGCACATCGTTGGCCAGGCGTGCCACAACCCGCACATTCGGACTGTATTCCCTTGCCAGCAAAGCAATTTCGAGATTCACCGCGTCATTGGGCCCCGCGCAGACGACGGCGCGCGCGCGATGCACCCCGGCGCCGAGGAGATCGGCGGCGGTGTTGATCTTGATAATCCGCGCGCCGGCGCCCCTTAGCTCCTCGGCGATCGTCTTGGACAGCGCGTCGTCACCGCTGACGATGATTTCGCGATGAAAAACCTCGTCCATCTCGCGGGAGACGGGTTGTTCTCGAATGTTTGCTAACAATAAATACTCCCACCAGAGCCGACACCCGCGCTCACTCGTTCACAATTCGTTCATATGACTATCGGCCACAATGCCGGAAAGCGCCACCGGAAAACCCTGGATGACCGAAGTCAACACCGATGTCCCGCAAGCGGAGTCGCCTACTGCAAGCCACATCCATTTGGGACGCAACACGTTCGACTCGAGCCGGTCACACAACCGAAATAGTTGAGGCGTAAGAAGAAGATTCGCGCGACTGCTACCCGCGTGAAAAGTCGTGATATTGGCGGTGTTCGCCCCGCGCGCCGATCACGACGCGGGCGCGCCTAGAAATTCGCCGCCACTGCCGCGGCGCGGCGCAGCTGATCGACGTCCGAGCTGGTGGGAATCAGCTGAACCTCGTCGGTCCCGATGTCATCGAACTTTCGCAGCACCGCCACCAGCTCGTCCTCCGTACCGGCCCAGCCGGTCATCGGGGCCATCGCGTCGACGTACTCGGCCGGAATCCAGTTCATGTAGCGCCGCAGGTGACGATGCACCTGGGCGCGGGCGTGCTCGGGCGAACCGAACGCGAACCAGAACGAGGTGGCCAGGTGCGGTTTCGGCTTGCCGGCCTCGGCCCACGCGGCGCGCGCCACGTCGAACAGCTCGTTTTGCTTGGCCACGTCGAGGTCCAGGGTGGTGCCGGCCAGCCCGTCCGCCCAGGCGGCGGCGCTGCGGATGGTCTTCGGGCCGATGCTGCCGACGAACAGCGGCGGACCACCAGGCTGGACCGGCGGCGGTCCGACCGGCCGCACCGCGGCGCGTGATCGGCTCCCCCGCCCAGACCCGCTTCATCACCGCCACGCGTTCGGCCATGCCGCGCATCGTCTGGGTTTTCGGGTCGGCGCCGACGGCGTGGTAGTCCTCGTGCCTGCCGCCCACGCCGATGCCGACGGTCAGCCGCCCGCCCGCAGCATGTCCCCGGTCGCCAGCGCCTTGGCCAGCATGACCGGGTCGTGCAGCTGCGGCACGATCACCGTCGTCAGCAGCCGCACCCGATCGGTCCAGGCGGCCAGCGCGCCGAGCAGGGTCAGGCTGTCGGGGTTGTCGAATGCGATGCGCTCACCCCAGCACAGCGACGAGAAGGGGCCTTCGTCGATCGCCCGCGCCCAGGTCCGCAACAGCGCCGCATCGAGGTCCGGCTCCATCACCGGCATGGTCATCCCTATCCGCACGACCGCGATTCTGGCATGCGGCCAAAGCCGGGCTCGCGACATGGCAGCATGGGTTGGATGGGGCTAGGCACTACTTCTATCGGGCACGTTCGCCTCACCGTCACCGATATCGAGCGATCCCGGCAGTTCTACGAGGCCGTGTTCGGGTGGCCGGTGCTGATCGAGGTTCCCGATAACGCCGACGAGGCGACCCGCAACCAGCTCAGCTTTCTGTACGGCGGCGTCATCTACGACCTCGGCGGCACGCTGCTCGGCCTGCGGCCGGTTGCCACGGATCGCTTCGACGAGGATCGCGCCGGTCTGGACCACATCGCGTTCCGGGTGGCCAGCAAGGCCGAATTAGATGCCGCCGCGGCACATCTCGACGAAGCTCGGGGTCCCACACGAACCGATCAAGGACATCGGGCCGTCGTATATCCTGCAGTTCCGCGACCCCGACAACATCGCCTTGGAGCTCACCGCACCCAAGTAGGCACTGGCGCGAGGGTGCGCAAAATGCCACCCTGCGCGGCGTCGCCGTGCAAATACGCGCGCTCGCGGGATGATACCATGGTGAGAACAATGCCTATCAGTTTCAACCACACCATCGTCGCGGCCCGCGACAAGCGGGAGTCCGCGGAATTTCTCAGCCGAGTTGTTCGGCCTGCCGAGCCCGACGCCATTCGGCCACTTCATGGTTGTCGCCCTCGAGCACGGCGCCAGTCTCGACTATGCGGACGTCCCTGAGGGCGAGGAAATCCGGCGACAGCACTATGCATTCCTCGTTTCCGAAGAGGAGTTCGACGCGATCTACGGCAAAATCCAATCCCGGGGCTTGCCGCACTGGGCGGACCCGGGCGCCAAGCGGCCGGGCGAGATCAACCGCCGCGACGGTGGCCGCGGCGTGTACTTCCCCGATCCGTCCGGACATGGGATGGAGATTCTGACCCGGCCCTATGGCTCGGGCTCGGGCTCGGGCGGCTGAGACGGCGGCTCCCTCGCCGCCGAGCGCCACTCTGACGTGACGCTCGGCACCCAGCGCCACGCTGGCCTGACGCTGGGCGGCGAAGCGGCTAGTCGCCGCCGCGCGGAGACCCGTGCCGCTTGCTCTCCTGATCCCGGTAATCGTTGGCCATTTGCGCGACATGCTCGGGCAGGGCACCGGCGGCGACGTCGGCCAGCGCTCGTCTCTTCCAGCACCGAACGCATGCTGGCGCGCAGCGCCCGCCAGACGTCGGTCAGCGCCGCGGTCGGCCCGGAGTAGGGCAGCTCACCGAGCCCGACGTCGCGAACGCTGGCCAGCGGTCCGTCGATGCAGCGCAGCACGTCGGCGATGCTGATCTGGTTGCCCGGACGCGCCAGTTCATAGCCGCCCTCGCGGCCGCGGTGGCTGCGCACCAGCCGGTCGGTCCGCAGGTTGGTAAGGATATCGACGAGAAATTGCGGCGGTATGCCCTGCGCTGCAGCCATGTCGTCGGTCTTGACCAGCGTGCCGCTGGCGGCCGTGGCCAGCTGGACCATCGCCCGGACGGCGTACTCCGCCTTGGCCGACATCCGCATTCTGTGCATTGTGCCATTGCCGTCGGGCCATCCACCTCAATCAGCCGGCCACACTCAGCACCGCGTCGGCGTACTCCGGCCGGCACACCACCAAGTCGGGCAGCAATGGATCCGGCCGGTTGTACTGCAGCGCAGAGCCGTCGATCCGCGAGGTGTGCAAACCCGCAGCGCGTGCCACCGCGACCGGCGCGGCGGAATCCCACTCGTACTGGCCGCCGGCGTGGACGTATACATCGACCGATCCCTGGATCACCGCCGCAACCTTGGCCCCCGCCGATCCCATCTCGACCAGCGTGCCACCGAGGCGTTCGCGAACCTGCAGCGCGATCGCCGGCGGGCGGGTGCGCGACACCACGATCCGCGGCGGGCCCGGATGCGCGGGTGGCGGGGCGACGTCGGGCGTGGCCAGCGTGACGCCCTGCGCCGGAAGGGCGACCGCGCCCGCGACGAGCTCGCCGGATTCCCACAGCGCCACGTGCACGGCCCAGTCCTCGCGGCCGAGTTCGGAGAATTCGCGGGTGCCGTCCAGCGGGTCGACGATCCAGACGCGCGTCGGAGCTCAAGCGGACCGGGTCGTCGGCGCCCTCTTCGGAGAGCACCGCGTCGCCGGGGCGGGACCGCGCCAGCGCGGCCATCAGGAACTCGTGTGATCGCTTGTCCCCCGCCGCTTTTCGTTCCGATTCGGCTCGCCTCGGCCAGCTCGTCTCGCACAGTGAGCAGCAGCTCTGCCCGCCTGGGTCGCCAGCTCGCGCCGCCAGCTCATGGTCGTTCAACCTCGCAACTCGATCAGGTCGATGACCTGCTGTGCCATGCTCGTCGAGGGTGCGCTCCGGGGTGAGCCGCAGGTCCGGCGTTCTTCGGCCGCTGATAGGGGCTGTCGATGCCGGTGAAGTGGGTGATCTCGCCCGCGCGGGCTTTTGCGTACAGCCCCTTGGGATCACGCCGCTCACAGTCCTCCAGCGGGGTGTCGCAGAACACCTCGAAGAAGTCGAATCCCGCGTCGTCGTGGACCTTGCGAGCCATCTCACGGTGCTCGTCCAGCGGGCTGATGGCCGGCACCAGCACGATCTGGCCGGAATCGGCGAGCAGCGTCGCGACGTGCGCCAGCCGGCGCAGGTTCTCCGCGCGGTCGGCCATGCGAGAAGCCCAGGTCGGCGTTGAGGCCGTGCCGCAGGTTGTCACCGTCGAGAACGTAAGCGGGCACGGCCTTTTTCGAGCAGCTTCTGCTCGACCAGCATGGCCACCGACGACTTGCCGGAGCCCGACAGTCCGGTGAACCACACCGTCCGGCCCTTGGACAGCCGATCTTCGGCGCTGACCAGCGACTGGTGCCGCACGGTGTTCGGGCTTGCGCGTATGCGCCGGGACGTCGCGCAACACCATGCCCGCGGCGACGGTGCCGTTGGTGTCGGGGTCGATGAGGATGAACGAGCCGGTGCTGGCGTTGCGGGAGTACTCGTCGAGCAGCAGCGGCACCTGGGTGCGCAGCGAGATGCGGCCGAGTTCGTTGAGCTTCAACGCCGTTGCGGTCTTGTCGCGGTGCAGGGTGTTGACATCGAGCCGGTAGTCCAGCGCCGTCACCCTGGCGCGGGTGGTGCGGGTGGTGTGCTTGATGACGTAGTCGCGGCCGGGCTCGAGCGCGGCGGCATCGGCCATCCAGCACACGGTCGCGTCGAACTCCTGCGCGATCCTGGGCTGGTTGTTGGTGCGGGCGATCATGTCGCCGCGCGAGATGTCGATCTCGTCGGCCAGGCTCACCGAGACCGCCATCGGCGGAAACGCTTCTGCCACAGGCCCGGTCGGGCCGTCGATCGCGGTGATCGTGGTGGTTTTGCCGATCGGCAGCACCACCACCTCGTCGCCGGGACGCATCACGCCGCTGGCAACCGTGCCCGCATAGCTGCGGTGGTCCTGATGCTCGATGGTCTGCGGCCGGATCACGTATTGCACCGGGAACCGCACGTCGACCAGGTTGCGGTCACCGGCGATGTAGACCTCTTCGAGATGCGACAGCAGCGCCGGACCGTCGTACCAGGGCGTCTGGTCCGACTTGGTCACCACGTTGTCGCCGTGCAGCGCCGACATCGGAATGGTGGTCACGTCCTGCACGTCGAGGCGGGCGGCGAAGGCATGGAATTCGTCGCGGATCGCCTCGAATCTCTCTTCGTCCCAGTCGATCAGGTCCATCTTGTTGACCGCCAGCACCAGGTGCCGGATGCCCAGCAGCGAGGCCAGGAAGGCGTGCCGGCGGGACTGCTCCAGCAGGCCGTGGCGGGCATCGACCAGCACGATCACCAGCTGCGCGGTCGACGCGCCGGTCACCATGTTGCGGGTGTACTGGATGTGCCGGGGGTGTCGGCGATGATGAATTTCCGCTTGGGCGTGGCGAAGTAGCGGTAGGCGACGTCGATGGTGATGCCCTGCTCGCGCTCGGCGCGCAGGCCGTCGGTGACCAGCGCCAGGTCGGTGTAGTCGTGGCCGCGTTCCTTGGACGTTCGTTGCACCGACGCCCACTGGTCTTCCATCACGGCCTTGGAGTCGTAGAGCAGCCGCCCGATCAGCGTGGACTTGCCGTCGTCGACCGAGCCGGCGGTTGCGAGGCGCAATAGCGTTGTCGATCCAGCCATCAGAAGTACCCCTGCCGCTTGCGGTCTTCCATCCCGGCCTCGGAGATTCGGTCGTCGGCCCGGGTCGCGCCGCGCTCGGTCAGCCGCGACACCGCGGTCTCGGCGATCACCTCGGAGACGGTGGCGGCCGCCGATTCCACGCATCCGGTGCAGGTGACGTCGCCGACGGTGCGGAACCGCACCGTCTCCTCGAACACCGGCTCGTCGGCGCGCGGCTGCAGGTGCCGGTCTACCGCCAGCAGCATCCCGTCGCGGCTGAACACCTTGCGGCGGTGCGCGTAATAGATCGACGGCAGCGTGATCTTCTCGGCGCCGATGTAGGACCAGATGTCGAACTCGGTCCAGTTGGACAGCGGGAAGACCCGGATGTGCTCGCCCTTGTGGTGCCGCCCGTTGTAGAGGTTCCACAGCTCGGGCCGCTGGGCCTTGGGGTCCCACTGGCCGAACTCGTCGCGGAAGCTGAACACCCGCTCCTTGGCGCGCGCCTTCTCCTCGTCACGCCGCGCTCCCCCGAACGCCGCGTCGAACTTGTTCTCCCGGATGGCGCGCAGCAGCGTCACGGTCTGGATCGGGTTCCGCGACGGGATGGTCTCGACGACCCGGCCGGCGTCGATGTCGTCCTGCACCGACGCCACCACCAAGCGCACCCCTGCCTTGGCGACCAGCTCGTCGCGGGTGGCGATGACCTCGTCGAAGTTGTGGCCGGTGTCGACGTGCATCACCGGGAACGGCAGCCGACCCGGCTGGAACGCCTTGATCGCCAGATGCAGCATGACGATGGAGTCCTTGCCGCCGGAGAACAGCAGCACCGGCCGCTCGAACTCGGCGGCCACCTCCCGGATGATGTGGATCGCCTCGGCCTCCAGCGAGCGCAGATGGCTCAACTCGTACTGGCCGACCGCCGGCGCGGACTTCAAGTCGCTGGTCATGGCTTCCTTACCGAATTCCGGATAATTTTGGTAGAACTGACCATGTTTATAGTCATTACCACCTATAAAACCAGCCTCCTTCGCTGCTGTCAACGAATTGTTCGATCACGCCAACGGCTCGCATCACGACACGAGCGGAGACCACGGTTTGGCGGCTTCTGACTGTGCGAAATCATGGACGGATGTCGACTACCTCCGAGCGGCCCAGCGGCCGCGACGTCATCGCGCAGTTCCTCCCCCAATCACCGTTTGTCGCAAAGCTGGGGATCGTCGTTGATCAGCTGCGCGACGACGAAGTCAGGCTCCGGCTGCCGTGGGATCCCGCCAATATCACCGTCGGCGACATCGTGCACGGCGGCGCCATCGCTACCCTCGCCGACACGACCGTCATGGCGGCCGCCTGGTGCGGTGCGGAAGCGCCCCCCGAGTTGCGCGGCGTGACGGTGTCGATGGCGCTGGACTTCATGGCGCCGGCGCGGGCGACCGACGTGATCGGGGTGGGCCGGGTGCTGCGGCGGGGCCGGTCGCTGGTCAACTGCGAGGCCGAGATCGTCGACCCGGAGGGCCGGCTGCTCGCCAAGGCGCTCGCGACTTACAAGGTCGGATAGCGGCCGCTTAGAGCGTGACCTCTTCGAGCTTGCCGGTCGCGACGTCGAAGATGAACCCGCGCAGGGACACGTGCTTGGTGACGAACGGGCTGTTCTCGATGCGCCGCAACGACTGCCGGACGTCCTCGGCGAGATCGGGGAAGGCCTCGGCCGACCACGGCGGTTTGACCCCGGTCTCGTCCTGGATGGCGCGCTTGAAATCATCGTCGGTGAAGGTCAGCATCCCGCAGTCGGTGTGGTGAATCAGGATGATCTCCCGGGTCCCCAGCAGCCGCTGGCTGATGGCCAGCGACCGGATGGCGTCGTCGGTGACCACTCCGCCGGCGTTGCGGATGACGTGTGCTTCGCCCTCGTTGAGGCCGAGGACGCGGTAGACATCGAGCCGGGCGTCCATGCACGCCACGACCGCGACATGTTTGCTCGGCGGCAGCGGTAGCGGGCCGTTGAAGTCGCTTCGCGTATTGCGCGTTGTTGGCCAGGTAGTCATCGGTAACCGTCACGCAAGTCTCCTCGGGTATCACGGGATGGAATTTGCACGGGATGGAGTTGCTAGGAGATCGGTGCCGCGGTGGATTTTAACAAGCGGTTGCCCGGATTACACCGGTCCGAATCAATCGGATCACAAAACGTCCAGCGAGGCCTGACTCGTGCTGATCGACCACCGATCTCTTACCCTGTCCCCATGCGACGCAGGACGGATGGTCCGGCATGATCCGCTTCCTGGCGCGCCGCTTCCTCAACTACATCGTGCTGCTGGTGCTGGCGTCGTTCCTTGGCCTTCTGCCTGGCATCAGTCGACGTTTCATCCGCTGGACAGTTTCATCCAGCGCCACCCACAGCCGCCGGCTGAGGCGATCCACCAAAAAGCCGTCCAGCTCGGCTTGGACAAACCCATACCCGATCCGGTACGTGAAGTGGGCTGCCGGCGTGGTCCGGGGCGACTTCGGCACCACGGTGACCGGTCATCCCGTCTCCCAAGAGCTGTGGCGCCGCGATCGGGGTCAGCCTGCGGCTGGTGGTGATCGGTTCGCTGGTGGGCACGGTGGCCGGCGTCGTCGTCGGAGCGTGGGGAGCGGTCCGCCAGTACCGGCTGAGCGACCGGGTGATCACCGTGCTGTCGCTGCTCATTCTGAGCATTCCGTCATTCGTGCTGGCCGGGCTTGCTCATCCTGGCCGCGCTGCGGGTGAACATGCTGACCGGGGTGCGGATCTTCCAGTACACCGGTGAGACCTCACCGATTCCGCCCGCCGGATTGTGGGACCAGCTCGTCGACCGCATTCAGCACATCGTGTTGCCGACTCTCACCCTGGCGTTGGGCGCGATCGCGGGCTTCAGCCGCTACCAGCGCAACGCGATGCTGGACGTGCTCGGCGAGGACTTCATCCGGACCGCGCGCGCCAAGGGCCTGACCCGCCGGCGGGCGCTGTTCAAACACGGCCTGCGCACCGCGCTGATTCCGCTGGCCACATTGTTCGCCTACGGGGTCAGCGGCCTGGTCGTCGGCGCGGTCTTCGTCGAAAAGATCTTCGGCTGGCACGGCATGGGCGAGTGGGTGGTGCAGGGCATCTCGACTCAGGACACCAACGTCGTCGCGACGATCACGTTGTTCACCGGGGCGGCAGTTCTCTTCGCCGGGCTGTTGTCCGACGTCATCTATGCGGCGCTGGACCCGAGGGTGCGGGTGTCATGACCCAACAGGCCGATGCGCTGAAACGCACGCCGGCCCGGGGCGGCATCCATGCCGGCCACCTTCACGTCGCGGCGAAGCCTGTTGGTCGCGCAGGTTCATCCGCAACAGGCCCGCCGTGGTGGCGTTGATTCTGCTGGCGGTGCTGTTCATCGGCTGCTACGCGCTGCCGCCGCTACTCCCCTACGGCTACACCGATCTCGACTACTACGCGCTGTTGCAGCCACCGTCGCTCAAGCACTGGTTCGGCACCAACGCGCTCGGCCAGGACCTGCTGGCCCGGACGCTGCGCGGCATGCAGAAGTCGATGCTGATCGGTTTTTGCGTGGCAGTGATCTCGACCAGCATCGCCGCCACCGTCGGATCGGTCGCCGGTTACTTCGGCGGCTGGCGCGACCGGGCGCTGATGTGGCTGGTGGACCTGCTGCTGGTGGTGCCGAGCTTCCTGCTGATCGCCATCGTCACTCCGCGCACCAAACAGTCGAGCAGCATCTTGTGGCTCATCGTGCTGCTCGCGGCTTCGGCTGGATGGTCAGCTCGCGCATGGTGCGCGGCTTGACGATGAGCCTGCGAGAACGCGAATTCATCCGTGCGGCAAGGTATATGGGGGTGCCGAGCCGCCGCGTCATCATGCGTCACATCGTGCCCGAACGTCGCCTCGATCCTGATCATCGACGCGACGCTCAACGTCGGATTCGCGATCCTGGCCGAAACCGGGCTTGAGCTTCCTGGGATTCGGCGTGCAGCCACCCGACGTGTCGCTGGGCACGCTGATCGCGGACGGCACCCCTTCGACCACCACGTTCCCGTGGGTGTTCCTGTTCCCGGCCGGCGCGCTGGTGCTGATCGTGTTGTGCGCCAACCTCACCGGCGACGGCCTGCGGGACGCGTTGGATCCGCGGCAGCCGGTCAGTACGCGTCGCAAGAGACGGCGCCCAGGTGAAGCGCCCTGCTGGAGGTGACGGATCTGAACGTCACCTTCGACACCGGCGGACGCGTGCGTGCCCGCGGTGCGCGGCATGACGTTACCACGATCGACCCGGGCGAAGTGGTCGCCATCGTCGGCGAATCCGGTTCGGGCAAAACCACTGCCGCGATGGCCGTCGTCGGGTTGCTGCCCGAATACGCCAAGGTGTCGGGATCGGTGCGGTTGCACGGCGAGGAGTTACTCGGGCTGTCCGACCAGGCGATGTCACGGATCCGCGGCAAGGTCGATCGGCACGGTGTTTCAGGACCCGATGTCGGCGCTGACGCCGGTCTACACCGTCGGCGATCAGATAGCCGAAGCCATCAGGGTCCACAACCGCGACATCAGCCGAGCCGACGCCCGCAAGCGCGCCGTCGAGCTGCTCGAACTGGTCGGCATCGCGCAGCCGCAAACGCCGGGCAAGGGCATTCCCGCACGAGCTGTCCGGCGGTGAGCGCCAGCGGGTGGTGATCGCGATCGCGATCGCCAACGATCCGGACCTGCTGATCTGCGACGAACCGACCACCGCGCTGGACGTCACCGTGCAGGCGCAGATCCTCGACGTACTCCGAACCGCGCGCGACGTCACCGGCGCCGGCGTGCTGATCATCACCCACGACCTCGGTGTGGTGGCGGAGTTCGCCGACCGGGCGCTGGTCATGTACGCCGGACGCGCGGTCGAGATGGCCACCGTCGACGATCTTTACCGCGACCGCCGGATGCCCTACACGGCCGGGTTGCTGGGCTCGGTGCCGCGACTGGACGCCCGGCAGGGCACCCGGCTGGTCCCGATACCCGGGGCGCCGCCGACGATGTCGTCGCTGCGGCCGGTGCCTGCCCGTTCGCCCCGCGCTGTCCGCTGGCGATCGACGAATGTCGTTCGGCGGAACCCGATCTCGTTACCGTCGGGGACGGCCACTGGGCGGCGTGCATCCGCACCGACGAGGTCGCGGGGCGCAGCGCAGCCGAAATCTTCGGCGTGTCAACGCAGCCGCCGCGATCGACGGCACGCCGCCGGCGAACCCCCGGTGGTGCTGCGGGTTACCGACCTCGCCAAGACCTACCCGCTGACCAAGGGCGTGGTATTCCGCAGGCGGGTGGGCGAGGTGCGGGCCGTCGACGGCATCAGCTTCGCCCTGCAGCAGGGCCGCACCCTGGGCATCGTCGGCGAATCCGGTTCGGGCAAATCGACCACGCTGAGCCAGATTCTCGAGCTCAGCAAACCCGCAGGCGGGTTCCATCGAGGTTCTGGGCAACGACGTCGCGACCCTCGACGCCGCCGCCCGTCGCAAGCTGCGCACCGAGCTGCAGGTCGTGTTCCAGGACCCGGTGGCCTCCCTGGACCCCCGGCTTGCCGGTGTTCGACGTCATCGCTGAACCGTTGGTGGCCAACGGGTTCGACAGGCGCCGGTGCGAGGATCGGGTCGCCGAGCTGCTGGCGCATCGTCGGGCTGGACCGCGCCGACGCCAGCCGCTACCCCGCCGAGTTCTCCGGCGGGCAGAAGCAGCGGATCGGTATCGCGCGTGCGCTGGCGCTGCAGCCGAAGATCCTTGCGCTCGACGAACCGGTGTCGGCGCTCGACGTGTCGATCCAGGCGGGCATCATCAACCTGCTGCTGGACCTGCAGGAGCGAATTCGGGTTGTCCTATCTGTTTGTGTCGCATGATCTTTCGGTGGTCAGACACCTGGCCCACCGGGTGGCGGTGATGTACCGGGGAACGATCGTCGAGCAGGGCGATGGCGACCAGGTGTTCACCAACCCGCAGCACGAGTACACCCAGCGGCTGCTGGCCGCCGTACCGCAGGGCGCACCCCGATGTCGCCGGTTAACATCGGGCGGGTGACGCACCCGTCGCTGGTTCGCAGGCTGGCGCCTGTTGATGCTGGTAGCTACCTTGATCGTCACTGGCTGCTCCGGACGGGTATCAGGACGTCCCGGAGGCGCACGCCGCGCAGGTCGGCGCGACCAGCGACATCAACCCACAGGACCCGGCGACGCTGCGCGAAGGCGGCAACCTGCGGCTCTCGCTGTCAGCGTTCCCGGACAACTTCAACGAAATGAACATCGACGGCAACACGGCCGACACCGGCTGCGATTGTGACGCCGACGCTGCCGGGGGCGTTTATCACCAGCGCCCGACGGGACGCTGAAACTCAACACCGACTTACTTCACCGGCGCCGAAGCTGACCAGCACCAACCCCCAGGTCGTCACATACACCATCAATCCGAAAGTCGTGTGGAGCGACGGCACCCCGATGACCTGGGAGGACCTCAAGTCGGAGGTCGACGCGTGCAGCGGCAAAAACAAGAAGTTCCTGATCGCCAGCAGAGCCGGGTTCGAACGCGTGCAGTCGGTGACCAGGGGCGTTGACGATCGCCAGGCGGTGATCACGTTCGCCAAGCCATACTCCGAGTGGCGGGTGATGTTTGCCGGCGGCATACAACCCCGCAGCATGACGGCGAATCCGGAGGTCTTCAACACGGGCCAACTCGACGCCCCCGGCCCGTCGGCCGGACCGTTCATCGTGTCCAAGATCGACCGCGGCGCCCAGCGCATCGTGCTGACCCGCAACCCCCGCTGGTGGGGCGCCAAGCCGCGGCTGGACTCCATCACGTTCCTTGTCCTCGACGCACGCCGCCGTCATCCCTGCCCTGCAAAACAACGCGATCGACGCCGCCGGCGTGGGCTCGCTCGACGACATGGTGACCGCCCAACGCACCCGGGAATCGTTATCCGGCGCGCGCCGGCCCCAACCTGGTACCACTTCACCTTCAACGGCGCACCCGGGTCCATCCTGGCCGACGAGAGGCTGCGGTTGGCGATCTGCAGGGGCATCGACCGCCAGGCCATCGTCAACGTCGTCCAGCACGGCCTGACCCCGCATCCGACGCCGCTGAACAACCACATCTTCGTCGAAGGCCAGGTGGGCTACCAAAATAACAGCGCACCAGCCGATTACAACCCCGACCAGGCGCGCCGGGACTTGGACGCGCTCGGCTGGAAACTCAACGGAGCGGTGCGGGAAAAGGACGGCAAGCAGCTGGTCATTCGCGACGTGCTCTACGACGCACCATCGAACCGCCAGGTGGCCACCGTCGCCCAGAGCAACCTGGCACAGATCGGTGTCAAGTTGGTGCTCGACACGAAACCGGGCAACGGGTTCTTCAGCCAGTACGTCAGCACCGGCGATTTCGACATCACTCAATTCGGCTGGGTTGGTGAGGCTTTCCCGCTGTCTGCGCTGCCTCAGATATACACTTCGGACGGCGACAGCAACTTCGGCAAGATCGGCAGCCCCGAGATCGACGCCAAGATCGATGAGACGCTGTCCGAGCTGGACCAGGACAAGGCACGCGTGCTCGCCAACGAGGTCGACCAGATGATCTGGCAGGAAGGCTTCAGCCTGCCGCTGTTCCAGTCGCCCGGCAATATCGCGGTGCGCAGCAATCTGGCCAACTACGGCGCGTCCGGACTGGCCGACGTGAATTACATGGCAATCGGATTCACCAAGTAGCTGAAGCGGCGCAGCAGGCACCGCGCGGCAGCGCGGCCTCGGCGGTGGCCGCCACGTCGATCGCCTTCCACAGCAGACGCAGCGCCGGGCGGGCCGGGAGTCGCATCCAGCGTCGCCGCCTGGTCGGCAAGCCCGTCGAGGTGGCCGCGCGAGACCGCGCCGGCGACGGCCAGGGCGGCCGGCTCGCGAAAGTCTATGGCGCTGTGCGCCATCGTCGGCAAGCGTCACCAGCACCGGGTTCGGCAGCAGCGAGGCGATGCGCTCCGCCACCGCCTGCGGCGTGAAGAGATCACGCCCGCCGGCAATCACCACCGTGGGCCAATCGAATTTCGGCATCTCGGCGACCAGGTCATAAGGCTCGGCCTCGAAAGTGGCGGTTTCGCTGAGTGACTTCGCGTATCGCAACGGCAGGGTCGAGCGGCAGGCCATCGGGTTCCGCGCCGTAGTCGAGCTCGCGGAACGCGATGCGGTTCACCAGGTCCGTTTCGAAGCGGTACGGCACTTTACGGGTGCCCATGCTGGTGAACCGGGACATCCCCCGCCACAGCATGTTTCGGCCGTCGAGCAGCAGGTCGAGTTGGCGATCAAGCAAAGCGGCTCCGCCGTAGCCGTACACCGCCGCGGCGACCTGTCCCCCCGATGCGGTGATCACCCCGTCGTCGATGAGCCGGCGAACCTTGGGCGCCAATGCCGCCGTCTCCGGGCTGTCGCCTCTGAGCAGCAACCCGCGCAGGGCATCGCGCACGGCCGCGATGTCGTCGCGCGACAGCAGCGGCGAATCGAGGATCATCGCCCGCACCCGGCCGGGGTGACGGACACCAATTCCCGCCGCGATATAGGTGCCGTATGACGTGCCGTAGATGACGGCCGAGTCCACGTGAGCGTCGTCGAGCACCGCGGCCACGTCGTCGACAACCTGATCCACGCTCAGCGCTTGCGGCGGTAAGTCGGCGCCGGAATCGTCATGGCGCGACATTCCCACTCCCCGGTGCTCGATCATGATGACGTCCAGACCGCCCGCGGCGGCCCGGCGCCGCAACCCCCTGTACAGCTGCAGCGACGCGACTCCCGGACCTCCCGGGATGATCACCAGTGGATGCGTGGACTTGCGGCCCGTGCGCACGTAGTAGAGATCGAACTGGTCAGCGCTGCCGGGCGACACCGGCCGGCGCACCGGCCTCACCCCGGGCAGCCCCGCCAGCTTTTCGTGCATCCGACGACGCTTCGCGTTCATCGTCATCGATATCGCCCCGCCACGGGTCCCATTCTGCCGAGAAGACCGACCCAAATCAGCCCCGGATCAGATCGGCTGCCTTCTCGCCGATCAGCACCGACGGCGCATGGGTGTGTCCGCGAATGGTGCTGGGCATCACCGAGGCGTCGGCCACCCGGAGCGCGTCGACCCCGCGAACCCGCAGCTCCGGATCCACCACGCTGGCCGGGTCGCCACCCATCCGGCAGGTCCCCAGCGGGTGATACAGGGTGTGCGAGCAGGTTTCCAGCGCCAACTCCAGCGTGTCGTCGTTCAGCTCGGTGGTGTGTCGTGGCCGCGCAATGCTACCGAGCAGGCCTTTGAGCGGGGGCGTTTCGGCGATCCGGGCGGATATCCGCAGGCCCGCCATCATTGCGGCACGGTCGATGCCGCCGGGATCGGAGAGGTAACGCGGTTCGATGACGGGCTTGGCGTACGGGTCGGCGGAGCGCAGCGTGATCTGGCCGCGGCTTTCCGGTGCGACCAGGATCGGCCCGAACACGACGCCATGCCCGTCCGGCTCGCCCAGCGCCTCGTCATAGAAGGGCGCCGGGGCAAAGATCAGCTCGAGGTCGGGCAGCTCCAGCTCCGGTCGGCTGCGGAGAAATCCGTAGGCCTCGCCCACGTTGGACGTCAGCATGCCGCGCCGCCGTAGCAGGTAGTTGGCCAGCTCTTTGGGCTTTTCGCCGGCAAACAAGCTGTCGTCGGCGACGTCGAAGCCCAACACCGTGACGAGGTGGTCGAGCAGGTTCTGCCCCACCTCGGGCGAGTGGTGGACGATGCCGATGCCGTGCTCGGCGAGGTGGTCGCGATCGCCCACACCGGACAGCATCAGCAGCTGCGGGCTGTTGATGGCACCGCCGCAGAGCACCACCTCGCGGCGGGCGTGCGCGACGCACGATCGACCGTCACGCTGGAATTCCACGCCGATCGCCCGAGTTCCGTCGATGACGACGCGGGTCGCCATGGCCCCGGTGAGCACGCTGAGGTTCTTGCGGCGCATCGCCGGCTTCAGATACGCGTCGGCGGTGCTGCACCTGGCGCCCCGCCGCTGCGCGACGACGGTCTCGCAAAAGCCCTCCGGTGCTGTTGAATTCGGTTGCACGGTGGGAAATCCGCACTCGCGCACCGCCGCCAACCAGGCTGCCGTCGACGGCCGGGGGCTGCGCTGACGGGAAATGTGCAACGGGCCATCCATCCCGCTGTCGTCGCCGCACACCGAGTCCGAGGCGGCCGTGGCGTTCTCGATGCGGCGGAAGTACTCGCGCACCTCGGCGAAAGACCACTGCGGGCCGGCGCGCACCGCCCATTCGTCGTAGTCGGCCGCGAATCCGCGCACCCACATCATCGCGTTCATCGAGGATGAGCCGCCGAGCACCTTGCCTCGGGGCCAATAGATCTCGCGACCATCCAACTCTTTCTGCGGTTCGGTCAGGTAGTCCCAGTCGACTTCACTGCGGAACAACTTGGAGAAGGCCGCCGGGATCGAAATGAACTTGTTCTTGTCGGGCGGGCCCGCCTCCAGGGCCACCACCGCGGTGGCCGGATCGGCGCTGAGCCGATTGGCCACAACCGACCCGGCCGAGCCGGTGCCGACGACTACGTAGTCACACTGAATGTCCATGATGCGGCTGAGTGTAGGACGTGCGCGCCCTCCCGCTTGCGGTAACCGGGCCTAACCGGCGAGATCGATACGGTGCGCGCCCTTTACACCGTCGTACCGGTCGGGACTGCACGTCAGCACGATCACCTGCCCGTGAGTCGCCGACGGTGTCGAACACCTCGCCCATCTTGGCCAGCCGGTCCGGATCGGTGAACCCCAGCGCGTCGTCGACCACCACCGGGACGCTGTCTTCCTTGGCGACCAGCGCCGCGCCGGCCAGCCGCGCCAGGATGCCGAGTTGCTCTTTGGCCCCGCCCGACAGCGACTCGTAGGGCACCGTGGTGCCGTCCAGCGTGCGGCTGCGGATGCGCAGGTCGCTGTCGATCGTCGACCTCGAAGGTGGGCCCGAACACCGGGCGACCGAGCCGCTGCAGCTCCGTGCGGTAGGGCTCGACGTAACGCAGCCGGGTGGTGTCGCGGTGGCGTGTCATCACCGACCGCAGCAGCTCCGCGGCCCGGGCCCGGCCGCCGATCCGGGCGTGTTGGCCGGCTAGCGTGCTCAAGCTCGGTCTCGGCGGCGTCGAGTTTGCCCTGGCGACCCTCGCTGCCGAAGACCGAGAGTTCGATGCTGATCTCGCGCAGTGCGCGGGCGCCGTCTTCGTAGCGATCGCCCAGCGACGCGGCCGCCTCGGTGGCAGCGGCCAATTCGGCGGCGACCGCGTCCGGTGCTGCGGCGGCCAACTCTTCGGCCAGCTCGACCATCCGCCGCCCCGCGGCTTGGCAGGCCCGCAGCGCGATGTCCGCCGACGACGCCAGCTCCGCATCGCCGACCGACGCGCGCTCCTGGGCCAGCCGGTCGGTGGCCGCGCCCAGCTCGGCGCGTTGACTCGTGGCCTTGTGCTGCAAAACCGTTGCCCGCGTGGATGCCTCAGCGAGCCGGCCGCCGGCCGCGATGGCGATTCGCTGGCGGGTCTCGCACTCCGCGTCCGCGGCCACGCGCGCCGCCTCGGCCGCGTCGAGTTCGGCACGCGCGCCGGCGCTGTCCACAACGAACAGGTCGGGTTGGGCCGGCTGGCCGGCCCGCAACCGCGCCAGCCTGCGCGCGGAGCTGGTCCGGTTCTTCGTCGCCACAGAGACCGGCCAGCGTGGCGGCCAACTGGTCTCGGCTGCTTTGCAGTTCGCGGCGCCGCTGGTCGGCGGATCGCGCCGCCGGAAGGTCGGCGACACCGCCGGCGGCCAGCGCGTCGGCCAGAACTTGTTGTGCCGCGGCATGTTTAGCATCGATGTCTAGCGCGGTCGCGCCGGGGGTGACGCGGGCAGTCAGGACACCGGGAACCTCGACCTCGGTGGCGCCGGTGGCGGTCGTCGACCAGCTCTGGCCCGCCGACAACGCCACTCGTTGGTCGCCAATGGCGAGTTCGATGTCGGCGGCAGCCGTGAATTCCACCGCCGTCGAGAGCAAGGCCAGCTGGTCGCCGGTGCGATCGACTGCGGCCGCGGCGCTTTCGATGCGCTGCAGCAGCTGTTCGGTCATGGTGACCGCGGACAGCTCGCTCGCAGACCCGGTCGCGGTCCCGCTGGATGGCGTCGATCTTGGCCAGCCGGGCGCCCAACCGGTCCGCCTCCTCGCGGTCGGCAAGCTGGTCGAGGGCGCGGCGGGCGGCTTGGCCGCGTTGCTGCGCAGCCGTCCGGACTCGGGTGGCCTCCTCGATCGCGGCATCGGCGGCCGCGGCCTCGGCGCCCGCCGCCAACTGCGCGTCGGCGGCTTCTTGCGCTTCGGCCTCGGTAACCGCGAGAGCTGCTGTGCGAGTTTCGATTTCGGTCAGCAGCCGCAGCCTCCCGGCGTGGGCGGCCGCCGCTGTGGCGCTGTTCGCCGCCGCGGCGGCCGCGACCAGCTTGGCTTCCCGCGCCTGGCCGATCGAGCTCTGCGATCTGGTCCGCGGCGGCGCGCGCGGCGGTGAGCCGAGGACCGGCGGCGATCCGCTGCTGCGACAGCTCCGGCGACCTGCTCGGTCAGTTCGGCGTGGCGACGCACCCGCTCGTCGACCTCGGCGACCGCGGCCGCACGCGCCGGCCACCTCCGCCTCGGCGCCGGCCAGCCGGGAGATCGCGGCGGCCCACTCCCCGGTGGGGCGCCCGGTCGCGGTGAAGTAGCGCGCATACTCGGCGTCGATCCGCTCGATCAGCAACGGCTCGGTGCCCGACAGCGCGGCGTCGGTGACCGGATTCGCGGCGGCGACGTCGAGCGCGCGCGACAGCGCATCGCAGCCGGACAGGTCGACCGGCGCAGTCGATGCGGCCTGCAGCACCCGCTGGGCATGCCAGAGCTCGGTGTCGACGGTCTCGGCCAGCATCGCCCGCACCCGATCGTGCGCTTCGTCGCCCGTCAGCTGTTCGCGGCGCGGCGCCAGCACCGTCAGCTCCGTCTCGCACTTCTTGTGAAAGCGCTTGCGGTAGACGAAACGATAAGGGCCACTGCTGATTTCGGCGGTGACCTCGGAGCCGACGTCGGCGTTGGTCGGCTTGACCTGCTTGACCTCTTTCTTGGTCGAGCGGTCCTTGGATTCCAGCAGCAGGTCCAGCGCCTCGATCATCGACGACTTGCCGATCTCGTTGGCGCCGCACACCACCACCACGCCGTGGTCGGGGAACTCGATCTCGCGGTGGGCGATGCCGCGGTAAGTTGCGTCAGGACCAGCCGATGCAGCTTCATGCCGCGCCCCTGATCGGCGAGTCGCAGCAGCAGCGCCAGCGCCGCCTGGGCGTCGACGGCGGACATCGCGTCACCGTCGCGCGCGGTGGCCACCAGTTCGTCGACGGCCGCGGCGGCGAACCCACCGATGCCGAGATCGGTGAACTCGCCGTCGGCGGGCACCACCGCGAGGTCGGTATGCCGCTCCCACAGGCCCAGCCAGGCGAACAGCCGCGCGTATTTGTCCAGGCACGCGTCCAGCGCGGCGCGGTCGGTGACGTCAGCGAACCGGTCAGCGCCAGCCGCACGACGGTGCGGTCCTTGTCGGTCATCTGGTCGAGGTTCAGGTCCAGGTCGGCGATGTCGCGGCTGTTGTCCACCTGCGCGACGCAAGGTGACGAACCGCCAGCGGCCGACGTGCCGGGGCGTCAACGGTTGCAGCGCGTCGCGGGTCGGATTCGTCGATGTCGACGACCAGGACATGACCCGGAGCGGATTCGACGTCGTCGAAGTTGGTGACCTCCGGTGAGCCCGAGTACCACACCCGGCCGCTGCCGCCGACCTCGGTGAGCGAGTGCTTATCGCCCAGGGCCACATAGTGCAGCGCGCCGCGAGCCAGCGCGTCCTCGAGCCCGGCCAGCCGGATCAGCGACGGCTTGTCGCGGTCGGGGTCCAGCACGTCGACGCCGCCGTGGGCGACCAGCACCCGGGTGATGCCGTCGGCGGGCAGGCCGTCGAGCACCTCGGCGACCAGGTCGGTGGTCGGCGCCTTGGACCGCCACGGTGCGGCGACGATCTGCAGTCCCGGCCGGACCTCGATGGACGCCGGCCCGGTCGAGCACCACGACGTTGTCCGGGCATTCGGCGGTGAACAGCGCGCCGGTGTAGACCGACGACGCGTCCAGCGGGTCGTGGTTGCCGGGCAGCAGGTAGACCGGAATCCCGATGGCGCGCATGGCCTCCAAGGACTGGCCGATCACCTGCGGGGCGAGCTGGTTGTGCTCGAAGACATCACCGGCCACCACGACGAACTCGGCGCCCACCTCGGCGGCCAGCGCACCCAGGCCGGCCACCGCGTCCCGGCGCGCGGCCGAATACCGCGGCTGGGCGTCGCCGGCCAGGAAGTGCCGGGTCATGCCCAACTGCCAGTCGGCGGTGTGCAGGAATCGCATCCCCGCGGCCCCTTCCGGAAATGCCTCATTGCGTCGATTGCGTGGCTATCAAGGCACCGCGAGTTAGGTCCGCGCACCGACAACTCCGGGGACGCGCATCGGCATGCGCCCGTTTGTTAATCCCGCGCAGTTACGCCCGCATTGGCCCTACTGGGCCTTAGGGTGAGTCGCATGAATGGTCAGCACACGCTGCTGCTGATGCGGCATGCGAAGTCGGAATACCCGGCCGGCGTCGCCGACCACGACCGGCCGCTGGCACCGCGCGGCGTCCGGGAGGCGGCGCTGGCCGGCGACTGGCTGCGCGCGAACGTACCCGCGATCGACAGCGTGCTGTGTTCGACGGCCACCCGCGCCCGGCAGACGCTGGCGCGCACCGGGATCGACGCACCGGTGCGCTACGTCGAGCGCCTCTACGGCGCCACTCCGGCACGGTGATCGAGCTGGTAAACCGAAGCGGCAGACTCGACGACCTCGACACCCTGCTGGTGGTCGGTCACGAGCCGACGATGTCCGAGCTGGCGCATCGGCCTCGCCGGCACCGAGGGCAGCGACACCGCTGCGCTGGAACAGATCTCGGCGAAGTATCCCGACGTCCGCGATCGCCGTGCTGCGACGTCGCGGACAGCTGGGAGCAGCTCGAACCCGGCGGCGCCGCGCTGGTCGGCTTCCACGTTCCCGGTAGCGTCGTGATCAGGAGTTGGTGGCCAGCGTCAGCTCCATCAGCTTGATGGCCTGCCAGCACGCGTCGATACCGGGCGCCTGCGGGTTGACCCACCAGCCGACCACTCCCGCCGCGTCGCTGGCGACGCCGCACGCGCCGTTGGGGTCGTCGGGCGCATCACGATGGAGTCGACACCGGCGATCGGGCGGTTCTCGACCTGGTATTTCAGGAAGCTCGGCGACCTTGCGCTCGTTGTTCAGGCTGCCCTGCTCGAACCAGAACCGGGTGATGTCGATCAGACCGGCCGGGTTGGCCGCCTGCCACCGGCAGATCGCACCGACGAACGTGCTCTGAATGTCCAGCGGATCGGCGCCGACGGTCTTGGCCAGGATGTCGCTGGTCAGGACATCGCATTCCTTGAGCAGGTTCGGGTACTGCTGCTCGGAATTGTTGTTGCGCGGGACTGCCGCCCGCGCCGGCCTTGACCGCGTTACCCGCTATCGACCTCGAGCAACCGGTCACCACCAGCAGCGCGGCGATCACCAGGACCGCGCAGACACGCGACGGCGCGCCACGCGGACCATCCGGCCGATCATTTCGAGTTCGCAATCGACTGGCGGGCCAGTTCTTTGGCTATGTCGCAGGGCGGCGGAAATGGCTTCTGACTGAAGCTGATCGACCACTCGATGAAGTCGTCCTGGAACTGGATGCCGACCTCACACAGCGAGTCACCCAGGCTGGGTTCGTTGCCGATGGCGATGAAACCGCTGTGGCCGTTGATGTTGATGTCCTCGACACTGGCGCGGGACAGTTCCTCGGTCTTGCGTTCGCGCCCGATCGGGCTGCCGCGGTACCAGGAGAAGGAGAAGTGCGGGCCGAGGATGCCGCCGCCGGCCAGCCACTGGCAGCCCACGGAATTCTAGCGGTGTTGACCAGGCCCGGTCACCTTGGTCAGCTCCGCGACGGTCTGGTCGCTGATGCCGCCGCATTGCGGGAACATCGGGCCGTGCTGGCCCTCGGCGGTCGCCCGGCGCCGACGAGCCCGATGCCCCCGGATTGTTGTCGCCGGAACTGGAGCACGCCGCAACCACCGGAATCAAAGCCGCCACGGCCGACACCGCCAGGGCCAACATCGTCACGTTAGCGCCGCACCGCTACCCCGTCGCCGATCGGCCTGCTGGTGGTCACAGGATGCACTGTAGCGGCAGCGCCAGCGGGTCAACCACCGACACGCCACTTGAGCAGGCATTTTCAGCCTCGCGCTGCGCGTGGCTCCGCGCTGAACTGCCCGGCGGCGATGCGGATCGGGTTATGTGCGACAGTTACCGAATGCTCCTGGCGCTGCTGCGCCAGTACATCACGGCCGTACCGGCGGCTGGTCGCGGTGCTGATGGTGCTGCAGCTGATCAGCACCCTGGCGTCGCTGTACCTGCCGACGATCAACGCCGCGATCATCGACGACGGCGTCGCCAAGGGCGACACCGCGACCATCATCCGGCTCGGCATGCGTGATGCTCGGGGTCACCGGCGGTGCAGGTGCTGTGCTCGGTCGGGGCGGTCTATCTCGGGCTCGCGGACCGGGATGGGCTTCGGCCGCGACCTGCGCTCGGCGATGTTCGCACCACGTCATCACGTTCTCCGGACGCGGAGACCGCCCGGTTCGGCGCGCCGACGCTGCTGACCCGCACCACCAACGACGTCCAGCAGATCCAGTTCCTGGTGCAGACGACGGCCACCGTGCTGGTCACCGCGCCGATCATGTGCGTCGGCGGCATCGTCATGGCCATCCATCAGGAAGCCGCGCTGACCTGGCTGCTGCTGGTCAGCGTGCCGGTGCTGGCGCTGTGCCAACTACTGGATCATCTCGCGCATGCTGCCGCTGTTCCGCGGCATGCAGGGCCTGATCGACGGCATCAACCGGGTGATGCGCGAGCAGCTGTCCGGTGTCCGGGTGATCCGCGCGTTCACCCGGGAAGCCTTCGAGCGAGACCGGTTCGCGCAGGCCAACCTGGCGCTGTCGGACACCGCGCTGCAACGCGGGCAACTGGCAAGCGCTGATGCTGCCGGTGACCACGCTGATCATCAACGTGTCCAGCGTCGCGCTGATCTGGTTCGGCGGGCTGCGCATCGACCGCGGCCAGATGCAGGTCGGCTCGCTGATCGCCTTCCTGTCCTACTTCATCCAGATCCTGATGGCGGTGATGATGGCGACGATGACTCTGGTGGTGCTGCCGCGCGCGTCGGTGTGCGCCGAGCGCATCACCGAGGTGCTGTCCACTCCCACGGCCATCGACAGCCCGCGAGAACCCCGACGTTCCCGGCGGGTGGCATCACCGGCGTGGTGCGCTTGGACGGCGTGACCTTCACCTATCCCGGCGCGGATCGTCCAGTGCTGCAAGACATTTCGCTGACGGCGTCGACCCGGCACCACGCACCGCGATCGTCGGCAGCACCGGTTCGGGCAAGTCGACGCTGGTGTCGCTGATCTGCCGGCTCTACGACGTGACCGCCGGCGCGGTCCTGGTCGACGGCATCGACGTCCGCGACTACGACACCGAGCGGCTGTGGTCGGCGATCGGGCTGGTGCCCCAGCGCGGCTACCTGTTCTCCGGCACGCGTCGCCGACAACCTGCGCTACGGCGAGGCCCCGAATCAGGTAGTCACCGACGAAGAGATGTGGGACGCGCTGCGGGTCGCGGCCGCCGACGGATTCGTGCGCAGCCACCCCGACGGGCTGCAGATGCGGGTCGCCCAGGGCGGAATCAACTTCTCCGGCGGGCAGCGCCAACGGCTGGCGATCGCCCGGGCGGTCATCCGCCGCCCGGCCATCTATCTGTTCGACGACGCGTTCTCCGCGCTGGACGTGCACACCGACGCCCGGGTGCGCGCGTCGCTGCGCCAGGTGTCGGCGGATGCCACGGTTATCGTCGTCTCACAACGGATTTCGACCGCCTGACCAGGCCGACCAGGTGATCGTCATCGACAACGGGAAGATCGTCGGCGTCGGCACCCACGAATCGCTGCTGGCCGACTGCGCCACCTACGCCGAATTCGCCGCCTCGCAGTCGGTGAGCGCCGGAGTCGGGGGCACGCCGTGAGCGGCGGCAATCGGACGTGCGCGCCCGCGGCGCCGCCCCGCCGCCGGACGCGATGCGGTCACGCGACTTCTGGGGTTCGGCGACCGGCTGGTGAAACGGCTTGCACCACAACGCGGGCTGAGCCGTCGCGGTGATGACGCTGGGCGTCGCCGGAACCGTGCATCGGGGTCATCGTTCCGCGGATCCTCGGCCACGCCACCGATCTGCTGTTCAACGGCGTCATCGGGCGGCAGCTTACCGGCGGGAATCACCAAGGCACAGGCCATCGCCGCGGCCCGGGCCCGCGGCGACAACACCTTCGCCGACCTGCTGTCGGGGATGAACGTGGTGCCCGGCCAAGGTGTGGACTTCGCCGCGGTGGCGGCGCACACTCGCGCTGGCGCTGGTCCTGTATCTGGTTGCCGCGCTGTTGGTTTGGGTGCAGGCCCGGCTGCTCAACGTCACCGTGCAGCGCACCATGATCGCGTTGCGTTCCGACGTCGAGGACAAGATGCACCGGCTGCCGCTGTCGTACTTCGACGCCCGCCAGCGCGGTGAGCTGCTGAGCCGGGTCACCAATGACATCGACAACGTCCAGTCGTCGCTGTCGATGACGATCAGCCAGCTGGTGACGTCGATGCTGACCGTGCTGGCGGTGCTGGCGATGATGCTGTCGATCTCGCCGCTGCTGGCGCTGATCACCGTGCTGACGGTGCCGCTGTCGCTGCTGGTGACGCGGACGATCACGCGAGCGTTCGCAGCGGCTGTTCATGGCCCAGTGGACCAGCACCGGACGCCTCAACGCCCACATCGAGGAGACCTACAGCGGGTTCACGCGTGGTCAAGACGTTCGGCCACCAGGCCGCGGCGCAAGCACAGTTCCGCCGGCTCAACGACGACGTCTACCGGGCCAGCTTCGGCGCCCAGTTCGTCTCCGGCCTGGTGCAGCCGGCGACGGCGTTCATCGGCAACCTCGGCTACGTCGGCGGTCGCCGTCGTCGGCGGCATCCAGGTGGCCACCGGCCAGATCACGCTCGGCAACATCCAGGCATTCATCCAATACGTCCGGCAGTTCAACGACGCCGCTGAGCCAGATGGCCGGCGATCTACAACACCCTGCAGTCGGGGGTGGCCAGCGCCGAGCGGGTGTTCGACCTGCTCGACGAGCCCGAGGAGACCGCCTGAGACCTGACCCCAGCTGGCCCGACGCTGCCGCCCAACGGCCAGGGCCCCCGCCGGGCAGCGGACGCGTCGAGTTTCGAGCACGTGAACTTCGCCTACCACCCCGGCACGCCGGTGATCCAGGACCTGTCGATGGTGGCCGAACCGGGCAGCACGGTGGCGATCGTCGGGCCGACCGGTGCGGGCAAGACCACGCTGGTGAACCTGCTGATGCGGTTCTACGACGTCGATTCGGGCCGGATCCTGATCGACGGCGTCGACATCTCCTCGATGAGCCGGCAAGCGCTGCGATCGCGAATCGGCATGGTGCTGCAGGACACCTGGCTGTTCGACGGCACGATCGCCGAGAACATCGCCTACGGGCGCCCGGAAGCCAGCGCGAGACGAGGTGGTCGAAGCCGCCAAGGCGGCCTACGTCGACCGGTTCGTCCACACGCTGCCCGCCGGCTACCAGACCCGGGTCAGCGGCGGCGGCGGCAACATCAGCGCCGGCGAGAAGCAGCTCATCACCATCGCCCGCGCGTTCCTGGCCCGGCCGAAGCTGTTGATCCTGGACGAGGCGACCAGCTCCGTGGACACCCGCACCGAGGTCCTCATTCAGCAGGCCATGCGCGAGCTTCGCCGGGATCGAACGAGTTTCATTATCGCGCACCGTCTTTCGACGATCCGCGATGCCGACCGCATCCTGGTGGTGCAGGCCGGCAGGATCGTCGAGCAGGCAGG
>CAVVLC010000084.1:0-56476 GCA_963748885.1 uncultured Actinomycetota bacterium
CACCCGCTTGGCGATCGCGCTGCCCTCGAGCGCC
Source organism: uncultured Actinomycetota bacterium (assembly GCA_963748885.1). Lineage (GTDB taxonomy): Bacteria > Actinomycetota > Actinomycetes > Mycobacteriales > Mycobacteriaceae > Mycobacterium. The sequence continues at coordinate 35 of CAVVLC010000084.1, forward strand.
AACTCGCAGATCTTGTCGACATGTCCTATTCACCAACGTAACCAGATTGCAGCCCAACGTATTTCGTCTCGACCGCGTCGGCACCGGTTGTTGAGGTCGTGGAGCTCAGGCCGGCCACCTGCAGCTGAGTGCCCATTGCGCCGTCGCCCACCACCACACGCCGCGACAAAACGTCGAGGAGATCGGTGTCGTACGCGTGTTTCTTAGCGGCCGTCACCCTATAAGGATAGTGGGTCTATGCATACGACTCGGCGCATCGAACATCTGCGCAAGCAAGTGGTGGCACGCCGTACCCTGATTCTGTGACTTGGCGGGATGGTGGGCCGGATGGCAGTGACCTGCCCGAACTGCACAACACCGTGGTCGTGGCAGCCTTCGAGGGCTGGAACGACGCCGGCGACGCGGCCAGCGGGGCGCTCGAGCATCTGGATGCGATCTGGGAAGCCGATCCGATTGTGGAGATCGACGACGAGGCCTACTACGACTACCAGGTGAATCGCCCGGTAATCCGCCAGGTCGACGGGGTCACCCGGGAGCTGGTGTGGCCGGCGATGCGGATCTCCCACTGTGCCCGCCGGGCAGTGATCGCGACGTCGTGCTGATGCACGGGGTGGAGCCGAATATGCGCTGGCGCACATTCTGTGCCGAGTTGCTGGCCATCGCGGACAAGCTCAGCGTCGACACCGTCGTGATCCTCGGGGCGCTGCTGGCCGACACCCCGCACACCCGGCCCGTGCCGGTCTCGGGTGCGGCCTACTCCCCCGAGTCGGCGCGGCGCTTCGGGCTCGAGGAAACCCGCTACGAGGGCCCGACCGGGATCGCCGGGGTGTTCCAGGACGCCTGTGTGGCGGCCGGGATCCCGGCGGTGACGTTCTGGGCGGCAGTGCCGCACTACGTGTCGCAGCCGCCGAACCCGAAGGCGACGGTGGCGTTGCTGCGGCGGGTCGAAGACGTGCTCGACATCGAGGTTCCGCTGGCCGACCTGCCGGCGCAGGCCGAGGAGTGGGAGCAGGCGATCAGCGAGATGACGGCCGAGGACGAGGACCTGACCGAATACGTGCAGTCGCTCGAGCAGCGTGGCGACGCCGAGGTCGACATGAACGACGCCCTGGGCAAGATCGACGGCGACGCACTGGCCGCGGAGTTCGAGCGCTACCTGCGCCGCCGACGGCCCGGTTTCGGGCGCTGAATCACTTAGTCGCCGCCTGACCCGCGGGAATCGCCCGAGAACCGCGCGACCGTGCTCGTAAAGGTTTTGTGCAGGTGCGCCGGTAAGGCTTGTGTCGTCCGCCACTAAGAGATGCAGACGGCACAAGGAGAGTGCATTGCACGCGATCTATGCGGTTTCCGCCCAATGCTGACCTGGCCCGATGCCTCGAGTGATCCGACAGCGAGTGTCCGGTGCGCAAGTCCCCGGCGCATCGTCCGCAGCGAATACATCCAGTCGTCATCGCTTACCCCGGAGCAGCGGCGCGCTCTATACGGCCGGCTCTACGAGGTTTACAGCGACACGGTAACCGGCCTGACATACCACGATCTCGAGGATCTTGTATTCGCCAGCGAGGTTCGCGTTGCGCTCTATTACGGCGCGGGCGACGAACTCGCGGGATTCTCATTCGCACGGATCGAGCGCATCGAGTACGAGGGCCGCACCCACGCGGTCTTCTGCGCGGGCATGCTGTTCCGATTGGGGTATCGCGGGGGAATTCCGGCCTCGTTTTTCGGCATCCGCCAAGCGCTGCGCTTCAAGCTTCGCGAGCCGCGTACTCCGCTGGCCTACATGACCCGTAGCTCATCACCCGCGGTCTATCGACTGCTCGCCTCGACGATGCCACGGCTTTACCCGAGCTCTAAGCACGAGACACCGGCCCAAGTCGAGTCGCTGGTGCGCGCGTATTGCGCGCAATGGAGCTACGAGCCGGTCGGCGAGAATCCCTGGATCCTGCGTTCGCCGGCCATGCCGCATAACCCGTCGCGGCTGCGCTGGCTCGAAACGGACCCCAATGCGCGGTTCTACATGGAGCTCAACCCGAATTGGGCGAACGGTGAATCGGTGCTGACATGTATACCTCTGACCGTGGCGAATATCGCTGGGGGGTTTCTCCGGCTGGTGCGCTCGGGGTTGTCCCGATGAGCCCTGGCGTTAGAAATTTGGTACCGGTTTAGACAGCGCCATAGAACATTTACATGGCCATAGTGACGCGAGTTAACGGGATGGCACCGCCTGATATCCCGCTTGCCGATATTGACCTTAGGTCCTCGGATCTCTGGAGGGCCGACACTGATTTCCGCGACGGCGCCTTCGCGACGCTGCGACGGGAGGCGCCGATCTCTTTCTGGCCTGAGGTCGTCGTGGAGAATTATGGGGTAGGCGGCGGGCATTGGGCACTGACCAAGTACGAAGACATCGCCTACGTCAGCCGTCACCCCGAGATCTTCAGCTCGAGCCCCAGCGTCACCGTCAGGGACTGGCCACCGGAGGTGGCGGAGTTCCTGGGTTCAATGATGATGCTCGACGATCCCCGACACCGGCGCTTGCGTTCCCTGGTCAATAGGGCGTTCACCCCGAAAGTGGTCGCACGCATTGAGGCAGCGGTCCGGGAGAGGGCCCGCAGTCTGGTATCGACGATGATCGCCAACCATCCAGACGGCGAAGGTGAGCTGGTCCGTGACCTTGCCGGGCCGCTGCCGCTGCAAATAATTTGCGACATGATGGGAATTCCCGAAGCGGACTGCGCGCGGATATTCCAGTGGACCAACTCAATTATCGGATTCACCGACCCGGAGCTGACACCAGATTACGAGGAATTCTTTCGCGTGGCGCTTGCCATGGCCTCCTACGCAATGGCGCTGGCCGAGGAGCGACGCTTCGATCCCCATGACGATCTATTGACCAGCCTGGTGCAGGCCGAGGTCGACGGCGAACGGCTGTCGTCCAACGAGATCGCGTCATTCTTCATCTTGCTGGCGGTGGCGGGCAACGAGACGACGCGCAATGCGATTAGCCACGGCGTGCTCGCGCTCACCCGCTTCCCGGAGCAGCGCGAGAAATGGTGGGCCGACTTTGACGGGTTGTCTCGCACTGCGGTTGAGGAGATCGTGCGGTGGGGCTCGCCTGCGCTGTATATGCGCCGCACTCTTACTCAGGACTTTGAATTGCGCGGCGCCAAGCTGGTAGCCGGCGACAAGGTCACGATGTGGTATTGCTCGGCCAACCGTGACGAAGCAAAGTTCACCAATCCCTGGACCTTCGATGTGGGGCGGGACCCCAATCCGCACGTCGGCTTCGGCGGAGGCGGGGTGCATTTCTGCCTGGGCGCGAACCTGGCGCGTCGTGAGATCAGTGTCGCGTTCGACGAGCTGCGGCGCCAGATGCCTGGCATTGCGGCAACCGAGGAGCCCTCACGTCTGTTGTCGCCGTTCATCCACGGCATTAAAAAGCTGCCTGTCGCCTGGACGCACGCCAATACCGGCGCCAGATCTAGACTTTAACGAAAAGCGTTGTCCTGCATGACTTCACAGCAGGCAATACTAAGACTTCTCCAGGTGCTCGTTATACGCGCTGGTGGAGCGACCGAGTGCGGCAACTTCCGCGTCCAATTTGGGCAGCAGTGCGTCGGTGTTCTTGCGGACCGGCCGTTCGCCGACCCGGGTGGACAACACCGGCTTGAGCCAGCGAAACAGGGCCACCCAGCGCGGGCAGTACACCCGGGCACGGCGACCCTCGATGCCCTTGACAAGGGCTTCCGCGCACTTGTCCAGCGACGTGGTCTTGTTTAACGGCGGGGGCAGCGCCGCCAGTAGTCGGCCGAACGACGGCAGGTCGGCCTCGGAGTCGCGGACCAGCGCGGTGTCGATCCAGGACATGTGCGCCGAGCCGACGGCGACGCCGAATTGGGGGACCTCAAATCGCAGCGTGTTGGCGAGATGCTCGTCGCCGACCTTCGTCATGCAATAGGACGCCAGTCCCGGGGCCGCCGCGAAGGCGGCCAGCGAGGAGACGATCAGCACATAGCCGCGGCGCTCGATCAGCGCCGGCAACGTGGCCCGCACCGTATGGAACGCGCCGAGCAAGTTGACGTCCAGCACCCGCTTGAACGCCTCCGGGTCGACCTGCAACACCGACCCGTAGCTGGCGATCCCGGCGTTAGCCATGACGACGTCGATACCGCCAAAGTGTTCGACGGCCCGCTTGGCCGCGGCCTGCATGGCGGGCAGATCGCGGACGTCGGCGACCACGGTCAGCGCCTCGTCTTCGCCGCCGAGTTCGGCAGCCAGGGCCGCCAGTTCGTCTTTGTCGAGATCAGTCAGTACGAGTTTGGCGCCCTTTTTGTGCAGCCGACGCGCGACCTCGGCCCCGATTCCCCGGGCCCCACCGGTGATGAAGACGACTTTGCGCTGCAGGGATGTCATGGCCGAAACGTACCTCGTGTAGACCTGCGGGGGCTAGAGTTCCACCCCCAGCAGCGCATCGATCGCGGCCGCCACGAGTCTTGGTGCCGCCGTGTCATGGCCGCCGTACTCGAGCGCATCGGCGCACCAACCATCAAGTGCTGCAATCGCTTTAGGGGTGTCGAGGTCGTCGGCCAAGTAACCGCGCACCCGGGCGATGGCATCGGTGGCATCCGGACCGGCGGGCAGGGCCGTCGCGCTGCGCCAGCGGTGCAGCCGGGCGGTGGCCTCCTCGAGTACCTGGTCGCTCCAGAATCGATCGGCGCGATAGTGCCCGGCCAGCAGGCCCAGTCGAATAGCGGACGGCTCAACGCCTTGGGCCCGCAGCGTCGACACCAGCACCAGATTGCCGCGGCTCTTGGACATCTTGTGCCCGTCCCAGCCGATCATCCCGGCGTGCACGTAGTGGCGGGCGAATCGCCGTTCGCCCGTGACACATTCGGCGTGCGCCGCGGTGAACTCGTGATGCGGAAAGATCAGGTCGCTGCCCCCGCCCTGAATGTCAAGCCCGGTGCCGATGCGACTCAGCGCTATCGCTGCGCATTCGATGTGCCAGCCCGGCCGCCCGGCACCGAACGGTGACGGCCAACTGGGTTCCCCGGGCCGCGCCGCGCGCCACAACAGCGCATCGAGCTCATCGCTCTTGCCGGGCCGGTGCGGGTCGCCGCCGCGCTCCTCGAACAGCCGCAGCATGGTTTCGCGGTCATAGCCCGACTCGTAGCCGAATTGCAGCGTGGCATCGGCCCGGAAGTAGACGTCCGGGTACTCGTCATCCACGATGTACGCCGCCCCGGAGGCCAGCATCTTTTCCACGAGCTCGATGACTTCGGCGAATCGCTTCGGTCGCGCCGACGTACTCGCGCGGCGGCAGTACCCGCAACGCCGCCATGTCCTCGCGGAACAAGGCGACCTCGCGCTCCCCGAGGTCACGCCAGTCGACGCCGTCCCGCTCTGCGCGTTCGAACAACGGGTCGTCGACGTCGGTGACGTTCTGCACGTACTGCACATCGTGACCCAGGTCTAGCCAGATTCGGTGGATCAGGTCGAAGGCCAGGTAGGTGGCCGCGTGGCCCAGATGGGTGGCGTCGTAGGGCGTAATCCCGCAGACGTACATGTTGGCCGGGTCGCCGGCCGCCACCGGGCGCACTTGCCGGTCAGAGGTGTCGTACAGCCGTAACTCCGGGCCGCGTCCCGGCAACGCCGGAACCTGTGCGGACGACCACGACTGCATGCCAACGACTTTAAGCCTGGCGACGATGCGGCCCGCGAAGCGGGGTTCACCTCGCCGACCGTGTTCTCTGTGCGAAAAAACTGCCGAAATCTCGTCTTGCGTGCACGCTCGGCGTCGGCGCTCTCCACGGCCGCGCACTCGACGCGAGGAAGAGCGCGACCGGGCGCGCTCACGGCCTACCCACGTCGCGAGAATTGTGCTTGGCTAAGCGATACCAGCAAATATGCACCTACGCGGTCGAAGGTGATTGCCATGTCGATGAACACAACAGATCGAACGACGCCCGCCGGCCCGGAGGCTGACCAGGAGGTGGTGGTCAAATGCCCGGCCAGCGCGCGAGATCGTCGGCAACGTCCCGGTGGCGACGGCCGATGAGGTTCGGGCGGCGGCGGCCCGGCTGCGGGCCGCACAACCCGCGTGGCAGCAGCTCGGAGTCAACGCCCGCGCGCGTGGCTGGGCAAGTGGCGCGACTGGATGCTCGACCACTGCGACGAGATTCTGACCCTGCTACAACTCGAAACGGGCAAGTCCTGGGGCGATACCGGCGTGGAGATCGCCGCCCTGCAGGTCATCAATTACTGGATCGACAACGCCGCCGGATTCCTGGCCGACGAGACCGTACGCCCATACGGCGCCGCCAACGCGGCCAAGAAACTGACCATCTCCTACGAGCCCTTTCCACTGGTCGGGTTCATCACACCGTGGAATGGCCCGCTGTCGGTGCCGCTGCTCGACATTCCCGCGGCGTTGATCGCCGGCTGCGCCGTGCTGTCCAAGCCCTCTGAGTTCGCCCCGCTGGCGTGGCGGGCGGCGGTCGAGGGCTGGAAGGAGATCGGCGCGCCGGACGTGCTCGACGTCGTGTGTGGTTTCGGCGAAACCGGTGCCGCGTTGGTCGATGTCGTGGACTACATCATGTTCACCGGCTCGGCCAATACCGGGCGCCGGATCGCCGCCGCGGCCGCCGAACGGTTGATTCCCTGCAGCCTGGAGCTCGGCGGCAAGGACGCGATGATCGTCTGCGCCGACGCCGACATCGACCGGGCGGTCGACGGCGCGGCATGGGGCGGGTTCGTCTACACCGGTCAGGTCTGCATATCGGTGGAGCGGGTCTACGTCGAGGAGCCAGTCTACGACGAGTTCGTGAACAAGTTGGTGGCCAAGACATCGCGGCTGCGCGTCAGGGCATGGATGCCGCGCACGACTACTCCTGCGAGATCGGGCGATGACCACCGCGCAGCAACTCGCCATTGTGTCCCGCCATGTCGACGACGCCGTCAGCAAGGGCGCGAAAGTGCTGGTCGGCGGCAAGGCGGGTGACGCCGGAAGGCGCGGACTGTTCTACGAGCCGACGGTGCTGGTCGACGTCGACCATGGCATGGACTGCATGCGTGAGGAGACATTCGGCCCGACCCTGCCGGTGATGAAGGTCGCGCGACGTCGCCGAGGCGATCGAGAGGGCCAACGACTCCCCGTGGGGCTGTCCGGCAGCATGTGGACACGAGACAAGACGAAAGCGATGGCCGTTGCCCGGCAACTGAACACCGGAACCGTGAACATCAACAACGTCATCACCGGCCTGCTGCAGTTCGGGGTCCCGATGGCCGGATGGAAGGAGTCGGGCCTCGGCTCCCGCTCCGGAGGCGCCGACGGCATCCGGAAGTACTGCCGCACCAAGAGCATCGTGGCCGACCGCATGGCGATGAAAAAGGAACTGCTCTGGTATCCCTACAGCCCCAAGAAGGGCAACTTCGTCCAAAAGATCCTGAGGTTTCTGTCAGCCAAGGACTGGCGACGCCGATTGGGCCGGTGACGCGAACTTCTAGCTGCCACTTAGTGCCACTCAGTACCAGGCCTGCCGGATCGCATCGAACAGGACCGGCGCCACTTCGGCGCGGCACATCACGAAGTCGGGCAGGTACGGGTCGAGCTGGTTATAGCGCATCGGCGAGCCGTCGAGACGCGAAGCGTGCAGGCCGGCGGCCAGGATCACTCCGGCCGGGCGCGGCCGAGTCCCATTCCCATTGGCCGCCGGCATGCAGATAGGCATCGACGTCGCCGTCGACGACGGCCATCGCTTTGGCGCCTGCCGAACCGATCCCACGGGTTGGATCGCCAGCGTCTGACGTATCCGGTGCAGGATTGCCGGTGGCCGGCTGGCGCTGACGGCGATCCGGAGCGGGTCGGGGAACGCCGTTGGGATCGCGTCCGGGAGCGGTCACGGTGTCGCTGCGGTAGACGATGTTCCCGCGGGCCGGCAATGCCACCGCCGCGTCGGTGATCTGCGTCTATTGTTGGTGGAGTCGCCGGTGGGCCGTTGCCACAGCGCGATGTGTACCGCCCAGTCGTCGCGGCCGGGGGTGGAGAACTCCCGGGTGCCGTCCAGCGGATCGATGATCCACACCCGGTCGCGACTCAGCCGGACCAGGTCGTCATGAGCCTCCTCGCTGAGCACCGCGTCACCCGGCCGCTCGGCCCGCAGCCGGCGCAGCAGTAGCCGTTCGCGTGGAAGTCGCCTGCGTCGCCGAGTGCCCAGGGGTGCCCGAAACCGACTTCTTCGCGCACTTGCAGCAGCAGTTTCCCGGCGTCCGCGGCGAGGTCGGCAGCCAGCGCGGCATCCGTCAGGTCGTCCGCTGCCGAATCCATCGCTCTTATCAGGCGGGGCCGGGCTCACCGGTTCAGTATCGCCGACGCCGACGCGGGCCTTAGAACGCCGGCCACGGAATCGGGCGATGCCGGTTCGGTCCGGGCATCACCGGGTTGTCCAGCAGCGCGCACGTGCGCCGGCGCAGCGCCGCGATTTCCGCGGGGGTGATCTGCCCGGCCAGCGCTTCGGCGAGCGGGCCGGTCAGCGCGTCGGCCAGATCGGCGACCGCTTCCAGCATTTGGTCGTCGACGGGCTTGCCGGCCCAGCCCCACAGCACCGTGCGCAGTTTGTTCTCCACGTGCAGGCAGACGCCATGGTCGACGCCGTAGATGTGGCCGTCGAGGTCGCGCAGGACGTGGCCGCCCTTGCGGTCGGCGTTGTTGATCAGCACGTCGAACACCGCCATCCGCCACAACCGAAGGTCGTCGGCGTGCATCAGGATGACCTCGTCGCCGGCGTAGTCGTGGGCGCGCAGCACCGGCAGATAGCCCTGCTGCAGCTTGTCCGCGGGAAACAGATCGACCGGGTCGGGCCAGGGCGCGGGAGCCGAGTCTATTTCGTCGCCGGGCTGCTGCACCCACAGCTGCAGCATGCCCGGACCCGCCGGCCCGTGGCGAATGATCGTGTAGGGCACGATGTTCCAGCCCAATTGCGCCGATACCAGGTATGCGCCGAGTTCGCGGCCGGCCAGGGTCCCGTCCGGAAAGTCCCATAGCGGCTGCTCGCCGGCGATCGGCTTGTAGACGCAGTGCACGCTGCGCTCGTCGAGTGTGGACTCGCACAGAAAGGTGGCGTTACTCGCAGAGCGGATGCGTCCGAGGACCGTCAGCTCGCCGTCCCGCAGCACCTCGCAGTCGGCATTGTCGTTATTCCGGGGGGTCATCAGTGGGCCCGAGCAGCGCGCTGCGCTTGTAGCCGTTGGTGCGCGCGCAGATGTGGCCCTCGGGATCCAACGGTTCCTCGCATAGCGGGCACGGCGGACGACCCGCCGAGATGACGCGGTTGGACCGGGTGGCGAATTGCCGCGCCGACTCCGGCGTCAGGAACACCCGAACCGCGTCGGGCCCCTCTTCGGTGTCGTCGAGCACCACCGACGCGTCGAACTCGGCGTCGGTGACGGCCAGCAATTCGACGACCACGGTCTGCGCCTCCGAATCCCAGCCCAGGCCCATGGTTCCGACCCGGAACTCCGCGTCCACCGGCATGATCAGCGGGTTGAGGTCGTCGATCTCGGTCGGGCTCCGGAGCGGACCGGCGTGCCGAACCGGCGATTGACCTCGATCAGCAACGCGCCGATGCGTTCGGCCAAGCACCGCGACCTGCTGCTTTTCCAATATCACCGAAACCACCCGGGCATCGTGCACCGCCTGGATGTAGAAGGTGCGATTTCCAGGCTGGCCAACGGTCCCGGCCACGAAGCGGTCGGGTGTGCGGAAGACATGAATTGCGCGGGCCATGGCACTTCCAAAATACCTACAGTTGCCACCGCCGTGCGATTCGCGGTGGCCGGCTGCCACACAGCAGCACGCGGGCGGCGCATTAGGCGGAATTAATCCCTGGAGCCGCCGACCACAGCGTCGCTAGACGGCAGGCGCCATCCGGTTGGTTCGGGGCTCGGCCTCGGGCTCAGCCTGCGGTGGCGGCGCGGCCCGCAACGCCGCCGACAGCCGCCCGCCGGTGTGGTTGACGTGCAGCACAAATGGCCGCAGCTGGGTGTAGCGGATGACACTGACCGACGCCGGGTCGGCGTTGATCCGCTGGAAGCTGTCCAGATGCATGCCGAACGCGTCGGCGAGCAGCGACTTGATGACGTCGCCATGGGTGCAGGCCAGCCACAGGACGTCGCCGTCGTCGCTCCCGTTCCCGCCCCCCAAATTCCAGGGCCAGCCGCCGGTCGTGTTCGCGCACAGCGGCGACCGCTCGCGCTTGAACCTGCGCCAAGCCCTCCCCGCCGGGAAACACCGCCGCGCTGGGATGGGCCTGCACCACCGCGCCATAGCGGCTCTTTGGCCAACTCGCCGATTTTGCGGCTCGTCCAGTCGCCGTAATCCACCTCGGACGAGCCGGTCGTCGATCAGCGGCTCGAGGCACAGGGCTTCGGCGAGCGGTTCGACGGTGCGCCGGCAGCGCAACAGCGGCGAACACACCAGCGCCCGGATCGGCAGCTCACCGATCCGATCGATCAGCCCCGCCGGCCTGCTCACGGCCCTTGTCGTCGAGGTCGACGCCCTCGGAGCGGCCGGCCAGTATGCCCGCGGTGTTCGACGTGGACCGGCCGTGCCGCAGCAGGATGACGGTCATATCGCCGAAACAGCAGTCACGACGACGACCGTACCCGGTGCGGGCAGCAACTAGCCGAACTGACTGGCCTTGATTGTCCGGCTTAGCCCTTGTCGGGCCTTTTCGTCCCCCGATGCGGGCCGCCTTGCGGCCCGCATCGTTGCGGGGCTAGCGGGAAACCGGCACGGCGCGCGCGACAGAGTCGCGCACCGCGGCGGAAAGACTGCGTTCGTCGGTGAGGTCGATGTCGACCAGCCTGCGGACGGCCCTGGCGACCACTTCTTCGGCCTGCGGAACGGGGCCGGCGAACCGCGGCCGGTAAATTTCTACGACCAGCGCCCGGTGCTCGATATGGAACGAAAAACTGCGTCCATCACCGACTTGTCCGTACCCGCTGGCAAAAATTCCGGTCGAAATGTCTTCCACAGCAAACCCGTGGTCTGCGATATGCCGGTCAGCGGTGACGGTCATGTCGTCAAGATACCTCTCCAGAACCGGTACATGTGTGCAACATGACAAATTCGGATGCGAAACCGTTCCTTAGAATCTGAGGTTAATGTTCCGCGTTCGAGGGCCATCCGTTGCTGATACAGCATAAACAAGCAGTTCACCGCTGTTTTGTCGGCTGGCTGGTTTTGCTGGCGCTGGCGACCGGCTGTTCGTCGAATCCGCTCGAAACGCCGCCGCCCACCATCGAGCCCGCGCAACCGGCGCTGTCGCCGCCGGCGTCGCAACACCCGGCCGGTGCGGTGCGAGCACTGAACGGCCACCCGCAGGCGGCCGTATTCGACAGCGGAACGCGCCGTTTGGCGGTGCTCTGTCCCCCCCGACAACCTGACCGACCCGGCGGCGACCGGCACCGTCACCGTGTTCGGTGACGCCGCAGGTCGCTCCGCGTGTCGTCGCGCTGCCGGGGCCCGCGACCGCGATCACCGGCGACGGCAGCGGCACGGTTTACCTCGCGGCCCGGGGCGGATACCTGGTGGTCGATCTGGCGGCCGGTCACACCGCGCGAGTCGATGTCGCCGACGCCGCGCACGTCGACTTCACCGCGATCGCGCGCCGCGCCGACGGCAAGCTGGTGTTGGGCAGCGCCGACGGCGCCGTGTACACCCTCGCCTCCGACGGCCCGCCGGCCGGCCGGCACCGCCACCCGCATCAAAGATCTTCGCCCGCGTCGATGCCCTTGCGACACAAGGAAATACAACCGTCGTGCTGGATCGCGGACAGACTTCGGTGACGACGATCGGCGCCGACGGCCGCGCCCAGCAGGCGCTGCGGGCCGGCGAGGGCGCGACCACCCTGGCCGCCGATCCGCTGGGCCGGGTGCTGGTCGCCGATACCCGCGGCGGCCAACTGCTGGTGTACGGCGTCGACCCGCTGATCCTGCGCCAGGCGTACCCGGTGCGGCAGGCCCCGTACGGCGCTGGCCGGCTCACCGCGGATTGGCCTGGGTATCCGCAAACCGCGTCTAACATGGTTATTGGTTACGATCTGTCCACCGGAATTCCCGTCGAAAAGGTGCGTTACCCAACCGTGCAGCAACCCAACTCGCTGGCTTTTGACGAAGCGTCGGACACCTTGTACGTGGTGTCGGGGTCTGGTGCCGGGGTCCAGGTCATCGAGCATGCGGCCGGTGCCCGCGTGAAAAGCGGTCCGCGCCGCGGCGGAGCGGCATGCCGGCGGGCTGGGACACCGACATGTCCGACGACTACGAGTGGGCGCCGCTGCGCCTGCCCCCGGAGGTGACCCGGCTGACCGCGTCCACCCGGCTGTCCATCGAGGCTGAATACCGCGGCTGGGAGCTGACGAGGGTGCGGCTCTACACCGACGGAAGCAGACGGGTGTTGTTGCGCCGCAAGAAAACTCGTCGACTGCGACAACCGCCGTGCCCGACCAGCCGGAGCTTTGATGTACGGCGTGACTGCGCCGGCTGCTGTTCCTGATCCCGCCCGAGCGGATCCACACGCTGGTTTTCGCCGCTGCTGCGCGGCGTCACCGCCGTGCGCGGGGTGCCGCGCGAGCGCTGCGCCAGCTGGCTCGGCCCGAGCGATCCGGTACTGGCCAGCACCGTGTTCGGGGTGCGGTTCCCCGGACCGCTCGGGCTGGCCGCCGGCTTCGACAAGGACGGCATCCGGGATGGCCACCTGGGGCGCGATGGGTTTCGGGTACGCCGAGGTCGGGACCGTCACCGCGCACCCGCAGCCCGGCAACCCGGCGCCGCGGCTGTTCCGGCTGCCCGCCGACCGTGCCCTGCTCAACCGGATGGGGTTCAACAATCACGGCGCCGGGGCGCTGGCGGTTCGGCTGGCGCGCCACCGGCCCGACGTGCCGATCGGGGTGAACATCGGCAAGACCAAGACGACCCCGGCCGCCGACGCCGTCGACGACTACCGGGCCAGCGCCCGGCTGGTCGGCCCGCTGGCGTCGTATCTGGTGGTCAACGTCAGCTCGCCGAACACGCCGGGGCTGCGCGACCTGCAGGCGGTCGAGTCGCTGCGGCCCATCCTGTCGGCCGTGCTGGCCGAGACCCACGGACACCCGGTGCTGGTGAAGATCGCGCCCGACATCTCCGACTCCGACGTCGACGACATCGCCGACCTGGCCGTCGAACTGGGCCTGGCCGGCATCGTGGCCACCAACACCACGGTGTCGCGCGACGGCCTGCGACCACACCGGGGCTCGAAGAGCTTGGCGCGGGCGGCATTTCGGGTCCGCCGGTGGCGCGCCGGGCCGCCGAGGTGCTGCGCCGCCTCTACGGCCGGGTCGGCGATCGGTTGGCGCTGATCAGCGTCGGTGGTATCGAGACCGCCGACGACGCCTGGGAGCGCATCACGCGCGGGCGCGTCGCTGCTGCAGGGCTATACCGGCTTCATCTACGGCGGGGGCTTGTGGGCCAAGCACATTCACGACGGCATTGCCCGGCGGTTGCATGACGGCGGGTTCGCCTCACTGAGCGACGCGGTCGGGTCCGCGGCGGCCAAACGGGAGAGGCCGCCGGGTTAGCGCGCACGCGCACTAACCACCACGCTCCCCTGAGCCGGCGCGGCGAGTGAACGGGTTGATCAACTCGTACCTAACGGTCGCAATTTGGCTGCAGATGGACTCACGACGTTCCAACAGGTCAAGCAGTTCCGCAGTGGTCAGCCCGTCAAAGGACAATTCGGCAAAGCGGCGCTGCGCCGCGTCTAGTCGATCGAACAGCATGTGCATCCGCCCTGCATCGGAAATCGAAAACATGTACTGCTTATCTGCTTAAGTGGACTCGCTTCCGTACAATTCGTCGAATGTGTTGCTAGGCAGTGATTTAGCATCGATGGCGGAGTTTGCTGGCAGGGTTCGCCGCCAATGATGTCGGTCAGTGGGTGAGGGTCGGTGTTCACGCTTTGTTGTAGGAGTCGGTAGAAGAGCATTCCCCGTGCCTTTGAACTGCGGCGATTGAATCTGAAGGTGAACTCGTCGAGGTAGTAGGGCAGGTGCTCGCGTTCCACGCGGTAGTGGTGGGTGCCGGCGTTCCACCGTTTGAGCAGGGAGGCCACGCGGTGCGGCCCGGGCAAAGTCACATGCCCAGGCTCCGGCGAGCTGTAGCCCGAGATGTATTCGTGGCGATAACCCTCACCGGCCAGCACTCGAAACATCCGAGCGCCGTCGGTGCGAATCAGCGAGCCTGGCTCGGCGGTCGTCCGGGCGAACTCCACCAGTTGTTTGGAACCCGGGGCGTCGGCAACACCAAGGCGCACCCGACCCAGCCCTAGTTTCCGATTCACCTGTGTACCAACATTTTCCACTGCGATCATCACAGGTACTTTCTCAGCGGAGGCTCCGTCTCGGCCCGGGGCGCGTCCACCAACAAAGGACTCATCGACTTCGACCACGCCGGAGAGTAACTCGCGGTCCGGACGCACCATCGCCCGCCGCAGCTTGTGCAGCCACACCCAGGCGGTCTCGTACGAGCCCAGGCCGAGCATCTCGTGCAGATTCTGCGCCGAGGCCCCGTTTTTCTGCGAGGTCACCAACCAGATCGCAACGAACCACGTGCTCAGCGGCGTACGCGTGCGATGAAAGATCGTTCCGGCCGTCACAGACGTCTTGCGTCCACAACCAGCGCACTTCCAATGTGCCGTAGAGGTCTGCCACGCCCGATCGCCACCACACACCGGACACCGGAAGCCCCCCGGCCAGCGCAAAAGCGCCAGATATGCCGCACACGACGCCTCATCAGGAAACCACGCCCGAAACTCCTGATACGTCCGGGGATAGTCCACTCGCCAACCGGACTTCCGTCAGCAAAATGCATGCTGACCAGCATAAGTCCACTTAAGCAGATAAGCAGTAAACATGTTCGAAACATTAGCCGCGGCTACCGACAACGCCGAGATAATCGGCAACGAAATCTGTGATGCGGCGCTGCCAATTACGGTATCCCCGCAGCATGTAGTGGCCCGCGCCGTCGACGCCCACCCACGTCGCGTCCACCCCGCGTTCGCGCGCGCGCCACGTCTGAGTGCGTGAACTGTGCGGGTCGGTCCACGTGTCAGCGGTGCCGTGCACCACCAACAGTCGGGTGGCCGTGGGAATCAGGTCCCCGTCGCCCTTCGGCCACCACGGCGCAAGCGCGACCACCGCGCCGATGCCGGCATCGGCACACAGGTGCGCCGCGACCCGGCCGCCCATTGAATGACCCACCAGCACAATGCTTTTCGGCTCAAACCGGCGTCGGGCATCGTCGAGCACCCCGGCGGCGTCCCGCAGCGCATCCCGGCTCCGGCCATTCCAGCCGCGACGGCGGTATTGCAGGCGCCGCACCTCGACACCCGAGCCCAATCGGCGCCGCAGCGCCAGCGCGACAAGCACCATCCGGAGGTTCGCCGGCTGCCACCACCGGGAAGCGCGCTGGCTGCGCACCTTGCCGCCCGGCAGGACGAGCACACACGCGCGGGTTTCCATGACCCTTATTCGGAGCCAATGTCAACGAGGGACGGGTGACCGAGCCAACAAAGCCAACACATCTCGCTGGACGGACGCCCGCGCGGTTTACGTCTGCTCGTAAGTGCCGTGGATAACCGCTCGCGCGATCGCGTGCTGGAACAGGTTGAATCCGAGGAATGCCGGACTCGCGTCCTCGCTGAGATCGATTTTCTCGACCCCCACCGCGTGCACCGCGATGTAGTAACGATGCACGCCGTGGCCAGGGGGCGGAGCGGCACCGATGTAGCGGCGCATCCCGGCGTCGTTGACCAGCTCCAGCGCACCGCCGGGCAGCTCACGGCCGTCGCCGGCATCCTCGGGCAGCTCGGTGACGCCGGCGGGCAGGTTGGCCACCGCCCAGTGCCAGAACCCGGACAGGGTGGGGGCGTCGGGGTCGTAGACGGTGACCGCGAAGCTGCGGGTCTCCTCGGGGAATCCCGACCAGCTCAGCTGCGGGCTGACATCCTCCCCCCCGCGCCCATGATTCCGCTGACTTGCGGCGTGGCAAGCGGCTGCCCGTCGGTGATCGAGTTCGAGGTCAGGGTGAACGACGGCAGCTTGGGCAGCGCGTCGTACGGGTTGGGCCGCGTATCCATACATCAGTCCTCTCGGGTAACTAGCAGTGTGTCAGGAAGTGCGCGAGCACTTCGATGCCGAACCTCAGCGCGTCGGTGGGTACCCGCTCGTCGACGCCGTGGAACAACGAAAAGAAATCGAACTCGGGCGGCAACCGTAGCGGGCTGAAGCCGAAGCAGCGAATACCCAAGCGCGCAAAGGCTTTCGCATCAGTGCCACCGGACAGCATGTAGGGCACCGTCCGGCCCTCGGGGTCGATGGCCAGCACCGCGGCGTTCATGGCGTCGACCAGGTCACCGTCGAAGCTCGTCTCATAGGACGGCAAGTCCTGGATCCACTCTCGTGTCACGTCGGGGCCGATCAGTTCGTCGATCTCGGCCTCGAACGCCGCCTGGCGACCGGGTAGCACGCGGCAGTCCACCACGGCTTCCGCCTTGCCCGGGATGACGTTGGCCTTGTACCCGGCCTTGAGCATCGTCGGGTTCGCGGTGTCGTGCAGGATGGCCTTCAACGCCCGAGACGCCGGGCCAAGCTTTTCGATCGTCCCCTCCAAGTCAGGTGACGCGGGGTCGAACTCAAGGCCTGTCTCCTCGCTGATGGCACCCAGGAACTGCGCGACGGTGTCGGTCAGCACGAGCGGAAACCGGTGGCGGCCGAGCCGGGCGACCGCGTCGGCGACAGTGGTCACCGCATTCTGATCGTTCACCATCGAGCCGTGCCCGGCCCGGCCATGCGCGGTCAGCCGCATCCATTGGATGCCCTTCTCGGCCGTCTCGATCAGGTAGAGGCGGCGCTCGCTGCCGTCGGGGCGCGACACGGTCAGGGAAAACCCGCCGACTTCGCCGATCGCCTCGGTGATGCCGTCGAAAAGATCGGGCCTGTGGGCGACCAACCAGTGCGATCCGTAGCTGCCGCCGTGCTCCTCGTCGGCCAAGAAGGCGAACACCAAATCACGGGGCGGCACGATGCCGGCACGCTTCAACTGTCGGGCGACCACGATCATCATGCCGACCATGTCCTTCATGTCGACCGCGCCGCGACCCCACACATACCCGTCTTCGATCGCGCCGGAAAACGGGTGCACGCTCCAGTCGGCCGGCTCGGCCGGCACCACGTCGAGATGCCCATGGATCAGCAGAGCGCCGCGAGAACTGTCCGCGCCCTTCAGACGGGCGAAAACGTTGCCCCGTCCGGGCCCACCGGATTCGACGTATTCGGTGACGTAGCCGACCTCATTGAGCTGCTCGGCGATCCATTGAGCGCACTCGGCCTCGCCTTTTGTGGTCTCGGGTTCACCGGTGTTGGTGGTATCGAACCGGATCAACCTGCTGACAACTTCGACCACGTCATCGCTCACAGTCACCTTTCCTACCATTGTCGTGTGCGTCGGGCTCGGGTGACTGTCGAGCGGGTCTCTTCGAGCTGGATTGGGTCCGCGCGGCGCGATCCGATAGCCTTAGCTGCCAACCGATGTGGTTGGTATGTCCGAGTGGCGGAATGGCAGACGCGCTAGCTTGAGGTGCTAGTGCCCTACTAATGGGCGTGGGGGTTCAAGTCCCCCCTCGGACACCCCCGTGTGATGTGTCGAGTCATGGGTTACCCGGGTCGACCAGTCTGCCGCTTCGGCGGTGGATAGACAGTTCTGGCGATAGTCGCCGACAGCCACCCGATCGCCCACCCACCGCAAACCATCGCGAGCTTGTCGCGGGTGGCGTTGTCAGCAGCGAACGAAGCCACGGCCAAAATGACGGCCCACACTATCGCGCAGGCGATGCTGTAGCCCGTATAGGTATTCGTATGCCGTCGCATTTCGAAGCCTTTCCCGGTCGTGCCCCACCTCCGAGCGGCCGCCAATTCCGTTTGCTAGCAACAATATCCAGTTCACGCGGCTGGCCAAAGGCGGGCAATTGTGTCGATGCGGGTGATCATATCGCCGGTAACGGGGAATACAACTCCGGTCAAGTCGTTTCTCCGACCCGCCGCCGGACGTAGGCTGAGTGGGGGCTCAGTAGCCTGGAGTGCAACCAATGAACACACCCAGCGGCTTTCTCCGGCGGACACCGACGCATACCTTCCGCGACCGGCGTGACGCTGGTCGCGTGCTCGCCGGGGAGTTGACGTCCCACCGCGACGAGGACGGACTGCTGGTGCTGGGGCTGGCTCGCGGTGGTGTCCCCGTTGGCTGGGAGATCGCCGCGGCGCTGCATGCCCCGCTCGATGTGTTCCTGGTTCGCAAGCTCGGGGTGCCTCGATGGTCCGAGCTCGCGATGGGCGCGTTGGCCAGCGGCGGCAGCGTCGTGATGAACGACAACGTCGTTTCCAGCTTGCACATCAGCGACGAGCAGGTGCGCAACGTGATCGACCGCGAGACGGTGGAGCTCGAGCGGCGCGAGCGCGCATACCGGGGCGGGCGCCCGCTTGCCGACCCGAGAGGCAAGATCGTGATCCTGGTCGACGACGGCATTGCCACCGGGGCCAGCATGCTGGTGGCTGTCCGGGCGGTGCGGGCCGCCGGCCCGCAATCGATCATCGTCGCGGTCCCGGTCGGGCCCGCGTCGGTGTGCAGCGACCTCACGCGGGACGCCGATGACGTCGTGTGCGCGACAATGCCGCCCGCGTTCGAGGCCGTCGGACAGGTCTACGCCGACTTCAACCAGGTCAGCGATGATGAGGTTCGCGAGCTGCTCGCCACGCCAACCAGCTGAGCCCGCGAAAGGCTATGTCTCTACTTCGCCCCGTCGTCGCCGCGGCCGTCGGCCGCTACCGCCGATTCCTCGCTCGCGTCAGCGCCGTCATTCCCGGACGACTCCGACAACTCGGGCGACTCGGCCGAGTTGTCGGAGCCCTGGTGGCCTTCGTCTGAGACTTCCTCCGGATAGTCGACATAGCCGGCGCCGTCGTCAGCGCTATCCGTGTCGTCGCCGTCCTCGTCATCACCCGTGCCGCGCCGCTGGCGCTCACGAATTGCGTCAACGATCAGCAGCACCACGCCCAAAACACTGGCGACAATGCACGCCCATGCCACCAGCTCATTGCTGGTGACGACGGCGAACACCAACGCGACTAGCCCAATCAGAGCTAATACCAGCGCAATGATCAACATGGGTGTACCTCCAGCCGACGAGCGGGACTGCCTGATCGAGTGCGGGTCCGGTGTGCCGACTAGGAGTCTGGCACGTTCCCGGGCTAGTTATTACCCCGGTTGAACTGATCGAACCCGCCGGCGTCCGCACTGGAATCGACCGGAGCCGCCGATCCGCGCTGGCCGAGTTCCTCGAGCTGAGATTCCAGGTAGGTTTTGAGCCGGGTGCGGTATTCACGTTCGAACGTGCGTAGCTGCTCTAGGCGGCCCTCCAGCACCGTGCGCTGCTGGTTGATGGTTCCCATGATCTCGGAATGCTTGCGTTCGGCGTCGGCCTGCAGCGCATCGGCCTTCTCCTGCGCCTGACGCAGCTGAGTCTCGGATCGGGCTTGGGCATCGGCCAGCATCGCGTCGGCGCGTTGCCGAGCATCGGTGACCGTGGTCTCCGCGGTGTGACGGGCTTCACTGAGGATTTGGTCGGCGTTGGCGCGGGCATCGGCCAGCATCTTGTCCGACTCGGCCTTGGCGGTACTGGTGAGCCGGTCGGCGGTGTCTTGAGCCAGGCCCAGCACCCGTGCGGCCTTAAGAGCCTGCTCCTCGTTCGTTCCCACCGACGACGCAGCCACCGGCACCGGCGCCGGCGCGACGGGCTCGGGTTCGGGTTCGGGCTGGTAGATGGGGATCGCCTGGGTGGGCTGAGTAGCAATAGCAGGAGTAGCGCCGACGCCGGCACCACCGGCGGCGAGTTCACGGTCCAGCTCCTCGATCCGCTGACGTAGGTCGGAGTTCTCTTCGATAAGCCGCGTTAGCTCATTCTCCACCAAGTCAAGGAAAGCGTCGACCTCATCTTCGTTATAACCACGCTTACCTATAGGCGGCTTACTGAACGCCACGTTGTGGACGTCGGCTGGTGTAAGCGGCATTGTTTTCCCCTCGAGCTTCCTGTCAAACGATCTTGAAAGTGTAGAACGGAGCGGTAGCCGTCGTGCAACTGGCGTCCATCCTGTCACACCAGACCCGGCTGTTGCCCTTTCGGCCAATAATTAAGAACCAATTTCAAACTTTAAGGCAAAGGAAAACCAAATCCTTAGGGCTGAAATCCGTCCGCATCAAAATCGTCGCCTAACCGTGGCCTGGCATGGCCCAAGTCACGCCGCGGCGCCGAAAGCCAGTTGCATGCCGATGAACGCAACCAACAACAGCACCATGATAGACAGGTCGAAGCGGACCGCTCCGATGGTGAGTTGCGGGATCAGCCGGCGTAGGAGTTTTACCGGTGGATCGGTGATCGACATGATGAGCTCCAGGATCACCACGGTGACACCCGTGGGACGCCAGTCGCGGCTGAATGAACGGATGAACTCAACGACGACCCGGGCGATGAGCAGCAGCCAGAAGATGAACAGCGCAAACCCAAGGATCTGAAAGAACAGCGCCAACGAGAGCCCGACCTTACCGATGAGGATGATGAGAATGTCAGTCGCCGCCCATCGAGCGGCAATTGCTAGCGTACCGACTTAACGTGGCGGCACACATCCCAATGGAGGGTTGAGCGCGAGCCCACACGTCCCATTGCTGGACTGACAGCAAATCCGCAGGCAGCTACGCCCCGCGTGCCGCAACCGTCAACTGCGGTTATTGATAAGCGTAGAAACCTGTTTCGGCGATCCGGCGACGCTCTTCCGGGGACACGTCGACGTCGGCGGGTGAGAGCAAGAACACCTTGGTCGCGACCTTGTCGAACGACCCGCGCAACGCGAAAGCCAGGCCGGCGGCGAAGTCGACCAGCCGTTTGGCGTCGGCATTGTCCATCGACACCAGATCCATGATGACCGGGGTGCCGTCCCGGAACCGCTCGCCGATGGTGCGGGCTTCGCTGTAGTCCTTGGGTCGCAGCGTGGTGATCTTCGACAGCGGATGGCCTTCCTCGAACATCATCGCCATCCGGCGTGGATCCATCGCCAGCGCGCCGCGGGTAGAGCCGCGCAACATCGACCCGAAACGCGGGCGGCTCATGTCGCTCCGGTCAAACTCGCGGGGCCGGAAGTGGGGTTCATCTCCGTAGCCGCCGCGATACCCGCTGGCCGGCGGGTAGTCGGGCTCGCGCATGTCGCCGCGCGGATCGTCGTAGTCGCGACCTTCATAACGGCCATACCCCTCGTCAAGTCGGGGGCGCGCGAAGCCTCGCGAAGGAGGGCGGTCGTCGTAGTACTCGTCTTCGTAGTCCTCCGTCGGCGCCATACCGAAGTAGGCCTTGACCTTGTGCAGTGTGCTCATTGCTTGACCCCTTCTAGCACCTGGAAACCATGTTATCTGTGATGCAGGTGTGACTACAGTGACTATTCACGGTGACCGTAACCGCCGCGGACCCAATAGCGCGGTACCGACACGCACACACGTCGAACCATGTTCGACGGCGATTTCCAGATCATTGGACATACCGGCGGACAACCCGAGCGCGTTCGGATGCGATTGGAGCACCAGTTGGTGTTCCGATCTCAGCCGGTCGAACGCCTTCTTGGGATCCCAGTCCAACGGCGGGATGCCCATCAACCCGATCAGCTGCAGGCTGTTCGCCGCCTCGACCTGCGCGCAGACCTTGTCCACCGCGCCGGGTGCAGTCACGTCGATGCCGCCGCGCGACACATCACCATCGAGGCTGACCTGGATATAGACTCCCAGCGGGTCGCTGCGACGACCCTCGGCCAGCGCCGTGGCAACAGCGCGATCGAGGGCGGCCACCAGCCGCGAACTGTCGATCGAGTGAGCGGTGTGTGCCCACTGAGCAAGCGACCGGGCCTTATTGCGCTGAATCTGCCCGACCATGTGCCAGCGCATTGGCCGCAAGTCCGCCCGGTGTGCAGCCGAACGCAGCCGAGCGAATTCGGCTACCTTCGCCGAGGCGTCCTGCTCCCGGGATTCGCCAACGGCCCGACAACCCAAGCGGGACAAAATCGCGACATCGGTTGCCGGAAAAAACTTGGTAATGGGGAGAAGCTCAATTTCGCTGACATTGCGACCCGCCGCTTCCGCGGCCGCGGCCAGCCGCGATCGCACCGAGGCCAACGCATGCGTCAATTCCGATTCGCGGTCTCCTTGCGCTACTGAGTCCGCCGCCATCGCGTCAGTCCATCCAGATCAGCGACGCCAGCCGCCCGGTGGGGGCACCCCGGCGATGACTGAACAGGGTCGGGTCGGCCACCGTGCAGCGCGGATCGACGTCGATCGACGTGATACCCAAATCGCGAAGTTGGCAAGCGATTCCGGCGCGGAGGTCGAGTCCGGGCGTACCGGCCGAGGTCGTGGTACGGCTGCCCGGCAAGGCCGCCTCGACCTCATCGGCCATGGCCCCCGGCACTTCATAGTTGCGACCACTGACCGCCGGGCCGAGTAGCACCGAGATGTCACCGGCTTGCGCGCCCAGGCCCAGCATCGCTTCCACCGCGCGAGCCACCACGCCCTTTTGCGCGCCGACGCGCCCGGCGTGCACCGCCGCGGCCACACCGGCGCGCGCGTCGGCCATCAACACCGGCACGCAGTCGGCCGTCACCACCGCCAGTGCCAGTCGCGGGGCAGCCGTCACCAATGCGTCGGTGTCAACGAACGCGGCATGACGCGGTTCGTCGACCACTTCGACTCGATCGCCGTGGACCTGACTCATCCAGACCACCCGGTCGGCCGCCAATCCGATCGCGGCAGCCAGCCGGGCGCGATTAGCGGCCACGGCCGCCGGGTCGTCACCGACATGGTCGCCGAGATTGAAGGTGTCGAACGGCGGCCTCGACACGCCGCCCGCCCGAGTGGTGGTCACCCGCCGGATGCGAACGCTCACGTGTCCAGTATCCGGATTCCGTCCGCATCGAACGCCCTAAGCAACTTCAGCCGAGCTCAGCCAAGCTCAGCGGCGCATGAACGGCGGCACGTCGACGTCGTCGTCCTCGCCGCCGATATTCAGGGTTGCCCCGTTGGTGTGCACCGGCACGCTGACGGCGTCGACCGGCTCGAACAGCGTCGAGGTTAGCTTGCCTGCCCGCGCCGACTCGATTCGGTGAGCGCCGCCGGTACGTTCTGCGCCGGCACCCACCACTGGCTTGCGGCCGGCTCCGCCGGCGTCAAAGCCCGCCGCGATCACGGTGACGCGCACCTCGTCGCCCAGCGAGTCATCGATCACGGTGCCGAAAATGATGTTGGCATCCTGATGAGCGGCGTCCTGCACCAGCGAGGCCGCCTCGTTGATCTCGAAGAGGCCCAAGTCGCTGCCGCCGGCGATGGACATCAGCACACCCTGTGCGCCCTCCATGGACGCCTCCAGCAGCGGCGAGTTGATGGCGATTTCGGCGGCTTTCAGCGATCGGCCTTCGCCGCGGGCTGAGCCGATGCCCATCAGGGCGGTACCGGCGCCGGACATGATGCCCTTGACGTCGGCGAAGTCGACGTTGATCAGCCCGGGCGTGGTGATCAGGTCGGTGATGCCCTGCACGCCGTTGAGCAGCACCTCGTCGGCGCTGCGGAACGCGTCCATCAGGGACACCGCGGCGTCGCCCATCTGCAGCAATCGGTCGTTGGGTATCACGATGAGGGTGTCGCAGCTCTCCCGCAACGACGATATGCCGTTCTCGGCCTGGTTGCTGCGCCGCTTGCCCTCGAACGAGAATGGCCGGGTAACCACGCCGACGGTCAGCGCGCCCAGTTTGCGGGCAATGCTGGCGACGACCGGCGCCCCGCCGGTGCCGGTTCCGCCCCCTTCGCCGGCGGTCACGAACACCATGTCGGCGCCACGGAGCAGTTCCTCGATTTCGTCCTTGGCGTCGTCCGCGGCCTTTCGCCCGACCTCCGGGTCGGCGCCGGCACCCAGACCCGCGGGTGGAGTCGCGGCCGACGTCGAGCTTTACGTCGGCATCGCTCATCAACAACGCCTGAGCATCGGTGTTGATCGCGATGAACTCCACGCCCTTGAGGCCCTGCTCGATCATCCGGTTGACAGCGTTGACGCCACCGCCACCGATGCCCACAACTTTGATCACGGCCAGATAGTTGTGTGGGGGGGTCATCATTCGTCTTCCTCCCTGGGGGACCCGGTGTGTCCGCTTGTGTGTCGGCTTGAAAAGCCTCAACCTCAACTATAGGGTTATAGTTATGTCAAGTTCCGCGTAACCAGAACGGTATGGGTACGACGCGGTTTCACCGCGCAGGCGCGCCGACGCGCAGCGCGGATTTTTCTCGTCGCCCGGGCGCAGTGGACACACATAAACGGTGCGGACCATGCCGGCCGCCCGACCACGCGACTACCTGGGCTTGGGTGGACTCACTGTCCCGACGTCAAACCGAACGTCTCACCGTTACAAGGCAATAACGCCGGCAAAGGCCAATGCCTCGAAAACCTGTTGGTACCCGTGCCCTACCGCCCGCCGGTTGGAATTATGGGGGGGAGCCATGACTGCCAGACGAGCCGGACGCGCCAGACCCGCCGGTCCCTAAGCCGACACTGCCCGCGCTACCGCCGCTACCGCCGCTGCCGCCGCTCGTGCTGTCACCGCCGTTACCGCCGTCGCCGCCGGAGCCGCCGGAGCCGGCGGGGCCGAAGGCGCCATCGCCGCCATCGCCGCCGTCGCCGCCGTTCCCGCCGGTGCCGTCGCCGCCGGCGCCGCCGGCGCCGCCGCCGCCGCCGTCGGTGAGGCCGGACTGGCCGTTGCCGCCGTTGCCGCCGTTGCCGCCGTTCCCGGCGCTGCCGTCGCCGCCGGCGCCGCCGGCGCCGCCGCCGCCGCCGCCGCCGGAGGTCGTGGCGCCACCGCCGGTGCCACCAGCGCCGCCGTCGCCGCCGTTGCCGCCGTCGCCGCCGTCGCCGCCGGCGCCGCCGGCGCCGCCGGTGGAGGTCGTGCCGATACCGCCGGTGCCGCCGCCGCCGCCGTTGCCGCCGTTACCATTCGTCGTACCGACGCCCGTGCCGCCGACGCCGCCGTTGCCGCCGACGCCGCCGACGCCGCCGCCGTCGGCGGCGCTGTTGCCGTTGCCGCCGACGCCGCCGTTGCCGCCGTTGCCGCCGATGCCATTGCCGGCAAGGCCAAGGCCGCCTCTGCCACCGGGGCCGCCATTGCCGCCGAGGCCACCGGCGCCGCCATTGCCGATGAGGCCGCCGCCGCCGTCGCCGCCGTTGCCGCCGGTGTTGCCGTTACCACCCTGGCCGCCAAAGCCTGCGGCGCCACCACCGCTGCCGGCGTCACCACCGGCGCCGCCGCCGCCGCCGATGCCGCCGGGGCCGCCCTTGGCGCCGGCGAAGGGGTTGAAACTGAAGCCGTTGCCGCCACCGCCGGCGGTCCCGCCGTCGCCGCCCATGCCGCCGTTGCCGTTTGTGCCGCCAATATCGGCGCTACCGCCGGAGCCGCCAGCGCCGCCGTCGCCGCCAGCGCCGCCGCCGCCGCCGGCGCCGCCGCCGACGGGGACGCCCATGAGCTTGGTAACCGGCCCGTCGGGACCCGCGGCGCCATTCCCGCCCAGGCCGCCCACGCCGCCGTTGCCGCCCGTGCCGACGGTGCCGGTCGTACCTCCACCGGTGGTACCCGCCTTACCGGCGGCACCGCCGGTGCCACCGGTGCCACCGATGCCGCCTTGGGCGCCAAAGCCGCCGCTGTCGCCCGTGTAGCTGCCGCCGACTCCGCCGACGCCGCCGGTGCCGCCATTGCCGCCGAGGCCGCCGTTGCCGCCGAAGGAGCCTTTACCACTGCTGGCGCCGCCGGTACCCCCGGCGCCGCCGGCCCCGCCCTGGCCACCCTGATGACCCACACCGGGCTGAGAACCGTTGCTACCCGCAACACCGGTGCCCCCGCCGCCGCCATTGCCGCCGGTGCCGCCGCCGCCGCCGGTGCCACCGGTGCCGGCTTTACCACCGCTCGTCCCGGCGCCCGCCGCCCCGGCAGTGCCACCTGTGCCGCCCTGGCCGCCCGCTGCGCCCAGGCCGTTTGCTGAGGCGGCGCTGGTGTCGCCGGTGTTGGTGCCGCCGAGGCCGCCGAGGCCGCCGCTACCACCGTTACCACCGAGCCCGCCGGCCCCGCCGACGGAGCCGGAACCAGTGGCGGCGCCGCCGTTACCGCCCGTGCCGCCCGTCCCGCCCTGGCCACCCTGCGACCCCGCAGTGGGCGCAGTGCTACTGCTGCCCCCCGCGCTGCCGTCGCCGGCGGTGCCGCCGTTGCCGCCGGTCCCGCCGACCCCGCCGACCCCGCCGTTACCCGTGGTAAGGCCTGTACCGCCCGCCCCGGCGGTGCCACCGGTGCCACCCTGGCCGCCCTGCCCGCCGGGGGCGCCGCCGGAGGCGCCACTGCTGGTGGTGGGGCCGCTGTAGTCACCACCGCGGCCACCGATGCCGCCTTGACCGCCGTTACCGCCAAGCCCGCCAGCGCCAACGACCGAGCCCGAACCGTTGGCAGCGCCACCGCTACCCCCGGATCCGCCCGTCCCACCCTGGCCACCGATAGAACCCCCGCCGGGTGATGAGCTGGCGCTAGCCGGGGTGCCGGTGGCACCGCCGCCGCCGGTCCCGCCGGTACCGCCGGTACCGCCGGTACCGCCGACGCCATTGCTCCCGCCAGCGGTCCCGGCGCCCGCCGCCCCCGCTTTGCCACCGGTCCCACCGGTGCCACCCGCGGCGCCCATCGCGCCGCTGCTGAGGTTGGTGTTGTCGCCACCGACGCCGCCGATGCCGCCCTGGCCGCCCTGGCCGCCGGTGCCACCGGACCCACCGATCGAGCCGGCACCGTTGGTGGCGCCGCCGTTACCCCCGGTGCCGCCGATCCCACCCTGGCCACCCTGAAAACCAACTTGGGGCAACGAACTCGAGTTGCTACCCTGCTGGCCGGTGGCGCCGGTGCCGCCGCCACCTCCGGTCCCACCCGTGCCGCCCGTTCCACCGGCACCGTTGCTGCCACCGCTTGTTCCGGAGCCCGCCGCCCCGGCGGTGCCACCAGTGCCACCCTTGCCGCCCTGGGCGCCCACGCCGGCGCTGGCGCCGTTGGTGGTTATGCCGGTATTGCTGCCACCGGTGCCGCCGATGCCGCCCTGGCCGCCGGCGCCACCCTTGCCGCCGGCCCCACCGATCGAGCCGGCACCGTTGCTGGCGCCGCCGCTACCCCCGGAGCCGCCCACCCCGCCCTGGCCACCCTGGAACCCACCAGTGGGCGCGGTCGTTGTGTCCGAACCCGCTTGGCCGGTGTTGCCGGTGGCGCCGGTGCCACCGGTCCCACCCGTCCCACCTGTGCCGCCCGTGCCAGCCGTACCGCTGCCGCCGCCAGCGGTCCCGACGCCCGCCGCACCGGCGGTGCCACCGGTGCCGCCCAAGCCACCCTGCGCACCCAAGCCGTTGACGCCGGAGGCGCCTGAACTGGTGACGCCGGTATTGCTGCCGCCCTGGCCGCCCTGGCCGCCCTGGCCGCCGTTACCGCCGACGCCACCGGCCCCGCCGACCGAGCCGGCACCATTATTCGCGCCACCGAAGCCACCGCCGCCGCCCGCGCCGCCCTGGCCACCCTGCGACCCAACGCTGGGCGCGGTCGTCGAGTCCGTACCCGCTTGGCCTGTGGCGCCGGTGGCGCCGAGGCCGCCATTGCCACCGATTCCGCCCTTGCCGCCCGTGCCGCCGGTACCGTTGCTGCCGCCATCGGTCCCGACGCCCGCCGCACCGGCGGTGCCACCGACGCCACCAAAGCCACCCTGGGCGCCCATACCGCCGCCGGAGCCGCCGGTGCTGGTGGTGCCGCTATAGCTGCCACCCTGGCCGCCGGTACCGCCCTGGCCGCCGGTACCGCCGATGCCACCGGCCCCGCCGACCGAGCCGGCACCGTTCTTGGCGCCGCCGTTGCCACCGATGCCGCCGAGCCCGCCCTGGCCACCCTGCGAACCCACGCCGGGGCTAGTTGTGCTCTTACCCACCACACCGGTGGCGCCTTGACCACCACTGCCGCCGGTACCGCCGATACCGCCGGTACCGCCGCTGCCGTTGCTGCCGCCGGCGGTCCCGACGCCCGCCGCACCGGCGGTGCCACCGGTGCCGCCCTGGCCGCCCTGCGCGCCCAGGCCGCCGCCCTGCGAGCCGGTGGCGGTGGTATTCGTATTGTCGCCACCGGCGCCGCCGATGCCGCCCTGGCCCCCGCTACCGCCGATGCCGCCAGCCCCGCCGATCGAGCCGGCACCATTGGTGGCGCCCCCGGCGCCCCCGACGCCACCCGCACCGCCCTGGCCACCCCGCAGCCCGACGTGGGGGTTATTTGAGCTGGCGCCCGCCGTGCCGGTGGCGCCCACGCCGCCAGTGCCACCCGTCCCACCGGTGCCGCCGATGCCGCCGGCACCGTTGCTGCCGCCATCGGTCCCGGCACCGCCGGCGCCGGCTTTGCCGCCTGTGCCGCCCAGGCCACCCTGGGCGCCCAGGCCGCCGCCGCTGGAGCCGGCGCTGGTGGTGCCGGTATTGCTGCCGCCGGTGCCGCCGATGCCGCCCTGGCCGCCGGTGCCGCCCTTGCCGCCGGCCCCGCCGACCGTGCCGGCACCATTGCTGGCGCCGCCCGCGCCCCCGTCGCCGGCCGCGCCGCCCAGCCCACCCTGGAAGCCGACCGTGGGCGACGACGTCGGGAAGCTGGAGTCGTCACCCGCGAGGCCGGTGGCGCCGATACCTCCGGTGCCGCCGGTGCCACCGGTCCCGCCGGTTCCACCGGTTCCACCGATACCGGCGGCGCCCGCGGCGCCCGCGCCGGCGCCGGGTGCGCCGGCTGTGCCGGCTGTGCCACCGGTACCGCCCTGGCCACCCGCGGCGCCAGTGGCGCCGACGCCACTGACAGTGGTGTCGGTGTTGCTGCCGCCCTGACCGCCGGAGCCGCCCGTGCCGCCTAGGCCGCCGTGGCCGCCCTGGCCGTTGACGCCGCCGACCGGGGCCGCGCCACCTTGGCCACCTTGGCCCCCTTGGCCGCCGCTGAAGCCTGTGCCGCCGATGGTGGGCGCGACTGTGCTATTGCCTGCGGCGCCCGCGTCGCCGTGGCCGCCGGTCCCGCCGACCCCGCCGGCGCCGCCCGTACCCACCGCGCCGTCTCCGCCCCCGAGCCCGCCGCTGCCGCCAGCGCCAGGCGCGCCACCCGTGCCGCCCGTGCCACCGGTGCCGCCGTCACTGTTGACGCCCGCACCCCCGTCGCCGCCAGCCCCGCCGGCACCTCCGGTGCCCCCGGTGCCCCCGTGCCCAAGCATCCCCGAATCGGCGCCAGCAGCCCCGCCAGCACCGCCCATCCCACCGGAAAAGCCAGTACTGCCGGCCACGCCCGTGCTGCCCGCGCTACCCGCACCGCCCGCGCCGCCCGCACCGCCGGCACCGCCGTCCCCGCCGGCCCCGCCCAGTAACGCCATGCCGGGCCCACCGGTACCGCCGACCCCGCCGGTCCCGCCGGCCTGACCGAACCCACCGGCAGTGCCCGCGCCGCCGGCGCCGCCGGAGCCGCCGGAGCCGAACAGCATCCCACCCGCACCGCCGGTCCCGCCGGTACCGCCGACCCCGCCGGGCAGGGCGACCCCACCGGCGCCGCCGGACCCGCCCGACCCGAACAGCGCAGCGGACCCGCCGGCGCCACCCTGCCCACCGGCAACCCCGGAGCCACCGTTGCCGCCATTGCCGAACACCCACCCGCCGGGACCGCCGGCCTGCCCGGTGCCCGCCGCCCCGTCGGTACCAGGGCCTACCAGCGGTCGACCCGTCAACATCTCCACCGGGGAAAAGAAGTTAATGCCCAGCAGTGCCGCCAGCGGCGAGGTATTAGCCGCCTCGGCCGCCGCATACGAGCGCGCACCAGCGGTCAACGCCTGCACAAATTGGTCATGAAACGCCGCCGCCTGCCCGCTCAGCGCCTTGTACTCCTCGCCGTACTTGCCGAACAACGCGGCGATAGCCGCCGACACCTCATCCTCGGCTGCGGGTACCAGCTGGGTCGTCGAAGTCGCCGCGTCTGCGGTGGCCCCCCGGATCGTCGACCCGATCCCGGTCAAGTCCGCGGATACCGCGGCCAAGACGTCGGGAGTTGCGATCACATACGACGACATTTTCGGCCCCTATCAGTTGAGCCCGATTTGCACACCAGACAGTATTCAGCAGCGGCGCCCGCAGAAGCTCAGATCGAGGAAAATACTCGGGCAGTTTCCGATTCTGGGGGTTCATGGACCGGATTTAGCTGTGAAAATGCGGCAGCAGGGCGTTCCTCACGCTCGGGATCCCCTACTTAACGGTCGGCAGGTCCGGGCTGGACACGTCGTAGGTCTTGCCGGGCTGCGTCAACAACGCGGCCAGCTTCTCGGCCTTCTCTTCGGCCCGGTCGGTGCTCCCCCAGATCACCACCCGCCCGTCGCCTAGCGTGAGGGTGATCGAAGACACCGAGGGGGCCGAAATCCGGCCCACCTGACCCAAGACCTCGGGCCGCAGCGCGAGCAACACCGCCAGCGCCGCCTTGGTCGCCGAGTCGCTCGGCCCGGGGTCGTCGACATCGATGTAGGTCAACCCTGGTGGCGGCGGACCGGTCGCGAAGTCGACACCATCGCGGTCAAAAAGGTGCGGACCGTCAGGGTAATCCTTGACCACCAACGGGATGCGCTCCACGATGCTGATCCGCAGCGCAGACGGGTACTGACGCTGCACCCGCGCGCTGGCCACCCGCCGGATCGCCGCGACCCGGTCGGCGACCTGGTCGGTGTTGATCTGCAATAGCGGCGTGCCCGGCCGCACCTGCGCCGCATCAAGGACCTCCTCGCGTGTCACCGCCGCGGTCCCGGTGACGACGATGTCGCGCGCCGACATCGCCGGGGTGAAATAGAGAACCAGCGCGAGCCCGACCCCGACGATGGCCACCAACACCGTCGCCAGCAGCATTTTCAGGCCCCGAACCACACCCCGCGCAACGGGTTTGGGCTCAGCGACGGGGTGCCCGCGGGCCTTTCGTTTGGCCTCGCGGCGGGCTTCCTCGATGGCGGTGGCGCGCGTCTCCGCCGCGCGGCGCTCGGCACGCTCCCGGCGGGCCCGTCGGCGCGGCCCCTCGAGGTCGGCTTCGTCCACGGGCTGCTCGCCATCCTGGGGTTCGGCGACCATCGGTTCGGCGATCGCTCGAGAGCCAGCAGTGTCGTCCGGCGATTCTGGGCCCACCAGATCGGTGGGTGTGGCGTCGTTCGGCCCTGTCACGGGCGCACCCCCGGCCGGCCGAGTGCGCTGCGGTTGGCCCGCGCGCGTAGCGCGGTCACGATCTCGGGCGCCAGCATGGTCACGTCGCCCGCACCCATCGTGACGATGACGTCGCCCGGGCCGGCGGCCGCGGCCACCTCCTCGGCGACCGCCGAAAAGTCCGGAATGTAGTGCACCAGCGCGCTGACATGCTCGGCGACGCTGGCGCCGCTGACGCCGGCCAGCGGTTGTTCCCGTGCCCCATACACGTCCAGCACGAACACCTCGTCGGCAGCATCGAGCGCGTGGCCGAATTCGGCGGCGAAAGCCTTTGTCCGCGAGTACAAATGGGGCTGAAACACCACGATGCTGCGACCGCCGCCGCTCTGCTGCGCGAGTATCGTGCTGACCGCCGCCAGCGTCGCGCTGATCTCCGTCGGGTGATGCGCGTAGTCGTCGAACACCCGCACCGACGAATTGCCGACGCCCGAGGTTCCGACCAGTTCGAATCGGCGCCGCACGCCTTCGAAGCTGGCCAACCCGTCCAGCACCTCATCGACCGGGGCGCCGATCTCGACCGCCGCCAGCAGCGCGCCCAGAGCGTTGAGCGCCATGTGCCATCCGGGCACCGACAGCCGCATCGCCCGCACCGGTTCGCCCGCCAGTTGTATGTGCGCGACCGCTTCGGTGCCGTGTTGCTCCCACGACACCAGGCGCCCGGCAAGCTGTTGATCAGCCGAAGAGCCGTAGCGCAGCACCCGGATCCCCAATTCGGCGGTGCGTTGGGCGAGCGCGGCCGCCCCGGGGTCATCGGTGCACACCACCAGCGCTCCACCGGGCGCCAGGCGCTCCACGAAGGAGTCGAACACCCCGACGTACGTCTCGGCACTGCCATAGAAGTCCAGGTGATCTGACTCGATGTTGGTGACCACCGCAACGTCGGGTGTGTATTCGAGCAGTGAGCCGTCGCTTTCGTCGGCCTCGGCGACGAAGCAGTCGCCGCTGCCGTGGTGGGCGTTGGTGCCGGCCTCCCCGAGCTCACCGCCCACCGCGAAGGACGGGTCTCGCCCGCAGTGCTGCAGGGCCACGATCAGCATCGACGTCGTCGTCGTCTTGCCGTGGGTGCCGGTGACCATCAGCGTGGTGCGCCCCTGCATCAGCCTGGCCAGCACGGCCGGTCGCAGGATCACCGGAATGCCGCGACGCCTGGCTTCGACGAGCTCGGGGTTCGTTTTGGGGATGGCCGCGTGGGTGGTGATGACGGCGGAGGGTCCGCCAGGCAGCAGATCAAGCGAGGACGCGTCGTGTCCGATGCGGATCTGCGCGCCCCGCGCCCGCAGCGCGTGCACACCGCGCGACTCCTTGGCGTCCGACCCGGACACCTGTCCGCCGCGGTCCAGCAGGATGCGGGCGATCCCAGACATTCCGGCTCCCCCGATGCCCACCATATGCACGCGCTGCAGCTCGGGTGGCAACTGATCGGGGTTCACCGCCGTCCTCCCGCCGCGTGCGCCCTTCGTGCGATATCCAGCGCTGCCTGGGCCACCTGTCGCGCGGCATCCCGATGGCCCACCCGCGCGGCCGCCGCGGTCATTGCCGCCAGCCGCGGTGGGTCGGCGAGCAACCCGGCCACCTGCTGGGCCACCAGACCCGGCGTCAGGGCGGCGTCGGCGACCAACGTGCCGCCGCCGGCGTCGACCACCGGCAACGCGTTGAGCCGCTGCTCGCCGTTGCCGATCGGCAGCGGCACGTAGATGGCCGGCAGGCCCACAGCCGACACTTCGGCGACCGTCATCGCCCCGGACCGGCAGATCACCAGGTCGGCGGCGGCATACGCCAGATCCATCCGGTCGAGGTAGGGC
This sequence comes from uncultured Actinomycetota bacterium, assembly GCA_963748885.1. Lineage (GTDB taxonomy): Bacteria > Actinomycetota > Actinomycetes > Mycobacteriales > Mycobacteriaceae > Mycobacterium. The sequence continues at coordinate 33,296 of CAVVLC010000084.1, forward strand.
ACCGCCACGTACGGCGGATCACCGTGCTCGGGTGTGCGCAGCTCAAGGGCGTTCTTCGGGCCATGGGCGTGCAGCACGGAAACTCCGGCGGCGGCAAGGTCGGCGGCAGCACCCGAGACCGCCCGGTTCAACGAGACCGCGCCCTGTGAACCACCGAACACCAGCAGCACACGCGCGTCGTCGGCGAAGCCGAAGTGCGCCCGCGCCTCGGCGCGCAACGCCGCGCGGTCCAGCGCGGTGATGGCCGCCCGGACCGGGACACCGACCACCTCGGCGCGTTTCAGCCCGGAATCGGGCACCGCTGACAGGATTCGTGCGGCGGTGCGCGCGCCGACTCGGTTCGCTATCCCGGCCCTGGCATTGGCCTCGTGGATCACCACCGGGACGCGGCGCCTGGAACGTCTGGAACGTCTGGAAAGTCCCAGGCCGAATCCGCGCGCGGCAAGGTAGGCCGGCAGTGCCACATACCCACCGAAACCGATGACGACGTCGGCGTCGACGACATCGAGCACAGATCGGGTCTCTCGGACGGCACGCCACACGCGCGACGGCAGCCGCGCCAGATCGCCGCTGGGCTTACGCGGCAGCGGCACCGGGGTGATCAGCTCGAGGTGGTAGCCGCGCTCGGGCACCAGCCTGGTCTCCAGCCCTCGCCGGGTGCCCAATGCGGTGATCCGAACCTGCGGATCCAGCGCGGACAGCGCGTCGGCGACGGCCATCGCGGGCTCCACATGGCCCGCGGTACCGCCGCCGGCCAGGACGACCGACAGCGCAGAACCGACCGGCGATGCGGCACCGGCGGGCGAGGGGTTTGTCCCCTGCCCGCCGGCCGGCTGCTTGATCGTGCCGCTCACCCGTAACGCTGACCTTCCAATGCGCGAACGCGCCGTATCTGACGCTGGCCCCCGTCCCGCTGACCAGATACATGATGCCTTGAGCGACGGGACGGGCCATCAGCCGCTCGGGGGATTGCCGGCCGCTGGGGCCGCTGGGGACGCTCCGGACGGTCGAGCTCCCGTGCAACGTTGCGGGCCGGTTTGCGCGGTGACGCTGGTTTGGCGGGTTGCGCACGAGCCTGCTTGCGGTCACGAAACGCCTCGATACGGCTCGGCAGATACGGCTCGGGCAGCGGCAACCGCAGCAGCCGGTTCACCTTGTCGTCGCGCCCGGCCCGCAGCACCGCCACCGCCTCAGGTTCATGGCGAGCCGCGTTAGCCATGATACCTATCATGAAAAGCGTTGCAGCCGTGGATGTTCCGCCAGCAGAGATGAGTGGTAGCTGCAGGCCGGTGACCGGCAGCACCCCGATCACGTACCCGATGTTGATAAACGCCTGCCCGAGCACCCACATCGTCGTGGTGGCGGTCAGCAGCCGCAGGAACGGGTCGGCCGACCGCCGCGCGATCCGCATCCCCGTGTATGCGAACAGCCCGAAGAGCGCCAGGAGCCCGAATGCGCCGATAAAGCCAAGCTCCTCGCCGATGATCGCGAAGATGAAGTCGTTGTGCGCATTGGGCAGGTAGTTCCACTTGGCGGTGCCCTGACCCAGGCCGTCGCCGAAGACGCCGCCATGGGCCAGCGCGAACTTGGCCTGCCTCGCCTGGTAGCCCGTGTCCTGCGGGTCGTTCTCGGGGTCAAGCCACGACCGCACCCGGTCTGACCGGTAGCCGGCGGACATGGCCAGGACTGCCCCCGCGACGAAGACCGCCGCCAGCGACGAGCCGAACACCCGCAGCGGCAGCCCGGCGTACCAGAGCAGGGCCAACAGGATGATGCCCAGCGACACCGTCTGCCCGAGGTCGGGCTGGGCGACGATCAGTCCCAGTGCGATGACGGCGGCCGGCAGCAACGGAATCAGGATCTCGCGCAGCGTCGCGCGTTCCATGCGACGGGCGGCCAGCAGATGCGCGCCCCAGATGGCGAACGCGATCTTGGCCAACTCGGACGGTTGCATCGAGAAGCCGGCGACCACAAACCACTTGCGCGAGCCGTTGGCGAGGTTGCCGATCCCCGGAACGAGCACCAGCACCAGCAAGATGATGGTGATCAGGTAAGCGGAGAACGCGACCCGCCGGATGAATCGCACCGACAACCGCAATGAGGTATAGCCGGCCATTAGACCGACAACCGTCCATAAGACCTGTTTGCCGAAAATCACCCACGCCGATCCGTCGTCGCCGTAGGACCGTACGCCGGAGGCCGAGAGCACCATGATCAGACCGAGCGTCGTCAGCAACCCGGCGACGGCAATGATGAGGTGAAACGAGGTCATGGGCCGGCCCAGCCAGGCGCCGAACCGGCTCCGCACGGCCCAAGCCGCGGAAGCCTTGGCGCCCGCAGGGGTCTCCGGCGCCTCCGGGGCCGCCTCGTCGTCGGTCACCGCCTCGACGTCCTCCGTCTGGTCGCCCCCGGACGTCTTCGCCTCGCCTCGGTTCTTGGCCCGGCGTAGCACCCGGGTCATCGCGTTAGCCACACCCGCCTACCGGGTCGCCGCGCGCACGACGGCCGCGAACACGTCGCCTCGCTCGGCGTAACCGGTGAATTGGTCGAACGACGCGCCGGCCGGTGCCAGCAGCACGGTGTCACCGGGGCTGGCCAGGTCCCGGGCCGCGGCCACCGCCGCGGTCATCACCCGAGTGCCGACGGCCTCGCCTGAGTCATCAACTTTTGTCACTTTGGCAACAGAAGCCTCAGCAGTCGCATGCATACCAGCATCCTCGCCTGTCACAACGTGGACGACGGGGACATCGGGCGCGTGTCGCGATAACGCCTCGGCAACCACCGCGCGATCTCGGCCGATGAGCACCGCGCCGACCAGCCGCGACGCCATTCGAGCGACCTCCGCGTCCAGCGATGCGCCCTTGAGCAGACCGCCGGCCACCCAGACCACCCGCGGATACGCCAGCACAGATGCCTCGGCGGCGTGCGGGTTGGTGGCCTTGGAGTCGTCGACGTACCTGATCCCGTCGACGACGGCTACCACCTCGGCGCGATGCGGGCCCACCCGAAACGACGCAACCGCTGCCGCGATGGCTTCTGCCGGAACCCCAACGCTGCGGGCCAGCGCCGCGGCGGCCAGCGCGTCGAGCACCCCGACGGGGCCCGGCACCGGGATTGACCCGGCCGGCAGCAGCACCAGGTCGTCGGCGAATGCGCGATCCACCAACTGGCCGTCACGCACCCCGAGTTCGCCCACGGCGGGCGCGCCGAGCCGGAAGCCGACTCGCACCGGCGCCGGCGCGGAATCCAGCAGCGCCGCCGCCCGGTCGTCGTCCAGCCCGACCACCGCCACCCGGCCACCCAGCGCCCGGGCCTTGTCCGCTGCGTATTCGGCCATCGTGGCATGCCAGTCCAGATGGTCTTCGGCGATGTTGAGCACCACGCCCGCCTCGGGCCGCAGCGACGGTGCCCAATGCAGCTGGAAACTGGACAGCTCGACGGCCAGCAGCTCGGCGGACTCCCCCAGCACGTCCAGCACCGGGCTGCCGATGTTGCCGCACAGCAGGCTGCGCCGGTCCGCGGCGGTCAACATGGCGTGCAGCATCGACGTCGTCGTCGTCTTGCCGTTGGTGCCGGTAACCACCAGCCAGCGGCGTGGCGGCCCGTACTGCCCCGCAGCGTCCAGCCGCCAGGCCAGCTCCACATCGCCCCAGATGGGCACACCCGCCGCTGCCGCGGCCGCCAGCACGGGCGTCGTCGGCGAAAAGCCGGGACTGGTAACCACCAGTTGGTAATCGGAGATCCGCTGCGTCGCGATCGCAGTAGTCACGGTCGCCACTCCGCTGTCCGCGAACCGGCGCAGGGCGGCCGGGTCATCGTCGCAGAGCGTTGGCGTCGCGCCGAATCGGACCAGCGCCGCCAGGACAGCCCGCCCTGTGACCCCGCCTCCGGCCACCAGCACGGGCGTGCCCGACGCGAGCGGTTCGAGCACGTCAGGCGCCGACCGCGGCTAGCCACTCACCGTAGAACAGGGCCACGCCCAGGCCACAGGTGATCGCGGTGAGCAGCCAAAAACGAATGATCACCGTGGTTTCGGCCCAGCCGGCCAACTCGAAATGATGATGAAACGGCGCCATCCGGAACACCCGGCGCCCGGTGGTGCGGAAGGCCAGGATCTGCAACACCACTGACGTGATCTCAGCGACGAAGAGCGCACCGAGCACCACCGCGAGGAGTTCGGTGCGGCTGGTAACCGACAACCCCGCGACGATTCCGCCCAGCGCCAGCGACCCGGTATCGCCCATGAAGATCTTGGCCGGCGCGGCATTCCACCACAAAAAGCCGATGCAGGCGCCGGCGGTCGCGGCCGCAATGAGCGCCAGGTCCAACGGATCGCGCACGTTGTAGCAGCCCAGGCCGGGCGCGGTAACGCACGCGTTGCGGTATTGCCAGAAGGTGATCAGCACATACGCGCCCGTGACCATCGCCATGCTCCCGGCCGCCAGCCCGTCCAGGCCGTCGGTGAAGTTGACCGCGTTCGACCAGGCGCTGACGATGACCACGCAGAACAGCACGAACAGTCCGGGAGCCAGTGTGACGGTGGCGATTTCACGCACATAGGACAGATCGGCGCTGCCGGGTGTCAAGCCGGCGCCGTTGCGGAACTGCAGCACCAGCACGCCGAACAGCACCGCGGAGGTGATCTGCCCGGCCGTCTTGGCCGTCTTGTTCAAGCCGAGGTTGCGCGACCTGCGGATCTTGATCAGGTCGTCGACGAATCCGACACCGCCCAGCGCCGTGGCCAGACCCAGCACCAATAACCCCGACGCGGACATGCCTTCGCCGTCGAACGCCAGCCCGGCCAGGTGAGTGCCCAGGTAGCCCGCCCAGATCCCGGCCAGGATCGCCACCCCACCCATCGACGGCGTGCCGCGTTTGGTGTGGTGGCTGGGCGGGCCGTCCTCACGGATTTGATGGCCGAATCCCTGCTTGGTGAACAGCTGAATCAGCGCCGGGGTCAACAGGATCGACACGGCCAGCGCGACGGCGACGGCTACGAGGATCTGTCTCATGGGCGAACCCCGTTGGTTGTGCCCGCTCCGGTGCCTTCTGTGTCCTCAGCGGCCAGCGCGTCGGCCAGCGCCCCCAGGCCGGCCGCATTCGACGCCTTGACCAGGACCACGTCTCCGGGCTGCACTTCGGCCCGCAACAATGCCAGGGCGGCTTCGGCGTCGACGACGTTGATGGCCCCTCTATCAGCCCCTGGGCCAGTTTCCGAGCCCCACGAGCCCTCCATGACGGCTCCGTGGTGCATGGCGCTCATCGACCTCCCCATTCCCACGACAACGAGTCGAGACACATCTAAGCGCACCGCCAGCCGGCCGATGCGGTCATGCTCGGTTATCGCATCATCGCCAAGCTCGGCCATCTCCCCCAGCACCGCCCAACTGCGCCGCTCGCCGCCATGGGCTATCCAGGCCAGCGCCTGCAGACCGGCGCGCATCGAGTCGGGGTTGGCGTTGTAGGCGTCGTCGATCACCGTCACTCCGTCGGCGCGGGTGGTCACCTGCATCCGGTGCCGCGACACCGGCCCCGCTTGGGCCAGCGCGGCTGCCACCTGCTCGACGCCGGCGCCGCATTCCAGCGCGACGGCACCCGCGCACAGCGCGTTGGCGACCTGATGGTCGCCATAAACGCCCAGTTGCACCTCTGCTTCGCCGCTTTTCGTGTGCATAGTGAACCGCGGCCGGGCCAGTTGGTCCAGCGACACCGGACCGGCCCACACGTCTGGGGAGGTCGGGGCGGTCGAGGCGGGCGGGGATGCCGAATCACCACGGCTGACCCGGACCACCCGGGCCCCTGTCTCCTTGGTCACCTCGGCCATCGCCGCCACCGCCGAGTCATCGACGTTGAGGATGACCACCCCTGAGGGTGGAACAGAACGCGGCAGTTCAGCTTTGGTCCGTGCGATGGCCTCCCGGGAGCCGAACTCACCCAGATGCGCGGTGCCGACGTTGAGGACCACCCCGATTGCCGGCGGGGCGATCGCCGCCAGCTCCGCGATGTTGCCGGGGTGGCGGGCCGACATCTCCAGAATTAAGTAGTCGGTGCGCCGCGTCGCGCGCAACACGGTCCAGGGATGGCCCAGCTCGTTGTTGAACGACCCCGGCGGGGCCACCACCTCGCCGAGCGGCTTGAGCACGGCGGCCACCAAGTCTTTGGTTGAGGTCTTTCCCGACGAGCCGGTAATCCCGATGACGGTCAGCCCGCCCGCCAGCAGCTCCGCGGCCACCGCCTTAGCCAGCTTGGCCAGCGCGGCCAGCACGGCCGCGCCGGACCCGTCGGCGTCATGCTCGAGCACCCCAGCGCGGCTGTACCGCGGTTCGGGGGAAACCACGATGGCTGGGACCCCGACCGGCCGGGCCGCCAGCACGGCGACCGCGCCGGCCGCTACCGCCGACGCCGCGTGGTCATGCCCGTCGGAACGCGCGCCCGGCAGCGCCAGGAATAGCCCACCCGGCCCGATGGCCCGCGAGTCGAACTCGACGGTCCCGGTTATGTGTAGTTCGCCGGCGGCCTCGGGCGAGATATCGGCCAGCGTGCCACCGACGATCTCGGCGACCTGGGCAATGGTCAGATCGATCATGGGCTGGCCCCCAGGGCCTTTAAGGCCTCCAACGCCTGGGCCAACTCCACCCGGTCGTCGAATGGGCGGGTGTGCCCGCCGGTGCGCTGCCCGGTTTCATGGCCCTTGCCCGCGATCACAAGCACATCGCCCGGCCTTGCCCAGGCGACCGCGTGTTCGATCGCCTCGCGCCGGTCGCCGATTTCGATCACCGGCGTCGCACCGCCGGGTTCGGCGGCGCCGGCCAGGATCTCGCGACGGATTGACGCCGGGTCCTCACTGCGCGGGTTGTCGTCGGTGACGACCACCAGGTCGGCCAGCTCGGCGGCGATCCGACCCATCGGCGCTCGCTTGCCCGGGTCGCGGTCGCCGCCTGCGCCGAACACCACCGCCAGCCGGCGGTCCGGGTGCCGCAGGGTGGTCAGCACGGCCCGCAGCGCTTCCGGCTTGTGCGCATAATCGACCAGCGCGAGAAAATCCTGGCCGCGGTCGATTTGCTCCAGCCGCCCCGGGACCCGGGTTTCCTGCAATCCCGGCGACGCCTGTTCCGGTGAAACCCCCACTGCGTCCAGAATCGCCAGTGCGACAAGACAATTAGTGACGTTGTAGCGGCCGGGTAGTGGGATGCCGACCCGGTGCTGCACGCCGGCGGGGTCGACGACGGTGAATTCCTGTCCGCCGGCTCCCATCGGCACCAGATCGATGGCGCGCCAGTCTGCGGGCTGGGCGGGTTCTTGCGACGCACTGACGGTGATCGCGTCACCGGCCAGGGTTGCCATCTTGCGCCCGGCGTCGTCGTCGGTGCACACCACCACCGTGTGGGCACGCAGTGGCGATGCCGGGTCGAACAAGGCCGCCTTGGCCCGGAAGTAGTCGGCCATGCTGGGGTGAAAGTCGAGGTGGTCGCGCGACAAATTGGTGAAACCGCCCACCGCGAAATGTGTTCCGTCCACCCGGCCCAGGGTCAGCGCATGGCTGGACACCTCCATGACCACGGTGTCCACCCCGCGTTCGGCCATCGCCGCGAGCATCGCCTGCAGCGCGGGGGCCTCCGGAGTGGTCAGTGCGCTGGGGATGTCGGCGCCGTCGATCCGGATGCCGATGGTGCCGATCAGCCCGGCCGTTCGCCCGCCCGCCCGCAGGCCGGCCTCGACCATGTAGGTCGTGGTGGTCTTGCCGGACGTCCCGGTGATCCCAACGACCGTTACCTGGTCGGACGGGCGTCCGTAGACCGTCGCGGCCAGGCCGCCGAGCACGCTGCGGGGTGCGGGGTGCACCAGGGTCGGCACCGTGCCTGGCTGAGCGCCCATCTCGGCGACCCCGGCACCGTCGGTGAGCACCGCGACGGCACCGCGCCGGATCGCGTCGCCGGCGTATCGGGCGCCGTGGGTGGTGGAGCCGGGCAGCGCGGCGAACAGGTCGCCGGGCAGCACATCCTGGGCACGCAACGTCACACCGGTAACCGGTATGTCCGGGACGATCCCGGCCTGATCTGGGGCCTGATCGGGGCTGTCGGCCAGGACCGCACCAACGTGCGCCGCGAGCGCAGGGAGCCGCACGCCCGCGCCGTGGCTGGGACTAAGCCCAGTGGGCAACACCCCGGACACCTCCCTCCGATGCTTGACGCCGGGTGAAAGCCATGATCGGCCATGCAACCCTACCTAGACACACACCTGCATCGTGACGTGCGATTAGCCGTTGGCGTTGTGGCCGAGCGCCCCCGCATGGCATCACCCATCGCTAGCACGCTGACCGTGGCAGGGCACGCCGATGGGGACGGAACGCCGTTCGGTCGCTATTGCTTGGTCGAGTTGCTGGGCCGCGGCGGCATGGGCGAGGTGTGGCGGGCCCCATGACACCGGCACCCATCGGGTCGTGGCCATCAAGGTCCTGCCCGCGCATCTGTCGGAGGCCGACGACTTTCAGCGGCGCTTCCGCCGCGAAGCCCACGCGGCGGCACGACTGGACACTCCGCATGTGGTCCCGATCTATGACTACGGGGAGATCGATGGTCGCCTGTTCGTGAGTATGCGGCTGATCAACGGCCGCGATCTGGCCGACGTGTTGGCCGATGGCCCACTGGATCAGCCACCGCCGCTAGACAGCCTGCAAGGTCAGCGGGGGTCCCGGGTCGGGCGACAGCGGGACGTTCTCGCGCTGCATCAGCCAGCCCGCGATGTTGTGGAACAGCGGGGCCGCTGAGTGCCCCGGCGTGCCGTCGGAGTTGCGCTCCGGGTTGTCGATCATGATGCCGATCACATAGCGGGGGTTGTCGGCGGTGGCCATCCCGGCAAACGTGATCCAGTAGACGTTGTCGAAGTAGCAGCCACAGGCGGGATTGATCTGCTGCGCGGTGCCGGTCTTGCCGGTCATCTGGTAGCCGGGCACCGAGGCTGCGGGCCCGGTGCCCTGCTGGTAGCCCATCGGGTCCTGCTGCACGACGGCGCGCAGCATCTGCCGCACGGTCTGCGCGGTCTCCGACGAGACCACCCGAACGCCTTCCGGACGCGGTTCCTCGGTCCGGCTGCCGTCGGGTCCGATGGTGGCCTTGATGATCCGCGGCGGAATCCGCAGCCCGTCGTTGGCGATGGCCTGGTACATGCCCGTCATCTGCAGCAGCGTCATCGAAAGGCCTTGGCCGATAGGCAGGTTCGCGAAGCTGCTACCAGACCACTGGTCGACCGGCGGCACCAGGCCCGCGCTCTCCCCGGGCAGCCCGACGTTGGTGCGCTGACCCAGCCCGAACTTGCGCATCATGTCGTAATAGCGCTCCGGGCCGACGCGCTGGGACAGCATCAGCGTGCCTACGTTGGACGACTTTCCGAACACGCCGGTGGTGGTTAAGGGCATTACCCCGTGTTGCCAGGCGTCGTGCACGGTGGCGTCGCCCATTTGGATCGAGCCGGGTACCTGCAACACCTCATTGGGGTTGCTCAGCCCGTATTCGATCACCGAGGACGCGGCGACGACCTTGTTCACCGAGCCGGGCTCGAACGGCGAAGACACCGCCAGGTTGCCCAGTTGCCTGTCGCCCTGGCGCCCGATGTCCTGCGACGGGTCGAAGGTGTTGTCGTTAGCCATGGCCAGCACCTCGCCGGTCTTGGCATCGAGGACGACGGCCGAAACATTGTGTGCGCCAGACAGGTTCTTCGCCTGCTGCACCTGCTGCTGCACGTAGAACTGGATGTCGTCGTCAATGGTGAGCTGCACGGTCGAACCGTTGACCGCCCGATGCCGGTTGCGGTAGCTGCCGGGGATCGCCACGCCGTCGGACCCGCGGTCGTAGGTGACCGAACCGTCGGCTCCGGACAACTGGCCGTCCAGTGAGTCCTCCAGGCCGAGCAGCCCGTGGCCATCCCAGTCGATGCCGCCGACGATGTTGGCCGCGAGCGATCCGCCCGGGTACTGGCGCAGGTCTTGGCGCTCGGAGCCGACCTCTGGATACTTCGCCGAGATCGCCTCGGCTACAGCGGGATCGACGGCGCGCGCCAGATAGGCGAAATTGTCGCCGCTTTCCAATTTCTTCAGCACGGTCGCGTAGTCCGGCTTGTTGTTCAGCCGGCCCGCCACCTCTTTGGCGATGTCGCGCAGCCGCTGGTCGGGGTCAGGGGCGGTCGAATTCTTTTTCTTGGCCTCCTCCAACTGAGCGCGGATCCGCTTCGGCTGGAAAGTCAGTGCGCGCGATTCGATGGTGAACGCCAGCTGCTCGTTTCTGCGGTCGACGATGCTGCCGCGGACTGCTTTTGTGACGTCGGTGACCTTCAGTTGTCCGGCGGCTTGGGCGCGGAGGGTGGGGCATCTGTCACCTGCAGGACGAACAGCTGCGCCGCCGCCACCACCAGCAACGCGAAGATGACCGCGTTGCCGGCTCGGTGCCGGAAAACGAATGACCCACCGCGCGTAGCCACTTCCACCAGTTCCCGGGTACGCCTGTCGCGAGCTGAGTGACCCGCCGGGACCGCGGTTGCGGGCACCGCCGCGCGGGACCTCTTGGCGTCTCTGGCTTTTGCGAACTTACCCGGTTCACGAATGTCCTTCACCTTTTGCGCCTTCCGGGACCGCTTGGGTTGCCGAACGTCGTTGGCTTGCTGCGGCTTGCGCAGACCGCGCGCCGACCCCTTCGACTGGGACGGGCGCGTCCGCTTGTGGTCGCGGCGCATCACCGTGGGCCACCCGGGGCCGCGACGGTGACCGGGCCGAACTGCTCGCCGCCGGCGGGGGCCGGCGGCGCCGCCGCCGGTTGCGGGACGAGTGCGATGATCGGATCCCGCGGGGCGGTCGGGACCTGGGACCGCTGGGCCGGGGGCGTGTTTTGCGGCGGAACCAGCACGTCGGTATGTATCGAGGCGGGTCCTGATGTTGGTGCGGGCACTGGAACAGGCAGTCCGCCGACCGGAGCCGGCACCTCTGCGGGTCCCTGACCATGCAGATTGCCCCCCGGAGCCGGCAGCCCCGGCATCGGCATCCCTCCCGCGACCGGCCCGGTCGGCTGGCCACCGGGCGTGCCGGGCAACTGCGGAGCGGCCTGCGGCAGGTGCTGGCCACCCAACGTCGTCGAGCCGTCGGGGGCCCGCAGCAGCGCCTCCGGTCCGGACCTGGCCGGCGCGGGCTGATCACCGAGGCCCGGTGTCACCCGAACCGGGACCTCCGAGGGCAGCGCCGGCGGTTGCGAAGGCATCGGAGGCGGCGGCAGACCGTCTTCGGGCAGCTTGGTGTTCAGCGGCGGCGGCGGCACACCGTCGGCCGGCTTGGGTGTGCCGACGACCACCCAGTTACCGGCCGGGTCCTGGACCAGGTGGGCGGTATCCCTGGTCGGGATCATGCCTTGCTTGCGGGCCGCCTCGGCCAGCGCCGGCGCCGACTCCGCCTCGCGCACATCGCGTTCCAGCGCCTCCTTCTGCTGCTCCAGCATCCGGGTCTTCTCGCGGGCGTCGCTCAGCTGATAGGAGCGCTCGGCGGAGTCGGTGGACAACCACAAGGTGAGGCCCATTCCGACACCCAGCGAACCGATCACGAGCACGACGAACGGAACCTTGCTGGCGATGGTCCGTGGCCGCAGGTCGATCGATGCCAGCCGGACGGCCAGACGCTCACTCAACCGAGGCCGGACAACTCTGGGCGCCTTGGCTTTCCGCGCCTTAGCCCGGGCCTTGGCCTGGCTGGTGCTCTGGGGTCGGGCCGGCCTGTCGACCGGCCGGGCGATGGGGCTGGTCTGCGGTCCAGACCTTGACGCCCGGGTCTCGCGGGCCGGCGAGTTTGTTGCGGAGTTCCGTGCGGCGTTCTTACCGGCGCCGTTTCCAGCGCGGATTCGGGTGCGGCGGGACGACGACGGTTCGGCCGTCGCACGCCCGCTGGTGCGCGTGGAGCCGTCGCGTGCGCCCCGGCGGTCACCGCCGCGGCGCTTCGGCGTCTCGGACGTCGCCTTCATCGGTCGCCCCTCCCGGTTGCCTGTTGTTCGGTGTCACGCTCGACCCTTTGCAGCGCCCGTAAGCGCACCGAGGCGCTGCGCGGGTTGTTTTCGATCTCGGTGGCATCGGCGCGTTCGGCACCGCGCGTGAGCGAGCGAAATCTCGGCCCATGGCCGGGAAGTTCGACCGGCAGACCCGCCGGCGTCCGGGAAGCGACCGCGTCGGCGAACGCGCGCTTGACGATCCGGTCCTCCAGCGATTGGTAGGCCAGCACCACGATGCGCCCCGCCAAGGTCAGCGCTTCCAGCGCGGCGGGCAAGGCACTGCGTAGCGAGTTCAGCTCGTCGTTGACCGCGATCCGCAGTGCCTGGAAAGTGCGCTTGGCCGGATGACCGCCGCTGCGCCGGGCCGGAGCAGGAATCGCCTGGTAGAGCAGGGCGACCAGCTCGGCGGTCGAGGTGAACGGGGTACGGGCACGCTGCCGGACGATATGCGCGGCGATGCGGCGCGCGAACTTCTCTTCGCCGTAGCGGTGCAAGATATCGGCCAGTGCGGCCTCGTCATAAGTGTTGACGATGTCGGCCGCGCTCAGCGGTGTGCCCGGGTCCATGCGCATGTCCAGCGGCGCGTCCCGGGCGTAGGCGAATCCCCGCTCGGCGCGGTCCAGCTGCATCGACGAGACACCCAGGTCGAAGAGCACGCCGTCCACCGATTCCACTGCGGCATAACCGGATTCGTCCAGCGCAGCGGCCAGGCCGTCATACCGGGTGTGCACCAGCGTGACCCGGTCGCCGAATCGCGCCAGCCGCGTCCGGACGATGTCGAGTGCGTTCGGATCGCGGTCGAGTCCGATCAGCCGCAGGCGGGGCAACTCGGTCAGGAACCGCTCCGCGTGCCCGCCCGCGCCGATGGTGGCGTCGACCAGGACGGCCCCGGAGCCGTCCGAGTGGTGTCGCGTCAGTGCTGGGGTTAGGAGCTCGGCGCAACGTTGCGGCAAGACGGGAAGGTGCCCGAAATCATCTGGATTGTCAACCACCGCAACACCTCCCCGGGTGTCCCGACAGCCCCGGCGGGCCGCCCTGGCGAGACGGGTGAGACGAGCCCCTGCACCCGGGTCCCTGTCCGAACTAACGAACCTGGCGTTGGGGAAGTACGCCAGGGTCGGTTCGGGCAGAGGCCACGATGCACGGGCGCGCGCCTCAGATGATGTCGCCGAGTGCTTCATCGCTGGCCGCGGAGAAGTTCTCTTCGTGGGTCTGTTGGTAGTCGTGCCAGGCCTGCTCGTCCCAGATCTCGAGGTAATCCACCGCACCGGTCACCACGCAATCCTTGGAAAGGTTGGCGTAGCGGCGGTGGTCGGCCGACAACGTGATCCGGCCCTGCGTGTCGGGATGTTGCTCGTCGGCGCCGGCGGCGAGGTTGCGCAGGAACGCTCTGGCCTCGGGGTTGCTGCGCGACGTCTTACTCGCCCGGCGCGCCATCTGCTCGAACTCCGCCCGCGGGTAGACGGCCAGGCTGTGATCTTGGCTCTTGGTGACCATCAACCCCCCTGCCAGCGCGTCGCGGAATTTGGCGGGCAACGTGAGCCGCCCCTTGTCGTCGAGTTTGGGCGTGTAGGTGCCGAGAAACACCAGCTCACCTCCCGCCCGGACCCGGTCTGGCTCACCCGACTACCTGCCCAAAAACACTCCCAAAACACTTCGGCCACCATACCCCACAATCCCCCACATCAACCCATTCACGCCCATTTACAGAGTGTCGAGATCGCGTTTTCGGGCGGTTCCTCCACATCGGGTCGCCGTAGCGCCCCCTCGGGGCGCCGCGCAGCCTGCAGGTGACTCGGCAAAACCCCATTTCAAGGGGGTGAATTCAGTTCCGGTGGCCCAAGTGGGGCGAAGTGGGGCCTAAATCGGGCCCAGTGGGCTCAATTGGGGCTCGATTGGGACTCGATTTGGGCCCCGACCCTTCCCGAGCCTCCCCGAGCCTCCGGGGGCTTCCCCGTACCTCCCCGCGCGTCCCCGGGCACGACACGAAAAACGGGGCAGCCATTGGCTACCCCGTCAGGTCCGGCTCCGCCTACTCGTCGAAGCGACGGCGGAACCGGTCCTCCATGCGGCTGGTGAACGAGCCTCCCGGGCCCTTGCCACGACGCTGGCGCGACGCCCCGGGCGCCGATCCGGAATGATCCGGCCTGCCCGACATCCGCGGACCGGTGATGGCAAATACCACCCCGCCGAACATCACGACGAAGCCGAAAACGCTGAGGATCGGGAAGCTTCCGATCATGGTGGCCTTGAACGCTACGCCGGAAACCAGCATCCCCAGACCGATGACGAACAGCGCGACCCCCTGCAGCCGCCGCCGTGCGGTGGGCGCGCGGAACCCTCCACCGCGGACACTCGAGGCGAATTTGGGGTCTTCGGCATAGAGAGCGCTCTCGATCTGATCGAGCATCCGCTGCTCATGATCGGAGAGTGGCATTCGTCCCTCCTTGCCGACAAATTGACACGTAACTATCGATATCACGCGGATGCCCATGGTGAGAGCAACTAACTCAGATGATACGAGCTCAATCTGCGCCGTACCACTGGTTCGACGGCGATTCTATCCAAGGCGCGCCCGGGAGACGAAGCGGCCCGCTAACCGCGGTGGGTTTCGAAACGCTGATGCAAGCGGGCGCGGTTGACGCAACCACTCGTCGATCGTCGGCCTACGCGCCTGATAATGGCGATAGAAACAGCCCACCGAATCACTGCCCGAAGCATTGCGAGGAGCGAGGAGGACACCGCGAGTTGGCGATATTCCTCATCGATCTGCCGCCGAGCGAAATGCAGCGCCGTCTCAAGGACGCCCTGGGGGTGTATGTCGACGCGATGCGCTACCCGCGCGGTACCGAGAATCAGCGCGCCGCCATGTGGATGGAGCACATCCGGCGGCCCGGCTGGCAGGCGGCGGGCGCCGTAGAGCTCCACGAAACCGAGGCACCTGAGGGGGCCGAGGGAGCCGTGAACCCTCCCGACGCGAATACGCCGTCGGCGGCCAAACTCAGCGACGCGCCACTGCTCGGCGTGGCCTACGGCTACCCCGGGGCGCCCGGTCAGTGGTGGCAGCAGCAGGTTGTGCTGGGCTTGCAACGCGGCGGCCTGCCACCGCAGGAAATCACCGCGCTGATGACCAGCTATTTCGAGCTGACCGAATTACACATCCACCCGCGCGCGCAGGGCCGCGGCATCGGCGAGGCATTGGCACGCCGGCTGCTCGCCGGTCGCGGCGAGCGGAACGTCCTACTCTCCACGCCAGAAACCAACGGTGAGTCCAACCGGGCATGGCGGCTGTACCGGCGACTGGGCTTCAACGACATCATCCGCCGCTACCATTTCGCCGGCGACCCGCGAGCCTTCGCGATCCTGGGCCGCGCCCTTCCCCTTTAGGACGACCCGCCGCTGTAGGACGGCTCGCCGAGGCGCCGCGCTGGTCTGGCACGATGACCTGGTGCGCGCCAGCTTGCCCCCGCTCCTCGCCAAGGGAATCGACAAGGGATCTACCAAGAGATCCGCCGCTCGGCGGCGCCGCGTGCTGGCCCTGGCGATGCTGCTGCTTCTTGCTCCCCTGGCCACCGGATGCCTGCGGGTGAGAGCCTCGCTCACCATCTCGCCCGATGACCTGGTCTCCGGCGAGATCATCGCCGCGGCGAAACCGAAAACTTCCAAGGACACCGGCCCGCAGCTGGACGCCAATTTGCCGTTCAGCCAGAAAGTGGCGATCTCGAACTACGACAGCGACGGCTACGTCGGGTCGCAAGCGGTGTTTTCCGATCTGACCTTCTCCGAGTTGCCGCAGCTGGCCCACATGAATTCCGACGCCGCCGGAGTGAGTTTGTCGCTGCGCCGAAACGGCAACGTGGTGATACTGGAAGGCCGGGTGGATCTGACTTCACTGACCGATCCCGAAGCCGACGTCGAGTTGACCATCTCCTTCCCCGGCCCCGTTACCTCCACCAACGGTGACCGCATCGAGCCCGACGCTGTTCAGTGGAAGCTCAAACCGGGCGTCGTCAGCACCATGACCGCCCAGGCTCGCTACACCGATCCCAATACCCGGTCCTTTACCGGGGCTGGGATCTGGCTGGGTATCGGGTCGTTAGCGGCCGCCGGCGTGGTGGCGCTGCTCGCCTGGATCAGCCGGGACCGCTCGGAGCGGATCACCGCGCCCCGCGAGCAATCCCACAGCTAGCCCCGGACCTGCTGCGTGGGTGACCAGTAGGCAAGCATCGCTGCGAAAGTCTCGAAAGCCGGCCCGGAAACGCCATATGTCGCCTCGAGATGGATGCTCAGCGGAAATCCCAGATCGACGACACCGTCGATCACGCGCTGGTAGAGGTCGACCATGCGCTGCCGCTTCTGGGCGGGTTCGCTGCCGGCCAACCTTTTGACGAACGCCTGCTCATCAGCCACCGCGGCGTTTCCCGGGTCCTGGATTAGCCAGTTGATCAGCCCGACGCGGCTCTCGATCTTGGGCACGAAGCCAAAAGACAGCAGGATTTCGGGCCGATGATCGGTGTTCTTGGCGAAGTCGGAAAGGAAGTCCACGATTGCCCCGGAATACAACAACTGGGTCATGCCGTAAGTCGCGCCCTGATTGCACTTGAAATTCAGCCGGCCTTGCTCACCGTCACGAGTGGGGATCACGATGACACCTCGGTTGGCCACCAGCTCGCTGTAGATCGACAGGGCATCGGTCGGTGCGACGCCGGAACCCTCACCGTCGTTCATGGTGCGCGGCACGCCGACGAAAACCACACCGTCCATCCCGGCGGCGGTCAGGTCGGCGAGCCGGTTGCCCAGGGCAGCCTCGTCCATGAACGCGGTGACCTGAGTGCACAAGCCGTTCAAGCCCGGCAACTCCGGTTTGATGATCGACCAGAAATCCAGCACATCCAGCTTCGGCTGCATCGGGACGGGCCGATCGTCCTCCTCTGCGATCATCCCCGGAATCATCACGTGCCGGATCCGCCCGTCAAGCCCGGATTCGGCGGAGTACTGCACCACTTTGCGCGCATCTTCGGGCGGCCTTCTCCGGCCCGCCGTCGCAGTTGGGCGGCACCAGTTCGAGCGCGATGGTGTTGAGGGTCACGCGGCTCCTTCTCCTCAGGGGCGGGCCGGCTGACCCAGGTACCACGCCAGCTTAGGCGTGGGGGTACCACCCGCTGGCGGGGGAACAGTGAGCGGGCCCCAGCAACTTGGAGCAACTTGGATCGCCACGGCGAACCGCATCGTGGCGGTGGCGAATACACTTGTCGGGCCTCCCGAAGAAGAGGCGACACGCCGAGCGAGAAAGGGGCGCCGCGCTGAGCGTCGAAGCAGCGGCAACCGTCGAGTTAGCCAGCGCCATCACCGACCGACTGCGCCGGTATTTGCACGACCGCCGCGACGAGGCGGCCTACATAGCTGGCGCTGAAGGCAGCGAGTTCAACGTTTTGATCGCCGGACTCGAAGACTTCGTCCTGTCCGGCGGCAAGCGACTGCGGCCGGCCTTCGCCTACTGGGGCTGGCGCGCGGTGGCAACCGGGGATCCCGATCCCGGTGTGCTGCAGCTATTCTCCGCGCTGGAACTGCTGCACGCCTTCGCGCTCGTGCACGACGACGTGATCGACGAGTCCTCGACGCGCCGCGGCAAGCCGACGGCCCACGTGCACTTCGCGGCGCTGCATCGCGACCGGAACTGGCGGGGGTCGGCGGATCAGTTCGGCATATCGGCAGCCATCCTCGCCGGCGACTTGGCACATGCCTGGGCCGACGACATGGTGTCGCGGGCGGACCTGCCGCCCGACGCCCAGCGTCGGGTACAGCGGGTTTGGGCCGATATCCGCACCGAGGTGCTGGGCGGCCAGTACCTCGACATCGTCGCCGAGGCCAGCGCCGCGGAGTCGATTGCCTCCGCGCTGTCCGTCGCCACCTTCAAGACCGCCTGCTACACGGTGACGCGACCACTACAGCTGGGGCTGGCCGCGGCCGCCGACCGGCCCGACATCGACGCTATCTTCGGCCGGTTCGGGGTCGACCTGGGTGTGGCATTCCAGCTACGTGACGACGTGCTCGGCGTGTTCGGGGACCCGGCGGTGACGGGAAAGCCGTCCGGCGACGACCTGCGGTCCGGCAAGCGCACCGTGTTGGTTGCCGAGGCGATGGAATTGGCTGACAAATCGGATCCCTTGGCGGCCAACCTGTTACGCACCTCGATCGGCACTGCTTTGACGGACGCCCAGGTGGGCGAACTGCGCAACGTCATCGAATCGGTGGGCGCCCTGGCCGCCGCCGAGAACCGCATCGCCACGCTCACCCAGCGGGCCATGACCACACTGGCAGCCGCGCCGATCGACGCAGCGGCCAAAACGGGGCTGTCCGAACTGGCCAAGACGGCCACGAACCGATCCGCCTGACACCGATGACCACGCCGACCCGCCAACCGGAAACCGCCTCCGCCTCGACGAAAGAGTCTTTCGCCCAGCATCTTTCGCAGTTGCGCAGGTTCGCCACCGCGGCGGAGGCCGGCCCGGCACGACTGGGCTTCTTCGGCGCCGTGCTGATCACGACGGGCGGGCTGGGCGCGGGCAGCACCAAGCCGCACGACCCGCTGCTCGAATATCTCCACCTGTCGTGGCTGCGCTTCGGCCACGGGTTGGTGCTGTCGTCGATTGTGTTGTGGGCCGGTGTGGGTGTGATGCTGGTCGCATGGCTGGCACTGGGCCGCCGCGTCCTCGCCGGCCCCGGCCCTAACGCACCCACCGAGTTCACGATGAGGGCGACCACCGGCTTCTGGCTGGCGCCGTTGCTCCTTTCGGTCCCCGTCTTCAGCCGCGATACCTACTCGTATCTGGCCCAGGGCGCGCTACTGCGCGACGGCTTCGACCCCTACGCTAGCCGCGCTCGCTGAGCGCGGCTGGTCGTAGAGCAGCTCGTTTTCACGTGTCGACCTGGCCGAACCAAGGCGGTCAGCGACCGCGTCCACAGCAGCGTGCGCTAGGCCTCTGCCGACAGCGGCGGCGCGACGTCCTCCAGCGAGCGCCGCTCGGCGGCGACGGCGAAGCGGGCGGCGACGAAGGCGGCGACGAGCATCAGCGCCGCCGCGAACGCGTAGCCGTCGAACACGCTCTCCTGCGAGCCGCTGTCGATCAGACGGCCGAACATGAACGGCGCCGGCGACGCCGCCGACGCCGGTGCCGACGGCGTAGAAGATGGCGATCGCCAGCGCGCGCACCTCGAGCGGGAAGCTTTCGCCGACGGTGAGATAGGCGGCGCTGGCGGCGGCCGAGGCGAAGAAGAAGACGACCGTCCAGCCGAGCGTCTGCGTCGCCGCCGTCGAGCAGGCCATGCGCGAACAGCACGCCGCAGCGACCAGCAGGATGCCGGACAAGCGCATAGGTGAGCGCGATCATGGCCGGCGGCCGAGCGTGTCGAACAGCCGCCCGAGCAGCAGCGGCCCGAGGAAATTGCCGAGCGCGAACGGCAGGATGTACCAGCCGACGTCGGTCCGACGCGACGCCGTAGAACTTGGTCAGCACCAGCGCGTAGGTGAAGAAGATCGCGTTGTAGAAGAACGCCTGCGCCGCCATCAGCGTCGAGGCCGACCAGGTGCGCTGCGCGGTAGCGTCGGAACAGAGCGTCGACGACATCCGGCAGCGGGGTGTGGTCGCGGGTGCGCAGCCGCGAACGCGGCGCCGTCGGCGACCGGCGGCAGTCGGCGCCGGCGCGCGCGAAAGCGCGCCTCGATTCCGGCGACCACCGCCTCCGCCTCGGTCTCGCGGCCGTGGATCACCAGCCAGCGCGGGCTTTCCGGGATCCACATCCGCAGAAGAACACGACGAGCGCCGAGCGCCGCGCCGATGACGAAGGCCAGCCGCCAGCCGAGGTCGGGGTCGAACAGGCGGGGTTGAGCAGCACGACGGCGACCAGCGCGCCGAGCGCCGCGCCGACCCAGAAACTGCCGTTGATGACGAGGTCGGTGAAGCCGCGATAGCGCGCCGGGACGAGCTCCTGGATGGTCGAGTTGACGGCGGCGTATTCGCCGCCGATGCCGGCGCCGGTCAGAAAGCGGAACAGGAAGAAGCTCGCCGGCGTTCCAGGAGAGCGCCGGTGAGCGCCGTCGCCGTCAGATAGACCACGATGGTGATGAAAAACAGCTTCTTGCGGCCGAGCCGGTCGGTCAGCCAGCCGAACACGAGCGCGCCGACCACCGCGCCGAGCAGATAGGCGCTGCCGGCGAGCCCCGCCTGGGCGTCGGTAAAGCTGCAGCGCCGGGCTCGCCTTCAGCGCGCCGGCGACCGAGCCGGCCAGCGTCACCTCCAGCCCGTCGAGGATCCAGGTGATGCCGAGCGCGACGACCACGAGCATGTGGAAGCGGCCCCACGGCAGCCGGTCGAGCCGGCCGGGAATGTCGGTCTCGAAAACGCGCCCGCTTACCGAAGGATTTCGCGGTCGGCGATGCCGGCTCGTTCAAAGGCCCAGCTCCATTCGGCATTCTATTCCTCGTCAGTGCTCGGAAAAATTGGAACGTACCTGCCTCGAGTAAACGGCGCTGAGGCCCATGGTGTTCCGCGCCCTTTTTCAGCCGCCCAAGAGCTGCGCCGATCGTCTCGCCGTGTACTCCTACTGATAGGAACTGTGTTCTCGAATTTTGACGGCGTGGGCATAATAGTCGATCTCGTTATCGTTCCAGGCGAAGACGTGCCCGGCAAAACCCGCCTTGACGCTGATCGAGGCCTGTTGACGGTCGCGGCTTGAATGACGTCCGGGCCTTCGCGTTTATTTTTTCGGCGCTCTCGTCGCCGGGGCGAACAATCGCGATGTGACCGGGCTTGTCGTCACGATGATTATGGTAGCTCGCGACGACCAGCAGGCCCCTGTTGGCGGCGTCCTGCGCTTCCGCTGGACCGTCGAGTGGACGCCAGCCTTCTGCGCGACCCTCCGCGGCGAGCCATTCGTTTTGCGCGTTCGCGAGCAAGACTGCCCATGTCCCGGCGGCCGGAGAATGTAAATCCCGAGCCTTTCGGCGGCGGCCGCGACGAATTCGCTACAATGCGTGTGGCGGCCCGGAAGTCTTTCCGCTGCCCCATCGGGTAGGCCGGTTTTCCAGTCGATATGCGCGCCAGCGATCCATTTCGTCTCGACTCCCATGGAATTGAGTTCATGCGCGATCCACCGCGCCTGGGGCGTGACGCGGCTTTCCTCAGCGTGAACGGCTCCGCCGCGATCGCGGCCAAAAAAGCAAATCCCGCAGCGGCTATGCGAAAAGAGAAGATCATTTTCGCGCCCCTTCGATTTTCGTCGAGAACAGTTCCTCGATGACGTGAGGACAGACTAGTGCAATCCATCCCTGACCGCTGTTCCCGGGGGAGCAGCACAAGCATCCCGATCATGCACACAACGAAAGGGCGCACCTTTCACTACGCCGGGTTTGGAGAGTCAGCCATGTCGAAACGCAGCCAATACCCGAGCTATCGTCTCGATGCTGGCAGCCGTTCTTACGGGGAGGCCTCACCATGGAGACCAAAGCCGAAAGCGGAGGCGAATCCCCCACGGAAATCGGCGCGGAGATCGCGCGCGACCTCGTCGCCGAACAATTTGCTTCGGTCCAGAAGCACATGAGCGCCGAGATCGCCGCGGATCTGCCCGACGCCAAGCTCGCCGAAATATGGAGTTCGCTCATCAAGCAATTCGGTCCTTGCAGCGGCGTGGGCGAACCCTGGAGCGAGGCGAAAGCGGGCTTCACCGTCGTGCGCGTTCCCATGAAATTTGGCGCGCGACCCTCGACCTGAAAGATCGCTCCCTCAGGAAGAATGAGATCGTCGGGTTCTTCATCGTTCCTCACGAAGAGCAAGCATTTCCAACTGGCGACCGCCGGTTTACGCCGACCCACATAATTACAAAGACTCGGAGGTGAACGTAGGCGGCGAGCCGAAGCCGCTGCCTGGGAACGCTTGTCGCTGCCGAACGGCGTCGAAAGCGCGCCCGCCGTGATCCTGGTCCATGGCTCCGGCCCACAAGGACCGCGACGAAACCTCGGCCCAATCGCCCGTTTCGCGACCTGGCGACCGGGCTCGCGACAAGAGGCATCGCGGTCCTGCGTTACGACAAACGCACCAACTCTATCCCGAGTTTTTTGCCGGCCTGAAAAACCTGACCGTGAAAGAGGAGACCCTCGACGATGTTTCC
This sequence comes from uncultured Actinomycetota bacterium, assembly GCA_963748885.1. GTDB lineage: Bacteria > Actinomycetota > Actinomycetes > Mycobacteriales > Mycobacteriaceae > Mycobacterium. Next base: position 55,480 of record CAVVLC010000084.1, read on the forward strand.
TGCGGCGATCGAATTCTTGAAAACCCGACCGGAGATCGACGCCGCCGGATCACGGTGATCGGGCACAGCCTGGGCGGCATGCTGGCGCCCCGGATCGCCGCGGCCAATCCTTCGTCGCGAAGATCGTGATTCTCGCCGGCGCGGCCCGCCTTTGCCGGACATTGCCGTCGCGCAGGTCGAATATCTCGCGGGGCTGCACGGTCCGATCGACGATGCCGCCGCGCGAGCGGATAAGCAGGCCTGAAGGCTCGAGGCCGCCCGCGTTCGCGCCGCTCGACCCGGCGACGAAGGGCCGCCATTCTTCGGCGCGCCGCTGTCCTACTGGGCCGACCTCAACGGCGATGACCCCGCCGAGGACGGCGGCCAGCCTGACGATCCCGATGCTGATCCTGCAGGGCGGGCGCGACTACCAGGTAACGACAGAGGATTTCGACCGATTCCGGTCGGCGCTACAGGGCTCATGCCAACGTCGCCTGCCATCTGCTTCCCCGGCTCAATCACATGTTCGTTTCGGGCGTCGGTCGAAGCACGCCTTCGGAATATGAAGTGGCTGGACATGTCGACGTCGAGGCGATCGACGCTGATTGCGCCTTTCGTGCTGGCGCGCTAGGCCTGCCGCAATGGCGAGCGTTCTCACGGCTTGGCGATCGGGCTCGTCTGTCGTTGCGGCAGGACGACTTTGTTTCCCTCGGCATAGAGATAACAGGAGCCATCGCCCTCTTTCCTGGCGTCATTCTCGTTGCAGAGTTTCAGCGCCTGCGATTCGGCGCTGCTTTGCGAGGCGGCGCCGATGACGATGGTCAAGACGCCGCGAGGATGGATCGCGGCGGCCTTGGGTTCCGGCGCCTGGCGATAACCGGCCACGTCGGCGCGCTTCCCGGCCAATTTTCTGATGCCTGGAATTTGATCGGATCGAAATCCCCGGAAGCAGCCCACCTTGGCCATGTCGTGCGCGATATGCGCGTTGACGCCCTTTCGCGGGGTCATCGCATCGTCT